>DBGFTB010000001.1:0-8716 GCA_048532905.1 Collinsella aerofaciens
AGCATGAACTTCATGTTGGAGGTGCCGCTCGCCTCCTTGGAGGCCAGGCTGATCTGCTCGGAGATGTCAGCGGCGGGGATCACGCGCTCGGCGGCGGTGACGTTGTAGTTCTCGATCATGACAACCTGCAGGTAGGGAGCCACGTCGGGGTCGTTGGCGATCCACTGCGACAGCGTCAAGATCAGATGGATGATGTCCTGCGCGATAGTATAGGCAGGCGCCGCCTTGCCGCCAAAGATGATGGCGACGGGGTGCTTGGGTCTGTTGCCGTTCTTGATATCGAGGTACTTCCAGATGATGTAGAGCGCGAGCATCTGCTGGCGCTTGTACTCGTGGATGCGCTTGACCTGGACGTCGATGATGGCGTTGGAGGGAATGGTCACGCCCTGCTCGAGCGCCATGAACTGGCGCATGATGGCCTTGGCCTCGACCTTGGTGGCGGCCAGGCGCTCAAGAACGTCCTTGTCGTCGGCGAACTTGGCGAGTTTGCTCAGATCGCCGGTGCTGCGCCAGTCGGTGCCGATCACATCGTCGAGCAGGCTGGCGAGCGCGGGGTTGGCCCCATGGATCCAGCGGCGGAAGGTGATGCCGTTGGTCTTGTTGGAGAACTTCTTAGGATAGATCTCGTAGAACGGATGAAGCTCGGTGTCCTCCAGGATCTTGGTGTGGAGGGCGGCTACGCCGTTGATGGAGAAGCCAAAGTGGATGTCCATGTGGGCCATGTGGACGGTGTCGTGCTCGTCAATGATGGCGACGCGCGGGTCATCGTGCTCGGCCTTCGCGATCTCATCGAGCTTGACGATAATGTCGGCGATGGCAGGGGAGACCTTCTGCAGGCTGGCGAGCGGCCACTTCTCGAGCGCCTCGGCAAGAATCGTGTGGTTAGTGTAGGCGACCATGGAGCGTACGATGGTCACGGCCTCGTCAAACTCGATGCCATGCTCGGTGGTGAGCAAGCGAATGAGCTCGGGGATGACCATGGTGGGGTGCGTGTCGTTAATTTGGACCACGGCATAGTCGGCCAGATCGTGCAGGTTGCTGCCGCGCTCGACGGCCTCGTCGATCAGGAGCTGGGCGGCGTTGCTCACCATGAAGTACTCCTGATAGATGCGAAGTAGGCGGCCCTGCTCGTCGGAATCGTCGGGGTAGAGGAACAAGGTGAGGTTCTTGGCGATCTCGGTCTTGTCGAAGTCGATGGAGCTGCCGGGGACCAGGCCGTCGTCGACGCTCGCCAGGTCGAACAGGCGCAGGCGGTTCTTGGTGGGCTGGCCGTAACCGGGCACATCGATGTTGACGAGCTTGGAAGTAACGGCAAAATCGCCGAACTCGACGGTGTAGGAGCGGTCATCGTCGACTAGGATGTCCTGCTCACCGAGCCACTCGTCGGGGACGGCCTTCTGCTGGTTGTCGACAAAGCGCTGACGGAACAGACCGTAGTGATAGTTGAGGCCCACGCCATCGCCGGTCAAGCCCAGCGTGGCGATGGAATCCAGGAAGCATGCGGCCAAGCGGCCCAGGCCGCCGTTGCCGAGTGACGGCTCGACCTCGAATTCCTCGATCTTGTTGAGGTCGTGGCCTGCGGCGGTGAGCTGGTCCTTAACCTCGTCGTAGATGCCGAGGTCGATCATGTTGTTGATGAGCAGCTTGCCGATCAAAAATTCGGCGGAAATGTAATAGAGCTTTTTCTTGCCGTTGTTGAGCGGGCGGGCGGCGGAGCGCTCCTGCACGAGTTTGACCAGCAGCTTGTAAATGCGACGGTCGTCGAGCTGCTCGAGCGAGGTGCCAAAAGACTGCTCGGCGAGTTCCATGAGGTTAATTTGGGGCATGTTTTCTCCTGTGATGGGTTGTTTCATGTCTGCAATTCATAAGAAGCCCGCGCGAGGGGATTGGGGTGGCCTCGCGCGGGAAAAGCAAGCGCGTCCGCACGGTGGGGAGGGGTCGGGCGCGGTGGCTCCTATTGAGGAAGCTCGATTTCGGCTTCCGACGGGATGCGGAAGTAGGTCTCGGTCCAGTCGGTGAGTTTGTGCTCGAGCTCGCGGGTGATGGCGCCGTCGAGCATGCGCCAGGTCCAGTTGCCGCCCAGCGTGGCAGGGGTGTTGATGCGCGCCTCGTTGCCCAAGTTGAGCAGGTCCTGCATGGTGTAGATGCACGTGTCGCTTACGCTGGCGGCGATGGTGCGATTGAGTGCATCTGCCATGGGTTCGCCGGCTTGCTGATGGGTGTACAGGGCTGCCTGCTCGCGCTGACGCGGGGTGGCCGTTCCCTCAAACCAACCGCGCGCCGTCTCGTTGTCGTGGGTGCCCACATAGGCGACGGTGTTGGCGATGTAGTTATGCGGCAGGTAGTACGAGTTGGTGCCCTCAAAGGCAAACTGCAGGATCTTCATGCCGGGGAAGCCCGAGTTGTCGCGCATGTCGATGACGCCGGGGGTGAGGAAGCCCAGGTCCTCGGCGATGATGGGCAGCGTGCCGAGCTTTTTCTCGAGCGTCTTGAAGAACTTGAGGCCGGGACCCTGCGTCCACGAACCGTAGGACGAATCGGGCGAGGAGAACGGCACCTCCCAATAGGCCTCGAAGCCGCGGAAGTGATCCAGGCGGATGACGTCGTACATGTCGAGGGCGGCGCGAATGCGGCCCTCCCACCAGGAGAAGCCGTCGGACTCCATGGCGTCCCAGTCGTAGATGGGGTTGCCCCAGTACTGGCCGGTGGCCGAGAACTGGTCGGGCGGCGTGCCGGCGACGCTCACGGGATTGCCGGCGGTGTCGATCTTAAAGAGCTCAGGCGTCGCCCACATCTCGACGGAGTCACGCGAGACATAGATGGGCAGGTCGCCGATGATGAGAATGTCGCGCTCGTTGGCATAGGCCTTGAGGCGGCTCCACTGGCGATCGAAGAAGTACTGGGTCATCTGGTGGTAGAGCATACGCGCCGGATGGTCGGCGCAGACCTTGGCGGAAGCCTCGCCGCGGGTGCGGAGCTCCGCGGGCCACTCCCAAAACGCCTTGAGACCGCACTCCTCTTTGACGGTCATGAACTCACAGTAGGGGATGAGCCAGTCCTCGTTGGCCTGGATAAAGTCATCGAAATCGGCCGGCTTGTCGGCGGCAAAGCGCTCGGCGGCGCGGTCGAGAATCTGACGGCGGCCACCAAAGATGGCACCGTAGTCGACATTGCTGGGGTCGGATCCCAGATACACGCCATTGATATCGCGCTGCTCCAGATACCCTGCCTCGATAAGCTCGGCAAAGTCGATAAAGTTGGGGTTGCCTGCGCGGGCCGAGAACGACTGATAGGGCGAATCGCCATAGCTGGTCGTCGTAAGGGGCAGAATCTGCCAGTAATGTTGTTTGCACGAGGCGAGAAAATCGACGAAGTCGTAGGCATTCCAGCCAAAGCCGCCGATTCCGTATGGTCCGGGCAGAGATGAGACGGGCATGAGGACGCCGCTTGCACGCTCCATGAATGCGCTCACCAACCTTCTTGTTGTGGGGTCGGCCTGCCGATGGGTGTGCAGTCCGCCTCCGATGTTCTGATTCGATACGCCTATTGTAAAACATGTTGTTTAAACATGTACAGGCAAGATAAAAAAGTTGGTCGATTTTCGGCGAATGGTTACATGCCATGAAAAAGCCCCGGCCTCACAACGTGAGATCGGGGCAAGAGCGGTATGTAGGTTTTTGCTACTCGGCGTCGGCGAAGCCATTGGGGTTGTGGCTCTGCCAGTTCCAGCTATCGCGGCACATGTCCGCGATGTCGTACTGGGCCTTCCAGCCCATCATACGCTCGGCCTTGGAGGCATCGCACCAGTTGGCAGCGATGTCGCCGGCGCGGCGCTCGCGGATCACGTAGGGCAGCTCCTTGCCACAAGCCTTGGAGAAGGCGGCGACGACCTCGAGTACCGAGGTGCCGGTGCCGGTGCCCAGGTTAAAGATCTCGACGCCGGTCTTGCCGTTCATCCAGTTAAGGGCGGCAACGTGACCAGAGGCCAGATCGCACACGTGGATGTAGTCGCGCACGCCGGTGCCGTCGGGGGTGGGGTAATCGTTGCCAAAGACCTGAACGGCCTCGAGCTTGCCCACGGCAACCTGGGCGACATAGGGCACCAGGTTGTTGGGGATGCCCTTGGGGTCCTCGCCGATCAGGCCTGACGGATGAGCGCCGATGGGGTTGAAGTAACGGAGCAGCACGACGTCCCACTCGGGGTCGGCGGTGTGGACGTCCATAAGGATCTGCTCGATCATCCACTTGGTCCAACCATAGGGGTTGGTCGCGGGCTTCTTAGGATCCTCCTCGGTGACGGGCGGGTTGTCCGGGTCGCCGTAGACGGTCGAGGAGCTCGAGAAGATGATGGACTTGCAGCCATGGTTGCGCATGACGTCGATGAGCACCAGGGTGTTCTCGATGTTGTTGTGGTAGTACTCGACGGGCTTGCTCACCGACTCGCCGACGGCCTTAAAGCCGGCAAAGTGGATGACGCGGTCGATCTGATGGGTATCGAAGATCTTGTTCATCGCATCGCGGTCGAGCACGTTGGCCTCGTAGAAGGTGAGGTTCTTGGCGGCCTCGTCGCCCACGATGGTCTTGACGCGGTCGACGGCGACGGCGCTGGAGTTGGAGAGATCATCGACGATGACGACCTGGTAGCCACCCTCGAGCAGCTGAACGACGGTGTGCGAGCCGATAAAGCCGGCGCCACCGGTAACGAGGACGCAGGTGTCTTTGGGGTCGAGTGCTTTGGACATGTAGTCTCCTATCGAATCAGGAACACTTCTAGAGGGGAGTATAGCGCAGGCGGGGACGCCCAAATCGTGCGCAGTAGAAAAGCAGAGGATTATGTTAACGTACTCATAAAAGAGCTTGCGTACGCATAACCTGATCTTTGGCATTTGCTTACGAGCCGCCGACCTTGCAGTTTCCTGCCGTTCGTGGAAATCGTTGGGACGCGCCATATGTACGCTAATATGTATGAGTTGAGCGACATATAAATAAGCATGTAACGGAGTACATATGTCACCAAACAGCGATTCCATCCTTTCCCAGGAGCTCTCGCGTCGCACTGCCCTCAAGGCCCTGTTCGGCGCCGCTTCTGCGGCAGTTCTTTTTGGCCTGCCCGCTCGCGCCCATGCGGCGGAGGCTTCCAAAGAAACCACCGATAAACTGAATGCCGCCCAGGCCCAGCTCGACGAGGTCCAGGCCCAGCTCGACAGCATCGCAAATGAGTATGCGGCGCTGGCCAACAAGAATGCCCAGACCCTCAACGACATCGAGAATGTCCAGGGCAAGATTGACGACACGCAGGCCCAGATCGATGAAAAGAAGGCCGAGCTCAAGAAGAAGCGCAACGACCTTTCCGATCGCGTGGCCGCCAGCTACAAGTCCGGCGGCACGAACATCCTGTCGCTGCTGCTGGCCTCTGGCTCGTTTGAGGAACTCGTCGCCAACGCGCATTACGTTGAGAAGATCAACAAGAGCGACCGCGACGCCATCGAGGACATTCAGACCATCCAGGAAGAGCTCGATGCGCAAAAGACCGAGCTTGAGTCGCAGAAAGCCGACTTAGAGAAGCTCAAGGACCAGCAGACTGCTCAGATGCAGGACATGCAGGCCAAGCAGCAGGAGGTCCAGACGGTTCTGAACGGCCTCTCTGACGATGTCAAGGAGCTCATGGCTCAGCGTGATTCCGAGATTCTCGCTGCCGCCCAGGCCGAGGAGGCTGCCAGGAAGGCCGCCGCTGCCGCTGCCGCCGCGAACAAGAACAATTCCTACTCGGGTGGTTCAAGCTCGGGTGGCGGATCGTATGCGCCCGGAACCCCGCAACAGAATGCCGGCTCGGGCAAACAGCAGGCCGTCGTCAACGCGTGCTACTCCACGCCTTCGCCGGGTCAGAACTGGTGCGCGGCGTGGGTCACCAATGTCTTCCGTAACGCCGGCGTTGGCTACTTTGGCGGCAATGCGTGCGACATGTTTAACGCCTGGTGCTATAGCTCCGACCGCTCGGCGCTGCAGGTGGGCATGATCGTGGCCGATTCCTCGCACAGCGGCACGGGTGCTCCGGGTCTTATCTACGGTCATGTGGGTATCTACGTTGGCGGCGGCATCGTTATGAGCAACGAGGGTGCCATTACGTCTAAGTCGCTTGATTCGTTTATTAGCTTTTATGGTACTGGCTCTGGCGTGCGCTGGGGCTGGCTTGGCGGTATCGCGCTGTCGTAGCTGCGGTTTGAAGCAAGTTGGTCCGGGACTGGGGGCGAGGCATAAGGTTGCCTGCTCTACAGTCCTGCGCAAGACGAAGGCCACATTAAGTGGCCTTCTTTGCGTGCGGAACTCGCGACCAACCTTATGCCTCGCCCCCAGCCCCGGACCTTCTGGGTCCAAGGCGTGACACACCGGACTGGGTTGTCTGAATAAATATGGTGAAGGCCCCTTTCGGGGCCTTCTTTTTATAAAAATTCGCCTACTCGGTGGACTTCGGGTTCTAGGTCTACGTCGAACTGCTCTTTGACTTTGGCTTGGATGTCGCGGATGAGTTCGTCGACGTCGGCGGCGGTGGCGTGGTCGGCGTTGACGATGAAGCCGCAGTGCTTTTCGCTTACCTGCGCGCCGCCAACGGCGTGTCCTCGCAGGCCGGCATCCATGATGAGTTTGCCGGCAAAGTAACCCTCGGGGCGCTTGAAAGTGGAGCCGGCGCTCGGCATGTCGAGCGGCTGCTTGTCCTCGCGGCGCTGGCGGTAGTCGTCCATGTCGGCCTTGATCATCGCGGCGTTGCCCGGGGCGAGATTGAAGGTGGCCGAAAGCACGATAAAGCCGTCATCGGCGATGCGGCTCTTTCGATAACCCAGGTTGAGCTCGTCGACATCGAACTCGATGATGTTGCCGCTGCCGCGGGTGCCGTCGTCGAGCTGGCGAGCGGGTTTGTAGACGCGCACGGACTCCAGCACATCGGCCATGCAGACGCCGTAGGCACCGGCGTTCATGTAGCAGGCGCCGCCGACCGATCCGGGGATGCCCGAGATGGGCTCCATGCCGGTAAGGCCGGCCTCGGCTGCCGCCGCGGCGACATCGGAAAGCAAGGCACCGGCTGCCGCCGTGACATGCGTGCCGTCGACCGTAATGTCGGAGAGGCCCTTGCTCAGCGCCACGACAACGCCGCGGATACCCTTGTCGCCGACGAGCAGGTCGGAGCCGTTGCCCACGATGGTGAGCGGCAGGTCGCAGCGATAGCAGGTATCGAGCGTGGCGACGAGGCCCTGCTCGGTATCGGGCGTGACAAAGACGTCGGCCGGGCCGCCGATCTTAAACGTGGTGTGCTCGCGCATGGGCTCGCTCATCAGCACGTTGTCCTCGCCGGCAACGCCAGCAAGCGCGCACAGCAGGTCCTCGTTAAAAAAGTCGTTCTCGTGCATACGAATATCCGCCTTTTGGTGGTCGTTGTCATCAATCGATTGCAATATACCCCACCCGGACGGATTTGGTGCGCTGGCGGCGATAAAACAGCCGTCTACCGGATTGGTAAAGTGTTTATCACCGAGGTAGAGGGGTGGTCGCTATACTTTCAAGAGATTGCGCGTAAACCTGGAAGGAGCGAGATGGCCAACAAAGTCACCCTCAAGCAGATCGCCCAGGAGGTGGGGCTTTCCCCCTCGTCGGTCTCGCTTGTTCTCAATAATCGGCCCTGTCGCATCTCGGAAGAAAACCGCAAGCTCATCAAGGAGGTCGCGGCGCGCAACCACTATGTTCCTAATCAGATTGCGCGTAGTCTGGTCATGCGCGAGTCGCGCACGCTGGGCCTTATCGTCCCTAACATCGAGAGCCGCTTTTTTGCCTCGCTCGCCGGTAGCCTGGAAAAGCGCTGCCGCGAGGACGGCTATGCGCTCTTCATTACCAGCTCGGGTGGAAGTGCCGACGACGATCTGGAGCTGCTGCGTCAGCTGGTAACGCGCGGCGTTGATGGCGTCTTCCTGGTTGTGGGCGACGAGTTCTCCGACGACCGCGCCCTGCGCGAAGAAGTCAGCCATCTGCCTATCCCTGCCGTGATGGTCGACCGTGCCATTGAGGGGCTCGAGTGCGACAAGGTGATGTTCGACCACGAGATGGGTGGCTACATGGCCACCCGCTATCTGATCGAGCAGGGCCACCGTCGCATTGCCTGCTTGGTTAACGCGCGCCGTTCCAATACGGGGCGTAAGCGACTTGCCGGCTATGAGCGCGCGCTGCGCGAGGTTGGCCTGCCTATCGACGCACGTTTGGAGTTTGAGAGCGAGTACTACATTCCGAGTGCCTACGAGGCCTCGGAGGCGGTGCTCGCAACTGATGCCACCGCTGTGTTCGCAAGTTCGGATAACATCGCCCTCGGTCTGCTCAAGCGCTTGCACGAGATGGGGAAGAGCATCCCGGGCGATATCTCGGTGGTGAGCTATGACAACTCGGCGGCCGACGTTCTCTTTGAGCCGGCGCTGACCGCCATTGAGCAGGATCCTGGTGTCCTTGCGGAGCATGCTTTTGGCTGCATGTCCAAGCGTCTTGCCGGTAGGGGCGGCAGGCGTGCCGAAGAGGTCGTCCTGGAGCCGGCGCTTATCGTTAAGGGCAGCGTGCTCGAACTTACCGAATGTAGCTAAGCGTACTTGTTTGTTTGCATAGATTGCATGCGGAGTGTCCGCTATTTGCCGGCGGGGCCGGGGTGCCTGCCTTGTTTTGAGAAGTTCGCGGAGCCCACTTC
>DBGFTB010000002.1:0-58609 GCA_048532905.1 Collinsella aerofaciens
CCCGGATGCGACACATCTGGTGTGTCCATCCTCGCAGTATCCGGTTCTCAAGGTGCACGCCCTCGCGGCTCATCCGGTTCCACCGGGCCGCGCGGCAAGGAGATATATTGCCAGACCGGAGGGGCCCCGGGGGCGGGAATCTGGGCGTACACATTTCCTACACATCTTGGAATCCGACTAACGTTTGCCAGCCGTTACCTACCGCTCGCCGAGCATCTCTTTATATAAGGCAGTCTCATGGTTAAAGCGGATACGTCCCCCTAGCTAAAGCACAGCCAGCATCGAGCAACTCATCACGTTCTTCCACCGAGAACCCCTCGGCGTAGACGCGCACCACTGGTTCGGTCCCGCTAGGACGGACCAGCAGCCACGTGTCATCCTCGAATGCCAAACGCAAGCCATCCATATGACTAACGTTTTGCGGCACCTTGCCACAAATCGACTTCGGGTTTACGCCCGGCAGCAGGGTTCGTAACGTTTCGGCATCTTCGGCCTCAAGGCGCAAATCGCGTCGACCGTAACTCGTCTTACCAAAACTGTCCTCGAGTTGGTCGACCAGAACGCCCAAAGGCGCGTCCGTCTTTGCCATAAGCTCACACAGAATCAGACAGGCGAGGATTCCATCGCGCTCGGGCATATGCGCGGCGATGCCGATACCACCGGCTTCTTCGCCGCCCATGAGGACGCCGCCCTTCTTCATCTCTGCCGCTATATATTTGAAACCGACTGGCTTGACGGTCACGCGGCAGCCAAGCGCCTCGGCAATGCGACGCACGAGCGTCGAGCACGAAAGATTGACGACGACGCGCCCCTCCAAATTACGAAATTGAACCAAGTCGCCCAAAACGAGCGCCATGATCTGATGCGGATGTATATATCTGCCGCGCTCGTCAACCGCGCCGATACGATCGGCGTCGCCGTCGGTCACCAGGCCAGCGCAAGCTCCGTCCTCGATAACCGTGCGCTCGCAAGCGTCCACCCAAGGCTCAACGGGGTCGGGGCAGATATCTTCTTGGTCAGACGCCTGCCCGGCGTGAATCTCGTGCACCTCAACGCCAAGCTCGCGCAGCAAGTCGGCTAGATAGCCCTGGGCTGCGCCGCCCATGGGATCGACAACCACGCGCAGGTGCGCGTCGCGGATGGCTTCGGCATCGACAAACGATGCCACCGCCTGCATATAGTCAGGAATGATATCCGCGGTGCGATATTGCCCCTCGATCCCCATTGGCTCGGGAGCCATGGTCTCTTCGAGCTCTTCGATGACATCCTGGTTGGCGGTCGAGCCGTCACCCATGCGAATCTTGAGGCACAGATAACCCTGCGGATGATGGGACCCCGTCACCATGAGCGCGCCGCACGCCCCACCGTCATAAGCCGCCGCCCACGTAAGGGCAGGGGTCGGAACAGGTCGCGAAGCGAGCACGGCGTCCAGCCCGTGCGCTGCTAGCACGCCCGCCGCAAGCTCAGCGAACTCGCTCGCCAGGGGCCGGGTGTCGAACCCTATATATACCGTTTTGCCCGGATTGGTCTTTTGCCACAACTCGCCGACGGCATCGGCGATACGGGCAACGTTATCGGCAGTGAAGTCCTCATCGACGCGAGCGCGCCAACCGTCAGTTCCAAAATGAATTATCGCGCACACGCGCAGACACCTCACAGTGTTTGGATCATGGTACGCGTGAGGTATACCCGCAACACGCACTCAGCAACCTGCCGGCACCAGCATTCACCATTTGGGCAAATGCTGCCGAGGACATGCAAGCAATAAAAAAAACCGCCCCGTATGGAGCGGTTTTGCCCTTTATATATCGAGCGCCTCGGCCATCGCTGCCGTAGTGATTGCCGTGGTTCCACAGCAACTGCCCACCATTGCGGCGCCGGCATGTCTCCATTCGATGCATGCGCGCGCGAAAGCTTCGGGGTTCTCGTGCCATACGGGGCCATCCTGAGTCTGGACCGGATCGCCTACGTTGGGACGCACCGTGACGGGAGTAGTCGCCGATGCAACCATCCTGGGCACCGCCGCATTCGCGGCCGCAAGCGAACAGCAATTAACACCAACCGAGTTTGCGCCGTGTTTTTCGGCGTACAAAACGGCTGCCTCGATGTTGAGGCCATCGCCCAGCAGGTCGCCTTTATCGTCAACGACAAAACTCACTAGAACAGGCATGCCGTCGGCGGCATCTCGGGCGCCGGCAAGCATGGGCTGCAGATTACGGATAGACGTCACCGTCTCGATCAGCAGACCGTCAACACCAGCATTGAGCAAGGCGTGCGCCTGTTCGCGCGCAATGCCGCGGATTTCACGATACTCGACAGAGTCCTCGGCAAACCACTCAATACCGATCGGGCCCATCGAGCCCAGCAGTAGCTGAGGGTGCGCCTGGCGGGCATCGTCGACGGCCCCGCGATTGACCTCCGCCACGGACGGCGCAATCTGGTCGTGCTTGAGGGCATAGCTCGATGCCTGAAAGGTATTGGTAATGAGCACCTGCGCGCCGGCGGCGACATACAAGCGATGGATACGAGAAACGGTCTGCGGCTCTGCCAGATTCCAAAACGCCGGTGGAATGTCGGCGGCATCGTACTCACTCAACAAAACACTGCCCATGGGGCCCTGCGCCAACAAGGTCTCGCTCGACAAGCGGCGCGTAAGTTCCTCGGCACCAAAGCGGTTGTAATAACTCGTATCCATATATATCCCGCTATTCCTCGACGCTGATTCCCTGCTTTTCGAGATAGGCGAGCCAGCGGCTCATCGTGTCCTCGGATAGCGCATGCTCCATCATGCAGGCCTCGGAATCGGCTCGCTCAAATTCGACACCGAGCTCCTGAACCAAAAACGTGCGGATGAGGCGATGACGGTACCAGATAGCCGCGCCAACCTCGCGGCCGCGATCGGTCAGGATCACCTTGCCGTAGTGCGATTGCTCGACAAGCTCGGATGCCTTGAGAGCCGAAACCGCTTTATTGACCGATGCCTTGGAGACGCCAAGGCGCTGCGCGATGTCGACCGATCGAACGCCGTTGGTTTCCCCCTCTTCGCTTTCAATGCGAACCATGCACTCCAAGTAGTCTTCGTTCGCCACCGTCAGATGTAGTTCGCGCGAGCTATTTGTCGTATCCATGATCTTCCGTCCCTTCTGCATTCAATGGCTGATTCTACCCCATCCAAGCGTCGCGGTATGCCGTGGCATACCGTGCTAGAGTTCTTGTTGCACACGACGACCAAGATTGGAGCGGTCTTTATGGAAAACACCACCACGAACCCCGATGTCCTCGAGCGCTTTTTGCGCTACGTCCAGATCAACACGCAGTCCGAGGATGCAAACTGCGACCAGGTACCCTCGAGCGCCGTTCAGTTTGACCTTGCCAACGTGCTGGCTGAAGAGCTGCGCGAGCTTGGTGCGGAAGATGCCCACGTGACCGAGCACGCCTATGTCTGCGCGCATATCCCCGCAAGTGCGGGCGCTGAGGACAAGCCCGCCCTGGGCCTGATCGCCCATCTCGACACCACCGAAGTTGCACCGGGTGCCGGCGTGAAACCGCACATCGTACACTACGAAGGCGGCGACCTGGTCTGCGGCACGGTTGACGGTAAGCCCGTTGCCATGAGTACCGCCAAGCTTCCCGCCCTGAACGACCTCGCAGGTGAGGACCTGGTCTGCAGCGATGGCACCACGCTGCTGGGCGCGGACGACAAGGCAGGCGTCGCCGAGATCATGTCGCTTGTCGCGCGTATCGCTCAGGACCCTTCTCTGCCCCATCCCGCACTCGGCATTTGCTTCTGCCCTGACGAGGAGATCGGCCACGGAGCCGAGCTGTTGGATATCGATACCTTTGGCTGCAAGTACGCCTACACGGTCGACGGCGGCCCCATCGGCGAGCTGGAGTGGGAGTGCTTTAACGCCGCCGAGGCGACCGTCCGCTTTGAGGGCCAGTCCATCCACCCGGGCGACGCCAAGGGCCGTATGGTCAACGCAGGCAATCTGTTCTGCGACTTCAACGCGTTGCTCCCCTACGCGCAGCGCCCGGAGTATACGGAAGGCTACGAGGGCTTTTATCACCTTGAGGGCGTATCTGCGACCGTCGATCACGCCACAGCGCGCTATATCGTCCGCGACCATGACGCCGCCAAGTTCCAGCAGAAACTCGACCTTATTGATGCCGCCGCCTCGATGCTCAACCTGCGTCTGGGTGAGGAGCGCGTGACGGTCGAGATTAAGCAGCAGTATCGAAATATGGCCGAGATCGTTCGTGACTATCCCGAGCTTATTGATGTTGCCAAGGAAGCCTACCTTGCCTGCGGCGTTGAGCCCCAAGTGCTGCCGATTCGCGGCGGCACCGACGGCGCGCAGCTGTCGTTCCGCGGTCTGCCCTGCCCCAACCTTTCCACCGGCGGCTATTGCTACCACGGCGTCAACGAGTTCGTCCCGGTCAGTTCGCTCGTCAAGATGACCGACGTCCTGCAGGAGCTCGTCGCCCGCTTTGCATAGGGAACTCGAACAATCCAGGTAAGCAAAACCGCCCCGTCCTCAAAACCGAGAACGGGGCGGTTTTTGGTGCAAGGAGAGTAGTCAGCACCGCAGGTTGAGCCAACGTCAGCGAGCGACGTCCAAGGCGAACAAGTTGGCATGAAAAAGGCAGGGCATTGACCTTCTGGTCATGCCCTGCCTTTTGAATGACAAGTTGTCGCCTTGGGCGGCGCGCAGCGTCGAGCCGTTACGGCGTTTGGTAAAACGCCGTAACTTAGTAGTTGGCTTCGTAGCCGTTGCCGTCGCCGGTGGGCTCTTCGTAGTAGTCCGAATCGCTCGAATCGCTTGAGTCATCGGAATCGTCAGAGCTGACCGATGAGGTTGCGGTACCGTTTGCGTAGTCGTCAGACGTGTTGTTGTTCAGGTCGCCGATCGTAGAGCTGGAACCGTCGGAAAGACCCATGGTGTTGGGACCCTTGAGATCCTTGCCGGCATCGACGCGCTCCATCATTTCCTTGAGCTCGTCCTCGTAGACAAAGACGTAGCTCACACCGTCGATCATGGTGCTGTCGTCGGCGTACGAGGGCAGGTTGGCCGAGTAGATGCCGTCGACATCCATACCGCGCATGGCGTTGACCGTAGCCACGATATCCTGAACGCTCATATCGGTTACGAGCATATCGGACAGCGAATTAACCAGGCCAAAGATCTTCGTGGCATCGAAGTTATTGAGAATCTGGTTGGCAAGGGCGCCGAGCACCTGACGCTGGTGGCGCATGCGCGTGTAATCGCCGTCGGCATAGGTGTAGCGGCAGCGGGCATAGGTAAGGGCGGTGGCACCGTCCATATGCTGCTGGCCAGCGGTAATCTTAATATCCAGGTGCTCGGGGTCGTCAACATCATCGGTTGCGTTAATGTCGATACCGCCAACCGAATCAATCAGCGCCTGCATACCGTCGAAGCTGACCTCGGCATAGTGGGAAATCTGAACACCGCACAGCTCGTTGACCGCCTCGACCATGGCCTCGGCGCCGCCAACGGTATGGCAGGCGTTGATCTTCATGGTCTCGCCCTTGTACTCGACCTTAGTGTCGCGCGGAACGGAAATGAGCGTCGCCTGCTTTTGCGTGGGGTCGATGCGTGCCAGGATAATCGAGTCGGCACGATACGTATCCTCGCCCGGACGGCCGTCGGTGCCAAGAAGCAGCACGTAGAACGGATCCTTTGCCTCATCGGTGTCAACCAGAACCCGACGCAGATTGTCGGTAATGACATTAGAATCGCCGAGCTTGCCCATAATGGTGGCAAACCACAGGCCGGCAGCGGTAGTGGCACTCAGCAGCACGCCAAGCACGACAATGAGCGCGACGTGACGAATCGTGTGGCTACGACGACGTTGGCGAGCGCGCTCGGAATAGCGAGCCACGTTATCGCGACTGTAGATCTTGGCCTGCGCACCAGTTGAGGGTCTTCGGGTGCTAGTATCCGCGAGGGGCTTTTTATTAAACATAGGCAACCTGTATTAGTAGATGACGGGATCGGGGACGGTAGCATGCTCGACATGCGCGCCGAGCGCCTGCAGCTTTTCGACAAACTGCTCGTAGCCGCGCTTGATGTGATGGATAGCCGAAACCTCGGTCGTCCCGTCGGCGATCAAGCCCGCTACGACGAGGGCCGCTCCGCCACGCAGATCGGGCGAGGTAACCTGTGCACCCGAGAAGCCCTTGACGCCATGAATCATGGCATGATGACTCTCGATACGAATGTCGGCACCCATGCGCACCAGCTCAGAGGCAAACATAAAGCGATTCTCGAAGATGTTCTCGGTGATAACGGAGCTACCGTCGGCAAGGGCGGAGAGCACCATAATCTGCGCCTGCATGTCCGTCGGGAAGCCGGGGAACGGAAGCGTCTGGATGTCGACCGGCTTGATACGCTCGGCACGGTTCACATGGACGCCATCCTCGACGCGCTCGCAGTCGATACCCATGAGCTCCATCTTCTTGAGCACCATGCCCAAGTGAATGGGGCAAAAGCCCGTGACATCGACACCACGATCGTCGGCCATCAACGCACCGGCAACGATAAAGGTACCGGCCTCGATGCGGTCGCCCACTACGCGATGGGTAACAGGATGCAGCTCTTCCACGCCCTCGATGGTCACGACAGGCGTACCCGCGCCGACAATCTTGGCGCCCATCTCGTTGAGCATGTTGGCGAGATCGACGATCTCGGGCTCGCGGGCGGCATTGTCGATAACCGTGGTGCCCTGCGCGCGCACGGATGCCATGATGAGGTTCTCGGTCGCACCGACGCTGGCGAACTCGAGCGTAACGGTGGTACCGCGCAGACCTTGGGGCGCATTAGCGTTGATGTAGCCGTGGGCGGTATCGAACTCTACGCCCAGGGCCTCGAGACCAAGAATGTGCATATCGATCTTGCGAGCACCCAGGTTGCAGCCGCCCGGCATGGCGATCTTGGCGCGATGGAAGCGGCCCAGCAGGGGTCCCATCACGGCGGTGGAAGCACGCATCTTGGCGACGAGCTCGTAGGGGGCCTCCCAAGAATCGACCTGAGAGGTATCAATCTCGAGCGTGTGCTCGTCGAGAACATCGATCGTAGCGCCAATGCCCTTGAGCACCTTGCCCATCACGTGAACATCGGAAATATCGGGCACGTTCTGCAGCGTCGTCTTGCCCGGCGCCAGAAGCGTTGCCGCCATGAGTTTGAGCGCGGAGTTCTTGGCACCCGAGACGGGCACGGAGCCTCCGATGGCGTGGCCACCCTCAACGCGGATAATATCCAAGGTCTACCCTTTCAAAAAGCATGCCCGGGGTGGCTGGGCCATCCCGGGCATGATGTGTTCGCAAATGGTCGAACGCTAAATCGTTTGACTATTGGGCAAGCTTGAGCTTACACCATGCGATTTCATTATAGAGGTAGGCGCGGCGTGCATCATCCTCCGACAAATTACCCAGCTTCTCTTCAAAACCTTGAATATCAGCTTTAAGCTTGTCGGCATCGACGGTCGCCAAATCGCAAGCGCGCTCGGCGAGAACGGTCACGACATCGTCCGCAACCTGGGCATAGCCGCCGGCCACGGCAAACGTGTGGTCGACAGTGCCCATGGCCTTATCGGAAACGCGAACGTAACCGCGGTCGATCGTGCAGATCTCGCTGGAGTGAGCAGGCAGAACGCCAAACTCGCCATCCGTGGACGGAATCGACACAAACGCAGCGTCGCCCTCATAGGCGCAGCTCACGGGGCACACGATGCGGATACGCATAACCTACTTCTCCCCCATCTTGCGGGCGCGCTCGCGCACGTCCTCAATCGTGGAAGCATAGCGGAAAGCCTGCTCGGGCAGGTCATCGGCCTTGCCGTCGACAATCTCGGCGAAAGAGCGGACGGTATCCTCGACGCGGACGTAGACACCGGGGTTGCCGGTGAACTTCTCGGCGACGTGGAAGGACTGCGAGAGGAACTGCTGAATCTTACGGGCACGGTTGACCGTAAGGCGCTGCTCCTCGGACAGCTCGTCCATACCCAGAATGGCGATGATGTCCTGAAGGTCGGAGTACTCCTGCAGGAGCTCCTGGACCTTGACGGCGACACGGTAGTGCTCCTCGCCGACGATCGAGGGATCGAGAGCGTCGGAGGAAGACGCGAGCGGGTCGATAGCCGGGAACAGGCCGAGCGACGAAATGCTACGCGAAAGAACCGTGGTGGCGTCGAGGTGCGTAAACGTCGTGGCAGGCGCCGGGTCGGTCAGGTCGTCTGCGGGGACGTAGACAGCCTGGACGGAGGTAATGGAGCCCGTCTTGGTCGAGGTAATGCGCTCCTGGAGGTCGCCCATCTCGGTTGCCAGCGTGGGCTGGTAACCAACGGCGGACGGCATACGGCCCAGCAGTGCGGAAACCTCGGAACCTGCCTGGGAGAAGCGGAAGATGTTGTCGATGAACAGCAGAACGTCCTGGCCACGATCACGGAAATACTCAGCGGTGGTAAGGCCGGCCAGACCGATGCGCAGACGCGCTCCGGGCGGCTCGTTCATCTGACCATAGACCAAGCAGGTCTTGTCGATAACGCCAGACTCGCTCATCTCGAGGAACAGGTCGGTGCCCTCGCGGGTACGCTCGCCGACGCCGGTGAACACCGAAGTGCCGCCGTGCTCCTGGGCGAGGTTGTTGATGAGCTCCTGAATCAAAACGGTCTTGCCGACGCCGGCGCCGCCGAACAGGCCTGTCTTGCCGCCACGGATGTAGGGCTCGAGCAGGTCGACGGCCTTGATGCCGGTCTCGAAGATCTCGGTCTTGGTGGTGAGCTCGTCGAAACGGGGCGCTGCATGGTGGATGGGGTAGAACTCCTCCACCTCGGGCATGGGCTTGCCGTCGACGGGCTTGCCCATGACGTTCCAAATGCGGCCGAGCGTCTCGGGGCCGACCGGCATCTTCATGGGCTCACCGGTATCGGTGGCGATGAGGCCGCGCTGCAGGCCGTCGGTCGAGGACATGGCGACCGTGCGGACGACGCCGCCCGGAAGCTGGCTCTCGACCTCGAGGATCGTGCTCAGATGACCGATCGGGGTCTCGGCCTCGACCGTGAGCGCGTTGTAGATCGGGGGCACCGCGCCGTCAAACTTGACGTCGACGACAGGGCCGATGATTCGCACGATGCGACCATCACCGGCAGTCGTCTTCTTGGTGGCTTCCTCGACCGCAAGCTTTACGGTGTTATTAGCCATTACTGTTCCTCCAATGCTGAGGCTCCGCCGACGATCTCGTTAATCTCGGTCGTGATCGAAGCCTGGCGCACGCGACTATACGTGCGGGTAAGGGTCGAGATGATCGCGGTGGCGTTTTCCGTCGCGGAGTGCATGGCCTTGCGGCGTGCACCCTGCTCGGCGGCCGCCGAATCGATCAGGGCCTGGTAGATGACCGTCAGGATATAAGACGGCACAAGCTTGCCGAGAACATGCTCGGGAGAGGGCACGAACTCGAACGTGGACGAGATGCGCTTAGGGGCGTCGGTCTCGTTCTTACGCGGACCGTGGGCCATAGCGATCATCTCGGGGTCGAGCGGCAACAGATGCTCGACGCGAAGCTCCTGATCCACGCGGTTCTTGGCGTGGTGGTAGACAAGCTCGACACGGTCAAGCTCACCGGCACGATACGCATCGCAGATATGAGAGGAGATCATGCGGGCCTGATTGAAATCGGGCTCAGAGGAGTTGCCCTCAAAGTGCATGATGACGTTTGCGCGGTCACGGAAATACGTGGCCGGCTTACGCCCGCACGCGATGATCTCGCACTCGATGCCGTCGTTCGCCCAAGAAGCGGCGAGCTTTTCGGCCGTGCGCTCCACCGTCGTATTGAAACCGCCGGCAAGGCCGCGGTCCGAGGCAATAACGACAATCAGGCCATGCTTGACGCTCTCATGCTTTTGCAGCATGGGATCGGTGCCCGAACAGGAGGCGTCGCCGGCGACCGTCAACATGACGTCGGTCAGCGCCTCCTTATAGGGCTCGGCCTGCTTGGAGCGATCGAGGGCACGACGGATCTTGGCCGTAGAGACCATCTCCATCGTGCGCGTGATCTGCTTGGTCGTGGTAACCGAGGAGATTCGCTTCTTAATGTCGCGAAGGTTGGCCATGGGGCTTAGTTCTCCTCTGATCCAGAAACATCCGAATGGTGCTTGGCCATGAACTGCTGCTTGAAGTCGCCGATGACGCGCAAGAGCTCAGCCTTGGTGTCATCATCGATCTTCTTGGCGCGAACCTTGTCGAGCAGCGAGCCAAAGCCATTGTCCATGTACTCGATGAGCTCGGCACGGAAAGGCAGCACGTCGGCAATCTCCAGGTCATCCAGGAAGCCCTCGTTGCCAGCGAACAGCGTAACGATCTGCTCGCCAACCTCAAACGGCTTGTAGCGCGGCTGCTTAAGGAGCTCGGTCATGCGGGCACCATGGGTCAGCTGCTTCTGAGTAGCCTCGTCAAGGTCGGAGCCAAACTGCGTAAAGCCAGCGAGCTCCTGATAGGAAGCGAGGTCCAGACGGAGGTTGCCGGCGACCTGCTTCATGGCCTTGGTCTGCGCGTCGCCACCGACGCGGGACACGGAAATGCCCACGTCGACTGCCGGGCGCTGGCCCTGGAAGAAGAGCTCGGACTGCAGGTAGATCTGACCATCGGTAATGGAAATGACGTTGGTCGGAATGTAGGCCGAGACGTCGCCGTCCTGGGTCTCGATGATCGGAAGAGCCGTCATGGAGCCGTAGCCGTTCTTCTTGGACATCTTGACGGCACGCTCGAGCAGACGAGAGTGCAGGTAGAAGATGTCGCCAGGATAGGCCTCGCGTCCGGGCGGACGATGCAGCGTCAGCGACATCTGACGGTAGGCCACAGCCTGCTTGGACAGGTCATCGTAGATGACGAGCACGTGGCCACCGGGGTTGGTCTCGCTGGCGGGCTTGCCGTCCTCGCCGTTGTACATGAAGAACTCGCCGATAGCGGCACCGGCCATAGGCGCGATGTACTGCATAGGGGCGGAATCGGCAGCGGTGGCCGAAACGATGATGGTGTAGTCGAGTGCACCGTGCTGAGCGAGGGTCTCGCGGATGTTAGCGACCGTGGAGGCCTTCTGGCCGATGGCGACATAGATGCAGACCATGCCCTTGCCGCGCTGATTGAGGATAGCGTCGATGGCAATGGCGGTCTTACCGGTCTTACGGTCGCCGATGATGAGCTCACGCTGACCGCGGCCAATAGGCACCATGGAGTCGATAGCGAGCAGACCGGTCTGAACCGGCTCGCACACCGGGGTACGGTCGATGACACCGGGGGCCTTGAACTCGATGGGGCGACGATGCGTGGCGACGATGTCACCCAGGCCGTCGATAGGCTGGCCGAGCGGATTGACGACGCGGCCGAGCATGGCACGGCTCACGGGGATATCCATAATGCGGCCAGTGGTGCGGCACTCGTCGCCTTCCTTGATGGAGTCGACGGCACCAAACAGAACGGCGCCGACCTCGTCACGGTCAAGGTTCTGGGCAAGGCCGAAGACGGTCTCACCGGTATCGGAGCTCTTGAACTCCAGAAGCTCGCCTGCCATGGCGCTCTTGAGGCCGGAGACGCGCGCGATGCCGTCGCCTACCTCGTCGACCGTTGAAACCTCATGCGTATCGACCGTCGCGGAGAGGCTCGTGAGCTGCTCCTGCAGTTTCTTGGCGATATCCTGGGCATTGAGGGTTTCGGACATTAGGCTTCACCTCCGTACGAATTAGCAGAGTTTGCGAGGGTCTCCTGCGCGATGCGCAGCTGCGTCTTGACGGAAATGTCACGACGCTCGCCGCGGGCCTCGAGCACCAGGCCGCCCACGATAGACGGGTCGACCTGCTCGATAAGGAATACCTTGCGGCCGAAGTCCTGCTCGCATTTCTTAGTGATGGTTTGACGCAGCTCGTCGTCGAGCGGGATCGCCGTGGTGACGGTCACGCCCACTACATCCTCGTCTTCCTCGGCAACATACTTAAAGGCAGCTGCCACCTTGGGAAGAAGGTCGAGCTGGTCGCGCTTGGACATGGTGTCGAGCACGGCGATGATCTCGGGGCTGGCAGAAGCCAAGCGCTCGATCATCTCGAGGTCCTCGAACACATGGTTCTCGGCCTTGGCGGCTTCCAAAAGGGAACGCGCGTAGGTCTCGAGCACCTTGTCCTGATAGCGGCTAGTCGGCATTCAGGCTACCTGCTTCCTGGATGTAGCGCTCGATGAGCTTCTTCTGCTCGGCATCGTCCTCGAGTGCCTCGCCCACGATCTTGGTGGCGACGGCAACGGACAGGTCGGCGATGGAGCTCGCGGCACCGGCGTAAATGGACTTGCGCTCGTCCTCGACGGTCGTATGGGCCTTGGCGATGATCTCCTCGGCCTCCTTGTGAGCAGCCTCGATGATACGGGCGCGCTCGGACTCGGCGTCCTTACGGGCCTCGAGAACGATGTCGGCAGCCTGACGACGGGCGTCGGTGACGATCGAGTCGGACTCAGCGCGCTTGGCGATGGCCTCCTGCTTGGTCTTCTCGGCCTCGTCGAGGCTCTCCTCGATCTTCTTGCCGCGCTCCTCCATGGTTTTCATGATGCCCGGCAGGGCGACCTTTGCCAGCACGATCCAGATGATCAGGAAGGCGATAAGCGCCGGGATGAACTCCGCCATCTTAGGGATGAGGATGTCCGCACCGGCAGCGCCGTCCTCGGCGAACGCGGAAACCGGCATAAGCAGCGCGGCCGCGGACGCGGAGAGTGCGATCGCGCTCTTCTGGGATGAAAGATTCATACTTGACGCTCCGTGCTATTTAACGATCAGCGCGACAACGAAGCCGATCAGAGCCAGAGCCTCGCCGAAGGCGGAGCCCATGATGAAGACGGTGAACACGCGGCCCTGGACCTCAGGCTGACGGGCCATAGCACCCGTAGCACCCAGAGCAGACAGGCCGATAGCAAGACCAGCGCCGATAACACCGAGACCGTAACCGATAACTCCCACGATTCCTCCTTTGTCGTGCGTGTCTTATTTCACGCAGGATAACCTTTTTATAACTGCCGGGCTCCATGGGTACGGGCACCGGCGGTTTAACGAATTGCCTTACCTTTAAGGCGCGAACGGAAGACTACTCCTCCTCCGCGACCTCCTCTGCCTCGGAGACATACACGGCGGTAAGGACCGTGAAGACGTAAGCCTGGATGGCGCCGACCACAAGCTCGATCGCATAGATCAGGATGAGGATGGCAAGCCAGGCCAGCGAAGGCAGGGCGCCGACGGCGTGGGCCGCGGAAACCTGCTGAAGCAGCGGCTGCATGAACATGCTCGCCATGATGGCGAACGAGCCCATGACCACGTGTCCTGCGAACATGTTGCAGAACAGACGAACGGCGAGCGTGATGAGGCGCAGGAAGGTCGAGAATAGCTCGACAACCCACACGAGCACGTTCATCGGGAAGCTCACGCCCTGCGGGGTGAGGCTCTTGATGTAGCCGATCACGCCGTGAGCCTTGCATCCGTAGTAGATGAAGTACACGAAGGCGAAAATGGCGAGCGCGGCGGTGGAGCCGATTGCGCCGGTGCCGGGCTTCATTCCCGGGATCAGGCCGATCATGTTATTGATCAGGATGAACAGGAAAAGCGAGCACAGGAACGGGAAGTGCTTCTTCCAGTTCTCACCCACGACGCCCTTGCCGATATCGTTCTCGACGTACTCGATGATGTACTCGAAACCGTTGACGAAGAAGCCCTTGGGAACCAGGGTCTGCTTCTTCTTGAACACGGCCAGGACGATCAGGAGCACGATCGTGGAGACGATCAGCCAAAACGAGTACTGCGTGATGCCGCAGCTCAGATCGCCCACGACAGGGGTGGAGCTGAACTCGCTGACCAGATGATTAATCTCATCAGGCAGCTTTTCAAAAATTTCCACGACTTACCTTTCGACCTCATGAGGATCTCGCAGCGCCTTGGCGACGCGAACCGTGCAGGCGGCCATAAAGGCCACGAAGCCGATCGCCTCGCCCAGGAGGAACATGCGAAATGCCTCTCCGAACAACGCAAACACAACCAAGGTAAAGACGAGCAGGGCGACTGCCGAGACCGCCAGGCTCACCATGCCCTTGAGCATGTCCGCATTCTGTTTATCGTCAAGAACCGGCTTGAGCGTAAAAACAAAGGGAAGGAAGGCAATTGCGCCCGCGATTGCGCCTGCAACGATAGCGAGCAGATCGACTATCTGAAACACTGGCTTCCTCGCTTTCCTTTTTAACGCCTCACAGCACAGTCCCAGCCAAACATTGGTGACTATTGTACGAGCCAATCGCTAAAGTACAACCGAAAAAGCATCGGTTAATACGCACCTGTTCGTTTTCTTAAGACCTTCTTTATGCCGCAGGTACGGTAATACGTTTTTCTCGAACCCTGCAGGGCAAAACGTCCGTTAACAGGAGTGCGCGCGGTCGCCTTTTGTTCGACCGCGCGCACCGTTTCTTCGTATTTGCAGCCGCGGCCGTCTTAGCCCAGCGACTAGAGCGTGCCGAAGATGCGGTCGCCGGCGTCGCCGAGGCCGGGAACGATGTAGGCGGCCTCGTTGAGATGGTCGTCGATGGCGCACGTATAAATATGTACGTCGGGGTCCTTTTCGGTCAGTGACTTGAGGCCCTCGGGCGCGGCGACGATGCACAGCATGCGGATATCCTTGACACCGCGCTCGCGCAGGTAGCTGATGGCCATCTCGGCCGAACCGCCCGTGGCGAGCATGGGGTCGACGACCAGGCAGATGCGCTGGTCGATATCCTTGGGCATCTTGCAGTAATACTCGTGCGGCTCGTGGGTGACCTCGTCGCGCTCCATGCCGATGTGGCCCACGCGAGCGGAGGGCACCAGGTCGAGGATACCGTCGACCATGCCAAGGCCCGCACGCAGGATGGGCACGATGGCGAGTTTCTTGCCGGCAAGCTGTTTGAACGTGGCGGTAGTGATGGGGGTCTCGACCTCGACGTCTTCCATAGGCAGGTCGCGCATGGCCTCGTAGCCGTCAAAAAGCGCGAGTTCGCGCACGAGCTGGCGGAACTGGTTGGTGCCGGTGTTTTTGTCGCGCAGGATCGACAGCTTGTGCTGGACGAGCGGATGATCGACAAGCGTCACACGGGACGCATCGTAGGTGACGGTCATGGGTTGATTGCCCCTTTCGTTGCGGCCGCAAAACGGCCTTGCTGACAAGGCGCGCAGCAACGTTGCCGCCGCACGCCATGCATAAGTTTAGCGGTTTGTTGTATCGAGCAGCCCATCGCAGCCCTACTGTGCGGTACTGAGCGAGCGCTTGACTGCATCACGCCAGCCCGCAAGGTTTTGCTCGCGACGCTCGGCGGACATATGGGGAAGGAAGGTCCTAACGATCTGGGCATTTTGCTCCAGCTCTTCAAGGTCTTCCCAATAGCCGACGGCAAGACCCGCCAAGTACGCGGCACCGATTGCCGTGGTCTCCACCGTCTCGCATTGCAGCACGGGGATATCCAGCAGGTCGGCCTGGAATTGCATGATGAACTCGTTGCGTGAGGCGCCGCCATCGACGGACAGGCGCTCAATCGAAAGTCCCACGTCCTGCTCCATGGCGCGCAGCACGTCATAACTCTGGTAGGCCATGGACTCGCAGGCCGCACGCACAATGGTCGCGCGACTCGAGGCACCGGTCAGGCCGCACACGATACCGCGGGCACGCGGGTCCCACCAGGGAGCGCCCAGGCCAGCGAAGGCGGGGACGAAGTAGCAGCCCTCGTTGTCGTTGATCGAAGCGGCGAGTTGCGCGGACTCGCTCACACTCGAGATGATGCCCATGTTGTTGCGCAGCCAGTTCATGGTTGAGCCGGCGGCAAAGATAGAACCCTCGAGCGCATAGCTGATCTTGCCGTCCGCGGCGATACCGATCGTGGAGACCAGACCGTTCTTGGATTCGACGACCTCGTCGCCGGTGTTCATGAGCATAAAGCAACCCGTGCCATAGGTGTTTTTGGTCTGGCCGGGATGGAAGCAGCAGTGGCCGAACAGCGACGCCTGCTGATCGCCCGCCACGCCCATGATGGGCGGCATGTTGGTCATGATGTCGCTCGCGACGCGGCCGTAGTCGCCCGAGCTCCAACGAACCTCGGGCATCATGGAACGTGGAACGTCAAAGAGCGCCAGCAGGTCGTCGTCCCAATCGAGCGTATGGATATTAAAGAGCGCCGTGCGGCTGGCATTGGTGTAGTCGGTGGCAAAGACCTGACTGCCGGTGAGGTTGTAGATGAGCCAGGTATCGATGGTGCCGAACATGAGGTCGCCCGCCGCCGCGCTCTCACGCGCACCGTCGACGTTGTCGAGGATCCACTGCACCTTGGAAGCCGAGAAATACGGATCGAGCGTGAGTCCCGTGCGGGAGCGCACCAGCTCTTCTGCGCCCCGCTCGACCAGCTCGTCGATCAGAGGTGCGGTGCGACGGCATTGCCACACGATGGCGTTATAGATGGGTTGGCCGCTTATGCGGTCCCACACCACCGTGGTCTCGCGCTGGTTGGAGATACCGATGGCGGCGATGCGGTCAGAATGGATGCCGCTCTTAAACTGGACCTCCATCATCACGCCGATCTGGCTGGCAAGCACCTCCATGGGGTCTTGCTCTATCCAACCGGGACGCGGGAAGCTGGTTTTGACGCTACGACGTGCCTGCGCGACGATGCAGCCGTACTCGTCGACGATGGTCGCAAGTACCGAGGTGGTGCCGCAGTCGAGCGCCATGATGTAGGAACCGCCAAAGTTAAACGAGGCATCTTCCATGCCCAGGCTGCCCAGATTCAACGTCATCGCTTACACCTTTCTATTGCATCGGGTCGGACAGGACCCGTTCGATCTCTGATGCGGGAAGTGCGCCTTGGCGCAGGATCTGGAGCCCGCCGTGTTGGAACGACACGATGGTCGAGGCGTCGCGACACGGGGTCTCACCGGCGTCGACGGCCACATCGACCCCCTCCAGGATGCGACCCTCGACGGCGGCAAAGCTTGCCGGCGAGGGCGCGCCGTGTGTGTTGGCGCTCGTGCAGGCAAGGGGACTGCCGCAGGCGCGGATGAGCGCTTGGACCACGGGAGAGGCCGAAGCGCGCAGGGCCACGGTGTCGTCGGCAGCGCGCATAAAGGTCGGCACGCAGGGGACTGCCTTGACCACGATAGTCAGGGCTCCCGGCCAGCATCGTCGCGCGAGTACGCGGGCATCTTCCGGGATATCCACGCCATAGCGGTCGAGTGCTTCGACGCCATCGACCAGCCAAGCGACGGTTTGCGTGAGCTCACGTTGCTTGAGAGTGAAGATACGGCGATAGCCGGTGCCGAGCGCAGGAACTGCGGCGCCATTGACGGCAGCCTGCGGATCGCGCGGCCACGATGGGAATTCGCTTGTATCTTGGGGCACGGCGCCCGAGAAGGCGTTGACTGCCACGGCGACACCGTAGACGGTCTCGGTCGGAATCAAGGCCAGGCCGCCGCGGCCGAGCACCTCGGCCGTGCGCTCGACGGCAAGCCGATGCGGCTCGCGCGTTCCCTCGTATACCCGATAGACCGTCTGCATGTGTATGCCAGCCCCTTACGCTCCGGTGCAAGTTTGTTTACTGTGGGGCATTCTCGCACGAAACATTCAACCTATTTGCCCAGAGCGCATGTTGGTTTGGTGAGCGGCTCTAGTAGTCGGTGAAAGTGAGGGGGTTAATTGAAGATTTTTAGCGCGCAAGCGTAACGGTACGATCGGGAAACTCGATGCTTGCAACCAGTTTTCCGCCGAGGCTCTCTGCGTACCTGCTCAGCGTGTCGAGCCTCATCGAACCCAACTCCCCACGCTCGAGCTCGGATACACGTTTTTGAGAAACGCCCATCGACTGGGCGACCGACGCCTGTGTTAGATCTTTTAACCTGCGAATCTGAGCAAGCTTATAGGCTTCGATACGATCGCGAGTCCTCTCCTGCTCGGCGGTAATGGAGTCGCGTGTTATCCCGCGAGATTCCATATACTCATGCAGTTCCATCTCGATCGAGCCTCCTTACGTGGCGACGGTATATTTGCTCGGCCCTTGGAATGTTGATCGCATACCAACCGTTCCATTTTGCCCTTGACGATCCCGCTCGCGACTTATCACCCGCCAATAGCAATACCGCCTGGCGCTTGGGGTCAAAGGCGAAGAGGATGCGAATCACCTGCCCACCACACGACGTCACTCTCAGCTCCTTTAAATGATGAAGCTTCGAGCCCTTTACGCGGTCAACCAGCGGACGACCAAGGCTGGGACCTTCCTTCTCGAGCACCAAAAGGTCTGCATAAATCTGCTTCAGCGTAGCTTCATCCTGCTCATCAAGCCAAGGTTCAATGTAATCAAGCACGATACGGTACCGATGCAGCTGATTTGACATACCTTTCTCCTTCTATAGTAGAAGTTTTACGGTATATTGCAAGGACAAACTTGCGCAAATGTCTATTTATTCAGCTTAAATACGCTGTTTGGGCTCGGTGACGATGGCTCGAACGATGCGGGGACGATCGGTGAGGTCGTGGACGATACGCACGTCCGAAAGGCCTGCTTGACGACAGAGCTCGGCCGCGGCGTCGAGCGCGCCCTCGTAGAGCTCGCAGGCAAACAGGCCGCCGGCACGCAGCATGTAGGGCGCCGCGTTGAGCAGGCGGCGGAAGATATCGAGACCGTCGGCACCGCCCTCGAGCGCCAGATCGGGCTCAAAGTCCTTGACCTCATGCGGCAGCGAGCGCATGACATCGGTGGGGATGTAGGGCGGGTTGGAGACGAGTACGTCAAAGGTGCCCCACTCTTCGCGGGGAATGGAACTCACCAGGTTGGTGAGGCTGAAGGCGACCTCGTCGGACGTGAGGCCAAGCGCATCGCGGTTTTTGGTAGCAAGGTCGATGGCGCGCGGCTCGATATCGGTAGCAGTGCAGGTAACGTGCCCGCGGCGCTCCCAGGCAAGGGAGAGCGAAATGCAGCCCGTGCCGCAGCCGACCTCGAGAACGCGGGCAGTGCGGGGCTCGGCTGGGGCAGATACGTTAGCCTCGGCGGCATCTTGCGCGGGAGTCGCCTGTTGGTCGTTGTCCTCAATGGCGATGCCGTATTCGTCGAGCTCGGGCTCGGGGGTTTCCATGGCCTCTGCTTCTGCCGCTTCGGCTTCTGCTGCCTGCGCGGCGGCTTCCTCGGCCTCGCGGTCGGCCAGTTCCTCGGCATAGGCGCGGCTACCGAGCACGTCGCTACCCAGCGCAGCCTCATCGGCGGCCGTCAGGTTGGCGGCCGCGCGTTCGTCAGCCAGCGCCGCCTCGGCTTTGCGGGCCTGCTCGACCTCATCGTTCCAAGGCAGCTCCACGCGCTGGCGGGCGGCAGCCTCGGGGCTCAGCACCTCGGCATCCAGATAATTGAGGACTTCCTCGACGAGCATCTCGGTCTCGGGACGCGGAATGAGCACGCCGGGGGCGCACGCGACGTCGATCATGCGAAACTGCGTGCTGCCGGTGATGTACTGCAGCGGTTCACCTTTAGCGCGACGAACAACGGCCGCGTGCATGGTCTCGAGCTGAGCGGCGTTAAGCGTCTCGTCCATGCGCATATATAAGTCGATGCGTGCCAAACCCGTGGCAGCGCAGAGCAGCCACTCGGCAGAAAGACGAGGGTGCTCCTCGCCGCGCTCGGCCAGGTACTCCTTGGTCCACTCGAGACAACGCTTGATGGTCCAAATCTCGTTTGCCATGGGGCCCTCCCCTCTTAAGCGCCGGACGGCGCGCGAATGTCGGAGCAGATTGTAAGCGAGGCCAGCGCTTGGCAAGGGACGATTGAAGGCGATTATCGAGAATCAGCCCAGATTTTTTGTTTGCCCCCGTCCAAAGTGTTCATTCGCCGACGTTCATATCAGCATCCGTCAAGCTTTTGGCAAGGTTGCCCCCAACCTGACCAATATCTAACCAAACGCTTGCCACATCACTTGACGCGCGACGCGTCAAAAATCGCCCCGCGACTTCTTGGACGATTTTTTGAGTATTATTTTCAATAGCAGATAAACGCCGTTGATTGCTTTAAGCAGTTAAATTGCTTAATTTCTAACAAAGCAGATTAAATAAACTCGAATAGCAATTTACTCAACCTAGTCATTTAAGAACGTCCCCAATGACCACCCATAACAACGCCGATGTTTTGGCGCGGACAGCGGAAGCCCACCAGAGCGAGCAAGGCAACGCCGCAGGTAGAGGACGGACAGCGAGCGACGTCCAGAGCGAACAAGTTGGCATGAAAAAGGCAAGGCATAGACCTTCTGGTCATGCCTTGCCTTTTGAATGGCAAATTGTCGCTCTGGGCGGCGCGCAGCGTCGAGCCGTTACGCGGTTTGGTAAAACCGCGTAACCCACTACACAGCCTGTGCCAGCTTCTCGGCTCGCTCGGCGGCGGCGAGCGCCTCGATGACGGTGCCGAGCTGATCGCCCAGAAGGACGCCGTTGTAGGTGGAGTTGAAACCGATGCGGTGATCGGTCACGCGGTCCTGGGGCTGGTTGTAGGTACGGATCTTCTCGGAACGGTTGCCGTGGCCGATCTGGCTTTGGCGCTCGGCACCGAGCTCTGCCTGCTGTTTCTCGAGCTCCATCTCGTACAGACGGGCACGCAGCATCTGCATGCAGACCTCGCGGTTCTGGATCTGGGAACGCTGCTCCTGTGACTGCACCACGGTGTTGGTGGGCAGGTGGGTGATTCGCACAGCGGAGTAGGTAGTGTTAACGCACTGACCGCCAGGGCCGGAGGCGCAGTAGGTGTCGATGCGCAGGTCGGACTGGTTGATCTGGACGTCGATCTCCTCGGCCTCGGGAAGTACGGCGACGGTAGCCGTGGAGGTCTGAATGCGGCCCTGGGACTCGGTCTTGGGGACGCGCTGGACACGGTGCACGCCGGACTCGTACTTCATAACGGAGTAGACGCGGTCGCCCTCGACCTTGAACTCGATGGACTTGAAGCCGCCGGCCTCGCTGGGGCTGGAATCGAGCACGGTGGTCTTCCAGCCACGCGACTCGCAAAAGCGCTGATACATCTTGTACAGGTCGCCGGCGAAGATGGCCGCCTCGTCGCCGCCGGCGGCGGAGCGGATCTCGACGATGGTGTTCTTGTCGTCGTTGGGGTCGCTCGGGATGAGCATGTACTTGATGTCTTCCTCGAGCTGGGGAAGCTTGGCCTCGTTTTCGGAGATGTCCATCTGGAGCATCTCCTTCTCATCGGCATCGGTGGTATCGTGCAGCATTTCCTTGGCGGCCTCGATGTCATCGAGCGCGCCGATGTACTCGCGCGAGGCGGCGATGAGGTCGGACTGGTGCGCGTACTCCTTGTTGAGACGCGTGAACTCCTTGATATCGGAGGCGACGGCCGGGTCGGAAAGCTTCTTCTCGAGCTCCTCGTAGGCCTTGATGATCTTTTCGAGCTTGTCGCGCATGGCGGGACTCCTTTATATGCGTGAAGGTGAAAATCGGCAGAGTTGATGGGGCGCGCGGCGCCACTGCGGGGGTAAGCCCAGCTAGAACATGTCGATCTTCAGATACATGCGCATCCCTTCGCGTATGAGGTACATAGTTGCGGTCTAACCCATACATGATAGCGTGCGCAGGCATACCTGCATATAACCCGCACGGAATGCGACAAAGGGTCAGTCTCTTTCCTTGAATACAACTTCATCCGAACGCCTCCCGCATTCATCCGCACATATACGGATAAATTTGGGAATCCGATACCCTGAGGGCCGGATCGGCCGGCCCCGGGAGATCGGAGGACGCCATGTCCGGAAAGGGCGGGAAGGGCGCCGCGAGGGCGGTCCCGAGGACCCACGGCAGGCTCACCGGGTACGAGCGGGACACGGTCCAGAGGATGCTGAAGCGCAGGGTTCGCTCGGCCACTTCCTCGAGAGGTTCAAGGGCGTATCGACCCGCAGGCTCCACAGCTGCCTGATGTGGTTCAGATGGCTGCGCGAGGCCGCACGCGTCGGGGACAGGACGTCGCTCATGCGCGAGCAGCTCGACGACGGGCGCTACGAAAAGATCCGGAAGAAGATGATGGAGCCGGAGTACGAGTTCCATCTGGAGCCGGACGTGCAAACGGCGGGTTAACATAGCCTTTCACCAAAAAGGGCGAGCGGCCGCGCCCTGCGACCACCCGCCCTCAATCAAAGCCCTTCTCGGCCGCCGTAGCTACCGGTTCCGGCGCCGCAGGATAACGCCTGCGGCGATCAGCACCACCGCGCCGCCCGCGATGCCACCCAGGGCCATCGGCGACAAGCTGGTATCGCCCGTATACGGCAGACCCGGCTTCTCCTCCTTCGGCACCGGTGACTTGCTCGGCGGATTGGTGGGCGGCTCCGTCGGCGGGGTGGTCGGCGGCGTGTACGTGTTCTTGAACACCGGCGCCACGGCGCCGTCATAGGTTACCGTCGCCACCAGATGGCCCGCACCGTCGTCCGTCACCGTCACCGTTACCCGGTGCTCGGCCGCGTCGTACGTCACGTTCTTCTGACCGTCGTCCACCTCGGAGATGCTGTAGGCGTACGTTCCGGGCTTGTCGTACGAGATCGCCTCGAAGCCCACCGTGCCGTCCGCCGCGTTCTTTGCGGTCTGCAGCACCTTGCCGTCGGCATCCTTCAGCTGGAAGGAGAACTGCCCTTCCTTCAGGTCCTCGCCGCTCAGCACCTTGGAGGCCCCCAGCTTCACCTCAGTCGCGGCCGGCGCGTAACTGTTGCTGAACGCCACCGCATCCGCAGCCTTGCCGCCCTTGCTGTAGGCAACCTGCGCCTCCAGCGCGTGCGTCTCCGCATTCTCCGTCACCGTCACCGTCGCGGTAAAGACCGTCGTGTCGTAGGTGACGCCGTTCGCCGTCGCCCCTGCCCGCTCGGACACGGTGTAGACGTACGTCCCCACCTTGTCCAGCTGCAGCGGCGCGAAGCCGAACGTGCCGTCGACGCCGTTCTGCACCGTCTGCACCACGTTACCGTCGGCGTCCTTCAGGTCGAAGAAGAACTCACCCTCGGCCAGGTCGCGGCCGGTCAGAGCCTTCGTTCCGGTAATCGTCGCCGTCGTTGCCGTCGGCGTGTAGGTGTTGGTGAAGGTCAGATCCGCAGCCGTCTTGTTCGCCGTCGCGGTCAGCTGGCCGCTGCCGTCATCGGTCACGTCCACCGTTACGTCCAGCACCGCATCGCTGTAAGTGATGGTGCCATCTTGGCCCGCAACCTCCTTCACCTGGTACGCATGCGAACCAGTTGCGGTGTACGAGATGGCCTTGAAGGTAAACGCTTTACCCACGTTCGTGGTCCGGTCGATCTCCTGCCCGGTGGCCACGTCAATCAGCGCGAATGTGAACTCGCCATCGGCGGGCGTCCGCGTGGTGGCCGGGTCGGCATTCTCAAGCACCTTGGTGCCAGAGATCTGGTAGGAGGTCTGACCCGGCTGGTAGCTGTTCGCAAACGTCATGGTATTGGGGGTGACGCCGTTCTCGGTGCCCTCGCTCGGTTTCACCGTAGAGCTCTCTACCACCAGCTTGCCGTCGTTGTTGTCCTTCACCACGTAGGTCAGGGTGTACGTCTTGCCGGTGTAGGTCACGCCCGGCACGCCCGGCGCGCCGTCCGTCGGCTGCACCTCACGGACCGTGAAGGGAAAGGTGCCCGCATGGTCGAAGGTCAGCTCGTTAAAGTAAACCTTGCCCTTGGCGTCGTTCTTCTGGGTCTGGAGCACCGTACCGTCAGACCCCACCAGCTCGAAGGCGAAGTCTCCCGCCTTTAGCTGATAGCTGCCGTCGTGCACGTCAACGCTCTTGGTGAGGGCGATCGCGCCGGAGTTCGTCGCCTTCGCCTTGTAGGTGTTGGTGAAGGTGGGCTTCGTGGCGTCCGCGCCGTCGTAGGCGACGCTCGCCTGCAGCGTGCCGGCATTGTCCACAACCGTCACCACGGCATGATGCACCGCGTCGTCGTAGGTCACGTAGGCCAGATCACCCTTCCGCTCCACGATAGTGTACTCGTACGTGCCCGGCTTCGCGTAGGAGAAGGCGTCGAAGTTAACACTTCCGTCCGCGCCGTTGGTCGCGGTCCGGACGGGCTTGGCCCCGGCAAGCTGCTCAGCAGTCATTTTGCCCTCGTACACATCGAAGGTAAACTCGCCGTCCTTGGGGACGATCGGCGTGTTGTCGTCCTTCTTCACATAGCTCTTCTGCGCACCAAGGGCCAGACCGGTCGCGGCCGGCTGGTAGGTGTTGGTGAAGGTATCCGAGCCGGATGCGCTCGTCACGATCGCCTTCGCATTCAGTGCTCCGTTCCCGCCGTCTGTGACCGTCACCGTATAGGTGAGGGTATGGTTGTCATAGACCATGCCCGGCTCCGCGCCCGGCTGCTCCACGATGGTGTAGGTGAAGTCCTTGCTCGCGGCGCCGTCCAAGTCGGAGAGCTGGAACTCGCGCGTGAAGCAGACCTTGCCGTTTGCATCGTTCTTCGCGGTGGCGATCACGTTGCCGGCAGCGTCCTTCAGGTCGAAGGTGAACTCGCCGTCCGCAGGCTTCGTCGTGTGATCGAAGCCGTCCGCAACCTTGATGGTCTTGGTCGCCGTCAGCTCCACGGATCCCTTTGCGGTGTAGGTGTTGTTGAAGGTGGGAGCCGTAGCGGTACCGTCATAGGTGACGGTCACCTTCGTCTTGTTGTTGTCGTCCTGGTTCTGCTCTACCTTGACGTGGACCTTGACTTCCTTGACGTCGTAGGCCACGCCGTCGACGGACTGGCCGGCCTTCTCCTCCTTGAGCGTGTAGTCGTACTCGCCCAGGTTCAGGCCCTTGACGGTCAGCTTGACCTTGCCATTCTTATCGTTGGTGCCGCGAGCGTCCTCATTGCCGTCCTGGTCGTACAAGCCGAAGGTGAACGCATCGGCCGTCAGGTCCTTGCCCGCGAGAACTTTCGTGGCCTCAACGGTGACGTCCGCCGTCGGCTTCGTGTTGGTGAAGGTCGGCACGGCCTTCTCACCGTCGTAGGTGACGGTCGCCTTCAGCTCGCCCTTTTCGTCGGTGACCTTGACGTGGACCTTCACGCCCTTCGCGTCGTAGACGACGGTCGAGTCGGCGCCCTTCACCTCCTTGATGGTGTAGTCGTGGTCGCCCGGCGTAGCGTAGTCGATGGCTGCAAAGGCGACCTTGCCGTCCTTCTCGTTTTGGACAGTCTGGACCACGCTGCCGTCCTTGTCGAGCAGCTGGAACGTGAAGTCACTCCCCGCAAGCTCACCGCCCGTGAAGCGCTTCGTCGCCTTGAGCGTTACCGAGGTCTCCTTCGGGCGGTACGTGTTCGTGATCACCGCAATCTGATCGTCGATCACCTGAGATGTGGCGGTGCCATCATCCTTATAGATCTGCTCCATTTTGACGACTGGCTCGGTCAGATTTCCCTTGCCGTCATCCTTCACCGTTACGGTCACTTTGTATTCGGCGCTGGAGTAGCTGACACCGCCCAGCCAACTGGGATCGCTCTTGGCGGGCGTAGTCTCGGCAATGTAGTAGGTGTACTCGCCAGGCTTCTCATACTTAATCTCTCCGAAGCTAAATTCTTCGGCGCTCGTAACGGTCTTCTCGACCTGCTTCATGCCGGCCACGGGCGCTGCCGTGGCACCATCAGGCATCGGCGTTCCATCGGCGGCGCGCAGGCAAAGCTCGAAGCTGTCGGCGCTAGTCCACTCACGGCCGGTGAACTTCTTCTTCGCCTTGATGCCTGTGAGCGTCACCGAAGACTTCACGCTGTAGCTGTTGGTGAACACCAGCTTGTTGGCTTCGGCCAACGTGCCGTCGGTATTTTGCTTCGCGATCTTACCGGTGACGCTATCGCCTGCGTCCTTCAGATCCGTGGCACCCTGCTTGCGGCCGGTCAGCTTATAGCCCGCGGGCATCTGGTCTGCGCCGGTCAGCTCCTGCACCGTGTACTCGTCGCCCTCGCTAAGACCGTACACGCGAATCGTCTCGTCGGCCTTGATGGTTTGCGAATAGCCGTTCGTCAGGTTGAACACGTTGCCGACCCGCCGCTCGCCCGCAGTCCCCGCCTTCTCGAACACCGCGGCCTTGTACGTCTTCCCCGCGGGCACGGTGAAATTGAAGGTGAACCCCGCGTCCTTATTGCCCGTCAGGCCATCGGGCACGTCAACCTTCTTCGTCACCTCGAGGCTCGCCTCGCGTTCGTTCGCCACGCGCACGCAGGTGGCGCCCGTGAACAGGGCATTCAGGTTCATGTCGCCCAGATCGGCGCGGGCGCCCTTCGCATTAGTGACACCAGGTTCATCCTGCGTGATGCCCATACGTATCCAGCCCGTCTCGGTCTCCAGGCGGTAGGGTTCGCCCGCCTTGGTGGGCCCATACTGGTAGATACGTCCGTTGGCGCCGTACTTGAGGTGTACCGTGTCGCCGGCACCGGCGGAATCGACATCGCTCCACGAAAGATTACCGCCATCGGTCACGCCATCCGATGTCTGCCGCATACCCTTGATCCACGTGAGTGTGTTGTCGATGTCGCCCTCTGCGCCAAACTGGCCCAGACTCTTCATAAGCGTGCCCGGCCCCACGAACGTCGAGACGCCGTCATCGGCCGTACCAGCATCGGCATGGACGCCGTAATCGTCCACAATCACCTTGGTGAGCGTGTCGTTAAGCAGGAAGCCCTTGGGTGCCGAGACCTCCTTTAGGAAGTAGGCGCCCTTCACGAGCGGCTTGTTGCCGTCGCTCGTACACGGGAATATGCCCGCCCCTTCGAGCTGGATCGGGTTGCTGACCTGCCCCGTCGTCAAGGTGTCGTAGGGGATCTGGTCGCCGTTGAGCACGACTTTGCCGTTCGCGTCTGTTGTCACCTGACCGTCCGTGTACAAGCCGAACTTCGCGCCGTCTACGGGGTTGCCCTCGGTATCGGTCTTCTGCACGAACAGGCGGTTCTGGATGTTCGTGACGAGCAGGCTCGTGGCGAACTGCCGCTTAAAGTTCACCTGGTCACCGGGGAGGTCATCACTGAACACATGGACCGTGTTGTCCGTATTCGCGTCGGCGATGGAGCTCGCCGTTGTGTAGTAGATGGCCACCGCGTACTCGGCATTCTTGCGGGCATCACCGCTCAGCAAGTAGTAGTACTTGGAGATGTCACCGGGCAGATACGGAATCTCTACCTGGTACTGGCCGCTAGTGTTGAGCGTGAAGGCGTACAGGTCCTTCTTCGCCGCCTCGATGGCGCCGGCCATGCCCTGGGCGCCGGCGAGGGTATACCCCTTCGTCGGGTCGCCCGACACGGCGTGCCAGGCGTTCTTGCTTTTATCGCGCTTGAAAACTACTGCGAACAGGGTGCCGCGCTTCATATCAACAGTATTGCCTGGCTTCATCGAGTCATCGTCCGCCTGGTACACGGTCGACGGCGCGGTGATGGTCTCCTTCGAGCCGGCGAACGCACCGCTCTGCCAAACGGAGCTGTCCGCGTCCATACCGCCGCGGTTGATGATGACGCCGCCCGCGCCGTTCTCGTCGCTCGCGGGCACGTACTCGAACTGCATGCTACCGTCCGTTGCCGTGAGGCTCGAGCGGTGACCTTCGGGCACCTTTGTTTCCTTCAGGAGGTAGTACCGGCAATTATGGTCTTTACTATAAAGGTCATCGAAGTTGATAACGCCGTTGTCCACTTTATTCGTGAGCGTCAGTTGTCCATTCGCGTCCGTGGTGCCGGAGCCAAGTAGTTTTTCCGAATTAGTAGTCGTGTCAGCGAAGCTCTTGTCTGTCTTGTACAGCTCGAACTGAGCGCCCTCCACCAGACCGCCATCCTGGTCGAACTTGATAATGTCGGACTCGGGAACCGTCACGAGGTTGTACTTGAGCTTCATGTTGGAGTCGGTGGCGCCACGCTCCAAGTAGAAGAACTTGAGCGTGTGGCTGGTGTCGTTAGCGAAGGTGTTGCCAGTGAAGCCCGAAGTGCCCCGCCCCGCTTCCTGGAACTTTCTTAACAGCGTGCCGTTTGGGGAATCGTTAACCTTAATCTCGCCCGTTTGGAAGTCAATGGTCAGCTTAGCACTGGTGTGGATGCCGCCAATGTCGCCCACGAGGACATCGTCAATGAACACCCAGACGTCGTCGTCGCCGGCGAACTCAAAGGTCATGGGATCGCCAGCGTTCGTTTTGCCATCCGTCGGCTGCACGAAGCGCGATGACATGGAGAGGCCGAAATAATGGTTGAGGGGTTTGCCATCGTTATAATTCGAGTCGCCGTTGTTCGACGACGTAATGCCGTTCCGGACGAGGCAGCCGTTCTCCTCCTTGAATACCTTATCGGCCGCATCGAAGGGGAAGAACTGGCCTCCATTTTGAGAGCCAGCCCCCGCTTGCCCAACGCCGGCGACTTCGTAGACATCAAATGCATTCTTATTGACGTTGTACGCCGCGTAGTTCTTCGAGCTGTCATACTCGTAGTAGCCGCCCTTGGCCTGCAACAGACCCGTCACACCCATATGGGATATCTTGCCCGTCTGGGCGGAGGAATCAAACAGGTAGCCGAGGGATTCTCCGCCCCAGCTGTCGGTGAGTTTCGGGTAACCGCCGGTAAGAACGTTGTTCACGATACCGGAGCGAGGAGAGGAGCCGCCCGTATACCGGTTGAGATCATCACTGGCTCCCTGATCCTTGAACTTGAAGCGGTGGCCCTTGTTGATGCCGTCGGATCCACTGACCGACAGGTGATCCTCCGAATTCACCCAGTAATCAAACAGGTTGATTGTTGTCCCCGAAGGCGAAATCGTCGGAACCATGTGGTTCGGAAACGGAACCGTATGGTCCGAAACCTTCCCCTCCGCGCGGGTCGGCAGGAAGAAACTCGCCGTCAGCACGACGGCGAGGGCCAGAACAATCACATATGGCGAGACCGGGCGCAGCCCGCGACGACGGCCATAAGACATGACGGACCACCGCTCGCGCGGCCGGTGTTCACCAGGAAGTTCCCTGCTTAGACACCCCCCCGGTAGCATTATTCACGAGTCGAGACGTCGTCTCTCTGAGCTCCTGCATAATTTCCTCCCCAGTCACACGGCGACCTGCCCGGGTGCTCCCCGGGGGCCGAGGCAGTCTGGCACATGCCCGCAGTCGTTCAAGGAATACCAACCCCAGCATATGTCTCTTAAGATATCTTAGTCTTATTCTATGACAGTTTTTGTCTCATTACCGATGAAATCGGCTCAGTCCCTTTGTCGCATGCTAGAGCGTGTGGAGCAGGGCGATGAGGAAGCGGATGCCTTGGAGGTAGGCGCGACGGGTGATGCGCTCGTTGGTGCCGTGGACGCCGCGGTCGCATTCGTCATCGGCGGCCACAAAGGCGGAGAAGCGGATGCACTCGTGGCAAATGCGCTGGTAGTTGGCGGCATCGGTTGCACCAATCACGGTCGAGGGCACGATGCTCATCGGCTCTTGGCCCACCGCAGACGATCCGTTTTCCTCCGTCGGCTTGGGATCACGGAAATAGCGGGCGGCGATGGCGCGGACGGCCTCGAGTCCCGGTCCGCCGATGCGCGGAGACGGCGAGGGTTCGGAGCTGCCGGGGCCCAGCTCGACCTCGACTCGGCCGGCGAGCCCAGCGGTGGCAACGGCCTCGCGGCAGCAGGCCACGACATCGGCCACGCTCGTACCCTCGAGCATGCGGAAGTTGATATTGACCCACATATCTTGCGGCATTACGTTGGCACCGGTACTGCCGCCCTCGATTTGCGTGGGCGCACAGGTGGTGGTCACAAGCGGGTACAGCTTTTTGCTGGCAAGGCAGTCGCGCACGATGGCATCCTTGCTGGCAGCAATCTCGTCTGCGGTATAAAGCCCCAGCTCGACGAGCTGCGCGGCAAGCAGATCGGTCACACGCGTCGGCCACTCGATATCGCAGATTGCGGTGATGGCACGGCTGAGCACCTCGAGTGAAGTGCCACCGTAGGGGTTGGAGGAATGCCCGCCCTCGCTACGCGTCCTCAACACGATATCGGCGTAGCCCTTCTCCGCGAGATCGGCATGCATAAGCCAGCCCTCGCCCGCGCCATACTCGGCAGCTGGAACGATGCGGTAGTCACCCTCGTCGATCAGGTACTCAAGCTCAATGCCGCGCTCCTCGAGCGCGCGGCCGATGGCGCCTGCGCCGTACTGCGTAGTCTCCTCGTCCTGGCCAAAGGCCAGCAGCAGCGTACGCTCGTGCTGCCAACCGTGCGCCAGCGCATACTCAACCGCCTCGAGAATGCCTGCGACCTGGTCTTTCATATCGATGGCGCCGCGACCCCAAATGTAGGTGTCGTCCACATGTCCGCTAAAGGGGGTATGCGTCCAGTCAGCCTCGGTGCCGGGTACCACGGGGACCACGTCCATGTGGCCCATGAGCATAATGGGCTTGAGGGCAGGGTCGGAACCGCCAAGCGTCACCAATAGCGAATGGTCGATAAGCTCGACCTTACCCGCCGCAAACACGCGCGGCCACGCCCGCTGCATGTACGCACGCAGGTTGGCAAACGCCTGCCAGTCAACCGCCTCGGCATCCATGCTCGAAATCGTCGGGAACGACAGCACGCGGCCCAGACGCTCGCACGCACCAGCCTCGTCCAGATCGGCAAAATCATCCTCATGCGCAAAGAAGCGCCAAACCTCGGCCATGACATCCTTTCGATTGTGATGACGAGGGCCGCCACACCGGAGCGGCCCTGCCACGCAAGCGTTTGCGGTCGGCTATTTGTCCTCGAGATAACGCGAGAGGAACTCGCGGGTACGCTGGTGCTTGGGGTTGCCAAAGAGCTCCGCCGGCGCGGCATCCTCGAGCACCACGCCCTTGTCCATAAAGACCACGCGGTCGGACACCGTGCGGGCAAAGGCCATCTCGTGCGTGACGACGACCATGGTCATGCCGTCGGCCGCGAGCTTGCGCATGACCTCGAGCACCTCGCCCACGATCTCGGGGTCGAGTGCGGAGGTCGGCTCGTCGAACAGCATGATCTGCGGATTCATGCATAGGGCACGAGCGATGGCCACGCGCTGCTTTTGGCCGCCGGACAGGCGACCCACGGCGGCGTGCGCGAACTTCTCGAGCCCCACGCTCGTCAGATGCTCCATCGCGACCTTCTCGGCCTCGGCCTTGCTCATCTTTTTGAGCGTGACGGGCGCGAGCGTGCAGTTGTCGAGCACATCCATGTTGTTGAACAGGTTAAAGCCCTGGAACACCATGCCGATGTCCTCGCGCAGCTTGTTGATGTTGCAGCGCTCGGCCGTGAGGTCCTGGCCGTGGAACCAGATGTGGCCCGCGTCCGGGGTCTCGAGCAGGTTGAGGCAGCGCAGGAAGGTCGACTTGCCCGAACCCGAGGCGCCGATGATGGTGACGACCTCGCCGGGATTGACGGACAGGTCGATGCCCTTGAGTACCTCGAGCGAGCCGAAGCTCTTGCGCAGGCCCTCGACGCGGATGAGCGGCTCATTGGTCTGTGCGGCGGCCGCAACGCCGGTAATGGCGGTATCTGCCATGATGATTCTCCTCGTCTTGAGCCTAATTGGAGCTGGGCAGCGTGACCGGAGCCTCGGCGCCGAGCTTTTTGCCAAAGGCCTCGAGCAGGCGGCTCGCCACGAGCGTCAGGATCAGGTAGACCACGAGCGCCACGCAGTAGACCTCCATCTGGCGGTAGTACACGCCGGCGACGGTGGTGGTGGCGTACATAAGGTCGAACACGCCGATGACCGAGAGCACCGACGAATCCTTGATGTTGATGATGAGCTCGTTGGTGAGTGCGGGAATCGCGTTTTTAATACCCTGGGGGAACACGACCTTGCGCATAGCCTGCCACTGCGACAGGCCCAGCGAACGTGCTGCCTCGGCCTGGCCGGGATCGATGGACTCGATGCCGCCGCGCAGGACCTCCATCATGTAGGCGGTGGAGTTGAGCGAGATGGTGACGAGGCCAGCGGTGAAGGTACTCCAAATCTGGTTGGCCTGAGCGGTCTCGAAGCCCATGCCACGCAAAACGGTGAAGCCCGCATAGTAGATGAGCAGGCCCTGAACCATCATGGGCGTGCCGCGCACGATGGTGGAGTAGACGGTCGCAAAGCCGCGGCCGATGCTCTTAAAGAAGCGCACCAGGTCGTTATCCACGCGATCGAAGGTCTGAATGCGCAGGAACACGAAGAGCAGCGCCAGGAAGAATGCGATGACGGTGCCGAAGGTGGCAAGCGCGATGGTGATCTCGATACCGTGAATGAAGAAGTCGCCGCTCTTGTAGGTCATGTAGACCAGGCTCGACAAAAAGTCGCTGGGGTTGGAATCCGAGACAATGCTCACCTGCACCAGGTCGATAAACGACATGACGCAGCGGTCGATAAAGAAGATCGCCGCAATGGCGACCACAACATAGCTACCCAGGCGCGCGCCGCGGCGGAAACGCTCGGATGCGAACGGCGACTTTTCGCGATAGTCGCTCCAGTGCATAAGCTTGGTGACCAGCGCCGCCGCCGACACGACGAGCCAGGCCCAAAGGATTGCCCAGAGGCAATCCTGGAAGACGCCCGTAGGCGCCAAGAAGCTCAACGGCGTGGGGTTGCGCTGGCTAAACGCCAGACCGAGCGCCGCGATAACGCTCGTGCCCAGATATACATAGCGATGGTCGGCCTTGATAAAGGAGGCCAGACGATTAATGGTTTTCATGCTGCCTCCCTATGCCGGCTGACGGTCGAGGCACGCGTCCCACATTTGGTCGCGCTCCTCTTGGCTAATGCCCTTGAGTGTCTTGTCGATGAGTTTAAGCAGCTTGTCCGAGCCCTTGCGGCAGCCGACGTTTGCCGTGACCTCCTGCTTAAAGCCCTCGCCCTCGGCAAATTGAATCGGCACGATACCCGGGTTTTGGGCCATATAGCCCTTCTCGTTCTCGGTGTTGTAGGTCACGGCGTCGCAGGTGCCCTGCAGCAGGTTCGAAAACACCGTGGGGACCGAATCGACCGGGTTCTTGTGGACAACGCCCGGGATCTCGTCGATGACGGTATCGAGCATGGTGTCCTTTTGGCCGAGGACCGTTGCGCCGCTAAAGTCGCTGAGCTTGGTCGCATTTTGGTAGGGCGAGCCCTCTTTTACGAACAGGCCAAAGTAGCCAATGAAGTACGGATCGGAAAAGCCGACGGACTCCTCGCGCTCGGGCGTGGCGCTCATGCCGGCAATGATGAGGTCGATCTGGCCGTTGTTGAGCGAATCGATAAGGCCCGAGAAGCCCTGCTTGACGGCGACGGGCTCGCCACCGAGGGCCTTGCAGACGATCTTGGCGATCTGCACGTCGTAACCATCGGCATAGGCGCCCTGCACGTTGTCGATGGGGATGGTGTACTCGCTGGCTTCGGAGACCTGCCAGTTGTACGGGGCGTAGGCCGCCTCCATGCCGATGCGGATCTTATCCTTGCCGATCACGGAATCGGACAGGTCGTCGCGACCGCCGCCCGTCGTGGGCTGAACCACTTTGAGCGTGGACGGACGCTGACAGCCGGCGAGCGCGCCGGCGACGACGGAAGCGCTCGCAGCGAGAGCGCTACCCAAAAAGATGCGACGGCTGCATACCGGCTGGCGCTGCGCATCGCACTGTTGGGGAGAATGCATAATCTGCCTTCCCTGTTGAATCGTATGCTGACGACTTAACAGGATATACGCCAGCAACTAGCAGCGCAGCACAAGCTCGAAAAATTAATAGACACGCGGTAGTCATTGGGGACGCCGATGTTTTGGCAATGCCGGCGAGCGACGTCCAGAGCGAACAAGTGGCACGAAAAAGGCAAGGCATGACCAGAAGGTCTATGCCTTGCCTTTTGAATGACAACTTGTCGCTCTGGACGACGCGCAGCATCGACCGAGCGGCGGAACCTCTAGAGCAAGGTAACGCTAAAACTGCGCTTGTCCGTCTCGCCCGGGGCCAGGGTGATGGTGTTGACCTTGTGCTCAAAGACATCGTCCTCGGTGTCCATGGTGGTGTGACCGGTCCAGGGCTCGAGCGCCACAAACGGAGCGTCGTTGGCGGCAGACCACACGCCAATGTACTTAAAGCCCTCAAAGTCGATCTTGACGCCGTGACCCGACTTGCGGCCGCGCAGCGTGAGCGTGGAGCCCGGGGTATCGGTGAACATGATGGCGTCGTTATCGAAGCTGCGGTGCGTGATGGGCAGCACGTCCGAGTTATCGGGAGCCTTGTAGCTGCCCTCGAACGTCATAAGACCGTCGGGCGTGATGATGGGAGCCTCGTTAGTCCAAGCCTCGGTAAACGCCAGCTCGTAATCCTCGAATGCCTCGTCCTCGGCACCGGGAGCCGGTACGTTAAACGCAGGGTGGCCGCCCACCGAGAACGGCAGGTCCACGTCGCCGGTATTGGTGACGGCAAAGGTCTGCGTGAGGATGGCGTCGCCGGTCAGGGCATAGGTCATGTTGAGCTTAAAGTGGAACGGAAAGGCCTTGAGCGACTCGGACGTGTCGGTGATCTCGTACGTTACCGAGGAGCCGTCCTCCGAAACCTCGACCAGCTTGTGCTCGACGATGCGCGCGAGTCCGTGGCGCGGCATCTCGCAGGTGCCGGCCGCAGACGTTGCCGTGTTGTTGCGCAGCGAACCCACAATGGGGAACAGGATGGGCGCATGCTTGCCCCAAAAGGCGGGGTCGCCCTGCCACAGATACTCGTTGCCGTTGAGAGCAAGGCTCGTGAGCTGGGCGCCCATGGAATCGATGGCCGCGGTGAGGCCGCCGCGCTTGATGGTAGTGACGGTAGACATGCTACTTCCTCCAAAAGTAAACAATAGTGTCGAGGGCTATTGTCCCACTCTTGGCGGCGGGACGGGACGGCAGGCGATTATTGAGTAGCCATAGCGGAATGAGCGGCGAGCGCCTACTGGGTATCTACGTAAAGGTCAAACCCGCCCTGTGGCGTGGTGTCGACCGTATCGGGCGCCTGCGAGTTAAAGCTCACGGGAACCATGCGCTTTGAGGCACGGAAGCGCGTGCCGTCGGTGGCGACGGGCGGTTCATCGACGGTGAGCTCGTAGTCGCCGGGCTTAAGTTCGATGCCGTCACCAGCGGAATTGACGTATTGATACTCGTCAATCGTCTGCCCTTTGAGCGTGCGCCCCACGATATGGATGAGCATTTGGCTGTCGCCGCGCGCGGTGTCCCACGTCGCGCCGTCCTTGACCTCGACCGACACATGTACTGAGCGCGTGCGGCCGAGCGATTGCTCGACAGACATCTCGACCCTGGCGGCGTCTTTTCGCTGCTGCTCGACATGGCTCCAGACGTTTCCAATTACCGAGCATGCGATAACGCCGGCCATGAAGGCGATAAGGATGGGGCCAAGCGGAGAGCGACGTCCTGCATCTTCCTCGCGAGACAGATTGGGGCGACGTGTGGGTGCGGGCGCCTGAGCGCCCTGCGAGGGCACGTCGAGAATACTGAAGGATGCCGTGCTGTCGGGATCGATGGTGTGACGCGGCTGCGGGGTCTTTGCCGGCGAGATCGACATGTCGGCTGGCTCGCCGAGCGTGGCCGTAGCGTCGGCCTTGGCCTCGTCTGCCTCGGCCTGGGCCCAAGCTTGTTCGAAGGTCAGGGGCTCGACGGGATCGAGGGCGGCGTCCGAGTCGGCGGCGACGTCGTTGCCGGTCTCGTCCTCGTCGCTCGACACGCCACGCGGCGTAGGCTCGTCCCACCCCTCGTCCGGAGTCTCACCCTCGCTATACCACCATTCAAAGTTATCGATATCCATACGGGGCGCCCCTTAGGCCTCGCAAATAAACACTTGTTAGCCTTATACCCGCAGATGGCGCTGGAGCTCGCACGGAATGCGATAAAGGGACTGCTCCTTTGTCGCATCGAAGTTGCGGTGGAATAGTTCCTGTTTGCACGCCCACTCGAGCTATTTAGGGACTATTTCACCGCAAGTTATTTGAGGGCGACGGGGATTTGGATACAGCAGAAGTCCTCTTGGTGAGACTCGTCGTAGCTCGTGGTGTCCAGGTAGCAAAAATCGAAAGCATTGCCGATGGGCTGGAGCGCGTGCCTGTCCATGCAGGCCACGATGGCGCGGATACCCTCGGGCTCGTACGGCATGCCCCAGCGACTCATGCACAGGTACGTGCCCTCGGGCAGCACCTCGACGCCAATCTCCGCCAGCTCGGCAGGATCGCTCGGCAGTATTTCCTCGGCACCACGCGGCAACACGGCAAAGGAACCGGCACCGGCGATGGGGTCGTCGGAATGCAGCGCCTCGCGACGCAGCATGGCGCCCCAACCGCGCATGGGGCGTGTGCCCGTGAGCGCACGCATGCGCAGAATCGCCCGCATGAGCGTGGGGTGCAGCATCGAGCGGCCACGCTCGATATCGCTCGGGAACTCCTCAAAGACCACGTAGCGGCGCTCGAATTGCTTGAGCTCCGGTTTGCCCTCGCGCTCGCGCCAATAGACCGCCTCGTCGTAAAAACTCAGCCGCTCCTGCACGCTCGCGCGCTCGGCTTTGATCCCGGCAATCTGCTCGTCGAGCGCCTGCACCCGCGAGCGCAGGTGATCGGTCATCTCTCCAATGTCGAACGTCGAGGTCAGGCGATCGATCTCATCGAGTTCCAGTCCCAAGTCGCGCAGCATGCAGATCAGACGCATGAGCGGGATCTGCGTGGGCGAATAGAAACGGTAGCCTTTTTCGTTAACCACGGCGGGTTTAAACAGACCGATCTTGTCGTAGTAGATGAGCGTTTGGCGCGAAACGTTAAACAAGCTCGCCATCTCGCTAATCGCATACATACCCGTCTGCATAGGTCCTCCCGACACACCCTTTGACACGAAAAGCCCGCCGCCCACAGGGGCAGCGGGCTCAAACACTACTCGTATCCTACCCTAAAGATGCCTATGACCAGCGCTTATAGTTGGCGCACGACACGCCGACGGCCTCGAGTGCCTTGGCGGCGATGTGATGCACCGCCTCATCGAGCGTGGCGGGGCCGTTGTAAAACGTGAGCATGGGCGGCATGAGCATGACACCCGGCACGCGCGCCAGGCGTGCCATGTTGTCGACATGGATCGCACTGAAGGGCGTCTCGCGCACCATAAGCACCAGGCGGCGCTGCTCTTTCATCTGCACATCGGCCGCACGCAGCAACAGGTTTTCGCTGTAGCCGCTCGCGATGCCGGCGAGCGTCTTCATGGAGCAGGGAGCCACGATCATGCCGTCGACCGGATAGGTGCCGCTTGCGATGGCAGCGCCAATGTTCTTGTTGTCGTAGACCACATCGGCATAGCACGCAAACTCGTCGAGCGTCATGCCGAGCTCCTGCTCGATGGTGATCTCTCCCCCGCGCGTGACGACAAGCGCCGACTCAGCGCCGGCCTGGCGCAGGCATTTGAGGCATTCAAGGCCCAGTGCCGCACCGCTGGCGCCAGACACGCCAACGACAATGCGACGGGGACGAACAGAAGACTCAGGCATGACAACTCCTTAACTACTTGGTAGGGCTACTTACTAGAAGGCGAGCTCGGCGGCCCACTTGTCCTTGTCGATCTCCATGAACTGCGAGCGGATGAAGTTCTTCTTGAGGTTAAACGGAACCGTGCAGTCGAAGATGGCCTTGCAGGCGATACCGTGCTCGCGGATCGAAGGATCGAACGCGGGGTCGTTGGACGGATCGAGCACGTGGCAGTGGCAACCGGGGATGGTGATGAGGTCCACGTCGGCCTGGAAGCGCGTGGTCATGGCCCACATCACGTCGCTCATATCGAAGATGTCGACATCCTCGTCGACAAGGATGACGTGCTTGAGCTCGGAGAACGCCGAGAAGGCGAGCATGGCGGCGTTGCGCTGACGGCCCTCGTCATTTTTGCTCGACTTCTTGAACTGCATGATGGCAACGAACTTGCCGCCACCGCAGGGAGCGGCGTGAACGTTGAGCAGGCGGCCCGGGATAGCGGTCTCGACCATCTTGTAGATGGAGGCCTCGGTGGGGATACCGGCCATGGACACGTGCTCGTGCGAAGGGCCGATGCAGCTCTCCATAATGGGGTTGACGCGCGTGGTGACGGCGGTGATCTTGATCACCGGGCAGACCTTGGCGCCACCGGTGTAGCCGGGGAACTCGGGCATGGCGTAGCCGTGGCCGTTGACATCCTCGTTGATGGTCTCGTCGTGCATGAGGTAGCCCTCGAGCACGTACTCGGCATTGGCAATGCACTTCTGCGGAACGGTGACGCAGTCGGCAAGCTCGACGGCGCGGCTGCGCAGGGCGCCGGCGATCTGCAGCTCGTTGAAGCCGAGCGGCGTGGTGGGAGCCTCGAAGCCGCAGCACATGTACACGGCGGGGTCCAGGCCGATGGAGATGGAGATGGGCATATCCTCGCCGCGCTGGCAGTACTCGTCAAAGAACGCACCCAGGTGACGGCTGCCCGGGGTGATCCACATGGCGAGCTTGTCCTTGTCGACGCAGGAGAAGCGGTGGATGGTTACGTCGGACTGGGTGCCATCGGGGCTCGTGCCATAGGCGAGGCCCATGGTGATGTAGGGGCCGCCGTCAACGGGCGTGTTGGTGGGAGCGGGAACGATCTTGCGCAGGTCAAAGCCCTCGTCGGTCGCCTTGTACACGACCTCCTGGCAGTCGACGTGCTTGCCCTCGGCGATCTGCTCGGGGGCGATCAGGTTCTCGAAGCGCTTGCCGATCTCGAGGCCCAGGTGCTCCTCGTCCAGGTCGAGCAGGGCGGCAACGCGCTTGCGGCTGGCAAGCATACCGATGCAGACCTTGGCGTCGTCAAAGCCCTTGACGTTGTTGAAGACCATCGCCGGACCCTCTTTGGTCGGGCGCATGACGGTGCCGCCAGCACCGACGTGACGGTAGACGCCCGAGACCTCGGCATCGGGATCGACCTGGGTGTCGGTCTCGAGCAGCTGGCCCGGCATCTCACGCAAAAAGTCGAGCGCGGAACGCAGGTCGTGGATCTGGGAAGCATCGGTAGTGGACATGGCGTACTCCTTTCGGGAGAGTGTCCGGCGACGGGGTGCCGCCGGACGGGGTAACGTAATGGGGCCGCGGCGCTCACAAATGGAGCGCTCGACCACTCGAAGTTCAAGCGCTTGGCTGCTTACAGCCGGGGCGCTCGACCGCTTACATCAGGCCAAAGAGGTGGAACCAGGCGGCCTCGACCAGCACGACGACAAAGACGACCGCGGTGAGGGGGATGCCCATGCGCATAGCCTCTTTGGAGGTGTAGCCGCCGGCGTCCTTGCCTTCGCCGATAAGGATCGGCAGGTTATGGAACGGCAGGATGTAGTGGATGTTGATGGACGTGAAGACGATGAGCGCCACGGCGAGTGGGCTCACGCTGGAGCCGGCGGCAAAGCTGATAAATGCCGGCACGCACACGCCGAGCACGGCCATGACCGAGCCCATGAACATGTGGATGATCATGGAAAGCGCGGCGACGAGCAGGGCGAACAGGAAGATGTTCTCAGGCACGGAGCTGGGGAGCACGACGTCGGCGATCCAGGCGTTCATGCCGGTGGCACCGCCCACGGAGCCCACGGCCATGGCGGCCGTCAGGAACATGAGGGACTTGATGTCGACAGCGTTCCAGCTGGCGGGAGTGAGGACTTCGCCGATGATGGGCATGGCGAGAGCAACGCCAATGGCCAGGGTGACCCAGCCGATATAGTCGCCCGAGACGGTGAGCCACAGCGCGATGGCGATGACAAGCCACACGATGGTGCGGATCTCCTTGACGGAGAGCTTGCCGAGCGCGGCCTGCTTGGCCACGATCTGCTCGCGATCGTAGACGAGCTCCTTGCTGGGCTTAAAGAGGAAAAGGCCCAGGAACAGGGTGCACAGCAGCGCAACCAGCATAGGCACGCTCATGTACAGGAACCAGTCGACGAAGGACGGGCTCATGCCGCCGGCCTCGGCACTGTACTGCGCAACGAGCGGGTTAAGCGTGGAGTCGCCCGTCAGGAAGAACATGGAACCCGGGGCGGCAGCGGCAAACACGAGGAAGCCGAGCTTGCCCTTGTCGTCGTCACCGTAGCCGGCGGACTCGGCGATGACCGAGACGACGGCGAGGATGAGGAAGGCGCGGGGGAACGGATGCGGGATCAGCAGCGACAGCACAAAGGTGAGCGCGAAGATCGAGATGATGAGCGACTTGGCGTCGCGCACGAACTTGAGCATGAACGCGTAGGCGATGCGCTCGCCCAGGCCCGACTCCTTGACCGCGCTGGCGATGAGGTAGGCGCCGATGACGAGCCACATGGTGGCCTTGGTCCACGAGCTAAACGTGGAGGCGACCGTCGCCGAGATGCTCGCGGCGCCCGTGTCGTCCACGCACACCTTGAACAGGACGAGCAGTGCGCAGTAGAGCAGGCCCACAAAGCCCGGCTGTGCCACGCCGCATGCCCAGAACACCACCGTGGCGAGCGTCAGTGCCAGACAGGTCTGACCGCCGACCGTGAGCTCGACCGTCGAGCTCAGCTCCGCCAAAGGAAGAAACTTCACCAGCAAAAAGACAACGATACCCAGCACAAAGCCAATTTCGCGCTTGGTGATCTTAAACGCCTTCTTTTCCGCTTCCATCTCCCCACCTTTCTTGTTGGGGGCGCTCCGAATTCGCAGCCATGTTGCCGCTTAAAAAGGGGCGCCCGTTATCGGACACCCCTTACGTTGCGCTGTGTTGCGGCAATACAGTCAAGCGGATTTTTTGGATGAGAAGCGATTCCCTAGACAAAAACCGTCACAACATTCGACGCTTTTCCTCGTTTTCGAGATTTTCGCCGAATGTTGTGACGGTTTGGATGTGGCAAAGGGACTGTCTTTTTTACATAGCGAGGGCCGTGCGGATGAATGGGTCGCCGAGGGCCTCGCGGAGCCAGGGGGCCAGCTGCTCGGGGTGACCCTGCAGGTAGCCTTTGAGCTCGGACGGAGCCACGCGACGCACTTCCGAGATCTCCTCTTGGTTGATATGCAGCTCGCCCGGCTCAACATGGGCAAGGTAGACCTCGCACCATTCGCACTCGCAGCGACCGTCGCCGTGGTCCTCGCGGTACACCACGTGTCCGAGGTGCTTGAGCTGATCGGGCTCGCGCGTAATGCCGAGCTCTTCGTTGATGCGGCGCGCCGTGGCGGCCGCGACGTCTTCCCCGGGGAGCGGATGGCCGGCGCAGCTATCGGCCAGCACCCCGCCCCACAGGCGCTTGAGCGGACTGCGGCGACAGAGCAGCAGGCGCGCGTCTTCGCCCCGGCCCTCGACCAAAAGCGTCAGAAATGCCTGATGCAGGATGCCCTCACCAGCATGGGCCTCGATGCGGTCGACGGGGCCAAGCGCCTCGCCGGTCGCAGCATCGACCGCCACGACCTCGGCGCCCGCACCGCCCTCATCCCAGCCGGCGCGCAGAATGCGGGCTGCGGCTTCCTCGAGCGCGGCGATGAGCTCCTTGGTGGTGTCGAGCACGCGCTGCAGGTCGTCACCGCTCGCTTGTTCAACATGAAAACCCGTGCTTGCAACTACCGGCACGCCAAAGCGCGTGGCCAGCGCCGCCGCGATATCGTGCGCCGGGATCTCGTCTCGATGGCACGGAACGGCCAGGATGCTCACCGTTGCCGTACGGCCGGGCTCGGGGCGCGGAATGGCCTGCGCCGTGGCGCCCAGGTGCGCAAACTCCGGCGAGCAGGCGTACACCGCCATGCCTCGCGGCGTCACCGTCAGCTGGGCCTCGAGCGCAAACTTGCCCTCGCCCACTGCAACCTTTGTCGTGTGCATACCCATGGGATCTCCTGCCGCCCGCGATGTACCTGAGACCATCTTCGCCTGTATTGCGACTATACAGGCAAGCCCTCCATGTGACAAAGGGACTGCCCCTTTGTCACATTCTGTTAGAGTTGCAGGAAGTGAATCCCGCTTATTCATGCGACATTGGAGTGACAACCTTGACCGCCGCAACCACGCCTAAAAGTAAGCCAACCGCCGCCGCGCTCTCCCCCGCGCGCACCAAGCTCTGCCTGGCGCTGCTCGTGCTGTTGGGATTCTCGCTCGGCTGCTCCGAGTTCGTGGTCATCGGCATCGAAAGCGACTTGGCAACGGAACTCGGCATATCACTTGCCACTGCGGGCCAGCTCATCAGCGTGTTTGCGCTCGTCTACGCTATCGCGACGCCGGTGCTCGCGCTCAGCACGGGGCGATTCCGCCGCTACCAGCTGCTCGTGTGCTATAGCGTCGTCTTTGTGCTCGGCAACCTGGTCATGGCGTTGGCTCCCAACTTCCAGGTGCTGTTTATCTCACGCATTGTCCTGGGCTCTGTCTCGGGTGCGCTGCTCGCCGTGGGCGTGACGTACATCCCTGAGCTGCTATCCCCGCAGCAAACCTCACTTGCCATCTCGGTCGTGTACGGCGCGTTTTCCGTGGCGATGGTCTTTGTGACCTCGATTGGCAAGTTTGTGGCCGACACACTCGATTGGCACGTGGCCATGTACGGCACGCTGACCTTTGCCGTTTTGATCTGTAGCGCGCTCGTGGCGTTTATGCCTCGCGCCGGGCAGACCGATGAGCCCGCCACCTTCCGCGAGCAGGCGGGGCTACTACGCGAGCCGAGTATCATCACCGGCATGCTCATCTTCTTGTTTGGCGTGGGCTCGGTCTACGTATTCTACGGCTACGTGACGCCTTATCTGGAGCAGATGCTGGGCATGGATACCGTTCAGGCGAGCACCACACTTATGGCCTATGGCGTGTTCTGCCTGATCTCGAACATCCTGGGCGGATGGATCGATGCGCGTTTTGGCATGAAGGCGCTGCTGGTTACGTTTGTGCTGCAGGCGGCGGCACTGCTCGGGCTGTTTGCCGTGGGCGCCGCCATGCCGCTCGCGCTGGTCTTTGTCTTTAGCCTGGCGATGCTCATGTACCTGTTCTCGGTCTCATGCATCACGCACTTTATGGACGTGGCACGCAGCCGCCATCCCAAGTCGATGGTACTCGCAAGTTCGGTTGAGCCCATGGCGTTTAACGTCGGCATCTCGTTTGGCACCGCAGTGGGCGGCGCCGTGGTAAGCAGCATTGGCATTGCGTACGTGGGTGCAGTGGGCGCCGCGTTCTCGCTTGTGGCCTGGGCGCTCACGCTGGTGACGATTAAGTTGGCTCGCTGGGAGCGCCGTCGTCAATCTGCACAGCCCCGGATGCAGGCATAGGGGCGAACATAGCCCAAGGTGGCGAGCAACCGGTGAAAACCGTCCCATACGAGTAGTGTTTATCCGCCTGCAAGCTCCAGCAGTGCAATTTCGTGTACTTCAGATACACACTTTTCTACTATTTCGTGTATTCCAAGTACATGAAATCGTACTAAACTATGTATCTGAAGTACACGAAATTGGAAAGGCGGCCCCATGCGCAGATCAATCGAATCCGTTATCGAATCATGGGCGACAAAGGACGCGTCGCGCCCCCTCCTCATCCGTGGTGCGCGACGCGTAGGCAAAACGTACGTTGCCGAGGAAATCGGCAGACGAATCGCCGGCGATGCGTTTGTCAAACTCGACTTTCAGACCGATCTTGAGCTGATCGCTCCGCTGTTCGACTGTCCCACCGACGACGTTAACGCCATCGTGGCGCGAATCTCAGACTATAAACGCACCCCCATTCGCAAAGAAACCGCCTTCATCCTGTTTGACGAGGTGCAGCTCTGCGAACGGGCGCTCAACTCGCTTCGCTTTTTTTCGGGTTCGGGCTGGCGCATATGCGCGACCGGCAGTCAGCTCGGCGTCGCCACGCGCAAGCGCAAGTTGCCTTTTCCCAGCGGCGTTCGTCAAGAGACCATGCATCCTATGTCGTTCGAGGAGTTTCTCTGGGCGCTCGACGAGGAGCAGATGGCCAATGCCATTCGTACCCACGCCGGCACGCTCGAGACCTACGCCGCGCACCAAGCCGCGCTCAGCCTGTTTCATCGATACCAGATCGTGGGCGGCATGCCCGCCGCCGTCAATGCATATCGCAAGACGTTATCCATCGAGGATGCGCGCGTCGAGCAGCGCGAAATCGACGAGACCTATACCGCCGATATGACCGACCCCGAAAACGGGATCAGCGGCGTGGCGGCGCGCAAGGTCTGGCGCTCCATTCCGTCCCAGCTGCTGAGATCGTCCACAAAAAAATTCAAGTACTCCGAGGTCGAACGCGGAGGCCGTCGCGCCAAGCTTATCGAGCCGCTCGACTGGCTCGAAGGCGCCGGCATCATATCGGTCAACAACCTGACCGAAGGCATCGAGCCTCCCCTCGTTCCCTTCGACGACGAAGATGGAAGTTTCTTTAAGGTCTATCTTCTCGATACCGGCCTCATGTTCTACAAACTCGGCATCAACCCGCGGCTCTGGCTCGACCTCAAAGAGGATTCCGCCATAGCGCTATCTTCCGACTTCCGAGGCGCCCTGGCGGAAAACTCGGTCATGCAAGCATTTTCGGGCAATAGCTTGCAGACGTATTACTGGGTGCCGCCGTCGTCTTGGAAGACGACCGGCGAGCTCGATTTTTTACTTCAGACCGACCGTATGGAAATTGTGCCCGTCGAAGTAAAGTCCGCACGTAACGTGCGCGCGAGAACCCTCGGGTCGTTTATGGACAAAGCCCGATCGCCATATGCCTACATTTTGTCCGAGAACAATTTTTCCCGCAGCGAAACCGATGACGGGCGCGAGCTGCGCCACCTCCCCTTGTACGCAGCGGGCTTTATTGGAGCAAACTGCCTCAAGAGCAGTCTGTAAGCCCTGCGCGACCGCCTAGAAAGGAAGCCGCTCATGCAACGCATTCTTTTTATCTGCTATGGAAACATCTGCCGCTCGACGATGTAACCGCTGATTATCAGGCATATTAACCATTCAAATCATCTGGTCTACTACCTTTTTACTACTCATAGAGGCTCAGGCACGACAGGCCAGATGGTTCCGCTTTTCACAACAGCCCACTTTTTCGACCGTTCAACAGGTCAGTAGATTAAATAGCCTATCAGCATGCTAGAGTTGTACCTGCTACACAGCTCTAGCATTTTTTAATGCTCGCGCTTCACAACCGAAGACACTCAACCAGCGACAAGGAGGGGTATTTGCCCTTTCTCCTTGCTGGTTCGTGCTATTGCGAGGCGCTTGGAGCTGTGTAGCAACTGTGGGTGGATACTCCTCCTTTTCGTGCTGCACAATCAGCTCTTCGGATGAGCTTCCTTCCACAGCGCTTACCAAGTGTCGGAGGAAGGAACACACACCATGAAACGATCAGCTCCCCTCGCCGCGGTTGTGGGGCTTACCCTAGCTTTAAGCGTCACTGGGTGCACTGACCCTTCGGTGTCTGCAACGATGAAGTCCATTGACTCTATCGGCACCGTATCAATCGAATCAAAGGATGCCATCGACTCGGCAAACAAGCAGTATGACTCCCTTGATAAAGAGCTTAAAAAAGAAGTTGAGAACTACGATGAACTGAAGAGCGCAAACAAACGTTACGACCAACTTCTCTATAGCGAAATCACCAAGGAAATCAGCCATTCTCAAGAAATTCTGAGTTCATATTTTGCCCAGCAGTTCGATACCAAAGAAATCGAAGCTGCAAAAACAGACGCGCAGGCCGCACTGGATGCTTCTGATACTGATGGTTACTACAAAGTCTACAAGGCATTGAAAAAAGCCGACAAGGAACTTGATACCTATATTAAGGACGAAAAGAAGAAATCCTACAGCATGGAAACGTACGGCGGAGATAACCCCTTCAGGCTAGAAGAGTCCGACCTTCCTTCAGAATGGTCTTTCAAGCCGATTACGCTGCAGTCTTCCACTCACCCCAGCTTGGTCATGAGCGAGAAGAAGGCGACCGACCTCCCCACATACGTCTATTTCTTCATTAACCAAACTTCCCGTGAGTACACTTACCAGCTAAACCAAATCCCCACCAAAGCAATCAAAGTGCAGGACGAGGATGGAAAGATGCAAACCGCCTTGGTAAACACCGAAGTTCAGTTCACAGGACAATTCGACCAAGTTGTCAACGTCGATCCCAACAAAGAATTAAACGAACGTCCCGCTTATTTCTTTGTAAGGGCAAAGGACAACGCAATCGTCCTCGCTCTCCAAAACTATGACGGCGAAGACCATTACGTTCTGTATACGTCTGGAAGTTAGCACGGGGTTGATTTCAGCATATCGGTCGCAATCAACGACTCCGTCCTTTCGATTTGCTGTTCGTGTCTCTACGGCAAATCGATAACCCAGATGATTGTGCTACTGCCTTGAAATCCCAACCAAAGACCCTCCACCGCCCCATTGTGATACACGATGCACCCCACAAGGATGAAGCACCTCTCGCTTAAGCCTTAAGCTGATATTGAGAAAAGGAGCCAATAGATGAGCGATTCACGCACCTTCTCAGAAACGACGAACCATATAAAGGAACTTAAGTTATTGCTGGATCAAGGCATCCTGTCTCAGGATGAATATGAGCAGCAGAAAAACGCACTCCTCTTCCCAGACGGCCTACCGACTCCTACGGCTGAGGCTCAGCCCCAGCAAGCTCTCAAAGCAAGCCAAAACTCCGATGAGAAGACCACCACAACCGACAGCCCAGCTGAAAAGAAAAATACCAGCGATAAACAATTTGACGAAATCATCGCCTTTAAAAAGCTCCTTGAAAACGGCGTCATCACTCAAGACGAATTTAACCAGAAAAAGGAAGAGCTACTTGGAATCAGCCCTTCTACTCCCAGCCAAAAAAAGACTGCTGTCAAACCCACCATCAAGATTCTGGTTTCAATAATCATTGCATTCGCAATTGCCTTTCTTATGGCGCTCCTTCTGGGCCAAAGCTATAGGACTAGCGCCTTCATTGCACCAGGATTTCTTGGATCATTTATCGTTGTGTTTCTACTTATCCATATGGCATGGAAATAAAAGGGCACTCATTCTCAACCTAAAGATAGGAATTCACCGTGTACGAAGAGCTTAAAGAGCTTAAGGAGCTCCTTGATATGGGAGCCATCACACAAGAGGAGTTCGACGCGAAGAAGACCGAGCTGCTTAGCGTCGCCTTCAGTGAAAAAGATTTGACAAATCCTGCCGCCCCCTCTTCAACCTCCGATTCACCTACGCAGCAGAAATCTAAAATGGCAGCACCGCCGATAACAAGCGACACCGTTACTCAAAATAACAAGTTTGCGACGCGCTTTATAAAGACATTGCTGGCTATGCTTGCCGTCTGCCTTCTTTGTGCCCTATGCATCACCAGCTGCGCTGGCATATTGGGGTCTTCCAATAATTCGTCAAGTTCCTCTTCTTCTGCCGCCTATGACGAAGACGATGAGGGCTACGATGACGATGATGATTATTCTTCTCACTCCAGCTCATCGTCGAGCACATTATTAGATGAGGATGATTGGGTTGATACGGATGACGGCAAAACGTATCTAAAGTCAGACTCGAAAGACGGTGGCACAGACTACATCGACACCGATGGGGAGTACGCCATTCATAAAAATGCCGATGGAACTGGAGCAATTGCTGACGGCAAGGGCAACAAAGCCGTGGATAGCGATGGAGACGGAGAGCTCGATTCCTATTCAACCGATAATGGAAAAACTTGGAGCAGCCTCGAATAGAATTGATCCAAAGGCAGTTCGGGTAAAACACCCTTCTGCATTACCCACCGAGCATTTCATGTTGAGCGGCACGATTGCAGCCAAAACTACAACCCCAGGGGGCCACATCAAAATCGGCCCCTTTTTTATGCCGTCAATCTCTCGAAACACCCGCCCGACCTATGGCGTTATATAACGTCTGCCTCGAACAACCAACTGCCTCGCATATTTCGGTAATGGAGTAATCCTTGGACTGCCACATCTTAATTGCAGTATCCATATCCCTACGAGGCCTCCCCAACTTCTTGCCCCTGCGCCTCGCTGCCTCTAGGCCATCGTTCACTCTGCTACGGCACATTTCTACTTCAAGTTCGGAAAATGCAGCAACGATAGTAAGAAAAAATCTTCCCTGTGGCGTGTTTGCCTGAAATCCTTCTTTAAGACTCGTTAAGCCAACTCCCATTTCTTCCAGCTTATTAACGAGACTCAACACCTGCTGGGTTGAGCGACCCAAACGGTCAATAGAGACACACACCAATTCGTCCCCATCCTGAAGTTCGCTCAGCAACCTTTGCAACTCGGGTTTATTTTTTGAAGTACCGCTAACGCGCTCAAGAAAAATGAGTTCACATCCTGCATCTTTTAGCTGATCTTCTTGACGGTCAAACTTCTGGGCATCTTTGCCAGTGCTAACCCTGCCATAGCCATACTTCATTTGCCCCTCCTTTTTAGACTATATTATTAGACTAATTTAACTGGGCAAACATTGCAAGAAACAGCAGTCTAAAAATCAAATGTTTTTTAGACTTCGTTCTCTTTTGACAAAACTTTTTCTGCCCACATTCTGCTTAGTTTTAAGGCTGTTTGAATCCATCTTTTATTTCTTTTGTCAACTATCAAACAAGATTTTCCATATTTTCTCTTGTTTTTCTTCACATTTCAGTTATACTCATAAACAGTTAAAACGTTTTATCAATTTGTTAGGAGGCCTCATGCCTAGGCAAAACAACCCGCCACTTTTCAAGATATGCAGCAAATAGCCAGCTAGTAAAAAAACGTAAGTCAAATAGCTCAAAGGCAAGGAACAAGAGACATGTGTCTCAACACCGTTAGACAACAAAAAGCAGCTTTTACCTGCTCAAAGACCTATTTACTCTTTGAAAGGAGTCAAATATATGGCAGAGATCAATTCCAAGGCGACCGATTCGCTCCCCACGACTATTAACGAAGGCAAGCGCAATTTGACCATCTTCTCCTATGGTGTCCAACTAAAAAAGGAGCATAAGAGCTCTTCAACGATTGCCGATTTGATGCATCAAGCAAATAAAACACGCTGCAACCCTCCAATGGAAGACGATGAAATCAATCACCTAATCCGCAATGTCTTAAATTGGGACTCCAATAAACCGCTAGGGACTGACCGAAAAGGAAACCCTCCTCAGCAAATACCCACCAGTCTTTCTGCTGCCGAGCAGGCCGCTCTCCAACTTGAGGCGCTATTCGCAGTTAATGATTTCATTACTTTCAACACTCGCTTTAAGAAAAACGATGAGGGCAAATGGGTTCCAAACGGCAAACCCATCTCTATAATGGCTTTTCAAGTTATCGAGAAATTACATAATGCAAGCTCGCTTGAGGAAGTATTCCCAGAATACAATTCGCAGGCTGGAATTTTATTCTGCGTAAATCCTACGGAGTACGGTAAGCGTCGAGACGATAATGTCACTTCATTTCGAAACGCCCTTATCGAGTACGACGATATCTCGAAGGAAGAGCAGGTAAAACGACTGCTCGACTCTGGCCTGCCCATTCTGTCGATGACAGATTCGGGTAACAAGTCTGTTCATGCCATAGTGCGTGTCGATGCATCAAATGCGAAAGACTATAAGCGCAAGGTGGCAGAGTTGCACAGTGCTCTTGAGGCAAAATATGGCAGTCCCTGCGACCCTGCGAATAAGAATCCGTCAAGGTTGACCCGCCTTGCTGGTGCCACTCGCGGTGTGAATACTCAACAGCTTCTCTATACGGAAGTCAATGCCGATTCATATCTTGAGACATTTCTAGAAAAACATACCAAGAAGCAAGCGGCTGAGAAGGACGATAAACTTGGCTTCAACGAAATGGGTGACTTACTGATAAATCAACAAGATGCTTGTTTCGTTGAAGGAATGCCCTCAATCAAGGTTAAGGGTAACTATGAGTACGGTCAGAATGCCATCTACCGTGCCATTTTGAACAATCGAAAGGATGCAAAAGGTAGTTACCGCAAGGAGGTGATGGACTACCTTCATTTGATGGCTCCAAACAAGCGTCAAGCGGATCCAAGATTCATTCGTTTTAAAAACGGCGTGCTTGATATCGATACAGGACAGCTAGTGGATAACCCATGCGATTATCTACTCCTTAACGAGATCCCACACAATTGGAACCCCAAAGCAAAATCTGAGCTTGTAGATTCTACTTTCTACAGTATCGCCCAGAACAACGAGGCTGTCGTCGCAAACCTCTGGGAGATGTTCGGGTTGGCTCTCTATCGCGGTCATGACGTTTCGCGAATGATATTGCTTCAGGGCTCTGGAGCAAATGGTAAAAGCACGTTACTTGACATGCTTAGGCATATGCTCGGAGAAGACAATTGCTTCTCTCTATCTATCTGCGATTTGGGCGAGAAATTTCAGCTCGTTCCCGCAATGGGCAAGCTCGCTCTAATCGGAGATGACATCTCTAACGACTACGTCAATGGAAAAGCCTGTGCCGTCATGAAGAAATTCGTGACTGGAGACACAGTGAACGATCAGTACAAGGGAGGCGCAACGTTCCAATTCAAGCCTTATGCGACCTTGATTTACTCATGCAATGAGATACCAAAGTTCGCAGACGGAACATACGGTTTTGAAAGAAGAATTCACCCGATACCTTTATCGGCAAGGTTCACTCCCTCCGATAAGGGGTTTGATCCACGCCTCGGTGAGAAGTTGAAAAATGAAGTCTGCCTAGAATACGCCATTGCAAAAGCCGTGGAAGCTCTACGCCGATGCAGGTCAAAACTATCATTGACGGCAAATTCGTTATCTCAAAAAATGGCAAACGACATCATCAATGATAACGACTCGGTACGCGCTTTCCTTGATGGCACGAACTCCAGCGCGGCTTCGATTGTGGGGAAAACCAATACAGATATTTTCTCTTCGTACGATGCTTGGTGTAAAAACAACGGCATCGAACCACTGGGAAAAAGCGCCTTCTCAAAGAAGCTGTGCACCCATGCCGACCTGAGCACAAAAAGCTCAAATGGCGTCAGGGTTTACGTCGCGCGAACACATTAGACCACTATTGTATCATTTATTTAATATATACATGGTTTATTATTTTCGCTGGTATATAGCTATACAGCACGTTTAGAACGCTATTTTGTTAATTATTTAAATTAGAAATTAAAAATAATAGATACCGAAAAACTAGTAGGGGGGGGTGAACGACTGGCATTGAACCGTGCTACGTGTTCTAAATTAACCGATGAAAACTATCCACACGCAAACAGGGTCGTTGAACCAATCTCAAATGAGCTAACCATGACAGCTAGCTGTTTTTTAACAACAGGTATGGGGGCATATTTACACCTTGAAAGCGCTTTGTCTTCCCGTTTAGCCACTATGTAGTTGAACTCAACATGACAGGTAGATGAAATCCCACCGTCCGCTAGCCCCTACGCCAAATGGATTACTTTCAATGTCAAATTCCTGTTGATATCGAAAAAGCCGTTAACTGCCAAGAGCGCCTTGAATCTAGAGGTTCTGAGAGATGCAAGCAGGAGGCAATACCGTTCGCGTCTTTGTATCGCATGAAAGCTCATCCCCTTGATACAATCTCATCTACCACACCGCAACATCCATATATTTGGATGGAGCTTCACAATGGCATAGCTGCCGCTTTGCGTATGCAAACAGGCGAATTGGAGGGCACCCGCCTTTCAAGGTCTGTTCGCATATGCATGTGAAGCCTTGCGGTGTGGTAACTGTGGTAGGTGTCCTCCACATCGCTTAATTGCAGTGACGTGCTTCTCCCCTTCCACGGTTGTCGGGATACCTTTGGAAGGAGAGCGGATGAAGAAGCCAACGAACAAACAACTAGCCCTCTTAGTTACGATTGCCCTCGTATTAGTTTGTGCGATTGCTTTAGGGTCTACCCTTGCCGCAGCACCGAACTCGAGTGCAGCACTCAACATTTTCCACACTCATAAATGGAAGAAAGCGACCTGCACCCAACCTAAGACCTGCAAGGAATGCGGGGCAACCGAGGGCGATCCGCTGGGTCACAAACTCGAGGACTGGAAAGACGATGGATTCGACTCCACGTTCTCCGAAAGGATCTATGTCAAAACATGTTCTCGCTGCGAGAAAACAATTGAGAAAAAGACAGAGAAGGTTACCTCGTTTCTGGAGAACGAAAAGCTGACCATATGCCCAGACACCTACTCGAAGGTTTTCGAAAAAAGACTTCGAGAACTTAACGACAGCGATTTTACAGTGCACGAAGAATACGACTACAAACTGACTGTCTATTCAATTAATGACTCGAATGACGAGATGGCGGGGCAGCTCTCTTTTTCACTGAAGGACAAGAACCTCGACCCAACCCTTCTCTATACAGAACCTCTCAACTACGGCATCGTTGTCATGCTCGACAACAACCAAAGTAGCTATGACAAAAAGATGGCACGCTTCCTTGTGGCGATGATTGAGGCATGCGACCCGTCACTTGACTGGGATTCGGTCGGTGAAATCGTCAAAGAAATCGATGAGCAGGGCGCGGCAAGCAGGAACGGCTTCACCTACAGCAGGACAAAAAACGGTGGGTATACCCTTCTGCAAGCATCCATTATCACGACCGTAGCCGCACCCACGGAAACCAAAACGCCGCTTGACCATGACGCCGTTAATAAAGAGCTTGACCAAGTACGAGAGCGATTGAAATATATCGGACAGACCGCTCAATACGTTAAAAAGGCAATTCCAAGCGCGAAAGAGGATGGGGCCGATTTACGCGAGAAGGTCACCTTCCTCGGGATTGATGGAGAATTTCTATACGATATCGATAAAGATACTGGAAAAGTAATTAACTTCTTTTTCAAATGGTCTTTAAGCGACTACGCCTCCGATAGAGATTACATCGTCAACACCCTCGCATCCTATTTCGGTAACGATTACAAGACCAAAGACATATCCCAATACAACAAGGGCAACGACATGTACAGCTACGATTGGTGGGAAACCACCGATGAGAACTGGAGCGTCCACCTTGTCTTGACAGACGAAGACACCGAGAACGAGGGCGGCAGCATTGCATTCACTCAATTAGAGAACTAGACTCTCCCCTTCGCCTAATTAAAGAAATAGCGGCTGCGCAGCGCCCCAAGCATTGACGCTGCGCAGCCTTTTGTATTCATGCGACCTATAAAGTCATTGAAACTATTAGGACTCAATCAAACTGCGATTTCAATTGATGCTCGCTCAACCTATAGCAAAAATGCACGCTGAGAGCGAAATTCGGGCTTGGAGTTGCACCGATGGGCATTTACTCCAAACCCATCCCCAACGGGGCAAATAGACCTCATTTCTTTCGATTTAACCCAATAAACGAACCCTTTCACCATGGCATAGACAACCCCCTAGCTACAATCATGCTGTCGTGCTTGAGTCTCTGAAAGGAGATCCAAGCTATGTCGAATAGGAAAGATAACAAGGGTCGAGTTCTCCATCGCGGAGAAGGCCAGCGCCCAGACGGTCGTTACTCGTTCAAATACACCAATTGGATGGGAAAAACCTGCTTTGTCTATTCGTGGACTTTGACAATTCACGACCAAACGCCGCACGGCAAAAAGAGAGACCTCTGCTTAAGACAAAAAGAGCAGCAGGTTCAAAAAGACCTCTTCGACCACATTGCACCTGAGAACATGAACGTCATGACTCTGGTTGAGAACTACCTTGCGACCAAGGTTGCGGTACGAAAGACAACCGTTAGCGCCTATAAAACCGTCACCAATTACCTGAAAACAGACAGCTTCAGCAAAGCCAAAATATCAAACATTACGGTGTTGGACGCAAAGAAATGGCTTATCCACCTTCAGCAAGATGTTGGAAAGGGCTATAGCAGCGTCTGTAGCATCCGAGGCGTACTCAGGCCAGCCTTTCAACTGGCCGAAGAATGCGGAATTATAAGACGCAACCCTTTTAACTTCGAACTTATCAATGTTCTGGTCAACGATACGGTATCCAGAGAATCGTTAAGCGTTAGACAAGAACGGCTATTCCTTGAGTTCATGCGCTCGGATCATCACTTTTCGCGCTACTTTGAGACTTACTTCATCTTGTTGAACACTGGACTCAGAATTTCTGAATACTGCGGCCTAACCCTTGATGACATTGACTTCGAAAATCACTGCATATGCGTTCAAAAGCAACTCCATCGTGCGAGAGATATGCAGTATTACGTTGAAGAACCCAAGACGAAATCTGGTATGAGGTATATCCCTATGACCGCTTCTGTCGAAAAGGCCTTCCACAGTCTCATCGGACAGAGGACGCAGCCAAAAGAAGAGCCTGTTATTGATGGGGTAAGGGGCTTCATCTGCCTAGACAAGAATGAGATGCCATGCGTTGCCCTGCATTGGGAGCATAGGCTCAAACGCGCCATCATTAAGCACAACCGCATCTATAAGGAAGAACTGCCCCATATAACTCCGCACCAGCTCAGGCACACTTTCTGTAGCCGAATGGCACGCGCTGGCATGAGTCCAGCAAAGCTCAGATACATTATGGGGCACTCGGATATCAACACCACCTACAACGTTTACACCCATCTTGGGCTTGAAGATATTCAAGACGAGATGCTTGCTATTGAACAAAACCGCAGGTAGACATTGGTAGTAAAAATTTGAGCCGTACTACGTTTTTACTACTTTTGCTGTTACTTTTGACTGATTTCCGACCTTAATAAAGTGGATTTCCTTCCCTATATTGGAAACTAATTTTTAGAGCCATTCAACTCGTTGAATGCAGCAGAAGTGTTGGGGATAAAGGTCTTATCTTGTTATTATCGCAGGTAGAAATAACTATTTGACCCTGTCCCTTTGCCACATCACATCGGAGCGTAGATGCGATACTCGAGCTCGATGATGGCGATTGAAAGGAAACCGCTCATGCAACGCTTACTGTTTATCTGCCATGGGAATATCTGTCGCTCGACGATGGCTGAGTCCGTGTTTACCGAGCTGGTGCGGCGCGCCGGGCGCGCGGGCGAGTTTGTCATTGACTCCGCTGCGACCTCAACTGAGGAGATCGGCAACCCGCCGCATCATGGCACGGTCGCCAAGCTGCGCGAAGTCGGGATTCCCGTCGTTGCGCACCGTGCCCGCCAGGTGCGTCGCGCGGAGTATGGCTACTGGGACCACATTGTCTATATGGACGACAAGAACGCCCGCGGCCTGTACCGAATTTTTGGGAAGGACCCCGATGGCAAGATCTCGCGCCTGCTCGATTGGACCGATCGCCCCGGCGACGTGGCCGATCCCTGGTACACCGGCAATTTCGACGCCACCTACCGCGATGTACTCGCCGGTTGCACCGCTATGCTCGAGCAGCTGTAGGCGCTCGGGCGGCGCGGGCACACGGGCCACGCCATCGGCATAAAACGAGCGTGGATTTTCTCCCACTTTGAGCGTTCGAGCGCGCTCTAAACGGGAGAAAATCCACGCTCGTTATCTCGGTGGGAGAAAATCAACGCTCATGAATGTGACAAAGGGACTGCCCCTTTGTCACATCCGGGACCGGCCCTAGACCGGATTGATCTCCAGCTTTATCCCCTCGGCGCAGGAGTCGCCCAAAACATCCGAAAGGGCCCAGGTCGCATATAGCGGCAAATAGAGAACCGCTCCGTTGCGCTCAACGTTGCCTCTCGAGAAAACAATCCCGAGCCTTACGCCATATTCAGCCGTATCAAGCACATGACCGAGCGCAGCGTGCGCGTGGTAATAGGAGCCCGATTTAACCTCGATCGGAACAGCCGTCCCATCCGGTCCGTCGACCACAAAGTCCACTTCACCGCGCTTTTTTGTCTGATAGTAGTAAAGCTGGCGATTTTGGGCAGCCAGCTGCTGGGCCACCACGTTTTCGTAAATGCCGCCCAGATTGGGCTCCTTGCTATCAAGATACGCCGCTTGGGCGACTCCAACGGGGTAGCGCGCCATCAACATGCCCGTATCCGATTGGTATAGCTTGAACTGCGATGGCCGTGCCGTCTTGAGCAGGGGCGACTTTGGCTCGGTTACGATATCGGCTTTGAGAGCAACGCCGGCATCGACAAGCCAGACAAAATCTCGCTGGTACTTCTCATAATGCGCCTTGGGGTCAATGGAATTGAGCACGAAACGCTTGTGTTCGCCCTCAAGCATAATGGGGAGCTGATCGTAGATGCTCTGCACCTGAAGGGCACGCCCGCTTGCATACTTGGAAATATCCCGTCGGTACTGTTCGTTGAGCTCTGACTGTAGCTGACGAACAGAGGCAAGGTCGCCCTGCGTGTCAAGGAAACGCTGCACGACCTCCGGCATTCCGCCGACAACGGTATAGGTCCTGAAGTTTGCCATCATCGCGTCATGAATGTAATCAGGAATGGGCCTCTCGCTGATACACGCGTTACGTATCGTTTGGCGAGCCCCCTCGCTCACCCCGGTTGCCCAGCAAAACTCCTCAAAATCGAGCGGGAACATCCTAAGCTCGTGGACATACCCCACGGGATAGGACCTGACGCCCTTGAACTGAGTCCCGAGCATTGACCCCGAAAACGCCCAGCGGCACCTCCCGTCCTCAACAAGGAACTTTGCCATCGTCATGATGTCGGGGGCCTCTTGGACCTCATCGATAAACACGAGCGTTTTGCCTGGTGCAATCGACTTTCCCGAAAGAAGCGTCACCCTGCTGATGAAATCATCGGCATCCCGCGCCTCGAGAAGAGCATCTTTTGCCTGGCGATTTTCCATGAGGTTAAGCTCGATGTAGGTTGCATGGTTGGCTTTGCCAAATGCGCGAATCGAATAGCTTTTGCCAATCTGGCGAGAACCCGTAATGAATAAGGCCTTTTGCTCGGCAGACTTCAGCCAACGCTCCAGCTCTACCGCTATTTTCCTGCGCAGCATAGGCTCTCCCCTCAGTGTCATCAAATTAAATGCAAAGTTTTATACGCTTGATTATCGATGAAACGCAAAATTTTTAGAACCTAAAATCGGATGAAATGCAGAGATTTGAGATTACAAGCATAATAGAAGGGGCACCACCGGCGAATGTGACAAAAGAACTGTCCCTTTGTCACATTGCGCTCGACTACTCGTCGACGATCTCGGCAAGCCAGACGTTCAGCGTATCGACCTCGGGACAGCAGAACTTTGCCGTACCAGGCTCGTTGCCGGGCACGGTTCCGCCATAGCGCAGGATATCGATATAGGGAAAGCCCACATGGCAGGCCATGGCACACATCTTGCCGCGGTCGCGGTCAAAGTCGAAGACGTCGCCCGGCTTGTGACCATGGTGGCAGCGGCACGCACCCAGCTGGTCCACGCAGCTCACGCGGATACGCGGACGCTTGCCACGCGGCGCGCCGAGCGGCTTGCCCCCGCCCGCAGGCTTGGCGCCGCCCTCGCCAGCATTACTCATGGTCAATCACGTCCAGGCAGGCCTCGATGGGAAGGCCAGCCGACTTATCCTCTTGGTCGGCATTGCGCTCGATAAGCTCAGCCACCACGCGCATGGCATCGGACGTCGCGCGCTGCAGACTCCAACCTGCCATAACGCGGCCGACGAGCACCGCCGAGAACGTGTCGCCCGTGCCCGGGAAATAGACCGGGATCAGGTCGAAGGGAATCGTGAAGTACTCCCCCGCCACATGGTCGTAACCGATGACGACATTCGCACCGTCGACCACAGCGCTCGTAATGACCACCGACTTGGCGCCCAGGGCACGCACGGCATCCACAAGAGTGCGGCCCTCATCGGGCGTGATTTGCTCGGCAATGGGCGTATCGGTGAGCAGGCACGCCTCGGTGTAGTTTGGCACCGCATAGTCGGCGCACTCGAGCAGGCTGCGCATGAGACCGATCGTGGACTCGGGCACGCCGGCGTAGAGCTTGCCGTTGTCGCCCATGATGGGGTCGACGAACACCTTGGTACCCTTTTGCGCGCGACGGTGGCAGAAGTCCGAAATGATGCGCGTCTCTTCCTCGGTCACGATAAAGCCGGTAGAGATGGCGTCGAACTCAAAGCCGAGCTCCTCCCAGATGGCGAGGCTCTGGCGCACGTACTCGGTGGTGTCGTGGATGTAGAACTTGGGATAGTTGAGCGTATCGGACACAAGTGCCGTCGGCAGGTTGTGGATGCGGTAGCCCATGTGCGACAGCACCGGCAGCATGGCGGAAAGCGCGACCTTGCCGTAGCCGCACATATCGTTGATCAGCAGCAGCTGAGTGTTCTTCATGAGGGTCTCCCTTGGTTCGGGCACGGCGCAGCAGCGCCACCGTGCGACTAAGTGTAGCGCAGGGGACGTTGTGAGCGGGCGCTACGGTCGCGAAGAGCGCATTGTTGCGAAAAGGTTACGAAAACGAGGTAGTCGTTGGGGACGTTCTTAAATGACTAGTCAAACAAGAACGTCCCCAACGACTATCCCGGCAATTAGCCCAAGGAGTGTCCCCAAGTGCCGGCACATAAGGAACGTCCCTAAGTGCCAAAACGACTGGTCGGGCAACGCCGATGTTTTGGCGAAGTCAGACACTATGACCCAATCCAGGGGCACGGAAACGACAGGAGCCCCCGCTCGTGACCGCGGGTCGGGGCTGCGACAATGTTGTTGAAGTGCCAGAGGCGCAGCCGCGCCGCAACGAGGTTGGGAGGCTCCCGTGCCT
>DBGFTB010000003.1:0-102772 GCA_048532905.1 Collinsella aerofaciens
GTCCTGCGCAAGACGAAGGCCACATTAAGTGGCCTTCTTTGCGTGCGGAACTCATTTTGAGCAAGCACCCGCCCTGCCGGGGCTCCCGGGTTCTGCAACGACTCGGCCGTTCGGGTCAGGTAGGCTGAATTGAATAGAGTGAATGGGCGCGCCGTTGGCGCGTCCATTTTTGTGCGGGTGACAAAGGGACTGTCCCTTTGTCACATTGCAATAAATGTGATGAAAGTGTGGCGAAATGAGCTTAAAACTTCCGTAAATGTGATAAATGTCACGTTTTACCTAGGGTAAAATGTGGGAAATATCACGTTTACGGAAGTTTCTTTGCGGGAGGTTCGGTCATGCAGCGAGATATCATTGCCAAGCTTAACGCTTGGAAAGCGTCAGAATATCGTAAGCCGCTTATCCTTAAGGGGGCGCGCCAGGTTGGAAAGACGTGGGCGCTTAAGGAGTTCGGCCGAACCTCGTACATCAATTATGTGTATCTGACGCTCGAGGAGCCGTCACCTGGGGTACAGAGCGAGTACGCTCAGTTTTTCGAAGGTACGCGCGATCCTCGACGGATCATCTCAAATCTTTCCCTGGCACTTGGACAGCCTATCGATCCTGGCGAGACGCTGCTTATTATTGATGAGATCCAGGATTGTCCTTCTGCAGTCGGTGCCCTTAAATACTTCTGTGACGAGGCCCCCGAGTATCACGTCGCATGCGCAGGGTCTTTGTTGGGCGTTCGCTTGTCCCGTGAGACCAGCGCTTTTCCGGTGGGAAAGGTCGAGTTCATGGAGATGCGCCCCATGAGCTTTTCCGAGTTTCTGAAAGCCGAGGGCGCTGCAAACTACGACGAATACCTTGGCGGCCTGGATCAGATCGAGACAGTGCCCGATTTCTTCCATGTCCGTCTCGTCGAGCATCTTCGTCGTTATTTTGCATGCGGCGGCATGCCAGAGGCTCTTGGCCGGTGGGCGGAGACGGGCGATATCGTTCAGGTCGATAAGGTGTTGTCTGATCTCTTGGATTCCTACGAGCGCGATTTTGCCAAGCATGGTGGCCGTGCGCAGTTCGCCAAGCTTTCGCAAATATGGAACTCGATTCCAGCTCAGTTGGCGCGCGAGAACAAAAAGTTCGTTTGGGGTGCGGTGCGCGAGGGGGCTCGTGCTCGAGAATACGAGGATGCTCTGGAATGGCTTGCCGATGCTGGGCTCATCACGGCGGTTCGCCTTAATGCTGCCGGTGGTGTGCCGCTCTCTGCGTACGATGACCTCAAGGCATTTAAAGTCTACTGTCTTGATGTCGGCTTGCTGCGCCGCATGGCAAGGCTGGATGCGTCCGCTTTTGCCATCTCGGATGCGCTATTTTCGGAGTTCAAAGGTTCGTTCGCCGAGAACTATGTGCTTCAGGCATTACTTTCACAGTTAGATGCTGCTCCGCGTTATTGGACAAACGAGAAGCCGAAGCACGAAGTCGATTTTTTGATTCAAGTCGGAAACGAAATCGTTCCCGTCGAGGTCAAATCGGGAGAGGTCGTTCATTCCAAGAGCCTTAAGTACTATGCCGACAAGCATGCGGAGACGACTCCATTGAGGGTCCGCTACTCACTTAAGAACCTAAAGCTCGACGACGGGGTGCTCAACATTCCGTTGTATTTGGCTGATCGATCTGTCCCTCTTATCAAAAAGGCGCTTGATTGTGCGCATCTTGACGTTTAGATCCTGGGTGAGCTGACGGGCGGCGGCTAATTAATCGCTCCGTTACGGCCAGGGAGCTTGGGCCTTAGCGATGCTTGCTTCGCCAAGCGGTGGGGGTGGTGCCGGTGTATTGTTTGAAGGCTTGGGCGAAGGCGGCCTGCTGAGGGTAGCCTAGACGCTCTGCCACCTGCGCTATCGTGAGCGCGCTGTCGGCCAAAAGGTCCTGTGCTCGCTCCATACGACGTCTGCGAATGTAGGTGCCCAGGGACTCGCCAGTTTGGGCCTTAAAGGTGGCGCATAGTTTGGAGCGGCTTGTGTAGAGCCTCTCGGCCACCTCGTTGATACCCACACGTCTGCCTTTGTCGAGCGCGCGCTCAATCATTGCCGTTGCTTCTTCGGCAATGGTTATGCTGACGCGTGTGTCTGCCGCCTGCCGCGCCTGCTTGTGGGCCGCGCGCGAACAGGCGAGCTCCGCGACCATGGTCTCCACGATGCCCTGCATATAGACATGTCCGCCTACGGTGCGAGCGCGGTCCTCGTTAATCCGGCGCAGCGTGTGGCAGATGGCAGACGTCGCTTCCTCGTGCCATGGCTCGGCAAACGCCTCAAAGATTCCCGCGAACTCGGTGGGATAGCGGTGCTCCAGTTCGTCAAAATATTCAGGCAAAAAAAGCACCGAGCGCGAGTGATAGAGCTCCCCCGCAAACAGCGGGCTTAATTCCTCGCCACAGTTATCTTGGATAAAGCTGCAAACGGCATTGTTTGGCCACGGTCCATGCAATGGTTTGAGGTTCGCGGGCGTTATGCCAGCCTCGGGCATGCATGTAAGTGTGGGCGCGCTGACCTCGCTCACGCAGGCATATGGCTCGGGTGTGTATTCGGTCAGGTACATATCGTGCGTCGGGGTGATGAAATGCTCCATGACGATGCAGGCAGGGGAGAGGGGCATGATCCATGCGCGTCCGTGCGCCCGATCGTTTGCCACCTCGCCGGTAAAGACAGCGCCCTTGCCGGAAAGCTCCAGGCCAAACTGCTCAAACTGTGGTGCGTAGAGCTCGGTTATGTCGGTCGCTGCCCGCCGTATTTGCAAAAGCGTCCCTTTCCTTTGCAGAAACGTCCACGCCTGGCTTGATTGTGAGCCATGGCTAACATATCAATGATAAGTTCATTACGGTTAACTCTCAAGCCGTTAGAAAGGAATCTCATGGCAAAGGGATCAAAAAGGGAAGGTGGAGGCATCGGCGAGTTGCTCGCGTATGCCGGTGACCGTAAATTCCTAACGTATTTGGGCATGGCGCTCTCGGCGCTCTCGCAGCTGCTGAGCTTTGGCCCGTACGTGTGCATTTGGCTTGTCGCTCGCGACCTGATCGCCGTGGCACCTAACTGGAGCGAAGCCTGCGACATCGCGATGTATGGCTGGTGGGCCGTGGGGTTTGCGCTGGCAAGCATCGTAGCTTATTTCGTGGGGCTCATGTGCACGCACCTGTCTGCGTTTCGCTGCGCGTCCAATATCCGCAAGACTACGAGCGAGCACCTGCTTAAGCTGCCGCTCGGCTACTTTGACACGCACGCCACCGGTGAGCTGCGCCGTATTGTAGACGGATGCACCGCCTCCACCGAGACCCTGCTCGCGCACATGCTGCCCGATATCGCCGGCGCCGCCGCCATGGTCGTGGGCTTGCTCGTGCTGCTTTTCGCCCTCGATTGGCGCTTGGGCGCGGCATGCCTTATCTCGGTCGTCGTTTCGTTTGGCGCCATGGCCACCATGATGAGCGGCGAAGGCGCCGAGTTCATGAAGGCCTACATGGGAGCGCTGGTCAAGATGAACAAGACCGGCACCGAATACGTACGCGGCATCCCCGTGGTCAAGGTGTTTCAGCAGACGGTCTACTCCTTTAAGGCCTTCCACGATGCAATCGCCGAATACGCCGACATGGCGCAAAACTATGCGGGCACGTTCTGCCGAGGTCCTCAGGTACTCAACCTTACCGCGCTCAATGGTCTTGTGGCATTCCTGTTGCCCGTGGCGTTGCTGTTGGCGCCAGGCGAGACGGACTTCGCGCATTTTATGACCAACTTCACGTTTTACGCGATATTTTCGGCCGTGGTACCGACGGCCATGACCAAGCTCATGTTTGTGGGCGAGGCCTCTCAGATGAGTGCCGATTCGTTGGCTCGTATTCGAAGCGTCATGGATTCCAAGCAGTTTTCCGTGCCCGCACAACCCAAGCACCCTGCCGGCGGCGACGTGCGATTTGAGGACGTGAGCTTTACGTACGAAGGTGCCGAAGCACCTGCCGTTAGCCATGTAAGTTTCAGCGTTTCCGCTGGTAGCACCCTCGCCCTGGTGGGTCCCTCTGGTGGCGGTAAGTCAACCTGCGCAAGCCTGATCCCGCGTTTTTGGGATGTTTCCTCGGGTCGAGTGCTCGTAGGCGGTGTGGACGTTCGCGATATGGATTCGCACGAGCTTATGGACCAGGTCGCCTTCGTGTTCCAGACCAACCAGCTGTTCCGGCAAACACTTGCCGATAACGTGCGCGCCTCCAAGCCTACGGCCACTGACGACGAAGTGCGTGCGGCCCTCTCCGCAGCTCAGTGCGACGACATTGTGGCCAAGCTCCCACAGGGCATCAATACCATGCTCGGTGCCGGCGGAGCATATCTTTCGGGCGGCGAGGTCCAGCGCGTGGCACTCGCCCGCGCGATCCTTAAAGACGCGCCTATCGTGGTGCTCGATGAGGCCACGGCGTTTGCCGATCCCGAGAACGAGGCGCTCATCCAACGTGCTTTTAGCAAACTGGCGGCGGGTCGCACGGTCATTATGATCGCGCACCGACTCTCGACTGTAGTGGGCGCAGACCAAATCGTGGTGCTCAACCAGGGCAGCGTGCAGGAGTCGGGTACCCATGCCGAGTTGCTGTCCCAAAATGGCCTGTATGCCAAGATGTGGGCCGAGTACGAACAGGCCGCGAGCTGGAAAATCACTGCAGCGACCGCGGATGCCACCGTCACGAAGGGAGGCGAGGCCTAAATGTTCGCCTCATTCCAAAAGAAGTATTTCCTATCCGATAAAGGCGTCGCCGGCGTAAAACGCGGCATTTTCTGGACCACGCTCACCAATCTCATCACCATGGCCGGCATGGGCTTTTTATTCCTGGTTATGGCCGGCTTTGTCGAGCATCTCGTCAGCGGGGCTGACCTGCCGGATGCCCTGCCGATCGTGGGCGGCCTCCTGGTCTTTTTCGTGTTGCTCTTTGCCTCTAACTGGCAGCAGTATTACTACACCTACTGCATCTTTTACGAGGAGTGCGGCAAGCAGCGTATGGAGATTGCCGAGCGCTTGCGCAAACTGCCGCTGTCGTTTTTTGGTCGTCGTGATCTGGCCGATTTAACCGAGACCATCATGGGCGACGTCCAGGCCATGGAGCACGCCTACAGCCACGTGCTGGGAGAGCTTTGGGGTGCCATCATCGCAAGCGCCATTGTCTTCGTGGCATCGCTGTTCTTTTGCTGGCAGCTGGCGATTGCGGCGTTTTGGAGCGTTCCCGTGGCCTTTGCCGTGTTGTATCTAACACGCGGCCCCATGACTCCGGTGTTTGATCGCGTGCGCGCCGAGAAGGTCAAGGTTACCGAGGCTATTCAAGAGACGCTCGACTGCGTTCGCGAGATTCGCGCCACCAACCAGGAGGCCCATTATCTTGAGGGACTCAACGCCGTGATCGATGCCGAGGAGCGCGAGACCACCAAGGGCGAGCTCGTTAACGGGCTTTTGGTCAACTCCGCCTTTGCCATCCTGCGTCTGGGCATTGCCACCACGCTGGTCACGGGCGCCGCGATGGTCGCCTCCGGGCAGGTCGACTTTTTGGTGTTGTTTGCCTTCCTGCTTATGGTGAGCCGTATCTATGCGCCCTTTGACCAGGCATTAATGTTAATGTCCGAGCTGTTTGCCGCCGAGTCGTCTGCCAAGCGCATGCGTTCCATCATGGAAGAGCCTGTGGCGCGGGGCAGCGAGAACTTTAAGCCTGCGGGCCACGATGTGGTGTTCGATCACGTGGCATTTGGCTATGGTGCGGGCGAGGACGGACGCGCCGGCGAGAAAGTTCTTACCGATGTGAGCTTTACCGCCAAGGAAGGCGAGGTCACGGCGCTGGTCGGTCCTTCGGGTTCCGGTAAGTCTACGGTGAGCCGCCTGGCCGCGCGCTTTTGGGATGCCACTGCGGGCAAGGTTGCCGTGGGCGGTGTGGATGTTGCGGGCGTGGATCCCGAGGTGCTGCTGCGCGACTACGCCATTGTGTTCCAAGACGTGCTGCTCTTTGACGACACGGTGATGGGAAACATCCGCCTCGGGCGTCGTGATGCCACCGATGAGGAAGTGCTTGCAGCCGCGCGTGCCGCCAACTGTGACGAGTTCGTGAACCGCATGCCGCAGGGCTATGACACTATGATTGGAGAGAACGGCTCCAAACTCTCCGGCGGCGAGCGCCAGCGCATCTCCATCGCCCGCGCACTGCTCAAAGACGCGCCTATCGTGCTGTTGGACGAGGCGACGGCAAGCTTGGATGTGGAGAACGAGACCGTGGTGCAACAGGCACTCTCCCGTCTGCTTGCAGGTAAGACGGTTATCGTTATTGCCCACCGTATGCGTACGGTGGAAAATGCCGACAAAATCGTTGTGCTCAAGAATGGCGTGGTTGCCGAACAGGGCACTCCGGCGCAGCTCAAAGCGGCAGGTGGAGAATTCGCCCGCATGGTTGCGCTGCAAAAGGAAGCGGCGGCCTGGCAGCTGTAGGAGTGTGACAAAGGGACAGTCCCTTTGTCATATTGAGTTCACCCCCATAGTTCCCAAAAAGTTAGCCGTTGTTGACCAAATAATTATACTAAACTAGTCTCAAAAGTGTGCTCGAGCAAACTTGTTTACTCGGGTGCTGAGGCACCGTGCCGCGTCCAATGCGGCAAAAGGGAGAAGCAACATGAAGAAGTCGACGTTTAACACCCTGCTTGTCGGTGGCGGTTTTCTGCTTGGCACGGCCGGCATCAAGCTGCTTACCAGCGCTCCGGTCAAGAACGCCTGCGTGCAGGGCATTGCGTGCGGCATGCGCATCAAGAACGGCTACCAGGACATGGTTGAGCAGGCGAAGGCTAATGTCGACGACATGGTTGCCGAGGCGGCCTACATCACCCAGAGCGAGGCCGCTGCTGACGAGGCAGCCGAGTAACGCTCCCAGGCACAAACTATGAGATTCTCGATTATTAGCGAGATCCCCGGCAGGACCCGTCTTCAATTGGCGGGTCCTGTGCCAGAGAGCGATCTCGATGCACTTCTTAAGCTCGGCGGAGACATCGATGGCGTGCACAAGGTGCGCGTTTATGGCCGTATTGGCCAGATGGCGCTCGAATATGACGAGCGGTGTCGTGCGGGCGTGCTCGACGCCTTGGGTGCGCTCGATGCCCAGGCCATTGCCGATGCCAAGTCGGGCTACGTGATGCAACTCGAGCCGCGCAAGCACAAGCTCGTCATGGATCTTGCCACACTTATCGGCGCCCACTACGCGCGCCGCTGGTTCTTGCCGACGCCTCTGCGTGCGGTGTTTGTCGTGGCCGGTTACATGGCATTTTTGCGCGCTGCCCTTCATGAGCTGGCGCAGCCGCGCCTGACCGTTCCCGTGCTCGACGCTTCGGCCATCGGCATTTCGTTCATCAAACGTGATGTCGACACCGCGGGCCAGACGATGTTTCTGCTCAACGTGGGCGAGCTGCTCGAGGACTACACCCGCGCCATGAGCGAAAACGAGCTCATCAACTCGCTGCTCGACGTACCCGACAAGGCGCAAAAAGTGGTCGGCGACACCGAGGTGAGCGTTGCCGCCACCGAGCTTGAGCCCGGCGACTTGGTCGCCGTTCGCACCGGCATGTCCATCTGCATCGATGGCGTGGTCGAGCAGGGAAGCGCCATGGTTAACCAGGCGACCCTGACCGGCGAGCCGCTTGCCGTCGAGCGCAGCGTGGGCGACGATGTATTCGCCGGCACTGTCGTGGAAGACGGCAGCATCTTGGTGCGCGTGCGCGCCAACACGGCTCAGACCAAGCTCCGCTCAATCGTCTCGCTCGTGCAGGCGGCCGACTCGCTCAAGTCCGAGGGCCAGTCGCACATGGAAGACCTCGCCAACAAGATCGTCCCGTGGAACTTCCTGCTCGCGGGCCTTGTTGCGCTTACCACCCGCAGCCTCATCAAGACCTCAGCGGCACTGATGGTCGACTACTCGTGCGCGCTCAAGCTCACGGGTTCGGTCGCCGTCATGACTGCTATGAGCGACGCTGCCAAGATGGGCGTCATGGTCAAGGGCGCGAAGTACTTTGAGTCGTTTGCCAAGGCCGACACCATTGTGTTTGATAAGACCGGCACGCTCACCGAGGCACAGCCGCGTCTTGCCTGCGTGCTCACCACCGACGGCTGGAGCGAGGACGAGGTCCTGCGCCTTTCCGCATGCCTGGAGGAGCATTTCCCGCATCCGGTGGCGCGTGCCGTGGTCAACGCCGCTCGCGAGCGCGGGCTCGAGCACCGCGAGCGTCACGCTGCTGTCGAGTATATTGTGGCGCACGGCATCGCTTCGTCCATCGAAGGGCGTCGCGCGATTATCGGTTCGGCGCACTTTGTATTCGAGGACGAGGGCGCGCAGCTCGAGTCCGACATTAAGGAGCGCATCGAGTCCCAGATGCAGGGCCTGTCGCCGCTGTACCTGGCGGTCGACGGCAAGGTCGTCGGCGTGCTCGGCATCGAGGATCCGCTCAAGCCCGGGGTCCGTGAGGCAATCGCCGACCTGCATGCGTTGGGCGTTAAGCACGTGGTCATGCTCACGGGCGACTCGGAGCGCACGGCCGAGCGCATTGCTCGCGAGGCAGGTGTCGACGAGTTTAAGGCCGAGCTGCTGCCCGAGGACAAGTACGCCTATGTGGAGCGCATTAAGAACGAGGGGCGCCACGTTGCCATGGTGGGCGACGGCGTCAACGATTCGCCGGCGCTCGGTTTGGCCGACGTGGGCCTGGCCATGGGTGGCGGAAGCGACATCGCCAAGGAGGTCGCCGACATCATCCTGACCGATACGGATCTGGCCGCAATCGTGCGTCTGCGCCGTATGAGTCAGGGGCTTATCGACCGTCTGACGAGTTCGTATTCCAAGGTGATGCTCACCAATTCGGCGCTGTTGGCATTGGGTATTACCGGCATGATCACTCCGCAGGCTTCGTCACTGCTGCACAACGGCTCGACGATTGCCTACAGCCTGAGCAACGCGAAGGCTTACCTGCGTTAGCAGACGCGTTCGTCCACGTTATCTGGCCTGCGCCCAGACGGCATCGGTGTCGTCCGGGCGCAGGCCTTTTGCATTTGACCATTTGCTAGCTTCTTAATATATTGGTGCTAGCAAGACTAGCAATTGAAGGGAGCGGGATTGACGTGGGCGCTGTTAGCGGCATGGCGCAGGTGAACGTTCGCGTGGATCGCCAGGTCAAGAACCGTGCCGAGGAGGCGCTGCGGCTTTCGGGCGGGTCACTGCCCGAGCTCATCAAAAAGGTGGTGGCCAAGGTCGCGCAGGGTGGCGGGCAGTGCGAGGAAGTGCTTGCGGCCGTCGACGACCGGCAGCAGACCGTCGCGCCCGATACTCCGTTCGCCGCATCATGGGCGGTGGCGGATCAGCTTTACGCGGACCTGGGCATCGCTACGCCGCCTGCATCCGATGACCGCGATTGGGACACAATCTATTCCGACGCCATGGATGAGCATTATCGCCAAAAGGGGATGATCTTGTGAGCGGGGCTCCCCTCAAAATAATGGTGGATGCCAACGTATGGGTTGATTCGTTTTGTGCCGACCATGCCGAGTCGCTTGCCGCACGTGCGTTTATTGGGCAGGCGACGGAGACGGGGGCGTTGCTGTTCTTTCCGGTGCATATCGCCAAGGACGTGCTGTACGTTGTCCAACACGAGCTGAAGCGTAGCGTTCTTGCCAGCGGGGGAGCGCTCGACGAGGCATCTGCCCGTGCAATTGGCGATGCGGCGTTGGCGTTTGTTCGGAACATGACCGAAAACGCTACGGCCGTGGGTGCAGATGTGTCGGACCTTTGGCTGGCCGACAAATACTTAGCGCTCCATCGCGATTACGAGGACAACTTGGTACTCGCTGCGTGCAAGCGCGCGCAGGTCGATTACTTGGTGACCAACGATCGCAAGCTGCTCGAACATGCCGATCTCGCAGCAAAGACCCCGCGCCAAATGATGCCGATTCTTGCTCTGGCCGAACGTGGTGGCGCGGCCATCGGTTGACGCGAACTGTTTGCAGGCCTCTTGGACGACGATGCGCCAAGGGACCCGCGTCTGCTATTTACAAAAGCTCGGCCTTGATGGCGGGACTTTCTGCGAGCTGCTCGGCTGCCTTTTCGTCGGAACCGTTTAGTGCTGCCAGGCTGCGGTAGACCCACTCGTTGACCTGGGTGTTCTTGACGCCTGCGGTCTGCATAAGGGCGCCTGCCTCGCGGATTGCTGCGAACAGATCGGCTTTGGGACCCGCGAGCTCGACCTCGATGCCGTGGTAGGCGGCCACGCCGCGGTTCTCGCTCACGTGGTCGATAAAGCCCTCGACGGTCTCAAGCTGCTGGGCGAGAGCTGCATCATCGTCAGCGTCCAGAGCGACGAGTGCGTTCGATACCGTGAGGGCGGGATGTCCGCAGGGGACAAAGCCTTCGATGACATCCATAGCTTCGGTAATGGTTGAGCCCAGGCCTGCGAGGGCATTGACGAGTTGCTGCTTGGTATCCATAACGGTCCTTTCGACGGGTCAATTTTGCTTGGCGAAAATATACGTGACGCGATCGGTAGCAAAAGTGCGAAGTGCAGCGCACATTGGGGTCTTCACAGCTCGTGCATAGAACAGCTGTCCGCTTTCAGAACGTGGTAAGATAACACTCCACAAGCGGGGTTCGCCCCGTATGTTCCTTGAAAAGTCGACGGGTGTTGGGTACTCGTGTCCAATGCCATCCAGACTTTCCCGACATTCGGGGGCGACTGGTTTCGACACGATAGCTCTGAGAGAGGAAGCAAGCCGAGGTCTCCTCGCCTCGTTAAACAGGGGTACCGTCAAATTGAATTGACAACAACTCTTCTTTTGAGCCTATGGCTCTCGCTGCTTAGTTTATAGCGGCGCGTCAACCCGGTGATTTCCCCGACACCGGCGCGACGTCATTTTAGGGGAATGCTCCTGCGAACGTAATCGGTATGGCGCAGGCTAAGACCGAACCGGTTAGGACACCGCGAGCGTGTCGCTGCGCGCAAAGCGTCCGAGACAAAACCAGCGACTGAGCTTGGAGATGCCAATCAGGGGGCTTTCGTGGACCGGAGTTCGATTCTCCGCGCCTCCACCATAAGTAACAGGCAGGTAGATACTTATATCTACCTGCCTTTTTATTTCTTGTCCGTACCGCGGAGAATCGAACTCTATGCAGGGCGCGGGCGTAAAGAAAACGCGTAAGCGTTTTTAGCCCGCGGGCGAGGGCGCCGGCAGGCGGTCGAAGCCGGTGCGGATTTGCGAAGCAAATACGCGGATTCTCTGCGCAAACTTCCGACTCAAAACGGATGCCATGTTTATCGAATTTCTGCTGGCCTTTCCATGCATCAACGGATCCCCCGTACCGCGGAGAATCGAACTCTATGCAGGGCGCGAGCGTAAAGAAAACGCCTTGGCAGCGCAGGGTGGGACGTGCTTTCCCAATGGCGGCCCAGACGGAAAGTCCATCCCGGAATCCGCATTCAGACTGGGACGTAGTTTCCGGATGGCGCCTCAAGCGGAAACTGCGACCCGGAATCGAGCCGTAGAGTGGGACGTGCTTTCCCAACGGCAGCTCAAGCGGAAAGCGCATCCCGGAATCTAAGCTCGGAATGGGATTCATTTTCCTGATGGCGGGCTCAGCGGAAAATGCGACCCGGTATTTGCTCTGAGAACGGGACGCGCTTTCCCGTCGACCGCCCCGCCCTCTTCAACTCCAAAACCCGCGCGCTCGCCATCCCAAAACTGGGTAGAAGAAGGCCAAAACGCAATCGCAGGAGGTCAATATGACTGCAGAAGATAAGGCAAAGAACGCTGGCAAGGTCGCGCTCGTCTTGGAGGGCGGCAGCTTCCGCGGGCAATTTACCGCGGGCGTGCTCGACGTTCTCATGGAGGCCGGCGTCGAGATTCCGGCTGTCTACGGTGTATCGGCCGGCGCCCTCAACGGCGTGAACTACAAGTCGCACCAGATCGGTCGTGCCAACCGCATCAACCTGGCTTTCTGCAACGACAGCCGCTTCATGGGCGCCGCGTCGTTTGCGTCTACGGGCTCCATTGTGGGTTACGACTTTATCTTCAACGATGTCCAGGACCGCCTGGATCCCTTTGACAACGAGACGTTCGAAGCGAGCCCCATCGAGATGTACGCCGTCGCGACGGACATGCTCTTTGGAACCGTCACGTACCTTCCGGTCAAAAGCGCCGTGCTCGACCTCGATGCCGTGCGCGCCTCGACGTCGCTGCCACTGGTGACGCCGCCGGTCGAGATTGACGGGCACAAATACGTCGACGGCGGCGTGGCCGATTCGGTCCCCATCGAGCATGTGCTCGAGGAGGCGGGCTTCGATCGCGCGGTTGTCATCGTTACGCAGGACCGCTCGTACGAGAAAAAGCCCTACGAGTTTATGCCTGCCGCGCGCGCTCGCTATGCCGACTACCCCTATCTGCTTGAGGGAATCGAGACGCGCCACGACCGCTACAACATCCAGCGCATGCACCTGTGGAAGTATGAGCGCGAGGGCCGTGCGTTGGTCGTCGCTCCGCAAAAGCCGGTCGAGGTCGGCCACGTTGAGCACGATTCGGCAAAGCTTTTGGACCTGTATATCCAGGGTCGTCAGGAGGCAAAGCGCCTGCTCGCGGAAATCCAAGAGTTCGTTGAGCGCTAGCGACGGCGAACCCTCAAAAAATGACAACAGCTAAAGAGCTGGAAAAATTACGGCTCGTGGATGACATGTGCAGAAACTCTGGTCGGAGCCAAAATACCTGTTGACTCGTACGGCGAGCGGGGTAATATGGACGGGTTACTTGCAGAGCCCCGTGAATCTCTGTAACAACACGTACTGTACATGGAGGAGTCTAAGTGATTTCGAAATCGACTCACTACGCCAAGCAGGGCGAGGTCCAGCGCAACTGGGTTCTCGTCGACGCCGATGGTGCTGTCCTGGGCCGTCTTGCCACCCAGATCGCAATGATCCTGCGCGGTAAGAACAAGCCCCAGTTCACGCCCAACAGCGACTGCGGCGACTTCGTTGTCGTCATCAACGCCGATAAGGTCCAGCTTACCGGTAACAAGGCCGACACGAAGACCTATTATCGCCACAGCGGCTACAACGGCGGCCTCAAGGCTGAGAGCTTCCGCCAGGCTATGGAGAAGCACCCGGAGAAGGTCATCGAGCGCGCCGTTCGCGGCATGCTGCCCAAGACCACCCTCGGCCGTGCCCAGATGACCAAGCTTAAGGTCTACGCTGGTGCCGAGCATCCGCACGCTGCCCAGAACCCCACGAAGATTGAGCTGGAGGCTTAAAGATGGCTGAGAACACCGTTGTCTACCAGGGTACCGGCCGTCGTAAGAACGCCGTCGCCCGCGTCCGTCTCGTCCCCGGCACCGGCAAGGTGACCATCAACAAGCGTGACGCCGAGCAGTATTTCGGCCGTCATCAGCTCGTTGAGAACGCCCTTGCTCCCTTCAAGGTGACCGACACCGCCGGTCAGTTCGACGTTATCGCTCTGTGCGATGGCGGCGGCATCTCCGGTCAGTCCGGCGCTCTGCGCTTGGGCATCGCTCGCGCTCTTCTGAACGCTGGCGATTACCGTGCTGACCTCAAGAAGGCCGGTTTCCTTACGCGCGATGCTCGCGTGGTCGAGCGCAAGAAGTACGGCCTCAAGAAGGCCCGCCGCGCTCCCCAGTTCTCCAAGCGCTAAGGTTTTATCTCCTTACGAGATACAATGTACAAGCGGGGCCTGCCGATTGCTCGGCGGGTCCCGCTTTTCTTTTTCGACTAGGGTGGGCGACTGCGTTTTGCCCACTTGGGAAGGAGCGATCCTATGCCCCAGAACATCTTCGGTACCGACGGCGTCCGTGGCGTCGCCAACGCCGACCTTTCGTGCGACCTCGCATTTCGCCTTGGCCGTGCGGCGACCAAGTTCCTTGGTCCGGACATTTGCATCGGCCGCGACACGCGTCTTTCGGGCACCATGCTCGAGAGTGCTCTGACCGCCGGCATTATGGCCGAGGGCGGCCGCCCGCACTGCTGCGGCGTTATCCCTACGCCGGCCGTGGCGCTGCTCACCGTCCAAAACGAGCTCGATGGCGGCATCGTCATTTCTGCTTCGCATAATCCGCCGGAGTTCAACGGCATCAAGTTCTTTAGCCGCAAGGGCATGAAGCTTCCCGACGCGGTTGAGGAAGAGATCAGCGCCTGGGTCATGTCCGAGGAGGCCATGGCTGCCGACACGCTGCCGACCGGCGCCGGTGTGGGTCACATCATCAAGATGAAGGACGCCCGCAAGGCATATGTCGATCATGCCATCAGCACGCTCGACGGCCTTAAGCTCGACGGCCTGGTTGTTGCCGTCGACTGCGGTCACGGTGCTTCCTGCCAGACCACGCCCGCCGCGCTGCAGCGCCTGGGTGCCACGGTCCATGCCATCAACACCGATTACTGCGGCACCGACATTAACGTTGAGTGCGGCTCTACGCACCTTGAGCCCCTGCGCGAGCTCGTGCTGCGCACCCACGCTGACATCGGTCTGGCCCACGACGGCGACGCCGACCGCGTGCTCTTTGTGGACAGCGAGGGCAATGAGATCGACGGTGACTACATCCTGGCTATCTGCGGTTCTGACCTCGCCGCTCGCGGCAAGCTCGCCAACTCCGAGATCGTCTCGACCGTCATGTGCAACCTGGGCTTCTCCATCGCTATGAAGGAACAGGGCTTCGAGATGGTCCAGACCGCCGTGGGCGACCGCTACGTTCTGGAGCGCATGCTCGCGGACGGCGCCGTCATCGGCGGCGAACAGTCCGGCCACATCATCTTCCTGGAGCACAACACCACCGGTGACGGCTTGGTGACGGCTCTGCAGCTGCTGGCCGTGCTCAAGCGCACCGGTCGTACCCTCACCGACCTTGCCGGCATTATGAAGAAGTACCCGCAGGTGCTCGTCAACGTGCATTCCGACAACAAGGCTGGTCTGGACGATTGCCAGCCCATCTGGGATGCCGTCGCTGCTGCCGAGAAGGAGCTTGACGGCCGCGGCCGCATTCTGGTGCGCCCGAGCGGTACCGAGCCGCTGGTCCGCGTGATGGCCGAGGCCGAGACGCACGAGCTGACCCAGCGCGTTGTCGACGACATCGTCGAGGTTGTCAAGCGCGAACTTCCCTAATGGTCAAAAACCGTTGCCAAGTGGTAAACTGTTAAGGTTATTTTGATTGATTGGTATGTCCGAGGGGGAGCATGTTCACTAAAGTCCTAAGGTCTTTTGGTATGCGTGGTCGAGTCCTTACGCTGGATGCTCCCATCTCGGGCGATGTCATTCCGCTTTCCGAGGTAAACGACCAGACGTTTGCCACCGGCCTTTTGGGCCAGGGCGTGGCGATTCGGCCCACCGGAACGCGTGTGATTGCACCGGCTGATGCCAAGGTCGAGGCCATTTTTCCCACGGGACACGCTGTTGCGCTTAACACGGTCGATGGCTTGGACGTGCTCATCCACGTTGGTTTGGACACTGTTCAGCTCGAGGGCAAGCACTTTACCGTACATGCGCAAGTGGGTGACATCGTCCATAAGGGCGATGTACTCATTGAGTTCGATCGCGAGGCAATTGCTGCCGAGGGCTACGATGTGACGGTTCCCATCTTGGTGTGCAACTCCGTTGAGTTCTCGAGCATCAAGGGCTCCGTTGGCGTGCATGTCGAAGAGATGGACCAGCTCATCGTTGCTCGCGAGCGCTAGCAAGTGCACGTGGCCATTAGCCTACAATTCAAACACGTTTACGGAGGGCGCTCTTGAAAGAGGACGCCCTCCGTGGCAAGATGGGATTTGTCCGAAGCTAAAAGGCTTCGGGTCACCGTGGACGGGCAGGGGCCTCGACGCGGCTAGACACGAGACACATACATTACGCGACCTCGCCCTGGTGGCCGCACACGTTGGTTGCGGCCGACGCGGGCCGCGGGCAAGTGCTTGTAAGGGAGCCTTGCCTCTCTTGTACGAGAAAGGACGCGTAATGAAGATCATTAAAGCTAAAGACTACGAGGATATGAGCCGCAAGGCCGCTAATATCATCTCGGCCCAGGTTATCCTCAAGCCCGACTGTGTGCTGGGCCTTGCCACCGGCTCCACCCCGATCGGTGCCTACAAGCAGCTCGCTGCTTGGTACAAGAAGGGCGACGTCGACTTTGCCGAGGTCAGCACCTACAACCTGGACGAGTATCGCGGCCTTTCGCACGACGATCCCCAGAGCTATCACTACTTCATGAGTGAGAACTTCTTCGATCACATCAACATCGACCTGAACAACACGCATGTGCCCGATGGCTCCAACCCCGACGCCGCCGCTGCCTGCTCTGAGTACGACAAGATCGTCGCCGAGGCCGGTTACCCGGATCTGCAGCTGCTCGGTATTGGCAACAACGGCCACATCGGCTTCAACGAGCCCGATGACCACTTCTCCAAGGGCACGCACTGCGTCGACCTCACCGAGAGCACCATTCAGGCCAACAGCCGCCTGTTCGACAGCATCGACGATGTTCCCCGTCAGGCCTACACCATGGGTACCCAGACCATCATGTATGCCCGCATGATCCTGGTTGTCGCCAACGGCGAGGCCAAGGCTCAGGCCGTGCATGACATGTGCTATGGTCCGGTTACGCCCGAGTGCCCGGCTTCGATCCTGCAGCTGCACACCAACTGCGTTGTCGTTGCCGATGAGGCCGCCCTTTCGCTCTGCGAGTAGCGCGAATCCTGCAGCTCGACATAGCCTTGCCTAAGGCCTCCGCTTTGCGGGGGCCTTTTTGCTATCCCTTTTTACCCACTTGACCAAAATCTTGCCGCAAGCTTGACGAATGCCGGATGCTTAACAGCTTGATTCATTCCATACCAGATTCTATGCAAAAATGCCACTAGAAGGTCGTAGACGGTAGCGGGTGCTAGGCGAGTTGAATGACATGGCTGAACCTTGTTCATCTGCGTTACACTGCCGCTTAGATGGGACAAGCTGACAAGCTCATTTACCTGCTTAAAGACCGATTAGTCGGGGGATTAATAACAATCGGCCCTCGCTGTACAAAAACTTGCCGCTTGCGTACCAAAAGACAACCTAAAACACAAGGTCGCTCTATTCATAGCGCGGCTTGTATGGTCTTGCGGCTACAGTGTCCATACGGTCGAGTTGAGGAGCGGGCATGGTAAACGATTTGAGCAGTATAGACGAGCTCGAGCTGATGCCGTTAGGCGGAGGCTATATGGTGCGACGCGAACGCTTGATGAATGAGCTTATTGCCAAGGGCCGAAAGGCCGGCATCGTGGTTCTTTATGCGCCCGACGGGTTTGGGAAGACCTCGGTGCTGCTGCAGTACACCCATGAGGTTAAATGCGACCTGACGCGAGGCCCCGTGCGGATTATCGAGGCCGATCGCGCCATTGGGCGCGAGGTGTTTATGCAGCTCGAGGTGGTTGCCGAAGAACTCAAAGACAAACCGCACTCCCTTATCGCGATTGATAATGTGCCAAACCTCGATCAGCACGATACCGAAGACCTCATCGACAGGATTCGCGGCTTGCGCGCTATGGGGATAGGGGTCTTTATCTCCTGCCGTCCTTCAAATCGTCAGCTGATTCATGGGCTGGGCGATTCGGTTAAGATCAATGCGCAGATGCTCAAGGTGCATGCCTATGAGTATTCGGCGTGGGCATCGGCGTTTTCGATCAGCACATCGCTCGACTTTTATCAGCTCACGCAGGGCGTGCCCGAGCTCGTTTCGGCATTGCAGACGGGTCTGTATGGCCAAGGCGACGTAGCCGGTCTGCTCGAAAACGGGATTGTCAACGTATATGGCGCGGCACTTGCCGATCTGGCTTCACTCGACAATAATGCGCTGTTTTGCGTGGCATGTCTCATGGTTTTGATGGGCGAGGGCAATATCGCAGAACTCGAGGCCTGTGGGGTGAGGCTGTCGATGGTCGACCAGTCCTACTTTGTACGCGACTACCCGATCTTTGGCTTGGATCCCGCCGAGCGGAGTTTTACGTGTCTGGGCACGGAGGATAACGGACGCTTGCGCTTGCGTAAGTTGGTGGCCGAGGTTCGCCCCGAACTTGTTCCGAGGGCGGCCCGGATTTTGCTTAAGGCGGGCCGATGCGATGCGGCGATGGGCCTGGCGGACGCCTTTCTGGACCGTGAAGCGGTCCTTGAACTTGCTGGGCAGTATGGGGTCGATCTGGCTCTGACGGGGCACGGGGCCGATATCTGCCGAGCAGCGCTGGGCACGATCGATGCCGACGATCCGGCTCCAGAGCCAACGCCTGCCGAGGCGCTCGGCGTATATCTGGCAGCGGTCAGCGTGTCCAATACAAAGCTCGCTCGCTATATGGCATCGGTTATCGAGCGCGGGGGCGAACGGGCGGCCTGCGAAATAGACCCTGTTTCATGGAGGGTGGCCCAGACACTGACGGCTGTTTGCTATGGGGACAACGGGCTTGGGCTTCCTACGAACCTGGCCGTGCCAGAAATCGAGACGTCCCACACCGCACTCGATATGTTGTCTGCGCATATTGAGGTCAAGCGCTGTCTGACAGAGCGGGGAAATGACGGCGGCGTTCTACAGCAACTCAAAACGAGCAAGGCCTACGACTGCGAGCTCGATATCGCGTGGATTGTTATACGGGCCGATAGCATGCTGGTGGAGCTCTTTGACGGGTCGTTTGCGGGAACCGACGAGCGCGACGACGAGATGACGGTGGTGCGGGAGGCGCTCGACATACGTGGGCTTAAGGCGATGGCTATCTGGGTGCGCATGGTGTTGGCGGCACGGCGGCTCCTTTCCGGCTTGCCGGTAACCGACGACGCGGCGTTCAACGAGCTCGATCGTTTTGCCGTGCGCATGCGCGACAACCAGATTCAGCTGTTTGGCCTGTTGCTAGAAGGTTGGCAGTCGCTGGCAGAGGGACGGCCGGTTAATGCAAAGTTCCGTGCGGTCCAAGTGCTCAAACTTGCCGAGGAGTCGATTGCGTACATGCGCGATAACGCATTGCTGCTGGAACGCGCGGCATATCTGCGTAACACCTCGATGGTTTCGGTGCGCGAGGAAGCTGAACTACTCGATATAAGCCAGACGCAGGTTGGTGGCGCAGAAGCCTGGATGGTGGCGCTGCATTTGGCCTGTGCGGGCCGAGACAGCGATCTTGCGGCCTGGATGTCCATGAATCGTGCGGGGATTCTAGAGCCATCGTATCGGCTCTTTGCGCGCCTTGCCATGCATTGTCTGGGCGAGCCGGCGGCCAGGATACGCAAGAAGCTTCCCGTGCGCGAGCTGTCGCGGTACTCGCTGCGCGACGATTTGGAAGGGGAGGGCGAGCGCCTGTTCCAGGCCGGCGAGGTTGAAGCCGTTGATACCATCGACCATATCGAGATTCGCATGTTTGGTGCGTTTCGCGCCGAGCGCGACGGGTTTCCCATCACGGACAAAATGTGGCGTCGCAAGAAGGCGGCGACACTTGCCGAGCGGCTTGCGCTGGGCATGGATGCGCTCGTCGATCGTGAGACGCTGGCCATGGAGCTGTGGCCCCATGCCGAGTTCAATAGCGCCCGCAACAACCTGTACTCGACGATATCGCGCTTGCGGTCGGCTTTGGGACCGACGCCGGATGGCAAGTCGTGTGTGCTCATCCAAAATGAATGCATCGGACTCAACGGCGACTACGTCAAGACCGATGTGCGGCTGTTTGACCAGATAAGCCGCGAGATTTTGGGAAATCGCACGGGTGCGCGCGGGCCCCATTTAGTTGAGCTGTGCCTTAAGATTGAGCAGCTTTATGTCGGACCGCTGTATGTTCCCAATGGTTGTAATCCCACCTACTTTTTGCGTATGCGACGCATTATGCAGTCAAAGTACATCGATTGCATGATTAAGGGAGCAAATGCCGCTCTAGAAGAAAACGATCTGCAGTCGGCGATTTGGCTGGCGGAGTCGGGGCTTCGGCAGGAAACGGCGCGCGAGGATATGGTGCGCTGCGCCATGCGCGTCTACAGTGCGGCGGGGCGGCGGCGCGATATCGTCGAGCTATACAGCGGGCATATGCACCATTTGAGGGAGCAGGTCAATGGCGTGCCCGAACCCGAGACGCGGCGTCTATACGAGCGCTTGGTGGAGGGACGGCTCAATCGCGTGCTGGTCGAGCGATAAAAAACGGGCGCCCGAAGTACTTGGGCACCCGTAAGCTTGCTATGTGTTGGCTCGCCGGATTATTGGCTCTTAGACGAGCTTGATCTTCTCGATATCCTTGCGCGAGGACTCGCGATACAGCGAGAATTTGCGGCCGATAACTTGAACGACGTCGGCGTGGCAGCGCTCGGCGAGCTCCTCGGCGGCCTCGCGGGCGGAAAGGCTGGAGCCATCGAGCACGGAGCACTTAACGAGCTCGTGCTTCTCCAGGTAGGCGACCGTCTGCTCGACGGTGCCCTCGTTGACATCGGACTTGCCGATGATGATGGCGGGGTTGAGGTGATGGGCCATGCTGCGAAGCTGCTTGACCTGGGCTCCTGTCAGTGCCATGGGTTCTCGCTTTCTATGTATGGGGCGCCCCGCGACGGGGCCTTAATCTACGTGAGCTGTCCCACGATAGCGCAGGAACGGCGCGGTGTGGAGCGTGTTTGCCCAGTTCAAAAAGAATGCGGATGCCGAGTGAGTGGGCAGTGCGGGCTGCGAACAGGCTATAAGCTGGGCGCAGAGACCGGCTCCCATGCAATAAACGCCCAACGGACCTTGCGGACGTGGTCGAGCATGTAGCGTCCCTGCGGCACGCCCTTGGAGCCCGGCTCGCCGGCACGGGGATTCTCAATCATGTGTTGAGCGATGTAGTCGCGCAGGCGGTCGATCTTATCCTCGTTGCCATGCTCGAGCATACGGGAAAAATCTGCTACGCCCGCCTCAAGGCTATCGAAGGTGTCGCGACGGGGCGATTCAAAGTACGTAACCTGCGGCAGGGCACCCATCTGAATGAGGATGTTGAAGGCATACACAAAGCCATTACTGCAGGTAACCGAGGCGCCGATGGCGTTCATCACGTGCAGGTCATAGCGCGGGCTGGAGTTGGCGACCATCGTGACAGCACAACGCCGACGAGCCGTACGATCAAGCTTAGCAAGCGCGCCTTTTAGATTGGTCGTCGTAACCGACCGACTGGCAAAGGCAACATCCACCGCTTTCGCGACCGGTCCAACCAAATCCCAATCATCATCCCAAGCAAGCTCAAGCGGCGTAATGCGATCCTCGAGCTCATAGTACTCAATGCCGGCATCAAGCGTGCCCAACATGGCAGGAGAGAAGTCGGCAGCAATCACGGAATGCCCAGCCTGAGCAAGCGGAATAGCAATCGACCCAGCCCCACACCCCATATCAAGCACCGACTCGTCTGGCTCAAGCGCCAACAGCTTCATAAAATCCCGAGCATAAGGGGCAGTCTCAAGCGGCCGAAAATGCCGAGCCCGCTTATCCCACTCAAAAGAATCATCAGCCCGCCGCCGATCAGCTTGCAGGCGCATCCATTCGCCATTCCAATCTGCAGAAAGAAGCTCAGAGCGAGCATCCCCATCAACCACGGGCCAACCTCCTAGCAACAAAAAAGCGACTCCCCCCAAAAAGAAGAGCCGCAACCAGCATATATCAGAAAAAGAACCGTTCCAACGCCAAACCACCGCACCAGTCAAGTGGTGCAGGAGCGAAGCGACTGCAACCGGGATAGAACCCAACCGAGGTCCCGTTGTGCGGGAGCCCCGGGGAGGGCAAATATATAAGGTCGATCGCGAGTTCCGCACGAGCCGGAGAGCACTTAATGTGCTCTCCGTGCGAGTCAGGACTGTTCGAGCAGGCGACCTTATATATTTGCCCTCCCCGGGGCTCCTCGCCAGTCCCCCTCAGCTAGTTCTTCAGCGAGTTCAGCGGCGCCGGGAAGCGTCCACCGCGGTGGGCAAGCACGGTGCCGGCGTTGGGGTTCACCGGCATGATGGGCGCACGGCCGAACAGGCCGCCGTACTCGACGCAGTCGCCCACGCCCTTGCCGATGGCAGGAATCACGCGCACGGCCGTGGTCTTATTGTTGATGACGCCGATGGCCATCTCGTCGGCGATGATGCCGGCGATGGTCTCGACCGGGGTGTCGCCGGGGATGGCGATCATGTCCAGGCCAACGGAGCACACGCAGGTCATGGCCTCGAGCTTCTCGAGCGAAAGCGCGCCGGCTTCGACGGCGGCGATCATGCCGGCGTCCTCGGACACGGGGATAAAGGCGCCGGAGAGACCGCCCACGCTGGAGCTGGCCATGACGCCGCCCTTCTTGACGGCATCGTTGAGCATGGCGAGCGCACAGGTCGTGCCCGGGCCACCGCAGGTGCCCACGCCGATAATCTCGAGGATGCGCGCGACGGAGTCGCCGATGGCGGGTGTGGGAGCCAGCGACAGGTCGACAATGCCTTTCTCGACACCCAGACGGCGGGCTGCCTCACGGCTCATGAGCTCGCCGGCACGGGTGATCTTAAAGGCGGTCTGCTTAATCTTCTCGGCGACCTCCATCATCGATGCGGAATCGGGCAGCGTCTCCAGGGCTGCGGCCATAACGCCGGGGCCCGAGACGCCTACGTTGATGACGGCGTCGGCCTCGCCACCGCCGTGGACGGCGCCCGCCATAAACGGGGAGTCCTCGACCATATTGGCAAAGCAGACAAACTTGGACGCGCCAACGGAATCCTGGTCGGCCGTGAGTTTAGCGGCATCGATGATGGTCTGGGCGGCCATGAGCACGGCGTCCATGTTGATACCGGCGCGCAGGCTGGCGACGTTGACGCTGGAGCAGACGCGGCTCGTGGTGGCGAGCGCCTGCGGGATGGACTGGATGACGCGGCGGTCGGCGTCGCCGATGCCCTTCTGGACGAGTGCGGAGAAGCCGCCCAGGTAATCGATGCCGAGCGTCTCGGCCGCGCGGTCGAGGGCATGCGCGATGGGGGTGAGGTCCTCATCCTTGCAGCACGCGGCGATCTGCGCCACCGGGGTGACGGAAACACGCTTGTTGACGATGGGGATACCGTACTCGCGCTCGAGGTTCTCGGCGGTCTCGACCAGATGCTCAGCCGTGTGCGTCACGTGGTCGTAGATCTTCGTGCACATGCGGTCGAGGTTCTCGTCACCGCAACCCATGAGCGAAACACCCATGGTGATGGTCCTGATGTCGAGGTTCTGCTCCTCAACCATGCCGCGGGTTTCCGCGATTTCTGCGGGCGTGATCGCCATCCTTGCGCTCCTATCTGCCAAAACGAGCATAGTCTTATCTATTCTAACGTGCCGCACGTGCCAAGTGGCGCATGCGGCACGTTTTGGTGCTCGGTTGTTTCCGTTGTGTTACTGCCCAAAGACCTCTTCGGCGATACGAGCGCTTTCGGCGGCGTCCTTGGCGTAGTAGTCCGCACCGATCTGCTTGGCGTATTCGGGGGTGAGTACGGCGCCGCCTACGATGATCTTGACGCCCGGCACCTCGGCATGAAGCAGCTTGATGGTCTCTTCCATGGCGACGACCGTGGTAGTCATAAGCGCTGAGAGGCCGACGAGTTTGATGTCGCGCTCCTTGACGGTCTTGAGTACCTCCTGCGGATCGACGTCGCGGCCCAGGTCAAAGACGGTGTAGCCGTAGTTGTCGAGCAGCATTTTGACGATGTTCTTGCCAATATCGTGGATGTCGCCCTTGACGGTGGCCACGCAGATCTTGCCCTTGTCGGCGATCTCGCCGGCGGGCATCAGGCGCTTGATGGTGTCGAAGCCCACGCGCGCGGCCTCGGCCGAGGCCATGAGTTGCGGCAGGAAGAACTTGCCCCGGTCAAAGAGGACGCCAACCTCGTCGAGGGCGGGGATAAAGTGATTGTTGATGAGGTCCATGGCGTCGTGGTCTGCCAGCAGACGCTCGGTCTCGGCAGCGATCTCGCCTTTGCGGCCCGAGACGACCATGCGACGAATCGGGTCGTCGTTGCCGTCGGTGCCGGCGGTGCCCGCGGCAGGCGCGGCATCACTCGATGCGGCCTGAGCTGCTGCCGGGTTTGCGGCGATCTTATACGGATCGATCCAACCGGCGTAGCGCTCGATGTATCCGGTCGAGCCCTCGTCCTCAACGCTCAGGACGCGATAACTGTAGACGGTATCCATAAAGCGCTTGGAGCCCGGGTTCATGATGGGGGCGTCCAGACCCGCGCCAAAAGCGGCAGCCAAAAAGACCGAGCCCAGCAGCGGGCGGGCAGGCAGGCCAAAGCTGATGTTCGACACGCCGAGCGCGCATTTGACGCCCAGACGCTCCTTGCACAGGGACATGGCGCGCAGGATCTGCTCGGCCTGGCGTTGATTGGTCGAGGCGGTCATGACCAGGCAGTCGATGAGGATGCGGTCCGGTCCGATGCCGTAACGGGCGGCCTCGGCCACGATGTGCTCGGCGATGGCGAAGCGAGCCTCGGCGGAATCGGGGATGCCGCCTTCGTCGAGCGTAAGGCCGACAACGTTGGTGCCGTAGTGGGCGACCAGCGGGAAGATCTCATCCATGATCTGCTGCTTGCCATTGACCGAGTTGATGATGGGCTTGCCGGCGTAGCGGCGCACGGCGGCCTCGACGGCTGCGGGGTCGGTGGAGTCGATCTGCAACGGCAGCAGCGTGGAGCCCTGGAGCTGTTCGGTCGCCTGTTGGATGATCTTGACTTCGTCGATCTCGGGCAGGCCCACGTTAACGTCCAGGATGTCGGCGCCCTGTTCCTGCTGGCTGATGCCCTGGCTCACGACGTAGTCCAGGTCGCCGTCGCGCAGGGCCTGCTGCAGGCGCTTTTTGCCGGTGGGGTTGATGCGCTCGCCGATGACGGCGATCTTGTGGCCGTCGCAGGGAAGGTCCACGACCGTTTGGGCGCTCGTGACCGACATACTGGGCTTGCGGTGGCGCGGACTGGGCGTGTGGTTATCGATAAGCGTGCGCAAGGCCGCCATGTGCGCCGGCGTGGTGCCGCAGCAACCGCCCACGACGCTCACACCGTCGGCGATCATGCCGGCGACGGCCTTGGCGTATTCGGGGGCCTGGATGTCAAAGACGGTATTGCCGTCGTCGTCCACATGGGGAAGTCCCGCGTTGGCCTGCACCATAATGGGCTTGTCGGTAACGGTGAGCATACGTGCGGCGAGTCCCCGGAGCTCGGCCGGTCCTTGGCTGCAGTTGATGCCCAAAGCGTCGGCGCCGATGGCGTCGAGCGTGATGGCGGCGACCTCGGGGCTCGTGCCCAGGAAGGTGCGACCGTCTTCCTCAAAGGTCATGGTGGCAAAGACGGGCAGGTCGGAGTTCTCGCGGCAGGCGAGGACGGCAGCCTTGATCTCGGCAAGGTCGGTCATGGTCTCGATAATAAAGAGGTCCACGCCCGCGTCGACACCGGCGCGCACTTCCTCGGCAAAGAGGTCGTAAGCCTCGTCAAAGCTGAGGGTGCCTAAGGGACGAAGCAGCGCGCCGATGGGGCCGATATCGCCGGCGACGTAGCGGGCGCCGGCCGCGCGGGCGCAGGTGACGGCCGCGGCAAAGACGTCTGCCACGGTGGCGGCACCGTCGAGCTTGTGGGCGTTGGCGCCAAAGGTGTTGGCGGTGATCACGTCACAGCCAGCCTCGACGTACTGACGCTGGATATCGGTGATGACCTGAGGCTCCTCAAAGTTGAGCAGCTCGGGCAGGGCGCCGGCCTTCATGCCGGCCGCCTGCAGCATGGTACCCATGCCGCCGTCGAACAGCAGGTGCCCCGTGCCCTCGATGGCGGCGCGCAGGCGATCGTCCTTAATGCGCAGATCGTCGATCGTGCGCGTCTTGTATGCAGCGCCATTGCGGCGTGCGGCGTCAACAGGCGCCGCCAGCGCGGCACCGTCCAGATCATGAGTGATAAGTATGTTTGAGCTATTCGCCATGTGCATCCATTTCGTCTAGAGCCCACTGAGGAATTTCTATTTGAAGAGATTTGTCGGGCTCGATATCTTCGATTCGCTTGTTGTAGTGGGCAAGAAGCCGTGCGACATTTAATCGAATTAGGCCTCGCTTGTAGAACGATAACTCTTCAATATTGATGCCGATAAACGATTCGAGCGCGATAACCTGTACGCGATTGCCGAGTCCCTCACTTTCGAACAGTCCGTAAGCGAAGGAAACTTTATCGTGGGGGACAACGACGATGGGCCGAATGCCATTTCGAATGTTATCTCGGCATCGATCGGTCAATTTGGCCATTGGCGATACAGTCACATGAAATGCAGCATCATTGATTTTGAAATCGCCAGAACGGTCTGTCTGCTGGTCGGCGGCGTTTGAGTTGTCCTTTCCGATTTCTATGGTTGGAAATAACATCTCTAGTTTTGCACCTACCAGGTGCTGTGCGACGGTACCCGTTGGCTTATCGGACCGTAGGCTTGCTTCGGCTAGGATATCATCGACAATGACAGAAATTGGTTTTTGAAGATCGATTTCGACTTTGATTCTCTGCCGGTTAAAGAAATCGACCTGGATTCGCTCGACGAAGAAATTGGCGATTGCATTCGCAGCTTCAAGACGAGTGTCTTCGCAAGTGTCACTGGGTAGGGCAGAGTTGATAATTGTGGCAAGCTCAAGCGCCATCGGGAGTGTGCCGCGTGAGGTTCTGCCGCCCTCTGATGCGAAGGCACGCGTTTCCCCATGTCTGGCTAAAACTGTTTTGATGCATGCTCCACTTAGGCCTCGTACTTGGCTCCCCTTGTCCGATTGCACATAATCGTCGGTGAGCGGAAAACGGTTTTGCAACAGCTCGCTTATGCCTATGCCAACCGCCATGACGTTACGGTTGACGTTGCCTCGCTTGCTGCGCTTGGATTCGTACCAGAGTTCAATGGCATCCAAGATGTCTTTATCGGGCTCGCTCAAGGAGCAATTGGTCATTTCCATTATTGTCCACTCCGTTCCTTGAAGACATAAGCGCGGGTTTGACTGCATTTTTTATAAGCCAAGTGACAACTGGCACGGCAACTGCATCGCCGAATGCGTAGCGAATCTGAGCATCCGAGAAGCCGCTAAACTGACATGAGTCAGCACCTTGGAGACGGGCATATTCAGTTCCAGTCATCCAGCGAACTTCTATCTTTCCGTTTTCGCATATAACGACTGCCTGTCTTGATGAGCCGCCGCGAGCCGTTCTTAGACATCCGGCAATTTCTTCTTCACGGATTTCCCAGCGCACAACGCCCGATCGCGTGCGACGGTAAGCAGTGCGAACAATTCTTTCTTTGGCATTTAAGAAGCGCTGAAGGCGCTCTGCTTGATGCGGTGCAAGTGAGTCGATAAATGCTTGTACTTGGTTTTTGTTCCACCAACGCTTGTCGTTCTCGGGAATATTTTCAACAACCGTTGCAAGGCCCGTCATGCGAAGTGGACTTGGCTCGTTTAGGTGAGAGACGTGCGTAATGAGTGAAGGGTCGGAGTGAATCCAGGAGACCTTTTCAGGTCGAAGCGAGGAATCGAGTCGGCTGTTGGGAAGAGGGTTTTTTAATCCGACGACAAACATGCGGGGGCGTGACTGGGGAAGCCAGTGCCGTGCATCGATAAAATAAGCGTCGCATGAATAGCCTAAACGATTAAATTCCTGGCAAACGAGTCTAAAGTCATCACTGTTATTAGACGTGGCAAGGCCGATGACATTTTCGAGAACAAGTGCCCTCGGGGCACGATCGCTCATTCCTTCGATGGCCTTAATAAAGCCAAAGAACGCGCTGGACTCTTTGCCAGAGATAAGTCCCTCCCTGTTTCCCGCGAGAGATAAGTTTGTGCAAGGGCTTGACGCCCATGCGATGTCGGCTTGAGGTATTAGGTCGGGGTCGAGTGTGTGGACATCCTGCTCGACTAGATGTTCATCGCCCCAACACTGGCTGTACATGGCGCATTTAGTATGGTCTATGTCATTTGCCCAGATTGTTTTGATTCCGGCTTTTGCCATGCCGGCACGAGCCAAGCCAATGCCTGAAAAAAACTCAAGCGCGGTTAGTTGTGGCGAGAACTGCAGAATGTTGTGCATGTACTGGCTTTCAGATAGTTGTTATTTGGCATCTTATGGTACTTGTTTGTGAGGACATTCGCTTACATACGGATGAGATTCCCTCGATACCGTGCCATCATTGACATTTTATTCAGAATGCGAATAGCAGGTGGTGTGGGCGGCGCGGAAGCGGCAGTGCTCGCGCATGCGGCAGATATTGCAGGTGGGGCGGCTCTGGGCGTCGTGGACTTCGCCGTCGAATAGGCCGATCACCGCGGTCACGCTTTTGGTGGGCATGAGCAGGCTGGTGGGTGTGACGGTAAGCCCGATGAGCCGCGTGGCGTTGAGCGCATTGACGATCGAGCGCTGGGCCGAGAGCGGGCAGTCGCCGTAGCCGGGACTAAAACGCCAGTTGCCGGCGAGCCCATGAACGGCGGCGTCCGTCTTGACCTGCTGGTCCATTTGCTCAACGGCGGCTTCCACGTAAGCGGAGCACGCGGCGTCGAGCACGGCGCCCTCCAGGGGATGTTGGGCTCCCGTGGTGCGCAGGCGACGCTCGGCGTCCATGCCGAGGGTGCATGCCATGAGCGCGGCAAAGCGGGCATCTTTGAGATGTCGATAGATATCGCGACCTCGCAGCTCAACGTTGGTGCCGACCAAGCGAATGCAAGGCTCACTTTGTTCGTCCACGCCCGTGGCATCGACGGCAAACACGCGGCGCACGCCACGGGGCTCAATGTCCAGTTCCAGACGTTCAACGACAAGCTCAATACGTCGTGACAGTTCGGGCTCAATCTGCTGGCCGCCGTAACCCAGATACCGCAGCATCTCGGCACGGTCGACACGGGGATGGTGCGCGGCATCGACACGGTAAAGCGCCGGCGACGCAAGGTCGGCCGGCACTTCGACAGCGGTTGTATCGATGTGCGGTTTTTCCATTACCCCAGGCGCTCCATAATGGTCGCGGCGATCGCAGGACGGTTCATAGTGTACAGGTGCAGGCCGTCGGCGCCGTGCTCCTTGAGGTCGCAAAGCTGGCGGGCTGCATAATCTACACCAGCTGCCTGCAGGCTCTCGGGGTCATTCTCGTACTTGGCGAGAATCTTGATGACGGGGGAGGGCAGCGACGCGCCGCACATAAAGACCATGCGGCTGATCTGTGACTTGCCCATAAACGGCATGATGCCCGCGGTAATGGGCACGGTGATGCCGGCCTTGTCGGCAAGCTCGCGAAAACGGTAGAAGCACTCGTTATCAAAGAAGAGCTGCGTCACAAAGAAGCTCGCGCCAGCGTCCTGTTTTTGCTTGAGGTGTTCGACCGAGAGGTTGAGATCCTCACAGGCAATGTGGCCCTCGGGGTAGGCTGCGGCGCCCACGCAAAAGCCGGCGTCGACGAGCTCGGGGATGAGGTCGCGGGCGTAGGCGTAGTCCGAGGCGGGCTTGTCGTCCTCGGTCGCGCCGGCAGGGAGATCGCCACGCAGGGCCAGGATGTTTTCCACGCCGGCGGTGCGATACTCGTCGATCTTGGCGGCGATATCGGCGTGCGACCGGCCCACGCAGGTAAGGTGTGCCACCGAGGGCGTGTCGAATTCGCTCGTAATCATATGCGCGATGGGGGCGGTGGCGGCACCGTTGCCCGAGCCGCCGGCCGAGCAGGTGACCGAGACAAAGCTCGGCGAAAGCTTGCACAGATTGCCTGCCACTTCGCGAGCCGTGTCGAGGGTCAGCTCGCCCTTGGGCGGGAACATCTCAAACGAAATGGGCGCGGTGCCCCGGGATGCTGCCTGCTTAAAAACCTCGTCGACGCGCATATCGTGCTCCTCTAGATACGTAATAGTGTGATGTGTTGTAAGGATTCTACAGCACCACTGTGCCACGGTGGAGTTTCACTCGCTATTTGAGGATACCAATCAAAGATGCCTTGCTATCGGCTTTCTCTATAACAGAGCGGCTAATCTAGGCACGGACTATAAAGACTGGTATCTGATGCAAAATACCAGTTAATAGAGCTCCATCCCAAATTGACTACCCTTAAACCATGGAGAGAGGTCTGCAATTTATGCAGTTGATTGGCTGTTGAGGGTGGCAACGCCGCCTCGATAGGGTAACCTCATTGATTGGTTTCGCGACAGCAACATAACGGTAATGTCGCGGAAACACGGCGAGTCTAAGCTATGACTCGTTCGTTAGTAATCAACACCGCTTCTCACGCGGTGCCGATACGAAGGGAGTTCCGTATGGCCGAACTTACTGACCGCTTCGGGACCATGGTGTTCTCTGAGGAAGTCATGAAGGACTACCTCCCCAAGGACATTTGGAAGCGCCTTGCTGCAACCCTCGAGGGCGGTGAGCCGCTCGACCTGGATGTGGCCAACGCCGTTGCCCATGCCATGAAGGTCTGGGCCATCTCCAAGGGCGCGACGCACTACGCGCACTGGTTCCAGCCGCTTTCGGGCATTACTTCCGAGAAGCACGACAGCTTCCTGGAGCCCAACCACGACGGCACCGCCATTACAAAGTTTACGGGCAAGAACCTCATCCAGGGCGAGCCCGATGCCTCGAGCTTCCCCAACGGCGGTCTGCGTGCTACCTTCGAGGCCCGTGGCTACACCGCTTGGGACCCCACTAGCCCCGCCTTTATCAAGGACGATGTCCTGTGCATCCCCACGGCTTTCTGCTCCTACACGGGCGAGGCCCTGGACAAGAAGACCCCGCTGCTGCGTTCCATGACCGCGCTCTCGCGTGAGTCTAAGCGCGTTTTGGCGCTGTTCGGTAAGACCCCCAAGAAGGTCGTTCCTTCCGTGGGCGACGAGCAGGAGTACTTCCTGATCAAGAAGGACGCTTACCGCAAGCGCAAGGACCTGGTCATCACCGGCCGCACCCTCTTTGGCGCCGCTCCCTGCAAGGGCCAGGAGCTCGAGGAGCACTACTTTGGCGCTATCCGCCCCACCGTCTCGGCCTACATGAAGGACCTGGACGATGAGCTGTGGGCGCTCGGCATTCCCGCCAAGACCAAGCACAACGAGGTTGCTCCCTGCCAGCATGAGCTCGCACCGGTCTATGGCGAGGTCAACGAGGCCATCGACCAGAATCTGGTCATGATGGAGAAGATGAAGCTCATCGCCTCCCGCCACGACTTGGTCTGCCTGCTGCACGAGAAGCCCTTCGAGGGCATCAACGGTTCGGGCAAGCACAACAACTGGTCGCTTGGCACCGAGTCCGAGAATCTGCTCGATCCGGGCGACACCCCGCTCGACAACCTGCAGTTCATCGTCTTCCTCACCGCGGTGATCGAGGCCGTCGATAACTATCAGGAGCTCCTGCGTGCCTCCGTTGCCTCGGCCGGCAACGACCATCGTCTGGGCGCCAACGAGGCTCCTCCGGCGATTATGTCCATCTTCCTGGGCGACCAGCTTACCGAGGTCGTCGAGAAGATCATCGATGGCAAGGCTTCCGTCCATGCCACGCGCGGCGTGCTCGACTTGGGCGCCGATACCCTGCCCAAGCTGATGCAGGACAACACCGACCGCAACCGCACCTCCCCGTTTGCCTTCACCGGCAATAAGTTCGAGTTCCGTGCCTGCGGCTCCGAGCAGAACGTCTCCGACTCCAACCTGGTGCTCGATGCCGCCGTGGCCAAGTCGCTCAAGTCCTTCGCCGACGCGCTTGAGGGTACGCCCGAGGATAAGTTCCAGGACGCCGCGCTCGAGTACTGCAAGAAGGTCCTGACCGATCACCAGCGCATCCTGTTCTCAGGTGACGGCTACTCCGATGAGTGGCCCGTCGAGGCCGAGAAGCGCGGCCTTGCCAACAACAAGACCACGGCCGATGCCCTGCCCGCGTTTGTTTCCGATAAGGCCATCGCGCTCTTTGAGGAGACGGGTGTCCTGACCAAGGCCGAGGCTCAGTGCCGCTACGACTGCAAGCTCGAGAAGTACAACAAGCTCATGAACATCGAGGCTACCACGATGGTTCGCGAGGCGCGTCGTACCTATCGCCCGGTCATTACCGCCTATGCCACCAAGGTCGCTAAGGGCCTTGAGACTATTCGTGCCGCCGGTGCCGAGGCCGCCATGCAGTGCGAGCAGAACACGCTCAACAAGCTCTGCAACGGTATCACCACCATCAACGACTCCATCAAGGCGCTTGACGCCGTGCATCAGAAGGCCGAGGGCCTCGATGGCCAGGAGCAGGCCAACGTGTATGCACACGAGGTCGTCCCCGCTATGGATGCGCTGCGTGCCGCCGTGGACGCCATGGAGGAGATCGTGGCAGCCGACTACTGGCCGGTCCCGACCTACGACGACATCCTGTTCTACGTGTAGGGCGTAACTGACATATCGTCACGGTATTGAGCCGGGGTCCGCATCATGTGGGCCCCGGTTTTTGTTTGCGAAGGACGCTTTGAAGCCCGTTTTGCACCTGATTCGCCCACGCAATAAGGGGGCGTGGACAAAAAACGTCAAATATGAGTACTGTCACAAGTCCTGTAGCATTATTTATTTGCAAAATATGAAGTGTTACGCAACATATGTCCAAGTACTTAGCCGATAAACGTCTGCAATTTTTCCGCCGTAGGACGCCTGACGGCTAAATCGCCTTCTGAAGGCATGAAATCGCTGTAACTAAAATGGTAGCAGTACTCATATTTGCCATTTTTTGCCCGCTGGCTTTGCGATGATGCCGGGGTCCGCACCCTGTCGGGTTCGAATCCCGGCATATCGGTAGCAAAAAGCCCGCTACCGAATTGGTAACGGGCTTCTCAGATTCTGTGGTGCCCCCAGCGGGATGTCCGCGTGCGGCTGGCGCCGCCCGCTTCCGCTGCGTCGCTTCGCTCCTTGCGTGCTGCGCTGGAAAACGCTTCGCGTTTCCTCAGCTCCGCACCCTGTCGGGTTCGAATCCCGGCATATCGGTAGCAAAAAGCCCGTCACCGCGGGGGTAACGGGCTTCTTAATTTAAATGGTGCCCCCAGCGGGATTCGAACCCGCGATATCCACCTTGAAAGGGTGGCGTCCTTGGCCGCTAGACGATGGGGACAGCGGGAAAAAGTATAGCAGACTTTTTTAGCCGTTCACATATCGTTGGCAAACTGAAAAACCACCACAAAGGTGCCTGTCCCCTTTGTGGTGGTGAGGTGCTAGGGGAGGAGCTTCATGGCGGCGTCGTGGGCGGCGTGCTCGTAGGCGTCGTCGAGGGGCTTGAGCGGCAGCAGGGCGGCGGCCTGCGCATCGCCGCGGCGCTCGAGGGCGTGCGCGATCAGCCAGTCGGCGAGTTCTGGGTTCTTGGGCAGCGCCGGCCCGTGCAGGTACGTGCCGATGACGCCCTTGTAGATCAGGCCCTCAAAGCCATCGTCGCCGTTGTTGCCGGTGCCCGTGACGACGGACGTTCCGAGTGGCGTGGCCTCCGCGTCGAGCAGGGTGCGACCTCCATGGTTCTCAAATCCCACAAAGGGCTCGGGTGCCAGATCGGTTTTGACGGCTACGTTGCCGATCAGGCGGTCGGAGCCGCGTACGGTTTCGGCGGCAATGACCCCCAGACCCTCAATGCGATTCTCACCCATATAGTACGAACGGCCGAGCAGCTGATAGCTGCCGCAGATGGCGAGCAACGAACCGCCATCCTCAACATAGGATGCGACCTTGTCTTTTTGAGCGAGCAGTTCATGTGCGACCGCCAGCTGGTCGCGGTCGGAGCCACCGCCCATCATGACGATATCGGCATCGGTCAAATCAAGCGTTTCGCCCATACGGACCTCGTCCACGCGCACGGGAATGCCGCGCCAAGCGCAGCGGCGCTCGAGCGCGATAACATTGCCGCCGTCGCCATAGAGGTTAAGGGCATCGGGATACAGGTAGACGATGCGCAGCGGGCGCGAAAGCTCGACTGGCGCGATGCCGACAGGAAGAGCGCTGCCGTCGGCACGGGCTATGGCGCGGGCAGCAACAGCATCGGCGGTGGCGCCTTTCAGCCCGTCGAGCTCCTTGACCAGCGGCGGGAAGGCCGTGTAGTTGGCGACGGCGTAGAAGGTGTCATCGGCGGCCTCGTCTGCCACGGCGCCAATTGCCTGCGCGACGTCCGAGATAATCGCGGCATCGATGCCGGCGTACTTGAGGCGCACCTGCATGTCGTGCGCGCGCGTGCCTCCGGCAAAGGCGACAAGACCCGGCGTGTCGGCGATGCGCTCAAAGTCGACGTCGTAGATCCACGATACATCGTGTCCGTCGGCGTCATTGTCGTTAAGGAAGAAAGCGCAGAGTCTGCCGCCTGTCGTCTTGATGGACTGGATTTGTCGATCGAAGCCTACGGGATTCTTAGCCAGGTTGGCCTCGACGGTGCGGCCGGCGATATCCCAGCGCCCCATACGTCCGCCGGCGGGGACGTAGGCATCGAGCGTAGGCTGTAGAAGCGCCGTATCCACGCCCAACTCGTGCGCGGCAAAGAAGGCGGCGGCAACGTTGTAGACCATGTACAGGCCGTTGTAGCGTGTGGCGATGTGTACGGCAGCCGCGTCGGGCGCAGATCCAAAGACCAGGTCGAAGCCGTAGCCGTCGCAGCCGAGCTTCACGTCCGTCACGCGACGGACAAGCGCAGGGCGGGCCCAGCCGCACGAGGGGCAATGGTAGGCGCCGAGCTGGCCGTATTGCACGTAGTCATACTCCAGCGGCGTGTTGCACTTTGAGCAAAAACGTGAGTCGCTAATACGGTCGGACTCGGTGTTGGTGGCGCTGTCGATGCCAAAGGCGATGCTTGCATTGGGAACGCGCGCGGCAATCGAGGCACACAGCGGGTCGTCTGCGTTGTAGATGAGCGTTGTTGCCGGAGAGAGCTCCAACGCATGGGCGATGACCTCCTGGGTGTGATCGATCTCGCCATAGCGATCCAGCTGGTCGCGGAACAGGTTGAGCAGCACGAAGTACGTCGGCTTGAGCTTGGGCAGGACGCGCACGGTGTAGAGCTCATCGCATTCAAAAACGCCCACACGCTTGCCGCTGTCAGTGTGCTTAAGGCCGCCGCGGGCCTCGAGCAGAGCGCCCACCACGCCCGGCTCCATGTTGTTGCCGGCGCGGTTGCATACCACGGTGGCGCCGCTGGCGGCAACGGCGTCGGCGATGAGGTTGGAGGTGGTGGTCTTACCGTTGGTGCCGGTGATCACCACGCTGCGGTCGATAAGGCCGGCGAGGTCGCTTAGCAGCTCGGGGTCGATCTTCATGGCGATGCGGCCGGGGAGTACGCCGCCCTGGCGTTTGAGGACAGAGCGCAGTCCCCAGCGAGCGATATCGCTCGAGGTACAGGCGAGAGATGAGCGGAGGTTCATGAAACCGTTCCTAACGTAAACGACATGGTCGGGTCGAGTGCGTCACTAAAAACCGTAGCGGCGCGCAAATTCCTGGGCAAGCTGTGACACGTCTTCACAGGCATTGGCCCAGGGGGCAAAGTCGGGAGTGTCCGAGATAATACCGTCCGCTTCCCAAACGGCCTGGTGCGAAAGATCCCAGGGATCGCGCGGCTCGGGTCGGCAGGGAAGGTACGGCGTCTGGTACATGGGGTTCAGCAAGAAGAACGCGCCGCCCTCGCAACGGTTGGCAAACTCACGCAGCGCGCGTGTCGCCGGGCGCATCTTGTTTGTTTTGAACAAGAGGATGGTGCGGGCGAGCAGGTACCAGGGGGAGTTCTCGAGTGCATCAGCCCCCACCTGTTCCTCGAGTTGGTGAGCCAGGGCAAAAAAGCCGTCCTGGTCTTCCAGGCGAGCGAGGGCGAGCAACACGGTGCCTGCGGCTCGGGTGGGGTAGCCTTCCGCCTTAAGGACGCGGCGGGCGTAGTTGGCGGCAGCACGGTAACGAGCGCTCGCCATGCACAGCTGCGAGATGGCCTCGAGTGTGTGAAGCCACCCGATAAGAGCCGGCTCGCTCACGGTGAGATCTGCTGCAGTGACACCGTCGGCCAAAACATTATTGGCCCAGTAGTGCGGGGCTTCCATGTCGAACCCGGGCACGCTTTGCTGCAGGTAATCGGCCGTGGTCGCCTCGAGCTTCATCAGGTCACCCAGGCAGGCGTCAACGGGCGTGTCGGCCAAGATGATGGCGAGCAGCTGTGCGTCGAGGACATGCGCATCGATGCGGACGATCTTGAGCAGCTCATCGCGCATGTCGTCGAACAGACGATTGCGCGTCTGCTCGAACTCCTCGTCGCTGCCCATGTCCTCGATGCGATGGAGCTCGTCGAGCAGGTGGCGATGAACACCGGCATAGGACAGCAGCGCTTGGGCATGCTCGGACTGCGCATACTTTTGAGGATTCGCGCTAATGTCGTTATGGACAAGCTCGCGTGCTGCATCGGTGAGTTCGGGGTGCGACGCCAGATAGGTTCGCTCCAGATAGGCGGGGATGTAGACGCTCGGATCCATTAGAGGTCTCCTCCCTTAAACGGCAATCCCTGTTCGGCCGCGCGCAGGATTCGTTCGTCGATCTGGGAACGCACGATGTCGTTGGTGGCGACCCAGGCGGCAAAGCTGGCGTTGTCGGGGGCGCCCAGACCCTCCTGCAGCACCGGCGTCGCCTCGGACAGCGCAAGGACAAGCTCGTCGGTCGAGCCCGCACCCACGTTGACGCGGGCATAGACGCCATCGGGAAACTCGGTTTGGAAGTAGAGCGCCTCGGCCGCGTGCGGACACGAGCGCGCAAGGATATGCAGGTAGTGCTCGGCGCTCTCGTAGTCCAGCTCGCGCCAGGCAGCGCTCATCAGCGCGATGAGCGTCCATGGGTCCAAGTCGCGCTCCGCGTCCTTGGGACGACGGCGCAGCGGCGTGTTGGCGAGATAGGGGACGGAATGGGCAGAGCGAAATCGCTTGAGCTCCTCGGCGGGGTATTCGAGCTTTGCCATAGCGAGCATTGCGGTGTGGCGGACGCCGGCCGGATCGTTGGGGGCAAAGTCGAGGCTGCGGTTTGCGGCTTCGAGCGACATGCGATAGCGGCCGCTAATGAGCGCGCGCGATGCCAAGGCGGCAAGCCAGCGCAGGTAGGGACGGCGGGTCAGGTCGCCTGCGGCCTCACGCTCGTAGGGGTCCTGCGCCGAGGCAATCTTGAGCGCCAGATCGTGCTCCACCTCGTCGCACTTGGACACCAGATACTGTACGTATTCCTCGTTGGATTCGGCGGTGAGCGCCGTCAGCATGCGCTGGGCATCCCAGTTGGCCGGATCGAGCGCGGCTGCCTCGCGGAGCATGTTCTCGGCTGCGGCTTCTTCTTGCTCTGCCTGGGCGTCGTCGGGGATAAAGGGGATGCGGTAGTCGACAGCCTCGACCACCTTGGCAATGAGGTGCCCGGCGCGGTCGCGATCGTGCACGATGAGCGGCGCGGGGTTGCGGGTGAATTGCTCCATTAGACGCTCGACGGCGGGGCCGTCAGTGAGCGGGATATTGTCGCGGCGCAAGGCCTCAAGAACGAGGCGATGGCAATCCTCTTGAATGGGGTCGAATGCCATGGGGCCTCCTTTGCTGCGGTTAGGGTTCAAATGTCTCTATATAAAGTTCTAGTTTACCCGCACGTGGCACACCGGGGGTGCCGCACTTGGACTTGCACCTTTGCACCACGAAGACGGATGTCGCACAAATGTCGGCACCTTGGACGACCGAGTGGTATCACAGTGCCGTAAACGGTCGATTTTTGGCGGCGAACGGGGCACATTTTGGAGAGGCACAGCCCCGCCCGGGATATGTGGTCAACCCTGATAAAACGTTTGCCCAGCTTGGGAGTATGAATGCCCCACAAGGGTCTTCAGGGATAGAAAAAACGTTTCATCATTGTCGGCTTTAGGTGAATAACTGACCAACCAGAACGGTAAAATAGTGTTTGTCTGAGCGTTGAGACGTTCAGACATCGTGCATTGCCATCGCCGGCAACGCGCAAACCGGTCCTAACGGAGCCAATTGGGTGCTCCGTTATATACGCAAGTCTAAGAGGGGCTTGTTTAGGAGGCACAGTATGGGACGTTTTACCAATCCTCGCGATCTGTACTTTGGTGAGGGCGCTCGCCACGAGGTGAAGAACCTCAAGGGCAAGAAGGCCATCATCGTTTCTGGCGGCAGCTCTATGCGCCGCGGCGGGTTCCTGCAGGACGTTGAGGCCGACCTTAAGGAAGGCGGTTTCGAGGTCAAGCTGTTCGAGGGCGTCGAGTCCGACCCGTCCATCGAGACGGTCATGAAGGGCGCCGAGGCCATGCGCGAGTTCGAGCCCGACTGGATTATCGCCATCGGCGGCGGCTCGCCCATCGATGCCGCTAAGGCCATGTGGGTCTTCTACGAGTATCCCGAGGAGTCCTTCGATAACATCATCCAGCCGTTCAGCTTCCCCGAGCTGCGTCAGAAGGCTCACTTCTGCGCCATCTCCTCTACCTCCGGCACCGCTACCGAGGTCACTGCCTTCTCCGTCATCACCGACTACGCCAAGGGCATCAAGTACCCGCTGGCCGACTTCAACATCACTCCTGATGTCGCCATCGTCGACCCCGAGCTCACCTACACCATGCCCGCCAAGCTGTGCGCTCATACCGGCATGGACGCTCTGACCCACTGCATGGAGGCCTACGTTTCCACCTGCGCCTCTATGTTCACCGACGCCAACGCTCTGCACGGCATCCGCGAGATCGTTGAGTGGCTGCCCAAGTCCTATGCTGGCGACCATGAGGCCCGTCAGCACATGCACGAGGCTCAGTGCATCGCCGGCATCGCCTTCTCCTCGGGCCTGCTCGGCATCGTTCACTCCATGGCTCACAAGACCGGTGCTGCCTTCGAGAATGGCCACATCATCCACGGTGCCGCTAACGCCATGTACCTGGGCAAGGTCATCCAGTGGAACTCCAAGGATCCCCGTGCTGCCGAGCGTTACGCTTACGTGGCCAAGGAGATCCTGCACCTTCCCGGCGAGACCAACGAGGAGCTCATTGCCGCGCTCGTCCAGAAGATTCGCGACCTCAACGACCAGCTCAACATTCCGCAGTCCATCAAGGATTACGCGAATGGTGGCGTGAAGGTCGACGCCGAGAACCCGCAGATGGTTTCCGAGGAGGAGTTCCTCGCCAAGCTCCCCGAGATCGCCGCGAACGCCGAGCAGGACGCCTGCACGCCGGAGAACCCGCGTGAGACCAAGGCTGCCGACTTCGAGAAGATCCTCAAGGCCTGCTACTACGACACCGACATCGATTTCTAATCGACTCTCGCTGTCTTGCAAGGGGTCTCGCGCTCAATGCGCGGGGCCCTTTTTGCTATGGTGCAAAGGGGTCAGGTTACTTTGCACCAATCGTTGTTTGATGAAGGGCGGATTCTCGTATGGCGCTTCCTATGGTTTACGGCGGTCCCGGCCGGTATGTTCAGGGGCCGGGTGAGCTCTCGCGTCAGGGCAGGTATTTGTCATGGTTGGGATGCGCTGCCTATGTCTTGTTTGACCAGGGCACCGAGGATCGGCTGTGCAGGCAGATCGTCGATGGATTTCTGGACGACGATCTGAGTGAGCCGTTCTTTAAGATTTATGACGGTCCGTGTACGGAAGGGGCCGTTGTCGAAATGGCTAAGGAAGCCCAGGCTGAGTATTGCGACATGGTGGTGGGTATTGGCGGCGGCAAGATGCTCGATATCGCCAAGGCCGTTGCGTTTTATGCCGAGTTGCCGTTGTGCGTATGTCCCACGGCGGCGTCGATGGACGGTCCGTGCAGCGCGATTTCGGTGCTGTATCACGAGGACGGGTCGTTCGACCGCTACCTGATGCTCGAGAAGAATCCAGACTTGGTCGTGGTCGATACCAACGTGGTCGCGGCGGCCCCGCTGCGTATGACGGTCGCTGGTATGGGCGATGCGCTGGCAACGTATTTCGAGGCGCGTTCGTGCGCCGCGGCGCACGGCGCCAACGAGCACGGTGGCGCGCCGGGACACTTGGCCTTGGTTGCGGCTCGTGCCTGCTATGACACACTCATGGAGTGCGGCGTCGCTGCCAAGCGCGATCTCAAAAAAGGCCGTACATCGCCAGCGGTTGAGCGCCTGATCGAGTGCAATATTCTGCTCTCGGGTGTTGGCTTTGAGAGTGGTGGCCTAGCGCTTGCTCATGCCATAGCCAACGGCCTGACGATTCTGCCCGAGTGCAAGGCCATGCATGGTGAGGCCGTGGCATTTGGCCTGGTGGTGCAGCTGCGCCTGGAGCGTGCGCCCGAGCTTAATCAGGTGCTCGAGTTTTGCCAGCGCGTTGGTCTGCCGACGACGCTCGAGGAGCTGGGCCTTGGCGAGATTTCCGATGCCGACCTGCTGAGCGTTGCAAATGCAGTCTTTAGAAACGAGCGTAATATGGCCAACGAGCAGGCCAAGGTGACCAAACAGAAGCTCGTGCAGCTCATGTGCGAGGCATAGCTTGGCGCTTGATTGACCTTGTGCAATCGAGGCGGCGATAGGCCATAGGCTATTTGCCGCAAAGATGCTCCGCGTGTAATTTGCCCGAGGCGTGGGCCGATGGCGTATCATTATCTCTTGCTTGTTTGCACTGCTCAGGGAGGGGCCGCGCATGGCGCAGGAACACGATCTGTTTGATGACATTATCGAGATCAGCAAGGGTTTCGACTTTCTTAAAAACCCGCTTGGCGGCGTGACCGATGCACTCGATCCCTCGGCGCCGCAGTGGAATCCTGCCGACTACAAGGAGCGTCCGCGCGGCAACACCATTCCGTGCCTGACCTGCAAAAACGAAAAGAGCGGCTGCACCGCGTGCATGGACGTGTGCCCGGTCAACGCTATCGAGGTCGAGGAAGACGCCATCGAGATCCTCGACTCCTGTCGCAAGTGCGGCCTGTGCGCCGCTGCCTGTCCGACCGAGGCAATCATCTCGCCGCGCCTGGCACCCAAAAACCTGTATGACGATATCGTCTCTGCTGCTACGAGCCACGAGACCGCCTACGTTACCTGCACGCGCGCCCTTAAGCGCATGCCGCGCGAAAACGAGGTCGTCGTCGCCTGCGTGGGCGATATTACGGCCGAGACCTGGTTCTCGGTACTGGCCGACTATCCCAACGTGAGCGTCTACCTGCCGTTGGACGTGTGCGATAAGTGCCGCAACACCGGCGGTGAGGACATTCTGGGCGAGGCGATTGCGAAGGCCGAGGAGTGGTCCGGCACGGGTATGGGCTTGGAGGTCGACTCCAAGAGCCTCAAATGCCATAAGCGCCGCGAGTACGAGCGCAAGGAGTACATGGAAAAGATCGCCCGCACCACGGGCCTGACGGTGACCAAGCTCAATCCGGCGACTGCGGCGCTGGCTTCGGTGACGCAAAAGCTCAAGGCCCATCGCCATCAGATTACCCAGCTGGAGCGCACGCTCAACACCATGTGCGGCACCACGACGACCAAGCGTCGACGTTCGCTCACGCACGGGCGGCAGCTGGTGCTCTCGACGCTGCAAAACCACCCCGAGCTTGCCCAGAACATGCAGGTGAGCACGCCGGAATGCGATTTTGACAAGTGCACGTCGTGCGGTGAGTGCGTCAACGTGTGCCCCACGTTCGCCTGCGATTTGGTGGGAAGCGGCCGCTTTGCACTGGAGTCCACGTATTGCCTAGGTTGCGGAGCCTGCGTCAAGGTGTGTCCCGAGCATGCGCTCAAACTTGTTGAACACGATGCGTCCAACTTGGTCGTCGTCGATCCCGAAGCCGAGGAAAAGGCCGCCCAGAAGGCGAAGGCTCACGAAGAAGCTGAGAAGGTCAAGGCCGAAGCAAAGGCCAAGCTCGACAAGATGCTCGATCAGGTGGAGAAGCTCGCGGACTAGCTAGAGACCCCAATCTCTGCTTCATTTGCGCCGCTGCGGTGTCCGGATTCGCCCGGATGCTGCGGCGGCGCTATACTTATACGGTTTGAAGTACCTGTACCAAAAGGAGCTGTCGTGTCCCTTTCCATCGGTATCGTGGGCCTGCCCAACGTGGGCAAGTCGACGCTGTTCACCGCGCTTACCAAAAAGACCGGCCTTGCCGCCAACTACCCGTTTGCCACGATCGACCCCAACGTGGGTATCGTCGACGTGCCCGATAGCCGCTTGCAAAAGCTTGCCGACATCGTTAACCCGGGTCGCATTGTGCCGGCGACGGTCGAGTTCGTCGACATCGCAGGTCTGGTGAAGGGCGCTAACGAGGGCGAGGGCCTGGGCAACCAGTTCCTGGCCAACATTCGCGAGACCGACGCCATCTGCGAGGTCGTGCGCTACTTTAAGGACCCCAACGTCATGCGCGAGGTGGGCCGCACGGGCGAGTTCGTCGATCCCGCCGGCGATGCCGACACCATCATGACCGAGCTCATCCTGGCCGACATGGGCACGCTCGAGAAGCAGCTGCCTAAGCTCGAGAAGGAGGCCAAGCGCGACAAGGAGCTCATGCCCAAGTTCGAGGTTGCCAAGCGCCTGCTTGCCTGGCTCAACGAGGGCAAGCGCGCCGCATCCATGGAGATGACCGACGAGGAGCGTGCCGCCGCCAAGGGGCTGTTCCTGCTCACCATGAAGCCCATCCTGTATGTGGCCAACGTGGACGAGGATATGCTCAACGACGATCTGGCGCCCATCGATGGTGTCAAGCCGCTGCCCATCTGCGCCAAGATCGAGGCAGAGCTTTCCGAGCTCGATCCCGAGGACGCCGCCGACTACCTGGAGAGCCTGGGCCTGGAGCAGCCCGGCCTGGACGTGCTCGCTCAGGCTGCCTACAAGCTGCTCGGCCTGCAGTCGTTCTTTACGGCCGGCGAGATGGAGGTCAAGGCCTGGACGGTTCGTCAGGGCGCGACCGCCCCGCAGGCCGCCGGCGTCATCCACACCGATTTTGAGCGCGGCTTTATTAAGGCCGAGGTCATTGGCTACGACGACTACATCGAGCTCGGCGGCGAGCAGGGCGCCAAGGCCGCCGGCAAGTTGCGTATTGAGGGCAAGGACTATGTCATGGCCGATGGCGACGTCGTGCACTTCCGCTTTAACGTGTAAGGACGACGCATATGTTCAAATATGGCAAAAAAGCTGGCTACATGGGTATTGCGCTGCTCGTACTTGCGGTGATTCCGCTGGTGGTCGCAGCGTGTGTTATCCCCAACATTGGCCCCGAGGTGGCAACGAAGTTTAACGCCGCCGGCGAGGTGACGCGCTGGGGTAAGAGCTACGAGCTGCTGGCACTGCCGGTACTCAATCTGCTGCTGAGCGTGGCGACGTACTTTACGGCGGGACGCCAAGCCAAGAACAATGACGACTCCGCCGCCATGGCGCGCATCGTGTGCGAGCGCTACCTGCGCAACGGTTGCATTACGGGTGTGTTCCTCAACGTGATTAACGTTTACTTTATGTACTCGGCGATTACCGGAACGGGCTTTGGCTTTGGTTTCTAGCTTGTCCTTTTAGGCAACGAGCCTGCACATATATTCAATGGCTGATGCGAGGCCGCCGCTCGATCGTGGTTTAAAGACCATGTCGGCGGCGGTCTCGTTTTCGTATCCGGCACCGCGAAGGGCGAGTGCGATGCCGGCTTCCAGGAGAAGGGGCAGGCCACGCTGGCTGGTTGCGATTACGGCAACCTGATTGAGCGAGCAGCCGTGCGTTTGGCATTGAATGGCAAGTTCACCTTGCGCCGGGCAAGGGACCAGAACGGCGGCGACGCGACTTGATAGCAATGCAAATGCTGTGCGCTCATCGGGCGAAAGGCATTCAGCTTCAACGACGACGAGCTTGGGCGGCGCGCTGTTTGTGCGAAGCGTGGCTCGGTACATGCGGACCGAAGAACCCGACATAGAAAACTCCTGTGTATTCGGGAAAACGTAAACTATAGTTTACGTTTATGTTCGGCTCCATTTCAAACTCGGCTGCATGGACGAACGTGCGAAACAGATTCTTGGCAGGCGGGTCGAAGAGACACGCAGGGACCTTGGTATCTCCAAGGTTGATTTTTGTGTGGCGACAGGAATCAGCCGACCCTACCTCGACCGAATCGAAGATGGGACGGCAAATTTCACGCTCAAGGTTCTATTTAAGATCGCGCCCGCACTCGGCATGACGGTGTCAGAGCTTCTTGAGGGTATCGAATAGGGGATACCCGCCGACAGCTGAATTACGCCATCGGGATGCGGTCGTGGTTGACTTGGCTGTAGAACAGACGCTGAATCTCAGCCGCATCGCGTGACTGGCCGAGCGCCCACATGGTTTTGGCCACGAGCGTCTCGGTGGTCATGTCATCGCCGCGCAGAATGCCCGGATGATCGGCGTAAGCACGGCCAACCTCATAAACGCCCAGATCGAGGCCCTCTTCGGGGACCTGCGTGGTCATAACGACGGTGCGGCCCGAATCGACCCAGCGGAAAATTGCCTCTTGGAACGACTCGCCCGACTCACCAAACTCGGGGATACCGCCAATGCCAAAGGTCTCTAGAATCACGGCGTCGTAGCTATCGGCTAGGGCGTCGAGGATGCCCGGGTTTACGCCGGGCGTAAGCTTGAGTACAAATACGCGCGGATCGATGCTGTCGTAGAAACGCACCGGGTTTTCGCCCTGATGCGTGCCGTGAAGCCCGTTGCGCACGATGCGGTCGTTGCGGATATAGGCGATGGGCGGATAGTTGACGCTAATGAACGCGTTAAAGCTCATGGTGCGCTGCTTGCGGGCGCGCGTGCCGGCAATGGCTACGCCGCCAAACACGATCGAGACGTCGTGCGAATGCTCGTCGAGTGCATAGAGCAGGCTCTGGTACAGGTTGAGCTTGGCGTCGGTAAAGGGATTGCCCATGGGCTTTTGCGAGCCGGTGAGCACGATGGGCTTGGGGCTGTCCTGAATCAGGTAGGAAAGCGCTGCTGCGGTGTAGCTCATGGTGTCAGTGCCGTGCAGAATCACGAAGCCGTCGTGGTCGGCATAACCCTCGACAATGACGTCGCGGATACGCATCCAGTCGCTCGGGCGCATGTTGGTGCTGTCGATGTTCATGGGCTGCACGACGTCGAGCTCGCAGAGCCCCGAGATCTCGGGGACGCTCTGGGCGAGCTCCTCACCGGTCAGGGCGGGGGAGAGGCCGTTGCCGTCCTCGGTCGATGCGATGGTGCCGCCCGTGGCGATGAGAAGGATGCGCTTCATGCTGGTATTCCTATCGTATTTGCCGCCGCAGAGGCGGAGTCGTTCGGCAGTATTGTGGCACAGGGCGTCCAATGTTCAAACGTATTACATCATCTGTAACGTTTGAAAACACTTCAATTGCCGTCAAATAAGGGCCCAGGTCGTGCGTTTGCCGTGCGCTGATGGCTGCGAGGGGCGAGAAACCCCATATAACGTGTACACTATGGAGGTTATTTTCGTTCATTCATGCGGGTGGGCACCGGCTCCCCGCCAACAAGAGGGGGAACCATGGATCAAAAGGCTTCCGCAAAGGTCCTCGTACTCGACTTTGGTGCGCAGTACGGTCAGCTCATTGCCCGTCGCGTCCGCGACCTCAACGTGTATTCCGAGATCGTCCCCTGCGACATCTCGGCCGACGAGATTCGCGATATGAACGCCTCCGCGCTCATCCTTTCTGGCGGTCCGGCCTCCGTGTACGCCGAGGACGCTCCGTCCATCGATCCTGCCATCTTTGACCTGGGCCTTCCCGTCCTGGGCTTCTGCTACGGCCATCAGATCACGGCCGTGACGCTCGGCGGCAAGGTCGGCCACTCCGAGGTGGGCGAGTACGGCCGCGCCACCATCACGCGCACGGCCGGCGCCAAGCTCTTTAACTCCACGCCTATGGAGCAGACCGTGTGGATGAGCCACCGCGACGCCGTTTCCGAGGTGCCCGAGGGCTTTACCGTTACCGCCAGCACCGACGTGTGCCCGGTTGCTGCCATGGAGTGTCCCGAGCGCAAGATCTTCACCACGCAGTTCCACCCCGAGGTCAAGCACTCCGAGTACGGTCAGCAGCTGCTGAGCAACTTCCTGTTTGAGATCTGCGGCCTGGAGCCCAACTGGAGTATGGACAACCTGGTCGAGACCATGACGGCCGAGTTCCGCGAGAAGGTCGGCGACGACCGCGTGATTCTGGCCCTGTCCGGTGGCGTCGACTCCTCCGTCGTGGCTGCGCTGGGCGCTCGCGCCGTGGGCAAGCAGATGACCTGCGTGTTCATCAACCACGGTCTGCTGCGCAAGGGCGAGCCCGAGCAGGTGGAGGAGGTCTTCACCAAGCAGTTTGACGTCGACTTTATCCACGTTCACGCCGAGGACCGTTATGCCGAGCTTCTGGCCGGCGTGACCGAGCCCGAGGAGAAGCGCCGCATCATCGGTACGCAGTTCTGGAAAGAGTTCTTCGCCGTGGCGCAGCAGCTCGAGTCCGATGGCAAGCCGGTCAAGTACCTGGCTCAGGGCACCATCTACCCCGACATCATCGAGTCCGGCGCTCGCAAAACGGGCGGCAAGACGGCCACCATCAAGAGCCACCACAACCTGATCCCGTTCCCCGAGGGCGTGCACTTCGACCTCATCGAGCCGCTCGACCACTTCTTTAAGGACGAAGTCCGCGCGCTTGGTCTGGCGCTTGGCCTGCCGGGTCACATCGTGTTCCGTCAGCCTTTCCCGGGCCCGGGTCTGGCTATTCGCATCATCGGTGCGGTCGACAAGGAGAAGCTCGAGATCCTCAAGAACGCCGACGCTATCGTGCGCGAGGAACTCGACGCCTACAACCAGCGCCTGTTTGAGCAGACCGGCGAGCGCAACTCCGAGCACAGCTGCTGGCAGTATTTCGCGGTCCTGCCTGACATCAAGTCCGTTGGCGTTATGGGCGACGAGCGCACCTATCAGCGCCCGATCATCCTGCGTGCCGTCGAGTCCAGCGATGCCATGACCGCCGACTGGGCCAAGCTGCCCTACGACGTGCTGGCCCGCATCTCCGGCCGCATCGTTGCCGAGGTTCCCGGCGCCAACCGCGTGTGCTACGACATCACGTCCAAGCCGCCCGCGACCATCGAGTGGGAATAAACGATATTCGTTGATTTCAAGCCTCTGACCTGCGAAAACAGGTCGGGGGCTTCTTATTTTGCAACCTCTGTGCAACCTTTGCGGTTTCGCGCCCCGTGAACAGGGGACGTAGCACTGTTCACATCTGGGCCCATATCGGCACCGATCATTGCCCGCGCTGCTTCTGCTTGCGCTTCAGCTTCCGCTGCTCGAGGCACGTCGCCCGGTGTTCCTCGCCAGAGGAGAGCTGGCCGTTCCTTGCGAAACCGCGAGGCCAGCTATATCCGCTTGCTGCGGGCTTGCTTGAGCCAGTTCCTCTTGAAAGAGCCTATACCTCCGAAGAACTTGTTGTACGTCTCACCGTTCTCCTTGGCTTCGTACTTGACCAAGGCAAGTTCGATAGTGCAGAGGTAATCCGCCACTTGCTCGAGGCGGTAGTCGGTCATCGAGGTCTTGCGGCGTCGGACGACCCCTTTTGAGAGGACCTTGCCCACCGAGTCGTCTCGCCCGCGGAACAGAAGGAACGCATCCTCGCGACCTTCGGCGACCTGTGCTGCGAGATGGAGGGCTGCACCATCGCGCAGGGCCCTTTCCAAAGCGAAGTGTCGAGCCGAAGTGTTGAGCGTCGGCCCTGAATGTTCAATGACCGTTGTTTTCTGTCCCTCAAGTGGTGAACTTCTCCTCGGGGCTGTTGATTCCCCCACGCGCCCCCTTCCGTTCTCTGTGTTCCCCTTATACTCCTTGTACAAGGAGGTAAGAAGTCATGGACAAGACCGCACAGGACAGCTTGGCAAAGAAGCCCGTCGACATGAGGGACAGGATTCTCGAGCATCTCGAGGCCCTCACCTCTGCCGTCTCGCTCGACGACCTTGCCCGTCTGTCCACCTCCGACATCGCCGAGACGCTCATCATCTCCAGGAGTCTGGCGAGCCAGTACCTCAACGACCTTGTTCGCGCCGGCCTTGTGGTTAAGGTGGCGGGCAGGCCTGTCCGTTATTTTCATCGCCGCGCGTTCCAGAAGCGTTTTCAGGTAAAGCTCTCTGCAAGCGAGTACGCCTCGCTCGCCGACCTCATCCAGGCGACGGGAATCGCCGATCACCGTGACTTCGCGCGCGCCGTGGGCTTCGACCTGAGCCTCAGCTCCGTTGTCGAGCAGTGCAAGGCTGCGGTTCAGTACCCTCCGTTCGGCCTGCCCATCCTCTTGAGCGGCGGCGTGGGTGTCGGCAAGTCTTTCCTTTCTCGTCTTGTGTACGAGTACGGCAAGAACCAGGGCTTGCTGTCCCGCGACTCCTCCTATGTGCGCATCGACTGCGCCGGGGTCCCGGACGCCGCCTCGTTCAACGGGCTTCTTGGCGAGTCGATCGCGAAATCGCGCGGGGGTGTGGTTTTTGTCAACGGCATCGAGGCACTCTCTCCCTCTGCGATGGAGCACTGCCTTGCGACGGCCCTCGGGCTCGATGCCTCCCAGGATGCGCCGCGCGCTCGCCTCGTTCTTTCGACGACGCTTTCCGCCGATGACCTGAAGGTTTCCTCGGCCTACAGCAAAATGCCCATCTGTGCCCGCGTCCCCTCACTCAAGGAGCGGACCCCCGAGGAGCGCGAGGATCTCATCTTGAGCTTCCTGCGCAGCGAGGGGTGCCGAATCGGTTCTGATGTGAAGATTAGCCGCGGCGCATACCGTTGCCTCGTGAACGCGGACTTTTCCGATAACATCGCCGGCTTGCGCGCCTGCGTGACGAACTGCTGCGCCAAAGCGTTCCTCAATCGCGAGGGCGACTACGTCGTCGTTCGCCCGTATCTTCTTCCCAGCGGGCTCCTCTCCTCCGCGCAGATCGATCAACAGCCCGATGATGGCGTTCTGATCGACGCGTCCCTGGATGCCGCCGAGAGCACAGGGCCGGTCGAGCAGGCGCTCGATGCCCTGTGCTCTCTCGATGAGCGATTCTGCGCCGGGGAGCTCTCTGTCTCCGAGCTCGTCTCGCAAGCTGTCTCTGCTGTGCGCGGCGTTGAGGATCACTTGATCTTCGGCCGCGGCGTTACCTCCTCGAGGTCGCGCGCCTTCGAGCTCATCGTGGGCGCGGTCCTTGCCGACGCAGGCTCTTCTTATGGCATCGAGCTTTCGAGGAAGGTCGCTTTTCTACTGGCCCAGGAGATTTGCCTGCAGTTGTGGCCGGGCATCGGCCTGGCTAAGCGAAAGTCTGCCTGTGCGGAGCAAATCTCCCATCTCCTCGGTGCCGTGACCTCCGAATTACCGTTTGCCTCGAGCGTCTCCGATCAGGTCGCCGCAGACGTGGAAGGGGCGCTGGGAATCTCGCTCGATCACTTCACGAAGACGCTTCTGACGCTGTGCGTCGCATCGGAGTCTCGCGATGCGAAGGCCCTTCGGACGCTCTGCGTCATCTTGTCCCACGGCTACTCAACGGCGACGAGCATCGCCGACGCGGCGAACCGTATGCTCGGCATGCATGTGTACGAGGCTGTCGACATGCCCTACGACCAGCAGCTGAAGGACATCGTCGGTCCGCTCCAGCGCCTCGTCGACCGCCATTCCTACTGCACCGGGGTCGTGTTCCTCGTCGACATGGGCTCCTTGGAGGAGGCCTATAAGGCCCTCGAGAACGTTACCGACTCCACTATCGGCGTGGTGAACAACGTCTCTACCGGTCTTGCGCTCGAGATCGGGGTCGGGCTGCTCGGCGGCAAGTCCATCGCCGAGGTTCTTGGCGATGCGACCGCCGCGTGCGTGACGCACTGCAAGGTGATCGAGCGCGTCAACCGTGAGGACGCCATCGTCTTCTGCTCCGAGTCCGGGGTCGACGCCGCGGAGAGGATACGCCAGCTCGTCTCGCAGAGCCTCCCGCGCACCATAGGCGCGCGCCTGCTCACGAGGCCCTTCAAGCAGCTCGTCGCGAACGGGTCGAATGACGCCGTTTTCTCCGAGCACCGCGTCTGCGCCGTCATCGGCACGGGAGACCCCGGGGTCGCCTCCGTCCCCTTCGTCGCCCTCGAGGACATCATGTCGACGGCGTCCGCCTCTAAGGTTGATGCCGTGTTCGGCAGGTGGCTTGACGCTTCCGAGCTCTCTTCTTTCCACGAGAAGCTGCTCTCGAACATGACGCTGCAGAACGTCATCCGCTCCATCACCATCCTCGACCCGGAGCGGCTATTCCACGAGATCGAGAGCGCCGTGCACGAGCTTCAGCGCAGGACAGGCGAGAAGATCGGCAGCAACGCCATCATTGGGCTCTACGTCCACCTCTGCTGTCTCGTCGAGCGCCTTGTTACCAGAAACCCCATTGAGACCTACGTTGGCCAGGACCGCTTCGAGGAGGAGCGTGCCGATTTCATCGAGTCCTTCAGGCAGAGCTTCTCGAGCATCTCGACGCGCTATCGCGTAGAGGTTCCCGTAAGCGAGATCGCATATGTCTTCGACTACATAAGCGTGAGCGCCGCCCCGGCGCGAGAAGAGCGCCTCGGCTCCTCGGACCTCCTGCTCGACGAGTGACCTTCCCCGCGCCGCCGCAAGCTGACTGCGCGTCCTCAATAATCCGATAACCCCTTGCCCGGCGCGAATCCGGATAGCGCCGAGGCAGTACCGAACGTAAAACTTCATTTGATAGGAGCAAACATGAGTGTTGTTATGGCACGAATCGACAATCGCCTGCTTCACGGCATCATCGTGACGCAGTGGGCCCCGGTGTCGGGCGCGACCCGAGTCATGGTCATCGACGACAAGGTCGCCGGCGACGAGGTCCTGAAGTCCACTATGAGGATGGCGCGCCCCGCGGGCATGGCCGTCTCGATCATCTCCGAGCAGACCGCGCTCAAGAACTTCGCGGCGGGCAAGTACGACCGCGAGAAGGTCTTTGTCATCGCCAAGGAGCCCGAGACGATCCTTCACCTGGTCGAGTCGGGCATCGAGCTCCCGTCGCTGATCGTCGGCGGCTCGCTCGTCAAGGAGGGCGGCGTCCAGCTCACCCAGCGCGCCTATGCCTCCGCCGAGAACGTCCAGAGCTACAAGGCGCTCATCGCCCGCGGCGTCAAGGTGACGGCACAGTTCGTGCCCGCCGACAAGCCCGTCTCCGTCGCCGACCTCATCTAAGGAGGGATCATGGTCAACTTCACTATCCTGCAGGTCGTCCTTTTGACCCTGCTGGCCTTCATCAAGCACGTGGACTACTACGGCATCCCGATGATCTTCGTCAACTATGCCGTCTTCTGGGGCCTTATCACCGGCGTCGTCATGGGCGACTGGCAGACCGGCCTCGTCATCGGCGGCACCATCCAGCTCATGCAGCTCGGCGTCGCGGGCTTCGGCGGCTCGTCGATTCCCGACTACGGCACGATGGCCATCATCGCCACCGCCTACGGCGTGACCCTGGGCGCGGACACGGGCCTCGCCATCGGCCTGCCGGTCGGCATGCTCGGCATCCAGCTCGACGTCATCGTCAAGATCCTCAACGGCTTCGTCGTCGAGAAGTCCCAGAAGTTCTGCAACGAGGGTAAGTTCAATCAGATGAACGCCATCCTGTGGGTCTGCCCCGCGCTCTTCGGCCTGTGCGCCGCCCTGCCCGTCTTTGTCTCCGTGACGCTCGGCCAGCCCGCCGTCAACTGGCTCCTCGAGGTCATGCCTCAGTGGTTCCTCTCCGGCCTCACCCTCGCCGGCAAGATGCTCCCGGCCATCGGTATCGCCATGCTGCTCCGCTACATGCCCACCGGCAAGTACTTCCAGTACCTGCTCGTCGGCTTCTTCCTCTCGGCCTTCCTGAACGTGCCCATCATCGGCGCCGCCATCGTCGGCGTTGCCCTCGCGATCGCGTTCTACCAGCGTGCCGAGAGGGACACCGAGCTCGCCGCCCACGCTTCCGCAGACGCCTTCATCGGAGAGGATGAGTAACCATGGAAAACGAGAACATCACCGCCGTCGCCGAGGGCAAGCCCTCCGGCTACAAGGTCACCAAGAAGGATCTGCGCAACGCGAACTGGCGCTGGCTCATGAGCGTGTGCACCTTCAACTACCAGACCCAGCAGGGCGCCTCAGTCGCCTACGCCCTCTCGCCGGTCCTGAGGAAGATCTACACGAACGACGAGGACTATAAGCAAGCGCTCAACAACCACTTCCGCTACTACAATACCCAGCCTTGGCTCGCCGCCATCATCCTTGGCGTCTGCGTGGCCATGGAGGAACGCGACGGCCTAGCGGCGGCGGACGCCGTCCAAGACCTGAAGATCGGCACCATGGGACCGCTCGCCGGCGTCGGCGACTCCCTGCTCATGACCATGATCCCGACCATCATGGGCTCCATCGCCGCCTACATGGCCATCGAGGGCAACCCCGTGGGAGCCGGCATCTGGTTCGCGCTCATCCTGGCCATCTTCTGGGTCCGCATGCACGCCCTCGAGTTCGGCTACAAGCAGGGCGTGAAGCTCGTCACCGACTTCAGCGAGAAGCTTCCCAACCTCACTGCCGCCGCCTCCGTGCTCGGCCTCACCGTGGTCGGCTGCCTCATCGCCTCGGTCATCGGCGTCACCTGCCCGATTAGCTTCAGCTTCGGCGACGTATCGATGGAGATTCAGCCGCTGCTCGACAAGATCCTGCCTGCCATGATCCCCGCCGCCATCACGGGAAGCGCGTATTACCTTCTTACCAAGAAGAACGCGAGCATGACGGTCCTCATCCTCGTGGTGATCGTCCTCGCGATGGTCGCCTCCGCCGCTGGCATCCTCGCCTAGCTTCGACCCAAGAGATTGGTGAATCAATGAGAAAGATAGTTGTGGCGAGCCATTCCCTTCTCGCCCAGGGCTTCAAGGACACCCTCGAGTTCCTTACGGGTAAGAGCGACGCCGTCAACGCCGTGTGCGCCTACGTGAACGACAACGGCGAGGGGCTCGACGCGGCGGTCGAGGCGGCTCTTTCGGGCACTGACGAGGTCGTCGTCCTCACCGACGCGCTCGGCGGCAGCGTGAACCAGCGCTTCTCCCGCTTCGCCTCCGACCGGATCCACGTGATCGCGGGTGTCAACCTCCCGCTCGCCATGACGGTCGCGCTCGCGCGCCCCGACGAGAAACTCGACTTCGACGCCCTCGTCGACGAGGCGCGCCAGCAGATCGTCTACGTGAACGGTGCCAGTTCCGCCGAGTGCGAAGACGACGAATAGAGGAGGTCGACGATGAGAGAGTTCCTTAAGGACGTGTGGATGCACGGCGGTGAGGAAAGCCGCGCCATCACCCCCGAGAACATCACGGGCGAGAAGGGCCGTGCCGCCATGTCGGCCAGCCACCTCGGCGTCGGCCGCAAGGGCTCGTGCTGCGTGCCCCTTGAGTCCGGCGAGACCATCACGCTCGCGGACATCGAGGGCCCCGGCATCATCCGCCACATCTGGATGACCGTCCCCGACAAGACCGCCGCCGGCAGCTTCGTCATGCGCGACCTCGTGCTGCGCTTCTACTGGGACGACGAGGAGACCCCCTCGGTCGAGTGCCCTGTCGGCGACTTCTTCTGCAACGGCTTCGGTGAGCGCGCCATCGTCAACTCGATGCCCATCTGCGTGAACCCGACGGGCGGCATGAACTGCTACTTCGAGATGCCTTTCAGGAAGCACGCCAAGGTCACGCTTACGAGCGAGCACCCCGGGTTCATTAAGTACATCTTCTACACGTTCAACTACGCGCTCACCGACGTGCCGGACGACGCCATGTACTTCCACGCCCGTTTTAACCGCGAGCGCAGCACCCGCAGGGGCGTCGACTACACCGTGCTCGACGGCGTGCGCGGTAAGGGCTACTACGTCGGCACCTACATGGCCCTGTGCGCCCTGGAGCGCTATTGGTGGGGCGAGGGCGAGATGAAGTTCTTCCTCGACGGCGACGAGGAGTTCCCCACGGTCACCTCGACGGGAGCCGAGGACTACTTCGGCGGTGCCTGGGCCTTCCTCGACAGGCCGCCCCACGCGCTGCCCGAGGCGCAGTGCTTCAACACGCTGTTCGCCGGCTACCCGTACCGCTCGACGCGCGACGCCACGCGCGACCGCTTCAGCGCGGGCAAGCCGAACCCGAACCCGATGCTCGCGACCAACGACGACGCGCTGCCCAGGCACGGCCTCTACAGGTGGCACCTTCCCGACCCGATCTCGTTCAAGGAGGACCTGCGCGTGACGTTCCAGGACCTCGGCAACGACGACATCAAGCTCTACGAGCGCGAGGACGACATCTCCACCGTCGCCTACTGGTACCAAAGCGAGCCGCACGCCGTGCTCGCCCCGTTTGCCGCAAGGCAGGACCGCGTGCCCAGGTAGGGTCGCCTCGAAACAAGCCAACGTTATGGGCGCCCGCGGTTGACCATGACTGCGGGCGTCCCTTTGTAAGGAGGATCACATGAGCGAAAAGCAAATGAGGCTCGGCGCCCTCGAGGCCGGCGGGACCAAGATGGTCTGTGCCGTGGTGTCCGGCGACGGCGAGGTTCTCGACCGTATGGAGACCCCGACGCTTACGCCCGCCGAGACCGTCCCACAAATGGTCGAGTGGTTCACCGCCCGCGATGTGAACGCGTTGGGCATCGGCGCCTTCGGCCCGACCTGCGTCGACCCCAACGATGAGCGCTACGGTTCCATCCTCCAGACGCCCAAGCTCGCGTGGCGAGGCTATGGTCTTCGCGCCGCGTTCGCCGACGCCCTCGGGATTCCGGTGACCTACGACACGGACGTGAACGTTGCCTGCCTCGGCGAAGTGGTCTTCGGCTGCTGCAAGGGGCTCGAGGACGCCGTCTACGTGACCATCGGCACCGGCGTGGGCGCGGGCGTCATGTGCGCGGGCAGGCTCCTTCACGGCATGCTGCACCCCGAGGCCGGCCACATGCTGGTAAGGACCCGTCCCACCGAGGAGGGACGCTGCGTCTGCCCGAGCCACGCGAGCTGTCTCGAGGGCCTCGCCTCCGGCCCCGCCATCGCCGCGCGCTGGGGAAAGCCCGCGGCCGAGCTCGCGGACAACGCTGAGGTGTGGGCGCTCGAGGGGGATTATCTGGGGCAGATGTGCGCGAACCTCGTGCTCATGTACTCGCCTCGCCGTATCGTCCTCGGCGGCGGCGTGATGCACCAGGAGCAGCTCTACGGCATCGTCCGCAAGAAGACCCTCGAATATCTGGGTGGCTACATCCAGACCGCCGAGCTTAAGGACATAGAGAGCTACATCTGCGCTCCGGGCTGCGGCGGCGACCAAGGAATCCTTGGCGCGGCCGAGCTGGCAAGAAGGGCGCTCGCGTAACTTGCGCTCTCTCCGCCATACGACGCGTTAAGAAAAGACGAGCGCTTCTTGCCAATTGAGCGGCAAGAAGTGCTCGTCTTTTGCATTTTTGTCTCTCAAAATCTTATTTTCACGATTTGCATTTTCATCCCGTTGTCACCGACCCTTGCGAGAAACCGGAAAAAGCCGCTGACAGAAGGGTCCCTCAAATCGTTGTAGCCCAGCATATAGCCGCGACTTGTGACCTGCAGACGGCTGTCCCACGTGCCGATTTCCTTGGCGGCATCCGAAACCGCAAAATATGCCCCCACATCCTTGATTTTTGCAGTCTTAAGCCATGTTTTTGCGATCATCTTTACTGCCGTCCGATTGGCAGCATCAAAGACCAGCACACTGCCGGGGAAAGCATCCGCCATCCCTCGCACCAGTTCCCGGACCTGTTGGGTCAGAAAGTAATAGAACACCCCGGAGGCAAAGAACACTGCCCCGCCGGAGGCATCGATTTCGCCAAACCATGCGGTGTCTTTCAGGTCGCAGGGGATACTATGTTCTCGATCCTCGGCGGGCAGTAGCTGCTGCCGCAAGGCAATCACATCCGGGAAGTCCAGATTGTAGATCTTGCATCTACCGTTGTCGCAGGTTCTGCCGGTGTTGTCCAGCCCGCAGCCCAGATTGACCACCGCCGCATTCGGGTGGCCTTTCAGGTGATCCCGCACCTCGAAAGCAAGATCACCCTGCCGCATGGCCACCTCCAGCGCACCAAAGCGCTGCATCAGGCTGTGGGAGTTTTTCTCTGCCTCTGAAAAGTCGTAGTCGATCTGGTTGAGTAGACGAACCGCTGTTTCATCCCTGTAAAGGTTCGGGTACAGCTCCGTACACAGCTTCCGGGAATACAGCGGGAGGATCAGCGTTTCCTGCACGGTGTTTTTCTCAATTTTACATTTCATAGGTTTCTTCCTCAGTGAATAAAAACTGTCATAATTGCCGCCAGCACAGCCGCTATGACCGTCATGCCTATCGCCATGTGCAGGATGGATACAAAAATGCCCGTGCTTGATGCCCTTACTTCCGCGCCGTGACGCAGAGCCACCTTTTCTTTTTGCGTATCTGCACCTCGTGAAAACCCGCCTGCTCCAGGCACGCCTTTAATTCAATGTCCTTGTAGATGGTCATGCCGCCGATGATCTGCGTCCACCTCTCGTCCTTATCCGTATCGCCATTGCTCTCGTTGCAGATAAGAATTGTCCCGCCTGGCTTCAGCGTCCGCCAGACCTCACGGAAGCATCGGGGCAAATCAGGCCAAAAATAGACAGTCTCAAAGGCCGTGGCAGCATCGAAGTAGCTATCCTCAAACGCCATATCCGTCACACTGCCTTGCAGAACGGCGCAACGCCCCTCCTGAATTGCAATTCGGTTGAGCTTTCTAGTCTTCTCCACGCTGACGGGCGAATAGTCGACGCCCTTGACGACGCCATGCGGGCATTTTTCCAGCAGCCGTTTTATGTTCGCCCCGCCGCCGCAGCCGCAGTCCAGCACCTTGGCGTTTGGCGCAAGTCGTAGAAATCGAAGTCCCCACCGCGCTACAGGGCTGTGGCCCAGGTTCATCATGGCAACCATAAGTTTTCCGCCGAGGCCCACGGGCTTGCGGGTGTTTTCAAAGAACGACATCTGGCCCCTCCGATTTCGTGCATTCCGCATAGGTCAACGGGAACGAGGCCTTCAGCACCGCGCTTTTCTGCACCGCCCAGCCGTTTTGACGCAGGAAACGCAGGTATTCCTCGCTTGTCCACCTGCTGTGGAGGGGGAATCCCGCCATACTCATGAAAAAGGCTTTTGCCTTGCCAGAAACCGAGTTCCCCGCGTGGGTGAAGGTTGGCGCGATGAGCACGCCGTCGTCCTTCAGCACCCGCCTGATTTCTTGCAGGGCCTTTTCCGGATGCGGCACTATGTGAAGCGCGTTGGACGCGATCACCACTTCGAAGGACTTCTGCGCATAGGACAGGCGGAACATATCTTGTACGGAAAAGTGCAGCTTTGCGGATTGATTGTCCCGCTTTGCTTCAAGGATCATCTTTGCAGAGGCGTCCGTAGCCTCGATGTGCGCCGCCGCATTCACGATGCTCTTTGCGATAAGCCCCGTGCCGGTGGCAACCTCCAGCACGGTTTTTGCTTTCACTACCGGCCGGATCAGCCCATACATCTTCTCATACGCCGCCCGGTCCTTTCGCATGAAACGGTCGTACCGACCGGCATTCTTGTCCCAGAAGCCCTTGCGTTCGTTCATGGCTATCGCCCCCAAACAGTTAGAGCAATCTAACTATAACTCACGAATCATGCAGGTAAACCCAATCCATGACGGGAAATGGGTCCTTTTCTCTAGCTTGACGTCTTTCGGAGCTTGACGATTTGGACTGATGGAGGTGAGAAGTCCCTCACCGCGCCAATACCAGACGATTGCGCTATAGACATCTCTCCGACCCTTTGAATCACCCCTTTTCACGTTGCCCGCTACGAACCCCGGCGGAAACCAGGGAGTGATTAAAGGAGCGACCTGCGATTTTGCGAATCAATTGAGTCATTCCCGAAACCGCGAATCAAGGGCCTGATTCGCTCAAATTGCGCACGAATCAGCCCTCGGGCGGTACGACGCGACACGCATCGACAACACTCGGACTGGATTAGTCACTGAGTGGGAGTAAGCCGATGGGGCTTTGACTTGCACTTTTGAGTGCCGCACTGTGCCGCTGAGTTTCGTTTTGTACGAGAATCACGGCAAAGCCGCCAGCGACATTGGCGAGCAAATACGGTAATCAAGCCTCCGTTCCCATGTTGGGACGGAGACTTTTTCTTTGCCGTTTTACTCCCTTTTACCTGCGATTTTGCAATTTACTCCCCGTGTTTGAAGACGGTAAGGCACGGGGCGGTATTCGGAGAAATGGGAGTAAGGGTTTATCCCAAGTGAGTAGACGCGCGATTTTTGTCCCCGAGGGCGAAAAGAGGCCGTTCCAGAGGTACCGAAGCTGGATTTATTGATTGTTTAATCCAATCCAAGCTCTTTTAGGTCTATTTCGTTTTGGATGTCGTCATCGGCTTTCTTGCCAGTGATGGCACTGTAGGCTTCTTTTATGCCATTCTTCACTGCCCATTTGATAACGAAATACAGCGCAATCAAAATGAGTACTGCCGTCCCTACGCTTATGCCTAATTCATCCCACATGATTCAATCCTCATAATTCCGATCTGTAGCTCGATTTTGTCCTCGAATTATGGCTTGGATCTGTAGCGTTGTCTAGGGCAATCGCAGCCGTCATCTTTGGGCAGTTTCGTAGAAAACGAGGACGCGCCGTTGACGAACGGCGCAATAGACAACGGCGTCAGTTTCAAGCCGAACTGACGCCGCTTCTGTATAAGGCTTGTTGCAAATGGCGATTAATGCCCGCGATGCTTCTGCTTGCGCTTCAACTTCCGTTGCTCGAAGCGCGCCTCCGCCTCGTCCGCGCGGCGCTGGCTTCTTGCGCGGACCGACTCCCGTTTCATTGCGTCCCGCTGGCTCGCGAGTGTCTGCTGCGCCTTGGTGCCCATTGCCGGCTGCTTAAGGGCCCTCGACGCTTCGCGGGCACGTCTCTTGGGGTTCTTCGCAGGCTTGTTCACCTCGGTCGGATCGTCGCCGAAGAACGAGAGCTTTGCCCATTTGCCTGTAATGAAATGCAGGATTTCCTCATTGGATGGCTCTGCGCCGAAGACGATGCGGGCGACGCCGTACCTTCCGTCCTCGACGTGCTCTGCCAGCCCGACCCAGAATTGGCCGTCGTGATATACGGTCAGGGTGGACGACACGCTGATCTGCATGGTTGATTCCTCCTTTATGTAGATGACCATGCAGAGAAGGGACAACCAAGGAGGCAGGTTACTGATGCGGACTCCCGCACGCCCACGACTACCCGACGGGGACTGTGTTTTCATCTCTGGTGCCCGCATTGTAGCACGCGCGGACGCGCCCTTCATCGCTGCCGACATGACGTGGCTGGGGCTTACCCCTCCGACGCGTCTTTGCGCATATTGCCTTCTCGGTTTCGAAACTTCAAAACTATTCGTCTTTCGAAATTAAGCGAGAATAAGTTATCGGTATGCTTTTTTATAAAATGTAAAAAAGTACCCCCATAACTGATAAAATGGACGCTGAAAAAAAGGGGTGCATCTTGCGTATATACCGACGTGAAAAGTATCTGAAGCGAATGCGTGGTTTCTACCACGATGACGGGATGATCAAGGTGATTACCGGTGTTCGCAGATGCGGTAAATCCTGTCTCATGCAATCAATCGCAGACGAGCTTGTGGAATCCGGTGTAGCGAGCGACCATATCATCTATATCGACCTCGACTCACGGGAGAACAGGAAGGTCAAGACGACCGATGAGCTCGAAAATCTGATTGACATGTCGACTCCAGCAGACACTGAGGGGACGAAGTATCTCTTCATCGATGAGATTCAGAACGTAGAGGAATTCGAGCTGCTCATCAACGGCTACCGGACAGATGGCGGTTGGTCCATCTTCATTACCGGTTCGAATTCATATCTGCTTTCTGGGCAGCTTGTTACAAAGCTGACTGGTCGCTATATCGAGTTCGAGGTGTTCCCACTCGACTTTGCGGAATATATCGATATGAAGCGTTTTCTCGGAAAGCCTGTCAATGACCTTCTCGTGGGAGAGTTTACTGAGTATCTGACCCTTGGAGGCTTTCCCAAAGCGCTGGAGTATGAGGGCGAGGATGAAAAGCGCGCCTATATCAAAAGTGTTATTCACGAGATCTTTGAAAAGGACGTCAAACATTCGAACAAGATTAAGAATGTCTCGGTTTTCGATGCCGTCCAGACGTATCTCATCAACAACTTTGGTGCGCCGACGAACCTGAAGAACCTCCTTGCGTACTTCAATGATGTCGAGAAGATTCCTATCAAGCGAGAAACGCTCAATCGGTATATCCAGATTCTTGTTGACGCGAAGATCCTTTATCGCTGCTCGAGGTTCGACCTCAAGTCTCGGCGATCGCTTATCCGCGAAGAGAAGTACTACCTGGCTGACCCCGGCTTCTATTTCGCTATGAACACGGATGCGAGGATTAACTACGGGCCGGCGTTGGAGAACGTGCTCTACCTCTATCTTGCATCGCGCGGGTACGAGCTTTCTGTGGGCCGTATTGGGAAGCTCGAGTGTGACTTTATCGCTCGTAGGCGCAATGCTTACGCCTACATCCAGGTCTCTATGTCGATTGCCGACAGAGGCGTCGAGGAGCGCGAGTACAGGCCGTTCGACCATATCCGGGATGGGTATCCGCGCTACTTGTTCACGCTTGATCCTCTATTGCAGGAAAGGGATGGCGTCAGGCACCTTAACATGGCGTCGTTTATGCAAGATGGCGGTGATCTTATTTGAGCAGCGGCCAGATTCCTTTGCTCCCTAGTGCGCAAACAGCGCGGGTATCAAATGAGGACCATTGCCTCACGTAGAATCGGTAGATTGAGAACTTGTTTTGATGTTGACAAGCTTTTGACCAGTGGCTCCTATTGCTGAGTGGGAATAGCGGAAATAACAGCCTCCGGACCTTTTGGTTCGGAGGCTTTCTTTTTGCATATCTGCCTTAAACGATTCCTTGCCAAAGCCCCTTGAACATCGGACGGAATCATCGAGCGTGTGCGTTTTCGTAGGCGCCCTTGATCTCTTCCGGCAAATCGTCGGGAATCAGCGCCTTAACTCTATCCTCGTTGCCATCCTGAATCGCCTGTTCGTAGTACCAGCATTTGAACTTCAGCATGTCCAGCGCGCGGTTCATCTTCGCGATCTCCGACTCCATGTGGGCCTTCCGCTCCTCGAACATGGCTTTGCGCTTGGGATATGTCGATGGGCCTTCTGCACACCATTCCATAAACAGTCGGATGTCCTTGATCTCCATCCCAGCCTTCTTTAGGCATTCGATGACCCGAAGCGCCTCGAGTTCCGTTTCGCCGAATCGGCGAATGCCGGACGTCCGCTCCAACCCCGGGAACAATCCCTGCTTGTCGTAATACCGCAGCGTGGATGCGGGCAAGCCGAACATCTCCGCCACCTGTCCGATCGTGTACATGGCCCCTCCGGATAAATCTCGAATTCATTCCTTGACCTAAAGTCAGGTTTAAGTATTACCTTCATTCTCGTCAATGTAAATCGGGAGTTCAAGGGGTATTCCGCAATGAGCAAAACGGTTTTGATGGTCTCTTCAAGTCCTCGAAAGAGCGGGAATTCCGAGACGTTGGCGGCGGCTTTCGCCAACGGCGCGCGGGAGGCGGGGCGCTTGGCCGCGCGTAAGCAGATTCGTGTTTAGAACCATCGATAGGAGGAAATCGATCATGGCAATTAAACAGACGGCGGGCAGAGATGCCCTGGGGGATTTTGCCCCCAAATTTGCACAGCTCAATGATGACGTGCTGTTCGGCGAGGTATGGAGCCGAGAAGATAGGCTTTCCCTTCGAGACCGCAGCGTGGTGACGGTTGTGGCCCTGATGGCGCAGGGGCTGACGGACTCTTCGTTCCAATATCATCTGATGTCCGCAAAGAACAACGGCGTGACCAGGACTGAGATAGCGGAAATCCTTACGCATGCGGCGTTTTATGCGGGATGGCCCAAGGCGTGGGCGGCCTTTCGCATGGCGAAGGAGGTCTGGGCGGACGAAGACGCTGCCGACGCAAAGGCGCAGCACCAAAACGAGATGGCTTTTCCTATCGGCGCCCCCAACGACGCATTTGCGAAGTACTTTATCGGGCAAAGCTACCTCGCGCCCCTTTCCACCGACCAGGTCGGCGTCTACAACGTGACGTTTGAGCCCGGCTGCCGCAATAACTGGCACGTCCATCACGCCAAAAGCGACGGCGGGCAGATCCTCGTCTGCGTGGCTGGTCGAGGATTTTATCAGGAATGGGGCAAACCGGCACAGGAGCTGCGCCCCGGCGACGTGGTCAACATCGCCCCGGGCGTGAAACATTGGCACGGGGCCGCGCCCGACAGCTGGTTCTCCCATCTCGCGCTGGAGGTTCCGGGCGAGGAGACCTCCAACGAGTGGCTGGAGCCCGTGGACGACGAGGAATACCTTACAGCGACTAACAAGGAGGCTTAAACATGGAGCAGTTGAATCTGACGCAGGAATGGGACAAGGTGTTCCCCAAAAGCGACAAGGTCGAGCACAGCAAGGTGACTTTCCACAACCGATACGGCATCACGCTGGCGGCCGACGTCTACGTGCCAAAGAACGCGGAGGGCAAGCTGCCTGCCATTGCCGTCAGCGGTCCATTTGGCGCGGTGAAGGAGCAAACGTCCGGCCTTTATGCGCAGAAAATGGCGGAGCTGGGCTTTTTCGCGATTGCCTTCGACCCGTCCTATACCGGCGAGAGCGGCGGTGCGCCCCGCTATGTAGCATCGCCGGACATCAACACCGAGGATTTCTGCGCCGCGGTGGATTTCCTCTCCGTGCAGAATAACGTTGACACGGAGCGCATCGGCATCATCGGCATCTGCGGTTGGGGCGGCATGGCAATCAATGCGGCGGCCATCGACACCCGCATCAAAGCTACCGCGGCTATGACGATGTACGACATGACCCGCGTGACCGCCAATGGCTATTTTGACGCCGAGGATTCTGAGCAGGCACGCTTCGAAAAGCGGAAAGCGCTGAATGTACAGCGCACCGAGGATTATAAAAACGGCAGTTACGCGCTGGCGGGCGGCGTGGTCGATCCGCTGCCGGAGGACGCGCCGCAGTTTGTGGCGGACTATTACGCCTACTACAAGACTCCGCGAGGCTACCATCCCCGCAGCCTTGGCTCCAATGGCGGCTGGAATGTGACGTCCTCGCTGTCGTTTTTGAATATGCCGATCTTGCAGTACGCCGGCGAAATCCGCTCTGCTGTGTTGCTGGTGCATGGCGAGAAGGCGCACTCCCGCTATTTCAGCGAAACCGCGTACGGCAAGCTGACGGGGGACAACAAGGAATTGCTCATTATTCCCGGTGCCAGTCACACCGACCTTTACGATCAGATGGACATCATTCCGTTTGAGAAGCTGAAAGCGTTCTTTGAGGAATATTTGAAATAAGGCGTGCCTTGATTCAATGCCAAGTCTCCAGCAACGATTCTTCTAAAGAGTGGGGGTAGCTGAAACGAGGCGATTGAATAACTCCATCTGTTTTGGTTAAAACAAAAAAATATGCCGCGCGCCTGCGGCATGAAGAAGGGAGATTCCTATGAATATCGTTGTGTTGAGCGGCAGCCCGCGTAAGGGCGCCAATACCGACACCATGGTCGAGGCGTTTGCCGAGACCGCGCGCGAGGGCGGCAATACGGTCGAGGTCGTCTGCGTTGCCGGCAAAAAGATCGCCGGCTGCCTGGGATGCCAGTACTGCTTCGCCCACGAGGGCACTTGCGTGCAGAAGGATGACATGGCCGACGTGATCGAGTCGCTGAAAGACGCAGATATGGTCGTCTTCGCCTCGCCTATCTACTGGTTCGATATCACCGCGCAGGAGAAGTCCGCCATCGACCGCCTGTACGCCTTCGGTGCCACGGGTTTCCCGTTCACCAAGACGGCCCTATTGCTCGATAGCCACAGCGAGGGCGTCTATGATGCGGCGATCGCTATGTACAAGTCGGCCTGCGCGTACTGCAAGTGGGAGGACCAGGGCATTGTCACCATCAGCGGTATGGCCGAGCGCGACAGCATGGCATCGTCGCCCAAGTTGGAAGAGGTGCGAGAGCTCGCTCGCAAACTCGCCTAAGGACAAGAAGAACGCATGGCAATCGGTGTTGGTGGAAATACTTGCTGTCCTTACCAAGAGGATTACTGATTGCCATGCGTTGATGTCCTTATGGACAATCTCCGCGTGCTAGGAGACTTTCTCGCTCAGGAACTCCCTGAATGCGGGGATGTCAAAGCCAACGAGACCACGCCCACGTTCCCCGATGACGCCGTCCTCGAGAAGGCGGCGTTTGTATTGGCTTGCGTAGTTGCTGGCGACGCCCATGCGTTTGGCTATCTCCGAGACCCTGCTGGGGCCAGAATCGGGCAGCATCGCGAGTAAAAACTCAATGTCTTTATCGGAAAGCTCTCGATAGGTCGTTTCGAGAATGCGATCACGCAGCTCCATGCGTGCGAGTAGGGAACCCTGCTGGACATCGGATGCACTGATTTGGGGCGAGTTCTCCGAAACATCCCAAGTGCGATATCCGACGAGCTGCATCATGTAGGGGAATCCGTCGACGGCCTTCACAGCATTCTCGAGCGCTTCTGGTGTGATTGAACGTCCTCCGGCCTCAACGGTTTTGCGAAACGCGTTTGCAATTTCAACGTCAGTGATTCGTCCTAACTGATGATATTGGGAACGCCTGAGGAACGAGACGGAATCGTTACGCAGCAACGCCGATACTTTGTAGGGCAGTCCTGCCATGAGTAGGGCAACTTTTTTACCTTCGCGTACAAAGTGCTGGTAAACAGAGGCAAATTGAAGCATTTCTTCGAGATCGACGGTGACTTCATCGATGGTAATGAGAAGTCCGATGTCATGTTTTTCGAGTTGCTTAAAGATGCCATTCATGCGTGTGCGCCAGTTGCCCTGGACCTCTTGAGCATATGTCCAATCGATGCCCACTGGACCAATTTGAACGCCGTTTATGCGCGCATGAGGCTGTGAGAGGTAGCTATCTGCGGCTTCTTTGGTTCGCTCGATAATATCTTCGAGCATGCCTGGCATGGCGGAGACATTTGCTGCGATCCAACCGTGTTCAAGCGCCGTTTCTGAAAGGAGCGAGAGAAGCGCCGTCTTGCCCGTTCCCCTTGCGCCCGTAAAAATGGTCGACAGGTTGGGATCTCCCGGGCCGTTGATAAAGCCACGGTTGATGTCGCGCAGAATATGCTCGCGACCCGCTAGAAAGGGAGGGACGCTTCCGAACGTCGGGGTAAAGGGGTTCTTGCTGTACTCCATGGTGGCTCCTTTGCAAGTTTTGCTAATTTTTGCAAGTTTTGCTAACTTTTGCAAGTTTTGCTAACGACTGACCAAAGGGCATCGAAGCAGTGGCGCTGACATTTTTTACGCAGAAAAATAAGCAGAAATCAATTTATCTGCGTTAAAAAATAGTTGAGAAGAAAAACGACGAGTCCCGGGCGCAATGACGTTGCGTTCCGGGCCTCGTCGCTTTGCGAAGTATCTAACGATCTCGTTGCCGTCGTCCTAGTCAAACAGGCTCGGCATGTCGTTTTCTTTCATAAGGGCACCGGCGGAGGGGAGGCTCTGTGCGGTGAACTTTTCGGCCGAGACACCGGCGCCAAGGATCTCCTCGGTCGTGCCGACGGTGGTGACCGAGCGGCCCTTCTTGGCCGTAAAGGCCTGGACGCCCTGCGTGTTGGTGGTCGTCTTGGTCTTGAGCAACGACGTGTTGAAGTTCATCAAACGATAGTCGCTCGAGACCAGTGCGATGTCACGGTCTTCCTTGAGCACCTGGGCATACAGCAGCTTGCTGCCGCCGTAGATAGCGTTCTTGAGGCGCTTGCGGTTGGTCTTGGTGACGTATCCAGAAAGTGCGACACGCACCACGCGGCCGTTCTCAAAGACAAACAGCACGTCGGCCTTATAGTCCTCGGGGTCGATGACCCAGATGACGCTCTCGTCGGGTTCCATCTCAAGATCGGTCGGCAGGTACGAGCCCAGCTGGGCCGACTTGGTGTCCTCAAACGCCGCAACCTTGCATTTGTACACCTGGCTCTTGTTGGTAAAGACCAGCAGCTCGTGGGTGTTGGAGGACGGGAACTCGATAAAGGGTTTGTCGCCGTCCTTGTACTTGAGCGTGGTCGCCTTCTTGAGCACGCGGTCCGTCATCTTCTTAAGGTAGCCATCGCGCGAGAGCATGATGGTCACCGGGTACTCCTCGACCTCGGGCTCCAAGCTTACCTCGATAACCTCATGGGGCTCGATCCTGCCCGTGCGACGCGGCATCACATATTTCTTGTTGACCGCGGCCAGCTCGTCGCTGATGACCTTCTTGATGTTCTCCTCGCTGGAGAGGATCTCCTCAAGCTCGGCAATCTCGCTCTCAAGCTTGGCGATGTCCTTGGTGCGGTTGAGGATGTACTCTTCGTTAATGTTGCGGAGCTTGAGCTCGGCAACAAACTCGGCCTGGGTCTCGTCGATGTCGAAACCCTTCATAAGGTTGGGCACGACCTCGGCTTCAAGCTTGGTGCCACGGATGATGGCGATGGCCTTGTCGATGTCGAGCAAGATTGCCTCGAGGCCGTGCAGCAGGTGCAGGCGCTCGGACTTTTTGCCCAGGTCAAAGTTAATGCGGCGACGCGTGGACTCAATACGCCATTTGACCCACTCGTGCAGAATCTGGCGCACGCCCATAACACGGGGATAGCCGTCGACGAGCACGTTGAAGTTGCACGAGAACGAATCCTGCAGCGTGGTCGAGCGATAGAGCTTGGCCATGAGCTTGTCGGGGTCGACGCCGCGCTTAAGGTCGATGGCGATGCGCAGGCCCGAAAGATCGGTCTCGTCGCGGATGTCGGCAATCTCCTTGACCTTGCCCTCCTTGGAGAGCTTGACGATGCGCTCGATGATGACATCGGTCTTGGTGGTGTAGGGGATCTCGTAGACCTCGATGATGCGCTCTTCGGGAATCCAGCGCCAGCGGGAACGGATCTGGAAGCTGCCAAGACCGGTCTCGATGATCTTCTCCATCTCCTTGCGGCGGTAGATGATCTCGCCGCCGGTCGAGAAGTCGGGCATGGGCATATACTCGAGCAGGTCGCAATCGGGATCCTGCAGGTAGTGCATCGTGGCGGTGCAGACCTCGTTGAGGTTGAAGCCGCAGATGTCGGACGCCATGGCGACGCCGATGCCCTTGTTGGCCGAGACAAGGATGTTGGGGAACGTGGTGGGCAGCAGGCGCGGCTCCTTCATGGCACCGTCGTAGCTGTCGACGAAGTCGACCGGGTCCTTGTCGATGTCCTTGAAGATCTCGGCGCTGATGGGGGAGAGCTTGGCTTCGGTATAACGCGAGGCGGCGTAGCTCAGGTCGCCCGAATAGTACTTGCCAAAGTTGCCCTTCGACTCAACGAACGGTGCGAGCAACGCCTCGTTGCCGGTTGCCAGGCGCACCATCGTCTCGTAGATCGCGGCATCGCCGTGCGGATTGAGCTTCATGGTCTGGCCCACGATGTTGGCGCTCTTCTGGCGCTCGCCCTTGAGCAGACCCATCTTGTACATGGTGTAGAGCAGCTTGCGGTGCGAGGGCTTAAAGCCGTCGATCTCGGGGAACGCACGCGAGACGTTGACGCTCATGGCGTAGGGCATGTAGTTGACCTCGAGCGTCTGCGTGATCGGCTGGTCGGTGACCTCGGAGTGCAGGCCGATGACGTTCTCGGCGTTGACCTGCTTTTTCTTTGGCTGGTTCTTCGTCTTCTTCTTTGCCACGATATCCTCTTGAACTTCTTATGGGCCGTCGTTATCGATTTGCTGTTACTGCAGGTCCAGCTGGTCCAGGTATTCCTTGCCGTGCTCGGAGATATGGCGCTTGCGGCCTGCCTCGTCGTTGCCCAGCAACAGATTGAACATGGTCTCCATCTTGGTGACGTCCTCGGGCTCCACCTTGATCAGGCGACGCGTCTCGGGGTTCATGGTGGTGAGCCACATCATGTCCGGGTCGTTCTCACCAAGACCCTTGGAGCGGTTGATGGAGCACTTTTGGTCGCCAATCTCCTTGAGGATGCCGTTCTTCTCGAGCTCGGTGTAGGCAAAGTAGGTCTTCTCTTTGCAGTTGATCTCGTAGAGCGGCGATTCGGCGATATACACGTAACCCTCGTCGATAAGCGTGGGCACCAGGCGGTAGAGCATGGTGAGCACGAGCGTACGGATGTGATAACCGTCGACGTCGGCGTCCGTACAGATGATGACCTTGTTCCAGTTGAGGTTGTCCAGGTCAAAGGCACCAAGGTTTTTGATGCGCTTGTCCTTGATCTCCACGCCGCAGCCCAGCACGCGCATGAGGTCCATGATGATGTCGGACTTAAAGATGCGCGGATAGTCTTCCTTCAGGCAGTTGAGGATCTTACCGCGGACGGGCATAACGCCTTGGAACTCGGCATCGCGCGAGGTGCGAATGGCGCCTGCTGCCGAGTCGCCCTCTACGATGTAGATCTCGCGGCGGCTCTTGTCCTTGGAGCGGCAGTCGATGAACTTCTGCACGCGGTTGGCCATGTCGGTCTTCTGCTGTAGGTTGGTCTTGATGCTCTGACGCGTCTTCTCGGCGTTCTCGCGCGAACGCTTGTTGATGAGCACCTGCTCCATGATCTTGTTGGCAGCGTCTTTGTTCTCGATTAGGTAGGTCGAGAGCCGCTCCTTAAAGAAGGCCGTCATAGCCTGCTGGATAAAGCGGTTGTTGATGGCCTTCTTAGTCTGGTTTTCATAGGACGTCTGGGTGGAGAAGCAGTTGGTCACCAGCACCAGACAATCCTGGACGTCCTGCCACTTAATGCCGCTCTCGTTTTTGTTGTACTTGCCCTGTTGCTTAATGTAAGCATCGATGGCACTGGTCAGAGCGCTGCGGGCGGCCTTCTCGGGCGAGCCGCCATTCTCGAGCCACGATGAGTTGTGGTAGTACTCCTGCATCATGAAGGTGCGCGAGAAGCACATGCACGCGGTGATCTTTACATTGTAGTCGGGCAGGTCCTCGCGATCGCGACCGCGACGGTCGGCCTCGATAAAGAAGGGCTCGGTGAGGTAGTCGGTACCGACCTTCTCGAGCACGTAGTCTTCGATGCCCTTGGGATAGCAAAAGTCCTCTTCGGAAAACTCGCCATCGTCGCCCTCAATGCGCAGGCGGAAGGTCACGTTGGCGTTGACCACGGCCTGGCGGCGCATGGTCTCGCGATACCAATCGTGGGGGATGCTGATGGAGGTAAAGACCTCAAGATCGGGGCGCCATTTGATGGTGGTGCCGGTACGGTCCTCGTCGCTGGGCTCAATCTCGAGTGCCTTCTTTTTGGCGCCAACGACCTTGCCCTTTTTAAAGTGCAGGGAGTACTTGTTGCCGTCGCGCCAAACCGTGACGTCCATGTATTCGGAGGCGTACTGGGTCGCGCACGAGCCCAGGCCGTTGGTACCGAGCGAGAAGTCGTAGTCGCCGCCCTGGTTGTTGTTATACTTGCCACCGGCGTAGAGCTCGCAGAAGACGAGCTCCCAGTTAAAGCGCTTCTCGGAAGGGTTCCAGTCGAGCGGGCAGCCACGGCCATTGTCCTCTACCTGGATAGAGCCATCGCGAAAGGCGGTAAGGGTGATGAGCTTGCCGTAGCCCTGGCGTGCCTCGTCAACGGCGTTGGACAGGATCTCGAAGGCGGCATGCGCGCAGCCATCGAGTCCGTCCGAGCCAAAGATGACGGCGGGGCGCAGGCGTACGCGCTCCTCGTCCTTGAGCTGACGAATACTGTCGTTACCATAGTTTGCGGTGTTTTTTGCCATGCTCGCTCTCTTGGTACTTCCTCTTGTGTATTTAAGTCGTATAGATAGTCAAGGTAGCATAGCCCAGCCCGTGGGCGATTCCAACCAACACGAAATCCATCGAACAATCGTTCGATTAGATAATGAATGCTTGGAATGCGGGAGGGGCCTGTCCTATCCAAACATCTGCGGTAGGTCGATGAAGACGGTTCGATCGCTTTCGCCAGCTTCGAAGCCCGAACGGGAGAAGAATCCATAGCGATGGCACTTGAGCCCCGTTGCCTCGACTTGGATGATTTCCTCGTCGACCATTTTTTGCGTGACGGGGGATTTGCGGAACTTTGCTTCGTAGAATGCGTAACCCTCGGGGTCTTGCGTTACCACATCGAACTCGCCGCTCGTCTTGTTTGCGGGATCGTCGTACCAGTACTTGCCTATGGCGTCGAAAGCCGGTTCGATCTTGCCGGTCCTGTTCTGCCGCACGAGGTATTGACGGCAGACCTCCTCGAACATATGAGGAACGTAGTTTTCCTCGAAGTCTTGGGAGACGTGACGATCATAGAAGACTTCCGGGTCGAGCAGCTGACGCGCCGAGGCATTGCGGAAAACATAGCGATAGTAAAAGAGCGAAAGCGGATCCACTACAAAGTAGCCGGACTTACGCTTGTTCGTAGGGTCGTTGATGGGTGCACGCTTTTGGACGATTTCGAGTGACATGAGCTTGTCGAGCACGTCTGCCATGGCCGGACCGCTCGAGACGTGCGACTGTGCCAGCACGTCCCCCCAACGGGAGTAACCTTGTGCGAGAGCCCCGAAAACTTCGTTGGCGTTGGTCATCTTCGAGATCTCGGCGTTGAGATAGGACGGCACCTCGCTTTCTAAGCGGGCGCCAGGTTCCGTGACGAGCTCGATGATGTTGTTGCGTACGCTTTGGGATTGATCGATGAGGCGATTGTAAAAGGGGATGCCGCCAAAAACGCTATAGAGCCGCACCTTGTCCTCGGGCGAGAACGCGGGATAGAACTTCGCAGCGTCAAAGTAATCCATGGGCTTAAGCTCAAGCGCGAGATCAATTCGCCCGTAGAGGGGGCTTTCATGCTCGATGAGGGATTTCATAATCTCAACGTAGGAGCCGCACAGGACAATGTTTAAACGTGAGTCTTCCCTGTGAGCGTCGATTGAGGTCTGAAGAATGCTGTCTAAGCCCTTAACCGCATCACTCAAGTAGGGGTATTCGTCGAGAACGAGGGTAATGTTCTTGTCTTTGGCTTGGGCAAACAGAAATTCGATGAGCTCGCGGATGCCTGTGAAGGCGAGCGGAGGAAAGCTCAGCGTTTCAGCAACAAGGGCGGACAGACTCTCGAGGTTGTCTGCCTCGGAGGTTTGGCGGCACTCGTAATAGACCGTTGCGACGTCCGACAAATCGGTTAGCGCCTGCTTGATGAGCTCACTTTTTCCGACGCGACGCCTGCCGTAAATGAGAACATTGCGCTGCTCAGGTGCTTTGAGCGTTTTCTTAATACGGGCGAGTTCACGCTCCCTGCCAATGAATTCCACTTACTCGGTTCCTTCCGACTCGGTTTTGTCCGAGTTAATTGTATCGCATGAATCAGTTTATGCTCGAGTTTACTCGGACAAAACCGAGTCGGTTCTGTCCGAGTAAGTTTGAATAGTGAACCGAAGTTGTAATGTCCGCATGGCGATGACGAACATGGTTTCCATAATGACAGATATAGTTGACATCTTCTGATAGATGCAATATATTTCTGCCATGTTGCAACGGATATCTGTCCATTACCACGAAAGGAACTCCATGCCGGGCAAAAAGAACCTACGCATGAAGGCGGCGCGCGCGGCGGTTGGCCTTTCGCAAGCTGACTTGGCCGAGGCCGTGGGCGTTACGCGCCAGACCATCGGCCTGATCGAGGCGGGCGGCTACAACCCCACGCTCAATTTGTGCGTGGCAATCTGTAAAGCGCTACGCGTTACGTTGAACGACTTGTTTTGGGAAGACGAGAGCGACGTCGACCCTGACGCTCTTTAGGAGTTCGCTATGAAATTTGAAGATTTAAAACTCGTGCAAAAGTGGCGTGAATATGCCGGCCCAAAGGATGAGCGCCTGGAGGCTGAGAACGCGAAGATCTACAAGATTGGTTTCGTGCTGCTTTCGTTTGGCATGTTGATGATCTTTTTCTACCAGTTTATAGCTCGACAGGTTGCGTGGGTTCACAGCGACGCCAGTGAAATGCCGCATGGCTTTGCAACGCCGTTCGAGGCGGCCATGTATTTGTGGCTCGTTCTCGTGATGTTGATTTGCGCAGGACTGCAAACGCGGAAGGGCTATGTCGATACCAATCGTTTTGGGCAAACCGAGCATCTTCCTGTTGGATATTTCCTGCTTCTCAGCGGTCTTAGCGGCACCGCGTTCGCGCTTGTTATTGCCGCAATGCGCTGTATCGCTGAGGCGCAGGTCGTACCGCTCGAAAGCGTCTTTTGGTTGGCGAACCTGGCCACGGGCGTGTTCTGCGGTGCGACGATTTTCGCGGCCACGTTTGCTGGCCTGTGCGCAACGTTTTTCACGGCGAAAAGACGCCGTGCCAAGCTCGAGGCAGAACTCGACTCCTCTGACGACATCTAATAATGTGTGGGACAACGCAGCCAAGCGGGACGACCTGATGTTCAACCCTAGGCCGTCCTCGATTGAGTTCGACGGACTGGGATAGACGAGAAAACAAGCGCCCCTTGGCAACCGGTGCCGAGGGGCGCTCGCGGCTTTGTTCAGATGCGAGTTTGTCTAGATGCAGAAGGCAGGCCTAACACCGACAAACGGCTCGCCGTCATAAATACTGTACGAGTACGGTTGGTAATCGCTTCTATAGGAAGCCGCTTCGCCTTTTCCATGGGAAGAAACCCTCCTAAAGCAGGGGTTCAGCATGTGGTCATCTTTCCCCGTAAAACTATCGCCATAAGTTCCCCAAGACCGGAGCCACCAACCGCCCCCGTCTTGCGAGTCGTATGTCCCAAGGATGCTATTTGGAGTGTCTTCCGTTAAACCAGCGTCATCGAATAGCTGATATTGAGAGCCTTCTTGCAGCAGATATGCGCAATAACTCATATAGTCATCATTGAAGTCACTGATGGGGGCAAGCTCGACATAGCTTGGAACCCACAGCTTATCCGAGGTCGTTGTGGTCGTTGAGGTCGTCATTAGGTCGGGATCATCATTGAGCTCCGCGCCGATGCCGCCGCCGTAGTAGGAATCGATCGTATATGACACCCAAGGCATCACTGCGTCAGCCTTGTCCACGGAGACAATCTGCTCGCTCAGGTCCGAAGGGAGCTCATTCGAGAAAGAGTCGCTGAGCCAAGAGCGCAAGGAGGTGTTCTCCCAACTTATGCTGGCAGAGCCGTCGTCCTGAATCTTCTGGAATAGGTTATCGAGGTCGGCCCTCTCGAACATGTTTTTCTTGGCGATGTCATCGGCGAAGATGAACGTGATGCCCGCCTTGCCGGAGCCGTCGGACTTGTCGTCATGGTTGAACCCCATGATCATGACCTTGGTCTGTGTTCCATCGGAGAGCGTGACGTCTTTGGTCTGAGTTCCGTCGAGCTTTCCGTCCGCCGTGCAGAGGTGGTACTTCTTGGCGATCCCTATGGCTCCGTTCTGGTCTCCCTTCTTGGAGATGAGCTTGGAAATCTGGGCGATTTCCTCCCACGAATAGTCATTGAGGCAGCTTTTGACCTGTGGTCCCTTGGGCAGCAGAACGACCACGGCAGTGGCCACGATCAGGACCGCCGCAACGATGCCGCCGATGATGGCTGGCTTGGGTGTCTTGTTTCCGAGCTTGCCTGCGGGCTTAGCGCCCGGTGCGCCAGAGGTCGTTACGGGTTCTGGCGTTGTCCCCCCCCTGAGCGGGGAGTGGCTTTCCACAACCGAAGCAGAACTTTGCCTCGTCGGGGTTTCTGACCCCGCAGTTGGGACAGAACATTTTGTTCTCCCTTCGTCTGGTTTTTCCTGACGGGCAAATCTTATCGCCCGGAGAACCAATGTTGTTGCGCAACATTTCTGGGTTGGCGCACTTCTCGGCTGATGCTTGCTTTCAGTATTGGCGCATCGCGAAATCCAAGTGTCGGCCGCGAGTTTTCCAATCTAGATAGCGTCCAGACAATGGGGCCGGGCTGCGTTATCCGGGGGTTAGTGGGGCGTATCAGACGCGGCTTCATCGCTGCCGCTACGCTCGAGCGCCGTGCGGCGGGCGCTGTAGGCGACAAGGCCAGCACCAGCCGCGGCGAGTGCTGCAGCGGCTGCCGTGAGGGGAGCGTTGGCATCGCCCGTGCCCGCAAGCGCGCCCGCTTTTCCGGAGCGCTCGTTATTGCCGTGGTCCTTGCCACTGCCGGAGCTGCTTCCGCCGGAGCCGCCGCCCTCGTCAGTACCGCCGCCACTTGAGCCACCATCGCCGTCCGCCGTCATCGGGGCGTCGTGAAGCCCTGTGGCGTCCGCGCTGTCGCATACGCCGACCTGAACTTCTGAGCGTTCGCATGCCGCGTCGGGCACGTGGAGCTCGTGCAGTACAGCACCCAGCGCCGAGTTCGCGCCCGGTCGAATTTCTTCGAGCGTTACGGGATCGAGCGCCACCAGATTACGCGCCTTCGCATACAGCGTTACGCGTTTGCCCACTTCGTCGCTCCAACTCTCGGGGATGGCGAAGCTCATACGGAACTGTGCCGTGCAACCCGGTGCCAGCCCGGCGTTGCCGTTGTCGGCTACCAGCGGGTGCGTTGCAAAACGTGCGCCCAGCGTCTCGATCGCGTACTTCACGTGTGCCATATCGTTGGCCGAAGCGTCCTCGGCAAGCTCCGGATCGTAGATCGAAGCCATGCGTGCGTTCACTCCGAACCCGATGGATGCGCTGGAGAACGGCTGGCTGGAGCCCTCTCGGTACAGATCGATCGTGCCGGCGGTCAGCAAGGTGTTACCGTCGTTTCGCACCGTGACCATGAAGGATTCGCCTGCTGCTCCGGGCACCACCGCGCCCGAGGTAGCGACCGCGCCCGTCGGAGTGGCAAACGCCACCAAGGGCACTTCGATGCCGTGTAGTTCTGCCTCGCTCTTCTCCGCGCTCACAATGTGCGTGGCGAGCGCGGAGAGCATGCTCCCCGACGTCAAAAATGTCGTTATCTGATCGACGGGATGGTCCAGCTCGCACATCACGAACGGCTCCGTAAACAGATCGCCTGACAAGGTGCTGGCGAAGATGCGGAAGTGCTTGCCCATCACTGCAACTGGGTTGCCTTCTTCGTCGTAGGTCTGTCCCACCTTGCCATCGGTGTTCTCTACATAGAGCGCGCACCTGCCGTTGTTGCTTACGCTAAACGATGCCGGGCCACAGCCTGCGGCACCCACGGGCTGCGTTGCAAACGCCGATGCGCCTCGCGTCCAAGTAATATGCTGCAGTTGCTCGTTGACGGTTGCCAAAAAGCCCGAATGTTGTGGCCACGGTACCGCACGGGGTACCGTGGCGTCTGGTGGCATAACGCCCCAGCCCGCAATGGACTGGCCGATCACGGCGTACGATGCGCAGCCGCAACCGTCTGCGGTCTCGTACGCAACGGGCACCACCATTTTGCCGTTGATATTCTCGGGCTCGCCCAGCTCGATGCTCGACGGTGCCTGCGGAAAGCGGAGGACCTGACGGAACGTGAGGCTGTCGCCCGAAACGTCCGACCACAGGGTAAAGCACTCGAGCGCGACCTCTGCCTCGGTGCCCAACGCCTTTTCTGCCGTGGTTCCGCGGCGGTGGAGATAGGCGCCCGACAGACGCCCGTCGACAAGCGTCTTGCCCACCGTGATGCGTGGACACTGCAGACAATGGTAACCGTCCTCCTGCAGGCGGCCGCGCGAGATGCTGCGCCACGACGTGTGCGATACTACGCGAACTTCGCTATTGCTTATGCGCAGGCGCACAACGGACAGTATGCCGGCTGTGCTTGCCGTATCGAAAAGGGTGCTGTCGCCGTCGGGGCGCTCGCCCGAGACCAACAGCACGTAGGCGTCCTGGTTTTCTCTTCCGTCCGTATATTCCACTACGTCGAAGTCGTAATCGTATATGCTGTCGCGCTCCACGTCGCCCTCGCCAAACCCAAGGGGGAAGTCCACAGGCGTGGGAGCGGACCACGTTCCGTTTGCCTTTGTGTGTACCACCAGGCGCGAGCGACCATTGTCGCCGTAGCGCACCGAGGCGATACGGAACAGGCATTCTACGCCGGCAATCATTGCCAGCTTCATGTGGGCTTCGCTGAGCACGCCAGCAAACAGCACGTTGTCGCTCGAGGGCTTGATGCCGCCACGCTCGTCCTCCGACACGCCGGCAGAATTGGCGTTGGGGTCCGCAACGGTGTTCGTTGCCTGACCGATGTAGGTGTACTCATACATCGGCGCGGCGTTTTCGTCGTTCTCTATCAGCGCATGGACGAAATGCTCGATCTGTCCCGTGTCGTCGCTTTCTGCATCCGCCTCGAGCTCAATGCGCGTGACCGCTTGATCCCAATCGCGCACGACAGGCGCGGCGTTTACGGCAGTGGCCTTAACCTCGGCGCGTGCGAGCAGTTCGGCGTTGGTGACGATGGTGGCCGATGCGATAAATTGCGGCACACCACCCGCCTCGGCGTTGCCGGCCGAGCCGAAGCAGGCATCCAGCGTATAAGGCGTATCTCCATCCAATGCGAGCTCAGAGCGCTGGAGCACATACTGGTCGCAATTGTTCACCGACATATTCCACGAATCGATGAGTGTGGGCCACGACCCCGACCAAGCCTTGGTGGTCCACTTGAACATTACGAACTGGAGTATTACATCGACATCGACGTTTGCACCTACACGCAGTCGCGGAAGCTGGTGTCCATTTGCCTTTTCGTACCCAATGAACAGCGTGAGGGATGCGGCGCCGCGCACGGCAGACGAAGCGACGCCTGCAACGCCGGCGCCAAAGGTGACGGCAAGCCCGATCTGGATGGTGAACGAGCCCGAGGTGTTTGAATAGTCGAGCGAAATGTTTTTAAAAAACGCCGCGCCGCTGCCGTGCGTGTGGGCACCCACGGCGAGCGCCAGCTTCGCCAGCACCCAGGGGTTGACGTTTAGGAAAAACGGCACCGGTCCTAGGGTAAACTGCTCGGTCCAATTGAGGTCGGTTCTTACTTGAAAGAGTGCCTTAATATTGCCGTATGCGGGGTCGTTGTTGTTACCCCAGGTTTTGCCCACCCAATCGTAGGCGAGCGAGCCGTACAGCTGTGTGGCGATATCCATCGTGAACAGCAGCGTGCAATGGTGGCGAAGGAGCTTAGTGTTTCTTGGATCGGTTCCCGAACCGGCACTCATACTCTTGTACTGATTCCACTTCCCCTCCATCTCGTCGAGGTAGCGGTTTGCCTGCTTGGCATCCGACTCGCGCGGTGACTTCTTCCAGTACTCCGGATCCGGATTGCCCGAATCGTTCATGTAGCCGACCGGTTTGTATCCTCCGCCAAACAGCACGTACCCAGCAAACGAGAAATCGAACAAAATGGGGAACGAGGGCATCCAGCACGTGAACTTATTGCCGCCGATGCCGGGAAACGCCGCCGGGAAATCAAACGGAGTGATCTCTTGGTCCATGGTAGTGGGGACGATAGTGGTCGATCCGGATTCCGCCTTTGCCGCCGGCGCGGTAACAACGGCCATAGGGGATGAGAGCGTGTAGGTTTTGCCCTGGTAGTCGAGGACAAAGCGCAGCTTGCACCCTTCTTCCAGAAGGCCCGAAGCTGCATCGAGGAACGTGTCTTCAAGCGTGAACGTTGCCAGATTATCCGCACCCGATGCGCTGGCCTTGACTTGGCCAATCTGCGTGAAGGTTTCGGGTGAGCTGCCCGCGGCAGGCGTCACTTTGTTGATGCGCAGCGTTGCCTGTCCACCCTGTGGCAGATGTGCCTGCACGGTAAAGGCGTGCGTATCGGGCTGCTCGTTTGCCGTGTCGTCCTTCGGCAATGTCATGAACGTGGCTTCAGCGTACTGGATGTCCCATTCGTCGAATGTGAGCTGGCGGAAGTACGGCTCGCCGTCGGAAAGCGGACGCGTGGGCGCGGTTATGGCGGTGCCGCCCTGGATACGCGCAAGGGGAATCTCGACATCACGGTAGCCCGCCATGCTAATGGAAATGCCGCCGTTAAAGTCGTACGCGTCGAGAAGCGTTGCCTCGTCCACGTAACCTTCCGAAAGAGGGGCGATCTCAAAAATGGCCGCGCCCTCGTCGCCGGTCGTGGCGGTGAGCTGCTTGCCTGCGGCATAGCGCGATGTGAGCGTGACCTGGGCACCCGTGATGGGCGTATTCTTGTTGGCGACGTCGACCACGACCACACCAAACATGGTGCGCGAGAGAACGAGCACCCTGAAGGGGTCTTTTTCGTCGGCATAGGCTTCGGTGGGCGCGAACGGCAATATGAAGGCGTTTGCGCTTCCCGGCACGCGCGGCAACATAATGCTCGCCAGCGAGGACGCTCCGGCAACAAGTAACGAACGGCGATCAAGCATCTTTGGCTCCCATCCCGCAAACATCGGAGGAAATAATCCAATTTTGCGAGAAGTCGCCCCGTGGCGGTAGTGCCGTTCAAGGGTCAAAACGTCCAATTTGAGTGCGCGAAAGCGTCAGGCCCCCGGAGCGCTTTCGATACGCCGGGCAGTCTGGCCGCTAGCGCAACATGTGGGCAATCAGCTCGGCGCGAGTTCCGATACCAAGCTTGGCATACACTCCTGATAGGCGGTTTTTAACGGTGCCCGGCGATACTCCCATGTGGCGTGCGATTTCGGCGTTGGTCCAACCGCGGCAGGCGAGCATGGCCATGGTGAACTCCGTGGTCGTTAAATCGTCGGCCACGTCCTCACCCGAATCGGGGTTGTGGATGCGCCGCCAGCCGTAGCTGAATCGATACGTAATCTCGATGATGCGAGCGAAATCGTCGGGATATTGCGATTTTAAGCATGCCTCGATAAGCCCCTGCAAAAGGCCGTGGTGCTCGCCAATGAGCTCGATAAGGCCGTCGGGGCGCGCAATGTCCCAAGCGGCTCCGAAATGTGCCTTTGCGGCGTCGATGTCCTTGAGGCTCATGCATGCCATGGAAGCCGCCAGGTGCAGGAACAGTTCCGAGATGGGATAGCTTCCCTGTTTCATGATCAGGGCATTTTCCACCATGCCCAGGCTGCGGCCGTATTCGCCGCGCAGATACAGGGCATGCGCCATCACGTAGCTGGCGAACAGGCGCAGGCCTTCGGGCAGATGCGCCGCAAGCGGATAAAACTCTTCGGCGGAATGCGGGGAAGGCAAGTGCAGCAGGACGCTCGCGGCGGAGGCGAATAGGATATGCGTGGCGTGGACGGCGGGCGATTCCTCGTCAGTTGGCGTATCGAGGATGCCCGCAAGGCAACGGCGGGCATCGGCGATACGATTGAGCGACAGACTGGCATATCCGCAGATAAGGCATGCGGAATAGCGCAGTGCGGGGTCGGTGGCGTCAAGATAGGGGCGTGCTGCCTCGGCGGCGAGAGTGGCCTGTCCGCGAAAGTACAGCGCTTCTGCCGTGGCGATGGTGCGTGAATCGGGGTCGGAAATGCCTGCAACCGCATCGTCAATCTGCCCCGGCACAAAGGCGGTGCACATCAACGGCATGGGAACGCGTGGGTAGCCATCGCAGTCCATCTTCCATCTCCCAACAGCTGGCAACAATGCAGCAATTGTACTCCTGTTGCTCGGGACCCCTTTCGTTTTACTGTTCGGCTAACGCTACAGATCATTTTGGAAGGCTTACGAGCATGGTGGTCCCGTCCTCGGAACTTGCTTCGACCTCTACGGCGCCACCGTGAAGCGCTGCAATCTCCCAAACGAGAGCTAGCCCGAGTCCTGCGCCGCCGTATGCCCTGCTGCGGGATTTGTCTAGACGAAAGAACGGCTGGAAGATGCTCTCTCGGTACTGCTTGGGTATTCCCGGGCCCTCATCTTTGACTCGCAGGAGCACATGGCTGTCGCTGTCGCTGATGGAGACGTTGACAGTCGAGCCGGAGCGGCTGTAACGGATGGCGTTTTCGACCAGATTAAACACCAACCGATAGAGGAGCGTATCACTTCCGATTGCCAAAGCGTCTCCGGCGCAATCGAGGGTTACGTCCTTATTTTCGGCAAGTGGCGCAAGGTCGGTGAGGACCTCTTCGGACAGGGGACCGAGTTCCACATCGTCATCGCAAGGAACGCTGCGGAGCTCATTCATCTCGAGCAATACCTTGGTCATCCGCGACATCCGCTCGGTTTGTTCTTGTAGCAGGCCGAGCAGCTCGGCTGTTTCGGGTTGCAGACCGGAGTGTTCGGAGATGAATAGTTCAACCTGTGCTTGCATAAGGGCGAGCGGGGTGCGCAGCTCGTGTGCGGCGTTGCCGGTAAACTGACGCTGTGCAGAGAACCCTTCGCCAAGACGGGCGATCATGTCGTTGAATGAGGCGCTGCATCGTTGTAGCTCGGTGGGCACATCTTCACTGAGTCTGATTTCGCTTAGGTTGTCAGGCTGCACGCGTTCAACCTGGGCCGCAAAAACCCGTAGCGGTTTGAGCGCACGGCCGCTCACAAAGTATGCCAGCACGCCGCCAAGGAGTGTGACTCCAGCCGTGATGCACCAGGCTGTCGTGCCAAAAGACTCCTGTGCGTCGTTTACGACGATCGTGATCTTGTCATCGGGGGTCGCTTTCGTTGGGTCGAACGCCTGGGGCGAATCTTCGCCGGTTGCGTTAAAGGCCGAGATGTTACTGCCGATGGCATCCATGTAGCGCATGCCCGTATAGCCGACCAGGCAGTTCGTCAGCACGCATGCTGCACACGTGAGCAGTGCCGTCATAATCGTTATGCGCCATTGCAGAGAAAGCCTTTTCATTCGCTATCCTCCATAACGTAGCCCTCTCCAATCCGATTGCGAATCGGGTCGTATCCCAAAGCGCTGCGTAGCTTTTTGCGGAGCGACGAGATGTGAACGCGGGTTGCGTTGCTAAAGCTGTTCACGCTGCTATCCCAAACGTGCTCGATAAGCTCCTCTTGACTTACCGGACGCCCCTGATTAAGCATCAGGTATTCCAAGATTCCCGTTTCCTTGCGCGTAAGAGATAAAGCCTCACTGTCCACGGAAGCGATGCGCGCCTTGGTGTCAAAGCGGAGCTTTCCGCAGGTTAATACTATGTCGCTTTGTGTAAAGCGTCTGAGGGTAAGGCTGCGAATCCTTGCCGCAAGCTCGTCCAGATAAAACGGCTTGGTGAGGTAATCGTTGGCGCCGGCATCGAGTCCGGCGACTTTATCTGATACTTCGCCACGTGCGGACAGAATCAGTACCTTAGTCTCGCAGTCAGTTTTCCTAAGTTCCCTGAGCACGGTCATGCCGTCGATGCGGGGAAGGTTGAGGTCGAGTACCACGAGGTCGAAGGCCTCAACGTCCAGTAGGTCGAGCGCCTCCTGTCCGTCGTGACAGCGGTCGACGCTGTACGCCAAGTTTCGCAAGCTGCGCGCGATTGCGTCACACAGCGCCCGCTCGTCCTCGACGATCAAAATACGCATAACAGTCTCCTTGCACATTTCAAATCGCGCTTAACACGGATTTTATAGCCGATATGGTCCAATGGTCGCGTAACGAAAGGAGTGGTCGTGTTGTTCAAAGCGGTAAAACCCGTGGTACAGGTCGCTTTGTTGATCGTCGGAATTGCCATGGTGTGCTTTGGCGTTATGCGTGGCGAGGCGGATGCCGTGCTGGCCAAAGCGATTAGGCTGTGCTTGGAGTGTATCGGAATTGGATAAAAGAGAAAACACTGCGTCGCATGTTTTGGCCCGATTTCGCGGATTCATTCAGGCGGTGGCGACGCTGGTCACCAATATTCACCTGCCAAACTTTGCCAATGGCGGCATCTATCAGGGCGCGGGAAAAACAGTCTGCGTACCCGGGCTTAACTGCTATTCGTGCCCCGCGGCATCGGGTGCGTGCCCCATCGGGTCGTTCCAGTCGGTGGTGGGTTCATCCAAGTTCAACTTTTCTTACTACGTCACCGGTACGCTCATTTTGCTCGGCGTGCTGCTGGGACGCTTTGTATGCGGCTTTCTGTGCCCGTTTGGCTGGCTGCAGGAGTTGCTTCACAAGATTCCCGGCAAAAAGTTCTCCACGAAAAAGCTTAAGCCGCTCACGTACATCAAGTACGTCGTGCTGCTGTTTGCCGTGCTGCTGCTGCCCGTCTTGGTGGTTAACGACGTGGGCATGGGCGATCCGTTCTTTTGCAAGTACATCTGTCCACAGGGTGTGCTCGAGGGCGCCATTCCGCTGGCCATTGCCAACGCCGGCATTCGATCTGCGCTGGGGCGGCTCTTTACCTGGAAACTTGTCGTTCTCATTGCCGTGGTAGTGCTGAGCGTTTTGTTCTACCGCCCCTTCTGCAAATGGATTTGTCCACTCGGCGCATTCTATGCACTCATGAATAAGGTGTCCCTACTGGGGATTCGGGTTGACGCATGCAAATGTGTCTCGTGCGGCAAGTGCTCAAGGGTTTGTCAGATGGACGTTGATGTGGTCCGCGCGCCCAATCATGCCGAATGCATCCGGTGCGGAAAGTGCATCGGGGCCTGTCCCGTCGATGCCATCAGCTATCGCTATGGCCTGGATGTGTCGGCGGAAAAGCTCCCCTTGACCGCCGATAAAAAGTAAACAAGCTTCGACAAAACGGAGGAATGACCATGAAGCTTTCTAAGATTGCGGCCCTGTTTATGGTGCCGGTATTGGCCTTGTGCCTTGTGGCATGTTCGGCGCCCGGTGGCAATGCGAGCGAATCTGCGAGCTCCGATCCTAAGATCGCAGAACTCACTGCGCAGAAGCCGACCAATGCCGACGAGGCCGCCGAGTTGTATGCAAAACTCATGCAAAAGGAGAACGATATCTTTTCGAGTGGTAACGCGCTGTGGGAAAAGGTATTCAATGCGGCAAATAAAGACTCGGCAATGATTGAGGACGGCAGCAATTACGGCGATTTCCTGCTCAAGACCATCGACGGCGCCAAGGATGAGTTCACGGCGGATGAGCTTAAGACGCTCAAGGCCGGTGCACAGCAGATCAAGGAGATCGAGGACAAGCTCGAGAGCTTGGAGAAGGAGTTCCCCGGCTGTGGAAGCACACCGAGCGCAGGCGAGAGCGTCGACGCTTCGACCGCTGGCATGACGGCTGGTGCCAATGCTTCGAGCGAGGCGACGAAGTTCCCCAGCTTTACGGGCAAGGACCTGGATGGCAACGACGTGAGCAGCGACGAGCTGTTCTCCAAGAACAAGGTCACCGTCATGAACTTCTGGTTCACCACTTGCAAGCCGTGCGTGGGCGAGCTGGGCGACCTTGAGGACCTGAATAAGGAGCTTGCCAAGAAGGGCGGCCAGGTCGTGGGCGTCAATTCCTTTACGCTCGATGGCAACAAGGGCGAGATTGCAGATGCCAAGGACGTGCTGAGCAAGAAGGGCGTGACATATAAGAACATCTGGTTCAAGTCGGATAGCGAAGCTGGCAAGTTTACGTCAAATCTGTTCTCGTTCCCGACGACGTATGTCATCGATCAGAATGGCAACATCGTAGGGGATCCAATCGTGGGAGCCATCAGCTCCGCCGAGCAGCGCGCAGCACTCAACAAACTTATCGACCAGGCGATTGCAAATAGCGAGTAGTAGAAAACGCGTAAAGCGTAGCGAGAATCGTGTGTAGCTGTGCGAAGTAGTCCGCTACCTTTCAAGATAAGCTCCACCACATAGAGGTCCCGCTCGGGACCTCTTCTTTTGGGCGCCGTCCCGTTCGTTTTTTGGCGCGCTTCGTTACATTCCTCTCTGGCTCTGGCAAAAATGGGGATAGAGTAGGACAAACGCGTCGAATACGAACGGCGGGGGAGAGCGGGCAAGTGCGCCCGCGTGGGAGAGGTTGCCGTCCATGTTGGAGCTCAAAGGTATTTGCAAAAGGTACGTTACGCAGTCGTTTACGCAGGTGGCGCTCGACAACGTAAGCCTGTCTTTTCGCGATAACGAGTTCGTGGCCATTCTGGGACCTTCGGGGTCGGGTAAAACCACGATGCTCAACGTTATCGGTGGGCTCGATCATTTCGATTCCGGTGACTTGCTGATCGACGGCATATCGACCAAGGACTTTCACGATCGCGATTGGGATGCCTACCGCAACAACCGCATCGGCTTTGTGTTCCAGAGCTATAACCTCATTCCGCATCAGACCATTTTGGAAAACGTGGAGCTGGCGCTCACGCTTACGGGCGTGGGACATGCCGAACGCCGCCAGCGTGCGCGCGAGGCGTTGGAGAAAGTCGGCCTGGGCGAGCATGTTAACAAGCGCCCGAGCCAGCTTTCGGGTGGACAGATGCAGCGTGTGGCCATCGCCCGCGCCCTGATTAATGATCCCGAGATTGTGCTGGCAGACGAGCCGACCGGCGCTTTGGATTCAACGACATCCGTACAGGTCATGGATCTGCTCAAGGACGTGGCGCGCGACCGTCTGGTTATTATGGTCACGCACAATCCCGAGCTGGCGTACCAATATGCCACGCGCATCGTCAATCTGGCGGACGGCAAGATCACCGACGATTCCGATCCTTTCGATGTCGCTGACGCCACGCGCCGCGAGGCCAAGCCTACGCGCAAAACCTCGATGAGCTTTGTGACGGCGCTGGGGCTTTCTGCCCGAAACCTCATGACCAAGAAGGGACGTACGGCCATGACTGCCTTTGCGGGCTCGATTGGCATTATTGGTATTGCGGCGATTCTGGCGCTGTCCAACGGCGTAAACGGCTACATCAAAAAGGTCGAGGAGGATACGCTCTCGAGCTACCCACTCACCATTTCCAAGCAGGATTACGACCTGTCGTCCATGATGGGCGGACAGGGGGCCGCGGATGATGACTCGCCTGAAAACGTGGATTCGTCCGACGACAGTGCCGACGGCAAGGCTAAGGGAACCGATAAGATTCCTGTGGTCACGGCCGTAAAGGATATGTTTGCGAGCGTTAAGTCCAACGACATGACGAGCTTTAAGACATGGCTCGATGCCGGTGGCGACGGCATTGATAAAGAGGTCAACGCCATTCAGTACGGCTACGGTGTATCGCCGGTTGTCTATCGTGCCGGCAAGGGCGATGAGAAGCCTGTCCGGCTGGTGCCCAACGCCATGACCGAGGCCATGAGCGGAGGTGCGAGTTCGGCGGCAACGGTGAGCATGGAATCCATGGGAACCTCGGTATTTAACGAGATGATTGACGACCAGAGCCTGCTCGACAGCCAGTACGATGTCGTCGCCGGTCATTGGCCCACGTCTGCTAACGAAGCCGTAATGGTGCTTTCGAGCCGCGGTACGGTGGGCGACTACACGCTCTATAGCATCGGCGCGCTGGATATCGATGAGCTCAACGATCTGGTAAACAGCGCTATGACGGCTGACGGTGGGGCCGAAACGCCCGAGACCGGCGCCGACTTTACCTACGACGATGCGCTGTCCACGACGTTTAAAGCGTTATCGCCGGCCGATGCCTATCGCAAAAACGAAGAGACCGGCATGTGGACCGACATGTCTGGTGACGCCGACTTTATGGCCACCAAGGTTGCCGATGGCATCGACGTACGCATTGTGGGCGTGGTGCGACCCAACGAGACCGCCAACGCGAGCGCGTTGTCTCCGGGCATTGCCTATACGCATGCACTGACTCGCCAGCTTATGGAGCGCGCCGCCGATTCGCAGATTGTGCAGGAGCAACTCGCCCACCCCGAGACGGATGTCTTTACGGGCAAGTCTTTCGATGAGCTGCAAGGCGAGGCCAAGCAAGGCGTGGATCTGGGCAGCATGTTTAGTGTGGACGAGACGGCGCTCAAGAGCGCGTTCTCGTTCGATACATCTGCGCTTTCGAGTGCGGCCGGCGGTGTGGACCTTTCTGGTATCGACTTATCCGGGCTGGACATTGACCTTTCGGGTGTTGGGAAGGACATCGACTTCAGCGACATTGTGGCAAAAGCACCGGCCCCAGATTTTTCGGGCATCTTTGACGGTCTGGAACTCACACCCGAGCAAATGCAGCAGGTAGGAACGCTTGCCAACCAACTGTTTGAGGGCTTTTTGCAGTCTGATCAGTTTAAGGCACTGTCACCCGAAGAGCTTAAGGACGCATCAAAGCTCGCTGCCGCATTCTCGACATATCTTGAGAATGATGCCGCGGCACAGCAATACCTGACTCAGCTCAAGGCACTCGGTGGCGATGCCCTGGCCGAGCGTCTCCAGCAGGCGATGACCGACTATGTGCAAAAGCAGCTGGCTCCGTATCTGCAGCAGGCTATGGACCAGGTGATGAAGACAATCAGCGAGCAGATTGCGACGACCGTATCGTCCCAGCTTAAGGCGGGCGCAGCAGGGCTTATGGACCAGATGGCGACGCAGATGTCGTCGAGTTTTGCCAACTTGGCGGGCGCCATGCGCGTGGATGCGAGCGCCTTTGCTCATGCCATCCACTTCAACATGGACGCCGAGGACCTGAGCTCGCTCATGATGAGCTATGCGAAGGCGTCGAAGCTCACCTACGACAACAATCTGACCACGTTGGGCTATGCGGACGAGGCAGACCCCATCTCAGTCAAGATTTTCCCGCGTGACTTTGAGGCCAAGGAGCGCGTGCTCGATCACATCGACGCGTACAACAAGCAGGTCAAAGCCTCTGGCCACGATGAACAGGCAATCTCATACACCGACTACATGGGCATCATCATGGGTTCGGTGACCGACATCGTGAACACCATCAGCTTGGTGCTCATCGCATTCGTGAGTATCAGCCTGGTGGTGAGCTCCATCATGATCGGCATCATCACCTACATCAGCGTGCTGGAACGCAAAAAGGAGATTGGCATCCTGCGTGCGATCGGCGCGTCGAAGCGTAATGTGGCCAACGTATTCAATGCCGAGACCTTTATCGAGGGCCTCATTGCCGGCGTCTTTGCTGTTGTCGTCGTGGTGGCCGTGAGCTTTCCGGTTAATGCCTGGGCGCTTGCTGCCAAACAGGTCCCCAATCTGATGAGCCTGCCCGTGCAGGATGCGCTGGTGCTCATTGCAATTTCGGTGCTGCTGACGGTTGTTGCCGGCCTGCTGCCGGCCCGTAGCGCATCCAAGAAGGACCCCGTCGAAGCCCTGCGCTCCGAATAATGTGACAAAGGGACAGTCCTTTGTCACATTGAGACCCTTGCGAAAACGGGGTCTAATTACCGTTCGGCAGGTTAAGAACTCCCTCTCCCCGCTTAATGCTTGACGAAGAGTCCTCTGGTTTATATACCTATCGGTAGGCATATAGGATGTATTGCCGATAGAAATGGAGCAACCATGACTCTCACCACACCAGCCAAAAAAGATTGTCTCCGTGAAAGCGGCGCATTTGCTTGGGTCGTCGTTATTGCGCTCGGCTTAATGTCCGCCGGAACAACTGGCACATATAGCATTATTGCCGGCTCATTCGTTGCTCCAGTATGTGAAGATCTGGGCTTTGACTACACTTCTTTTTCTTTCTATTTCACCGCGATTCTTCTTGGCCTTGCGCTTGGGCTTCCGCTTTTGAGTCGCTTCATTCCAAAAGTAATCGGCAAACCATGGCATATTTGCATTGAACTCGTCCTTATTGCCGCCGGCGCCGCAATGGCGTTCTACACCGAGGTCTGGATGTTCACCGTCTCCGCCGCAGTGATCGGCATCTGCTTTTCGTTTACAACGGGCGTCTGCATGTCCGATGTCATTGACCAATGGTTCAGCAAATCGTCCGGTCTCGCCATCGGCCTCGCTTGGGGCGTTAATTCTCTCTGCACGCTGTTATTGAGTCCTGTCATTACACTGGTCATCGAGCAGCAAGGCTGGCGTACGGGATACATCGTGCTTGCGGCCGTTTCTGCAGCTATGATTTTGCCTGCAAGCGCATTTATCATTCGCCTTAACCCCTCTGATCGCAATATGCTTCCGTACGGAGAGACCGCCTCCGAAACCCATGAGAGCTGCAGCGCCGATGAGCAGGAAGATGTCCTTTCGGGCATGGCACTCCGCGATGCCGCGAAAACGCCGTCTTTTATTCTCTGTGTCCTCTTGCTTTGCGTGGCGCAGCTCACCTGCTGCATGAACCAGCTGTTTCCAACCTATGCAAGCGAGGTCGGTTTCAATCCTATCGTAGGAAGCTTAATGGTCTCGGCAGCTTCACTCTCCGATATCTTCCTAAATCCCTTCGTGGGCAAAACATGCGACAAGCTTGGCGCTATTAAAGCAACGGTCGCATGGACAGGTGTCAGCATTCTTTCATTCCTGCTTCTTATCATTGGCGGAAGCAATGAGACCGTTTCCATCATTGCAGCTGGTGTAAACGATGTCATGTTCGCCATCGTTGGAACCGCAATGCCGATGCTTCTCCTCTCGCTCTTTGGATCACGCGATTTTGGAAGGATCTATTCGATCGTTTGCTCAGCGGGCTATGTCGTCGGTGCTTTTGGAATGCCGGTCATGATGAAGGTTTACGGCATGGCAGGGTCATTCCAGGGAGTATTTATCTTCTGCATTGCCTGCAACCTTATGATTGCTGCGTTTGCTATCGTTTCCGGCTTTCTCAATAAGGCTGCTGAAAAGTAATAAGCGCCGATTTGCATCGGCATAGATTGCCATGCAACAGGGGTCGACTCCAAGCCAGACTGGAGTCGACCCCTGTTTTCGTTTTAAAGGTTGCCCGCAGGCACCATGGGTGCCAACATGCGCTTCAGCTTGGCTGGTTTATTTGAACATAAGCTCGACTATTCCCGCCCAAACCGCTTTCTCATCAATATCCTCACCTTGAGCGACCGTATTGCTTGCTCCCTCCAGAACGGTATAAAGAATTTGTACGTAGAGCATTACGTCGGCGCTATCGGAAAACGCGCCAATCTCTACACCATGAAGAAGGATGTCTTTAAGCGCATCCATGGTTCGTTTGGTCGCCGTCGCTTGACGTTCCTGAACTGCAGGAATTCGATTTGCTTGAACGCTAACCTCGGCCAGCACGTGCCGGCGCTTTTCATCGCTTCGATAGCCACCTATAACTGAATTGCCGAGCTCGATAAGCGCGGCCTTGAACCCGTCCCTATCGACTATTAGCGAGTAGTCGCGCTGATAGTCAATGGTCGGAAACATGCTGTCCAAGAGCGTAGTGAAAATCTCCTCTTTTGAGGGAAAGTAGTAGTACACCGACGGCTTGGATATACCGACAAAGTCGCAAATCTTTCCGATAGACGCTTTGTCATAACCGACTTCTGCCACAAGATCGTACATTGCGTCCAATATTTTTTTTCTTGTGCTCACGCTGCATTTCTCCATTGCAAATCACTTCCGCACTACCAACATTATTAAGGATGGCAACGGAACATCAATTCGTGTCCAAACATGACCACTATATACGGCGAACGGTATGTATCAGTAGACGAGCGGCAATTATTCATAATTATCTACCGAACGGTAGGTATAGTAGTACTATAGCAGGTGAAACCCCGCTATTGTCGCGGCCGGACAGCATCGCGGGAAACCCGACGGAAGGACCAACCATGTACGAGAACTATCGTATGCCGGGCGAGTTCGAGAAGCGCTCCAACGTCTATGTGACATGGCTTCCCGATTACATCCGTGCAGAGGGCTACGATAACCGCCAGCCCTGCGTTGACGTGATCAAGGCTCTGCTCGAGTATGGCGACGTTACGGTCAACCTCAATTGCGGCACCCCCGGCTCCTATGAGGAGGCTTGCTCGCGCCTGAAGGAGGAGGGGGTTGATCTCGATCGCATCGAGATCACGCAGTTCGAAGACTCCAACTTCTATGTCCGCGACAACGGTCCCAGCATCATGGTCGACGACAAGGGCCATTCTTATATGGTCAACCCCGCTTGGACCTATTACGGCGTGTGGGACAAGAACTCCCCGGAGTGCCAGTCCGCACGTAAGGCAGCCGTTCACATGGCGGTTGCGCTCGGTTGCTTCGATATCGTCAATTCCGAAATGGTTTCGGAGGGCGGCGACCGCGAGTTTGACGGTCACGGCACTCTGATCGCCATCGAGGACACGGAATGCCGCAAGCGTAATCCCGAGTTCACGAAAGAGGAAATAGAGGCCGAGTATAAGCGCATCTACAACCTCAACAAGGTTATCTGGCTTCCGCAGCCTATGCTCGAGGACGACGACTATCGACTGGGCATCCTCGACGAGAAGGAAGACGGAACTCCCGTCTTTGGCATGAGCTTTGCAGCTCACATTGATGAGATGTGTCGCTTTATCACTCCGAACAAGATTCTTCTTGCCGAGGTGTCCGATGAAGAGGCAGCCTCGAGCAAGGCTGGAGCAGAGTCTCGTCGCCGCATTGAGGCAGCCTACGAGATCCTGAGCAACGAAACGGACTGGGAGGGCAAGCCCTTCGAGATCGTTCGTATGCCCACCGCCGAGCCTATTGAAGTCGTTATCGCCCCTGGCGATGAAGATTACGAGCTCTATAAGGGCTTCATCGACGAAATGGGCGGCAAGTTTATGGATGGCACCCCCTGGCCCGAGGGCCCCGTCCACTTCTACGCCGCAGCGAGCTACTGCAACTTCCTGATTTGCAACGGCGTCGTTCTTGGCCAGCGTTATTACCACGAGGGCATGAGCGAGGTCGTGAAAGAGAAGGATGAGCAGGCCAAGGCAGTTCTTGAGAGCTGCTTCCCCGATCGCAAGGTCATCATGATTGATTCCCTCGCGCTTAACCTGTCCGGCGGCGGCGTGCACTGCTGGACTAAGGACGTGGCGGCCAGTCGTTAGTGAGCCTTAGAGCCTGCGCTCTTTGGCTTAGGCGCCACATGTACCGCTCCCCGAGGGATATCCGTGTTTTCCTCGGGGACACATTCAACAATAATTTTGATAATAATTCGAAAGGAAATAGGCATGAACAACAGCCTCCGCGGTCGCGACTACATCAACATCCATGATCTCTCCTCCGAGGATTTCCGCTATCTCATCGATCTTGCCTGGAACCTTAAGGCTCAGAAGAAGTCTGGTGTCGACCAGCGCTACTTCCCCGGCAAAAACGTCCTCGCCAACTTTGAGTGGGGCTCGACCCGTACTCGTTGCGCATTCGAGACCTCCTGCAATGATTTGGGCATGGGCTTCACTTATCTGACCAACTCCCACATGGGTGACTGCGAGACCGTCAAGGATGCCATGCGCGTCTTTAACGGCATGTACGATCTCATCGTCTACCGCGCACAGAAGGACGAGCAGTTCCTCTATGACGTCGCCGACCTGGTTGACATCCCGGTCATCAATGCCCTTACTCTCGGCGATCACCCGACTCAGATGCTCGCTGACGCTCTTACGATGGAAGAGCAATGGGGCGGTCTGCGTACGAGCCGCGGCAAGAAGATGGCTTTCGTTGGCAACTGCGCCGGCGCCCCAGTGTGGTATGGCCGTCTGTGCGCTATGCTCGACATGGACTTCCTCGCCATCGGCCCCGACGACCTCCGTCATCAGATGTGCAAGGAAATGATCGAAGAGGTGGAGGCCTGCTACGCCAAGTACGCTCCCAATAGGACCTTTACCATCACCTCTGACCTCGATGCCCTGGATGGCGTTGACGTTATCGTTACCGAGGAGTGGCGCTACATCAACCCCGAGTGCGGAGAAGAGGTTCTGGATCCCGACGACTACAACTCCTGGTTGGGCGATGCCGAGTCTCTGTACCCCTATCGCGTCACCAGCGAGCTGTGCAAGCGCACCAACAATCCCGACATCTTCTGCATGCATGAGCTTCCCTCTGTCCACAACGCGGATCACCGTGTTGGCAAGATGCTCCTCGACCAGTGCAAGAACGACCTTCATCGCGAGATCATCACCGAGGGTTTCGAGATTGCCGACGAGTGCTTTGAGGCCAACGCTTCGGTCATCTTCCGTGAGGCAGAGAACCGTCAGCACACCATCAAGGCCGTTATGTGTGCCCTTCTGGGTCTCTAGGAGCTGCGTCAATGGAAAATGCAAAGTTAAAGAGCAGCAAGGTTTACGCATGGGTTCTCGTAATCGCGCTCGGCCTTATGTCTGCCGGCACGACCGGATCCTATAGCGTCATCGCGGGCTCCTTCGTCGCACCCGTGTGCGAGGAGTTCGGGTTTGACTATTCCATCTTCTCGTATTACTTCACCGCAACGCTCATTGGTCTTGCGGCAGCTCTTCCGTTTGTCGGAAAACTCATTCCCAAGGTCGTTGGCAAGGTTTGGCTCCCCGTTGTCGAGCTTATTTTGCTCGCTGCCGGCGCAGGCATGGCCTTCTATACCGAAGTCTGGATGTTCATCGCCGCTGGCGCCCTGATTGGCGTTTGCTTCGCCTTCACCACCGGCGTCGCTATGTCCGACGTTATTGACCAGTGGTTCAAAAAATCTGGTGGCCTGGCAATCGGTCTCGCTTGGGCAGTGAACTCGATTTACATGCTCATCATGAGTCCCGTCATCACCTCTGTCATCGAGGCCGCTGGCTGGAGAACTGGTTATCTGGTGCTCGCCGGTGTTTCCGCAGTGCTCATTCTCCCAGCTTCCATTCTGATCATTCGCTACAAGCCTCAGGACAAGGGCATGCTGCCCTATGGCTACGTCGAGGGCGAGACGGTCACCGAGACCGAGGAGACGACCGAGGATAGCACGCGTGGCGTTAGCTATGCGCGCGCCATTAAGTCGCCTGCCTTCTTCTTCTGCATCGGCTTCCTCTGCCTCGTTCAGCTCACTTGCTGCATGAACCAGCTCTTCCCGACGTATGCTTCCGAGGTTGGTTTTAGCCCCATGGTGGGCGGCTTCATGGTATCCGCTGCATCGCTCTTCGATCTGTTCCTCAATCCGATCGTCGGCACCACTTGCGATAGGTTCGGCAGCACGAAGGCCATTCTGGGCTGGCTCGCTGTCTCCATCCTCTCCTTTGTCATGCTCATGATGAGCAGCGGCAACTCGACGCTCAGCATCCTCGCAGCAGGCGTGAACGACGTAATGTACGTCATCGCTGGCACTGCCCTGACCGTTTTGGTTATGGATGTCTTTGGCTCCCGCGATTTCGGTCGCATCTTCGCGCTGATCTGCTCCGTGGGCTATATCGTCGGCGCCTTTGGCATGCCCGTTATGATGAAGGTCTATGAGCTTGTCGGCTCCTTCCAGGGCGTCTTCATCTTCTGCATCGCATGCAACGTTATTATCGGCCTGTTCTTGCTGCTGGCAAAAAAGACTGGTAAGAACCTCTCCTGGGACGAATAGTTCGATTCGTCTTAGACATACGCTGTAGGGCTTAACCTGCAGCCGCTTTGGGGCGTCGACTAACATCGGTGCCCTTTTTCATCGAATGTGACAAAGGAGCAGCCACTTTGTCACATTGAGTGGCATGTAAATCGAGGTCTAATACTTTTCCGAGAAGTGAACGGCCATACTTGGGCCTCCGAAGCATCGACATTTTTAGACGTCAAACCCGCAGGATTTGGCTGGCAAAACCGCAGGAAATTGCATCTCGAAAGTGCAGATGCTTCGGGGCCCGTTTTCACTCGTTCACTTCTCGGGAAAAGTATTAGACCTCGTTGTATGGGGTGCGGCTGGAGGGTGGTCATCGTTCAGTAGCTACCTCTTCCTTGTGAATCGCCTGAAGCGCAAGGCATAATGCATGTGACAAAGGGACGGCCCCTTTGTTGTGTTGATATGAGAGAAGAGTAGATGATTCTATCGTTGGCCCCCATGGAGGGGATTACCGGGCATGTGTTCCGTCGCGTGCATGCGGAGTGCTTCGGCGCGCTCGATTGTTATTACACGCCGTTTTTGCCGCCGCCGCGGGTGGGAAACCGCTTTGGCGGCAAGGCGTTTAAGGAGATCGATCCTGCCAATAACCAGGGGCTCAACGTAGTGCCTCAGCTGATGTCCAAGAACGCGGACGAGTTTGTGTGGGCGGCACAGGTGCTCGCCGACATGGGCTACCGCGAGGTCAATCTCAACTTGGGTTGCCCTTCGGGAACGGTTGTCGCCAAGGGCAAGGGCTCGGGTTTCTTGCGCAATCTCGACGAGCTCGAGGCGTTCTTAAGCGATGTGTGCGAGCGGTCGCCGTTGCCGGTATCGGTCAAAACTAGGCTGGGGCTCGAGGACGACGACGAGTATGAGCGCGTGCTCGATCTGTATTGCCGCATGCCGCTGGCAGAGCTAATCGTGCATCCGCGTGTGCAAAAGGACCGCTATACGGGCTCGCCGCGCAAGGAGTTCTATGGCGAGACGCTGGAGCGTGCGCCGTTCCCGGTTGCCTATAACGGCGATATTTTTGATCTTGAGGATATGGATGCGCTGGTGGAGGCCTATCCCGGCACACGCCATGTGATGCTGGGGCGTGGCTTGCTTGCGAACCCCGCGCTGGCTCGCATGGTCAAGGGCGGCCCTGCTGCCACGGCAGCCGAACTGCATCGTTTCCATGACACGCTGTTTGCGGCATATGCAGAAGAGATTGGCGGTAACGCGGTCTTTCGCATGAAGGAGTGGTGGTTCTACGCCAAATGCGCCTTCGCCGATCCCGCTACCGTCCACAAGATCGTACGCAAGACCAAAAAGGTCGACGAATACCGCGCTGCCGTCGAGCGCGTCTTTCGCGAACAGCCGCTTGCACCCACAGCTCGCTTCCACGGCTAACTAGTCATCGGGGGCGTTCTTTAACGACTGGTCATTTAAGGACGTCCCCAACGACTATGTAGCAAAAAGCTGTACACCAGCATCCAAAGATGTCGAAAAATGTCGACTTTGGATGCTGGCGTACATGTTTGGGTCCGACGGGGGAGCGGGCCTAGGCAATCAGTGCATCAAGTGTAATGAGCTCTCTGAGCCGCTCCGTGCGTGTTTGCCCATGGCGTTTGGCTTTTTCGTCAAACGCCTCAAGAATCGATTCGCCCACACGTGCTGTTATAACGACGCTTGGCTCATCGGAGATCGACGGCCTTCCCAGCTTGATGGTGCGACCCTTCGGCCATTCATCTTTTTCGTATGCCTTCGCGGCTTTCTCCAACTCTCCGGGAGCAAACCCCATCATCTTTTTGAGCTGCTTAGCGTCCATAGCGCCTCCTATCGATCGGCATAATGTCGAGCACAGGTCAACGGATAATCTTTTTGTATACAGTCTTGTAGAAAAACAAACAGTTTATCAGGCTAATTAGCTTGTTTTGACCCGCGTGTTCGATAGAAAATGAGCATTGACGGCTTCGATACTCCTTTGCTTTTCAGCCTGGAATTTGGATGCTCATTGAACTTCCGGAGGGGAGCGCTTTATTAAGCTATCGAGATTCTGGGCAGGAGCTCTCACTGGTCTTCGATAATGGGACCAGCTTAATTCGCGACACAGTGTGTCGCGAATGGGAGTAGTCGTTAGGTGTCCTTCAATGGCTAATCATATAAGAACGTCCAAGTGCCGGATTTTGTCATTTAGTGTCGTCCTCAGCGGCTATTCTGGAGGGTCGTGGTCAAAAAAGGGCAAATATGAGTACTGTTGCCATTATAGTTGCATTTATTTTGCTATAAATAGTAGCTCCTGATGAGATTTGTTCCCATTAGGAGCTACTTTTATTGAACATATGAGGAGAAATAGCGTCGTCTACGGACGTATGGAACGTTGAATAGCTCCTGAAGTGATCAAAATCGCTACTACTAAACAGGTAGCAGTACTCATATTTGCCCTTTTTTGACCACAGCCCTCTCGGAAACCCTTTCCAGAGGCGTCAAACAGCCATAATCCAAAGGTCGCCTCAAACAATTAGCCGGTTAAGAGCGTCCATGACTACCCGCAAAAGCTGTACACCAGCATCCAAAGATGTCGAAAAATGTCGACTTTGGATGCTGGTGTACATGTTTGGGTCGTATGGGTTGGGGCCCTGGACGGACAGAGCGTGCGTACTAGAGCAGGTTTTCCTGTACCCATGCGATGATGTCGTTCGATTCGTAGAGCGGCTCTCCATCAATGAACAGGCAGGGAACCTGGCGTTTTCCGCCGACGGCGATAAGCGTCTGCTCGGCATCGGAATCGGTCGAGATATTGCGTTCAGGAATGGTCACGCCGTTATCGGCCAAAAAGTGCTTGACCTTTATGCAATACGGGCAGCCGGTCATAACGTAGAGTGTGAGCTCGTGATCAGTGGCCATGGGTCTCCAATCGGTTGAGGTTTCAATTGGAATACCCAAAGCCGCCGCGGTCTATGCGCAAATCAGCGACGACTCGATTGCCTGAACCAGAAACGCCGTGGCTCCGGTGCCGCAGGGCTTGTCGTAGTAGTCGATAAAGCGCTGATCGGCAAGATAGCCGTGGGTGAGGCCCAGGTATGCTTCGTCTTGGGGCTCGTGTCCCCAATTAAGGCCAATCCATCGGCGATGCATCGCGACGAGTTTGCGGGCCTCGTTGCTCTCCGGGTCGTCAATGCCCATGGCAATCGAAAGCTGGCCCAGAACAGCGCGTTCAAGTTCCTTCATGTCGTTCCATGTCTCGGGGTCCATGTCCAGCAGCGCTTCGTTTGCTGCATCGATAGCCTCATCGCCATAGCGCGCCCGCGCTTCGGCGCCGTAGCGCTCCTCGTTTTCTTGCACGGTGCGCCAGCGCTCCAGTTGCGGCAGGACGGCGCCCATGAGCGAGACGGCTTCGTCGAGCGACATGCCGGTGTTTTGTGCCAGCCGCGGGGCACAATCCTCGATCATTGCCTCCATGGTGGTGTCGTAGGTGTACTTGCCGTGGTCGTAGCACCACTTGCAGTAATGATCGGTCGCGGTGCCCGCAGCATCGGTGCCGCAGTCGTTGGGCGTGAGTATCATGCCGCAGCTCTGGCAATAGTGCTCGGGCATTTCGAGCAGATGAGACAGTGGCTCGCCGGTCACGGTGGCAATGAGCTTCATCATGTCGATGCCCGGGGTGACTTCGCCGCGCTCCCAACGGCTGATGGCTTGGCGTGTGACGAAGAGCTTGGCGGCGAGCTGCTCTTGGGTAAGGTGATGGGCGCGACGGACAGCGATGAGCTTTTCTGCAAAGGCCATAACGGCTCCTTTCTGCTGGTTGATGGCTTAAGCATACGCGGCAGCCGGCACCCTTCCAAGCAACCGTTGGTTGCACGACGGGGGACCGCGGCGAAGAATTGCGCGCAACGCCCCACGCCTCCATGCCGTACAATGACCGGCATGGAACCTATCGCACGCATACATACCGACCTGCCGCAGAAGTTCGGCATTCCGCGCAACAGCTTTTTGGCGCCCCATCTGCAGGGACGAATCTTTTTTGAGCCGGAATTTGCCTCCAATGCAGCGGTTGAGGGCCTGGACTCCTTCTCTCACCTGTGGCTGCTGTGGCGCTTCGAAAACGGAACGCCCGGCGGCACGGCTAAGGATATTGCCGTCGACGCTAAAACGCAGGACAGGTCCGGCACCAACGCAAAATGGTCGAAAACCGTGCGCCCGCCGCGTCTGGGCGGAGCCGAACGTGTGGGAGTGTTTGCCACGCGCAGTCCGTTTCGCCCTAATCCCATCGGGCTCACCTGCGTCAAGCTTGATCGTGTCGAGCTCACCGACGATGGCCCCATCATCCATGTGCTGGGGGCCGATCTGCGCGACGGCACGCCCATCTACGACATTAAGCCCTACATTCCATTTGCCGACTGTCACTCGGATGCGACGGGCGGCTGGATTGAAGACGCGCCGTGGCAAGAGCTCGACGTCGAGTTCCCGCAAGCACTGCAAGGTATGGTCCCGCCCGCAAAGCTCCCCGGCTTGGTCGAGGTCCTTCGCCAAGATCCACGCCGCGCGGGGAGCAAGCACGAGCCAAACCGCGCTTACCACTTGGCATACGCCGGGCTCGACATATCGTTTACGGTCGACGAAACCCAGCTAACGGTAACCGCCATCAACGACGTGCGAGACTAACCAGCCATTCGTCCGCACCCGTCAAATTAAGCGCCAAACCCCATGCCAAAATCGCCCGTGCTGGTGGACAATAACGCCTACCAAAACAATCACTTTGCACGGGAGTCCAGCATGAAATACGACTTCACTTCAATCATCGACCGCCACGGCATGGACTCCATCGCCGTTGACTCTTGGGGCGAGATCCCCGGTATGGCTCCGAACGCACCCGACGAGGGCTTCGACCGCATTCCCATGTGGGTGGCCGACATGAATTTTGCCACGGTGCCCACGGTCCAGGAGCACATCATTCAGCGTGCCCAGCACCCCATGTTTGGCTACTTTAATCCGCGCCCCGAGTACTTCGACCGCATCATCGAATGGCAGAGCCGCCGCAATGGCGTCGAGTGCCTGCGCCCTGAACATATCGGCTACGAAAACGGCGTGCTGGGCGGTGTCGTGTCGACACTGCGCGCGTATGTCCAGCCGGGCGATGCGGTGCTGGTCCATAGCCCCACCTACATTGGTTTTACCAAGTCTATCGAAGCCGCGGGCTATCGTATTGTCCACAGCCCGCTTAAGCTCGACGACCAGGGCGTGTGGCGCATGGACTTTGAGGACATGGAGCGCAAACTCGCCCAAAACCACATCCATGCCGCGGTGTTCTGCTCGCCGCACAATCCCTGCGGCCGCGTATGGGAGCGCGACGAGATCGAGCGCGCCATGGACATTTATCGCCAGCACGATTGCGTGGTGATCTCGGACGAGATTTGGTCCGATATCATCCTGCCGGGACACAAGCATATTCCGACGCAGTCGGTAAGCGAGGACGCCCGCATGCGCACGGTTGCCCTCTATGCGCCCAGCAAGACGTTCAACCTGGCGGGCCTGGTCGGCAGCTACCACATCATCTATAACGAGACGCTGCGCGACCGCGTGTGCGCCGTGTCCGACAAGACCCACTACAACGAGATGAACGTCCTCTCTATGCATGCGCTTATCGGTGCCTACCAGCCGCAGGGCTACGAGTGGGTGGACGAGCTCAACCAGGTGCTTGCCGGCAATATCGAGTACTTCTGCAATTACGTGGACGAGCATTTTGAGGGCGTGTCCTATTCGCGTCCGCAGGGCACGTACATGGTGTTTCTGGACTGCACCGAGTGGTGCCGCGAGCATGGCCGCGATATTCAGTGGCTGCTCGACGAGGGGTCGCGCGTGGGCGTGGGATATCAGGACGGCCGCCCGTTCCACGGGCCCTGCCACATTCGCGTGAATCTGGCACTGCCGCTTTCGCGCGTAAGGGAAGCGTGCGACCGCCTGGACCGCTACGTTTTTAATGCACGGTAAGCGTGCGCTGCATGTGGGGCCTTCTGCCAAGTTGGCTAGAAGGCCCCGTGTGGTAAGGCATCTGTAACCATTGGGCGCAGACCTGCTGAGAGGCTTACTTTTCCTGAATTTGCTTGCCGCAAAGATGCTCAATCGTAATCTCGTAGAGCTGGACGCCCTTAATGTCTTTGGCGATTTCCTCTTCGACTTCCTCGGCAGAAGGGTAGTACTTAAGGGCGAGCTGGCGGACTTTGTCCTCGATAAACGCGGGGGTGTCATTCGCCAGGCGACAACGGCCAAAGACGACGGTGCTCATAACGTAGGGAGCCCAGTCGCCGTCCTGGTACCACTCGTTTCCGTAAACGGTAAAGCAGACCTTGTCATCGCGCTTGAGTGCGTCGACCTTGTGGCCAGCCTTGGCGCCATGGAAATAAATCTTGTCGTGCTCGGCGTCAAAGAAGTAGTTGACGGGAATGGCGTACGGGTAGCCATCGTCGCCGTTGACGGCAAAGACGCCGCGCTTGCAGGTGGCGAGCAGTTTGCGCGCTTCCTCGTCGGTGATGGCGCGTTTCTTTCGACGTAAGGGCCTAAACATCGTTGGCTTCCTTTCTGGTCGTGCGTGGTGGTTGAGCACAAACTATAGCGAAACGGATCCGTTTTTCTTGATGCGGGCGAGTATGTTTTTGAGCTTGTTAAAGTCGAGCGGTTTGGACAGATGAGCGTTCATGCCGGCGTCGTGTGCCGCCTTGGCGTCCTCGGCAAAGGCATTGGCGGTGAGCGCGATGATGGGGATATCGGCTGCATCGACCTTCTCGCTCAGACGAATCGCGCGGGTTGCCTCGTAGCCGTCCATGTCCGGCATCATGATGTCCATCAAAATGGCATCGAAGCTGCCGGCGGGATGCGACAGGTACAGATCGACGACTTCGTTGCCGTTGGCGGCGCGGGTGACCACGATGCCCTCGGATTCTAGCAGCGCCTGGGCAATCTCGGCATTCAATTCGTTGTCTTCGGCGAGCAGCACGTTCATGTCGGCGAGCAAGCAGTCGGGCGCACTCTCAACCGTATTCGCCCGCGCCTGGGGATTCTCGTCGATATCGAGCGGAATCTCCACGTAGAACGAGGTGCCCACATGGAGCTCACTGGTGACTTCGATAGTGCCGCCCATCAGTTCAATAAGCGACTTGACGATTGGCATGCCCATGCCGGTTCCTTGGAACTTGCTGCGCGCATCGTCACCTTCTTGGGCAAACGGCTCATAGATATGCTTTAAAAACTTGGGAGTCATGCCAATGCCGGTATCCGAAACGCTAAAGCAAAAGAGCGCGCGCCCGTTATCGAGTGGCTTGGTCTTTGAACTAAAGGTGACGGAGCCGCCGTGCTTGTTGTACTTAATGCTGTTGTCTAACAGGTTGATCATGATCTGTCGGATGTGGGTGGGACTGCCGATCATGTATGGCCCCGTGGCGTACGGCAGACTATTGTCCTGCATGGTGATGGCGTTACTGGACGCGCGGAGCTTGCACAGAACCAGCGTATCGTCACAGAGCTCTTTGAGGTTAAAAGGCACATGCTCCAGTGTTAGCTTGCGGTCTTCGATTTTGCCCATCTCGAGGATGTCGTTGATCAGCGAGAGCAGGTGATTGGCGGCAACGCGCGCCTTGGCACGGCTCTCGCGGGCGACTTGCATATCGCCTTCCTTCAATTCCTCGATCTCGATAAGGCCCAGGATACCGTTGAGCGGCGTACGGATGTCGTGGCTCATGCGCGTGAGGAATGCCGTCTTAGCGGCGTTGGCAGCATCGGCTTTTTTGCGCTCGGTTCGAGCGCGCACGAGCGCCCAGATGAGCAGGACGATGCCGACCGACAACATACCGATGAGGGTAGCTGCAATGGCGGTGCGGTTGCGATAAAGGAATTGAAGCGTGTTGGATTCCTGGGCCGTGTACGACGTGGAGGAGAAATTGCTTGCGGAGAGCGATTCTCCGGCATTGATGATGCCCTTGTTGATGATTCCCAACAGCTCGGGTTTTCCGCGCGAAATCCAGCACGAGATCTCACAGGTGTCAGGGAGCTCGGTCGTCTCGCAGTCCTCGAGATCGTAACGGTCACCGATGGTTTTTACGCGTGAACTGGGAGCGACGATGCAGTGCGCCGTTCCCTTCCTGAGGGCGTCAAACGCTTCATCGTCGGATTGGTATTCGGTTACGGTCGCTGTGGGGAACAGACTTTCAAGTGCATTTTTGTTGACAAACGATGATTTGGTACAGGCGATGTTCTGAAGGTCTTTGTTCAGGTTGCTGCCGGTGTGGATGGCGGTGAGGGATATGGTCCCCAACGATATCGACTGCACAACGCCTGTTTGCTTGGCAAACCAGTAATCTCGGTATACCGGCAGCGCAACGTCTATGCTTCCCTTTGACAGGGCCTTTGACATCATCTTGTAGCTATCAAAGGCGACGGTTTTGACCGTAATGCCAAATTTATCGTGTAGCGTCGTCGCAAGCGATGCGAGCGAGCCTTCCATTTCGCCGTCTTCGTTCTCGTTGCAGTAGGGGAGTTTGCCCGTAATGTAGCCGAGCGTGATGGTGTTGTCATTTGCTTTGAGCCAGGAACGTTCGGGGCCGTTGAGCGATGATGAGCCGCTGTTTTGGGTCGAGTAGCGAGATTTGACTTCGTCGTTATAGCGTGGGTTGACGCGGGCGATTGCCGTCATGGCAGCATTGATGTCGTCCATCAGGTCGGGGCGGCTTTTGGGAACGGCAAAGTAGTAGTCGTTCGAACCAATGTAGAACATGGGGGAGGCATTGGGCGACGAGATTGTGTCGTTCATGATGACGGCATCGACTTCGTCGTTTGCGAGCGCGTCAAAGAGATCGGATCCTCCGTCATACTCCTTGTATGTGCAGGCGATTCCTTCGCTGGCGAGCCATTGCTGGCCAACGAAGGTTTGCATGACGTCGGGGTTGCAACCGATAGTGAGACCCTGGAGTGCTTGAGGGTCACCCTTTGCAAGGTCGTCACGGTCGGGCCTGGCGTAGATGTAGTAGCGCTCGGTGCCCTCGGGGTTCGAGGAAAAGAGCAGCTTTTGGGCACGTTCCTCGGAGTAGGAGATGTTGGGCATGAGGTCGATCTCGCCTGCCTCGAGCATGTCCATAAGCTCGGTGAAGGTGCCGGAGACGTATTCGTACCGCCAGCCGGACGTGTAGTACGACAGGGTCTGGAGGTACTCGTAACCCCATCCCGAGAGACGCTCGCCGGGGGTGCCGTCCTGGAAGCCCTCGTTGCTGACGAGCCAGCCGACGCGGACCGTCTTGACTTGCTGATCGGTATTGGCGGCATAGGCGGGGGCGGGCATGATGGTGCTCAGTACGGCGAGCGCGGCAAGCGCGACGGCCAGGGTGCGATATATAACTGAACGAAGGACAGCGGCAGCTCTCACATGCAATCCTAACGAATCGAGACATTACCGCATAAGGATACCAGCTCAGCCTGCCCAGCCGGCAGCTGCACCGCTAAACGGTCCCGCCCGGCAGTCATCGGGGACAGTCCCTTTCTGCCGGCACAGACGATATGAGCAGGACATAAAACATTGAGAGCCCCTGCTGCATGAAAGACCGCGGATTAGGCCGACAATGGTGAGTGTCTAATTCAGCCGCGGCGGCCACGCCGCATTCATGGAAGGGGCTCCCATGCTCGATACTACC
>DBGFTB010000004.1:0-22113 GCA_048532905.1 Collinsella aerofaciens
TCCCCATTGCGTTCAATTCACCCATCTACGGCCCCTTCTTTATGAAGCAGGGCATGCAGGGCTTTGTCGACGCATTCAATACGCGCGCGCCCCAGGCCAGCGGCACAGACCTATCGCCAGAGCAGCAAGATGACGCTGAGCTTGCAAGATACGCGAACGCCGCCCTCGCCGCTCAAACCGACGCCGCCTTTCTCGACTCTGCCGAGAGCTACTACGCGCTCATGGACGAGGGCTTCCAATCCGGGTCCATCGTGGGGGACCAGGAGACCAATGACGCGGCGCTCGCATATTGCCGCGCTCTGAGCAGCTCCGGCATCGCGGATATCCCGGCCTCCGCAAACGACCTGCCGTTCCTCTCCTTCCTGCCCTACGCCATTGCCCAGGCGCCGTCCTTCCTTCCCTTCATCCCCTTCCTTCTCTCGTCGATACTCGTGCTCGGCGCCACAAGGCCCGGGACCCTGGCGGCAAAGGCGCCCGTGCCCAAATTCCGGCGCCTTATCCAAACCGTGTTTTCGATAATTGGCGCGGGGACCGCGATGCTCCTCGCCGGCCTTGCGCCCGGGAGTATTTACGCCTTGGCCCTAAACGGCTTCGGGCAGATCGGGTACCCGATCGCCTTCTTCCATAACGGCGCGCTCACTACCACGACCGCGGGAAACGTCTTCACGACCATACTTCTCGCGCTGCTCGCGGGCGGAACCTTGATATCCGTTTGCTCCGCCGTCCTATCGACCGCAACGAGGCGCGTCCTCGCGGGCCCCCTTACCTCCGCGCTGCTTGTCGCGGCCCCGGCATTCCCGTTACTGTCCGATTCGGCACTGGGGCATAACGCCGCGCTCGAGCTCCTGCCGCTGGCCGTGTTCTCGCCTATCGAGGCAACGGGTTACGTAGGATGCTTCCCGACAGAATTCATTGGCTCCGGTTCGGGCGGCGCATCGATGCTTGCCGTGGCCCTGGTATACGTCGCGGTCCTTTTCGCGGTCGGCGCCGTTGCGACACGTTCGCCCAAACAGCCTGGACCCGCGAAAAAGCACCATGGGCTCGAGCTTCTGGACGCGAGCGTGGGATACGGGAGCACGACGATACTTTCGATCGGATCGCTTTTCCTGAGCCCGGGAACGGCGGCGGGCCTCATTGCTCCCAACGGCTCGGGGAAAACCACCCTTCTTGAAGCGCTGTCGGGCCAATTTCCCACCCGCATCCGCTCGGGAAGCCTGGCGGCAGACGGAATCTGCCAACGCCGATCAGCCGAATTCGCAGAACTCGTCTACCTGAGCTCTTCGGGCGGCGCGGATCTCTACCCCACGCTATCGGCCCTCGAGCACCTCTCTTTCGTTAGGGAGGCGTGGAAATCGGCCGCCGACATCGACTCGCTCTGCAACTCCCTCGGAATCTCCCCATATCTCGACAAGCCGACCCGTAAACTCTCGACAGGAATGAAGCAGCAGGTAAAGCTTGCCATGGCGATAGCGACCGGTTGCCCGTACCTCATCCTCGATGAACCGCTGAACGGCCTCGATCCGGGAAAGCGGAAAACCTCCTGCGACGCGATGCGCAGCGAGGTGGAGCGGGGACGCAGCGTGCTCATCTCAAGCCATCTGCTCGACGACCTGGCAGACCTCACCGACTCGTTCTACTTCATCGAGGCCGGCACGCTCGTGGAAAAGACCGAGTCGTCCTCGCAGACGCTCAAGCAGGAATACCTCGATACATACGAGGGAGGTGAATGACATGAAACTATTTGAACAGCTGAAGTCCAATGCGTCGCGCATGGCTGTCTACGCCATCCTCGTGGCAACGGCTTTATGCGGAATCGCGGCACCCGTCTATGCGCTCAACGGAGAGAAAGTCGATGTCGAACCCGCGTACATGGCTTCGACGGTTAAAGACCGGTACAAAGCCTTCTCTGGAGACACGTTTTACGTAGCAGAGTACGACACGACCTACCGTCAGCTTCGCTACAACAAGAGATACGAATATCTAGGCCCAGAAGTAATCAGCTATACATCGGGTTGGTACCGCTCCAGCTATGGACACATAACCCAGTTCAAGTGTAACTACCGTGTGTACAACTAAAGCAACCCGGCCGGGACGAGGGGTGACGCAAAAGCGTCGCCCCTCGTTTTTAACCATGTCAACTGAACCTGGTTCAGTTTGGTTGATTTCCGATCTCAGCCGAACACATTGAGCGGAAAGGCCGTTCCCGCAGTCAGTCGAACGTCCCCGGGGCCCTTCTCAGGCCCCGGGGACGGCATTTTCCCAGTTGAAGGAACGGTGGAGATGTGTTTCGATGGGTCAGATTCGTGTCGTTCCGAAAAGACCGTGAACCTTTTGTGGGACGCTCGGCGCCGTGGTACCATAGCCAAGTTTGTTGTCTTGGTCGGAAACCAAGACGCCTTATGCGCTGATCGGTAACCAGCGCCTGACTAATAAGGAGTCCTACCATGAAGCAGGGTATCCATCCCCAGTATGTCGAGTGCACGGTGACGTGCTCCTGCGGCAACACCTTCAAGACGCACGCTACCGTGTCCGAGATGAAGGTCGAGCTTTGCAACGAGTGCCACCCGTTCTACACCGGCCAGCAGAAGTTCGTCGACACCGGTGGACGCGTCCAGCGCTTCGCCGACAAGTTCGGTGGCGCCGCTGCCGCCCAGCTCAAGAAGGCTGAGGAGGCCAAGGCTGCCAAGGCCGCCAAGGCTGCTGAGGCCGAGGCCGCTCGCAAGGCCGCCGCTGAGGCTAAGGCTGCCGAGAAGGCTAAGCGTGCCGCTAAGTTCGCCGAGGAGGCTGCCAAGCAGGCCGCCGAGGCTCCCGCAGAGGCTCCCGTCGAGGAGGCCGCTGCTGAGGCCGAGACCACCGAGGCTGCTGAGTAAATAGCTCGCCGCGGAATCGCTCGCATTCATGGCATAAGGGCCGTGCATCCGTTTGGGTGCGCGGCCCTTTTCTTTTTATTGGTGCAAGCCAACCTGTCCCCATTGCACCAGATTGGTGCGAAGGGGGCAGATTGGCTTGCACCAAATGGCAGAGAGACAGCGTTTGCCCAGATAAAACCTGCCAAAATAAACCAGTCCCTTTTTGGCAGGTTGGTCGTAGTTATTACGTGGCGGTCGAGGTCGACCGTATAGGCCGTGCCTTGTTTGGCTAAAGTACATTTATCTGTGTTTAACTCGCCCAAGGCTGCATGGCGTGGGCGATGGCCAAAAAGGAAAACCACATGGGATTCATGTCAAAGCTGCTGTCCTTTGGATCCGATAAGGACCTTAAGCGCTACTACAAGATCGTCGACCAGATCAACGGTCTTGAGCCCCAGTTTGAGAAGATGACCGAGGAAGAGCTCCGCGCCCAGACCGATAAGTTCCGCGAGCGTTACGCCAACGGCGAGTCGCTCGACGACATGCTCCCCGAGGCCTTTGCCACCGTGCGTGAGGCTTCCAAGCGCATCACGGGCATGCGTCACTTTGACGTACAGCTCATCGGCGCCATGGCGCTGCACGAGGGGCATATCGCCGAGATGAAGACCGGCGAAGGCAAGACCCTTGTCTCCACCTTGGCCGGCTACCTCAACGCTATCGCCGGCAAGGGCGTGCATGTCGTTACCGTCAACGATTATCTGGCAAAGCGCGACTCTGAGTGGATGGGCCGCATCTACAAGTACCTGGGAATGACCGTCGGTCTGCTCCAGAACAACATGCCGCTCGAACTCAAGCGTCCGGCCTACCAGGCAGACGTCACCTACGGCACCAACTCCGAGTTCGGTTTCGACTACCTGCGCGACAACATGGTCACCCGCCCCGAGCAGCGCGTGCAGCGCGGCCATCATTACGCCATCGTCGACGAGGTCGACTCCATCTTGATTGACGAGGCCAGAACGCCGCTCATTATCTCGGGCGCTGGCACCAAGTCCGCTAGCACTTACAAGGACTTCGCGCGTGCCGTGCGCGGCCTGGAGCGCGGTGAGGACGTGTCGCACGACATGCTCACCGCCACCGAGGATGTCGAGCCCACGGGCGACTACGTCATGGATGAGGCCAAGCACACCATCGCCGCCACTGAGCGCGGCCTTAAGAAGATCGAGCGCCGCCTGGGCATCGAGGACATCTATGCCGACCTTTCGGGCCAGCTGGTCAACCACCTGCAGCAGGCGCTGAAGGCTCAGTACATGTTCCATCGCGACAAGCAGTACGTGGTCACTAACGGCGAGGTCAAGATCGTCGACGAGTTCACCGGTCGCATCATGGAAGGCCGCCGCTATTCCGAGGGCTTGCACCAGGCCATCGAGGCCAAAGAGGGCGTGCTCGTACGCGAGGAGAACCAGACCCTGGCCACCATCACCCTGCAGAACTACTTCCGTCTGTATGACAAGCTCTCCGGCATGACCGGCACGGCACTTACCGAGGATGCTGAGTTCCGCGAGATCTACAAGCTGCCCGTCGAGGTCATCCCCCCCAACAAGCCCGTGCAGCGCGTGGACCACGAGGACCTGGTGTACCGCACCATTCAGGCTAAATACAACGCCGTTGCCGACGACGTTGAGCGTCGTCACGCCAAGGGCCAACCGGTCCTGGTGGGCACCGTCTCCATCGAGAGCTCCGAGAAGCTGTCCGCCGCCCTTACCAAGCGCGGCATCGCACACGAGGTCCTCAACGCCAAGCACCATGAACGCGAGGCCCACATCGTTGCCCAGGCCGGACGCTACGGCGCCGTGACCATCGCCACCAACATGGCCGGTCGTGGTACCGACATCCTGCTGGGCGGCAACCCCGACGAGCTGGTGCGCGAGCGCCTTGAGTACGAGGGCCTGACCATGGAGGACGTGACGCCCGAGCAGCTCGAGCAGTTTAACGCCGAGGCCAAGGAGACCTGCAAGGCCGAGCGCGAGCGCGTGCTTGCCGCCGGCGGCCTGACCGTTATCGGAACCGAGCGCCACGAGTCCCGTCGTATCGACAACCAGCTGCGCGGCCGCTCCGGTCGTCAGGGCGATCCGGGCGAGACCCAGTTCTACCTGTCGCTCGAGGACGACCTCATGCGCCTGTTCGGCGGCGACAAGATGGACCGCGTCTCCAAGATGATGGTCACGGCCGACATGGGCGACGACATGCCCATTCAGCACAAGATCATCTCCAAGGCCGTCGAGAGCGCCCAGCACAAGGTCGAGAGCATCAACTTCTCCATGCGTAAGAGCGTCCTTGAGTACGACGACGTCATGAACAAGCAGCGCCAGGTCATCTACGCCGAGCGCAACAAGATTCTGGACGGCAAGGACCTGACCGACCACATCACCGAGGTCATGCACGATACCGTGTACCGCTGCGTGCAGGAGTTCTGCACCAAGGACAGCCACGAGGGCGAGCGTGACCTGGAGGGCCTGCGCAAGTGGGTTGTGGAGCTCACCGGCCACATCGATACGCCGAAGTTCCCCGACGAGGATTATGAGGCCCTGGCCGCCGATGTCCTGGCTTACGTAGAGAAGTGCTACAACATGAAGGCCGAGCGCTTGGGTGAGGACCTGATGCGCGAGCTCAACACCCAGGTCATGCTGCGCGTCATCGATACCCGCTGGATGAACTACCTGCAGGAGATGGACTACCTCAAGACCGGCATCGGCCTGCGCGGCTTTGGCCAGCGCGACCCGCTGGTTGAGTACAAGACCGAGGCCTACGGCGCGTTCCAGATACTCGTCGATACCATGTACGAGGATTACCTGCGCACGGTTCTGCGTATCGAGATCAAGGCTGCCCCGCGTGCCGTGGAGCACAAGGAGGACCCCGCACTCGAGGGCGCGCGCTTCTCCGGTCCTGCCGAGGTCGATGGTGACAACGGCGACTCGGTGCTGCGCAAGCAGGCGCAGGTGCAGGCCCGCACGGCTGTCCAGGGTGGTCCGGCTGCCGTCAACAACGGTGGCAAGGTGACCACCTATCGCAAGTCCGAGAGCGACGATCCGTACGTCAACGTGGGCCGCAACGACCCGTGCCCCTGCGGTAGCGGCAAGAAGTTTAAGTACTGCCACGGCAGGAATCGTTAATGGCTGAGGCTTTAGAGGTAACGCCCGCCGAGCTGGACGCGTTCGCGGACCGGCTCGGCGAGGTCGAGTCGTATCTCCATTTGGACGAAAAGCGCACGCGCGTGACCGAGCTCGAGGCCAAAAGTGTTGCCCCTGGCTTTTGGGATGACGCCGACGCCGCCCGTGCCACCATGGAGGAGATCGCGCGTACCAAGGAAGATATCGCTGCCGTGGACACCGCGCGCGGCGAGCTTTCCGATGCCCGCGCCGCGCTGGAGCTTGCCGAGGAGATGGGGGATGACCCCGACGCCGTCGCCCTTCGCGAGGAGGCTACAGCCACGGCTGAGCGCCTGGCCCGTGCCATCGATGAGCTTGAGCTTTCGAGCTGGTTTACCGGTGAGTTCGATCACGGCGATGCCATTGTGACCATCAAGCCCGGACAGGGTGGTCTGGAGGCCCAGGACTGGACCTTCATGCTCTTTAAGATGTACATGAAGTACTGCCAGCGTCGCGGCTGGAAGGTCACCATCAACGACTGTCCCGCGGCCGAGGTTATCGGCATCGACCGCGCGACCTTTACCGTCGAGGGCAAGGACGCATTTGGCATGCTGCGCGCCGAGGCCGGCGTCCACCGCTTGGTTCGCATTAGCCCCACCGACGACAAGAAGCGCCGCCAGACCACGTTTGCCGGCGTCGAGGTCATCCCCGTGCTACCCGATGATATCGACATCGAAATCAGTCCCGATGACATCCGCGTGGACGTGTACCACGCGAGTGGCCCGGGCGGTCAGGGCGTTAACACCACCGACTCCGCCGTGCGCGTGACGCATTTCCCCAGCGGCATTGTGGTCACCTGCCAAAACGAGCGCAGCCAGATTCAAAACAAGGCCGCGTGCATGCAGATCCTCAAGGCTCGCCTGTACGAGATTGAGCTCGAGAAGCGCGCCGAGGCGCTCGATGAGATCCGCGGGCCCAAGACCACGATTGGTTTTGGCAACCAGATTCGCAGCTACGTGCTCTACCCGTATCAGATGGTTAAGGACCTACGCACGGGCGTTGAGACCAGCAACGTCGAGGCAGTTCTTGACGATGGCGACCTGGACCCGTTTGTTATTGGCTACCATCGCTGGGCTACCGGCAACGCCGATGCAGAAGGCTCGGAGGTCTAAAACATCGGGCGGCTTCAAGCCGATGCCAAGCCCAACGGTTGGACGGGTTTGTATCCAGAATAAACCCTGCGCAGGGGTGGTTTTTGTCCGGCGAATCGGTAGAATCGAATACAAGAAGAAGTTCAAAGCGCATCCGATGGGGTGCGCTTTTTTGAGGGAGGCAGCATGGCATATCGTCTGGACATCAAGCGCATTCTTTCGATGAACTTCTTTCACGACCTGCCCCAGATCATGTTGGGGTGTGCCTTGGCCGCCATCGCGACCGACTTGTTTTTGATTCCCAACGGTCTTGCCGCCGGTGGCGTTACGGGCCTTGCCACCATTATCCAGGCGGTCGGCGCGGCGCGCGGCCTATCGCTTCCCGTTGGTATTCAGACGATCGTGATGAACGCCTTGCTGTTGTTGGTCGTTATGCGCGAGGGCGGCATGTTCTACGTGGTGCAGACCGCGACGGGCTTTGTGCTGCTGGGCTTCTTTACCGATCTGTTCGCCCCGTTTGTAGCACCTCTGGCGGATGCGGACCTGATGCTCCCTGCCATGTGGGGCGGCATTATTACGGGCATCGGTTACGGCATGGTGTTGCGCGCCGGCGCCAACACCGGCGGCTCGGACACGATTGGCCAAATCATCTCGCGTAACACCTCGCTGCCGGTGGGCTCGACCGTCATGGCGATCGATGTTGCCGTATGCGCGCTATCGGCTCCGGTCTTTTCAATCGAAAACGCACTGTATGCAGGCCTTTCGATGGTCATTAGCGGCTACGTGATCGATGCCGTGGTCGATGGTGGCAACAAACGCCGTATGATACTCATCATCTCGGACAAGTTCCCTGATATCGCTGCCGATATCATGTATGGCCTGGGTCGTGGTTGTACCAAGTTTAAGGCGACTGGCATGTATTCGGGTGCCGAGAAGCCAGTGGTTATGGTCATCGTGAGCCGTCGAGAGCTCAATACCCTCAAGACGATCGTGCGCGAGCGCGATCCTCATGCCATCGTAACGGTCGCTGACGTTACGGAAGCCTTCGGCGAGGGATTCAAGGACATTAGCGCGTAGGGTCGACCGCGTTCCATCCAAAAGACGTTCACATTGATAAACCGTTTCATCAGCGGTTCTGCCTGCTAAATTGTTCAAATAATGATAAAAACTCTGGTAAAGCCATCAGTTTCCAGCATAATGAATGACGTACGTGCATTGCGGCTGTGTTGGGACTACCTTTCCGTGCCGTGCGCATTTTGTCTAATGAGGATGAAAGGAAGGCACAATGAGCGACGAAGAGCTCAAAAAGGTTGCCAACGAGGTAAGGAAGGGCATCGTCACCGGAGTGCACGCTGCCAAGTCCGGCCATCCGGGCGGTTCGCTCGGCGCTGCCGACATCATGACCTATCTGTACTTTGAGGAAATGAACGTCGACCCGGCCGATCCCCGCAAGGCCGACCGCGATCGCTTTGTGCTCTCCAAGGGCCACTGTGCTCCGGGTCTGTACGCCGTGCTCGCCGAGCGCGGGTTCTTCCCCAAGGAGGATCTCGAGACGCTGCGCCATATCGGCAGCCACCTGCAGGGTCACCCCAACATGAACGACACCCCGGGCGTCGATATGTCCACCGGTTCGCTCGGCCAGGGCATCTCCGCCGCCGTGGGCATGGCTGTTGCCGCCAAGCACTGGGGCGATACTTACCGCACGTACGCCCTGCTGGGCGATGGCGAGAGTGAGGAGGGTCAGGTCTGGGAGGCCGCCATGTTTGCCGGCAACCAGCAGCTCGACAACCTCTGCGTGATCGTCGACCACAACGGCCTGCAGATCGACGGTCCCGTCGAGGAGGTCAACGACCCCATGCCGCTCGCCGACAAGTTCCGCGCCTTTAAGTTCCATGTGGTGGAGCTCGCCGACGGCAACGACTTCGATCAGATCCGCGCCGCCTTTGCCGAGGCCCGCGCCACCAAGGGTCAGCCGACCGCCATTATTGCCGAGACCATGAAGGGCAAGGGCGTTTCCTTTATGGAGAACCAGGTGGGTTGGCACGGCAAGGCCCCCAACGATGAACAGTTTGAGCAGGCCATGGCAGAGCTCACGGCCGCCGGAGAGGAGCTCTAGGATGGCAGACGTCAAGAAAATCGCCACGCGCGTAAGCTACGGCGAGGCCCTCGTCGAGCTCGCCAACGAGCACGATGACTTTGTGGTCCTCGACGCCGACCTGGCCGCCGCCACGCAGACCGGCAAGTTCAAGGCAGCCTGCCCCGACCGCTTCTTCGATGTGGGTATTGCCGAGAGCAACCTGATGGGTGTTGCCGCCGGTATCGCAACCACCGGTCGCGTTGCCTTTGCGAGCACCTTTGCCATGTTCGCCGCCGGCCGCGCCTTTGAGCAGGTCCGCAATTCCATCGGCTACCCGCACCTTAACGTTAAGATCGGTGCCACGCACGCCGGTATCTCGGTGGGCGAGGACGGCGCCACGCACCAGTGCTGCGAGGATATCGCTCTCATGCGCGTTATCCCCGGCATGACCGTGATTGTTCCCGCCGACGACGTGGAGGCCCGCGCCGTGACGCGCGCCGCCTACGAGTGCGACGGCCCCGTGTACATGCGCTTCGCCCGTCTGGCCTCGCCGGTTATCAACGATCCCGAGACCTACAAGTTCGAGTTGGGTAAGGGTATTGTCATGCGCGAGGGCGCCGATGTGACCATCATCGCCTGCGGCCTGATGGTCGGCGAGGCTCTCGAGGCCGCCGAGCAGCTCGCTGCCGAGGGCATCGACGCCGAGGTCATCAACATGCACACCATCAAGCCCATCGATGCCGACCTGATCGTCAAGAGCGCCACCAAGACCGGCCACGTCGTGACCGTCGAGGAGCACTCCGTGATCGGTGGCCTGGGCAGCGCCGTTGCCGACGTCCTGTGCGAGCAGTGCCCGACGCCGCTCAAGAAGATCGGCGTCAACGACACCTTCGGTGAGTCTGGCCCGGGTGCCGAGCTCTTGCACAAGTATGGCCTGGACGCCGCCAACATCGTGGCGACCACCAAGGAGTTCTTGGCATAAGGCAAGGCGGATCTCAAGGACTGCTTCGCCAGAACTACAAAACTGTTTCGCCAGTACTATGGAAACCCGGCAGGGGCGCTCTCTTGGAGAGCGCCCCTGTTTCAGTTGCGGTGAAATAAGGACTGTTTGCCAGCTTAAAGGCTCAATTAATCCGTATTTCACCGCAACTTTCGAAGGCGTTCTCGCTTTTGCTGGCGGCGGCACGACGATTGATTGCTGCCTGGCACAGTGCGGCAACGTCGGGGGCGTCGTCGCCTTTATATGTCATGGCGAGTAGGGCGGCATCATAGATTTCGTCGTTGGTCATATCGCTGGCATCGATGGGGCAGAAGGTGAGTATCGAATCCTGCTCAGCGAGCTCGGCGAGATTGATCGTTTCGCCTGCGGTAAAGACATCGTCGAGGACGAGCGTCGCGCTCGTACAGGGAATTTGATAAATCTTGCCATCAGTGGCGATGGGGGAACCTGCCGCCTCGAGCGTGTACACACCTTGAATGAGGCTGATACCGGAACCGTCGGAGGCGACGAACTCAACCTTGTCGACCGTTATCCCGTCGACAGTCTTGCCCGTAATGTGTATCGGGACACGTGAGGCCCCGCTATCGGTATCCCAACCTGCGGCAGAGATGTTGAGCACAATAGCATGCTCCGAATGAGCCGATATAAAACAAGACAATGCTTGCCGCAGATGAAGACCCAAACAACTGCCGCCGACAATGGCAATTGCCAACATGCAGGTAAGAACAACCGCAATGTGATTCCGAGGCTTTACCCGAATTGCAGAATTAGTCGACATGCCATGGATGGTAACCCCACATGTTGTGCAATACCTCACGCCATTGCGCAACTCAGTACCACAATAAGGACAATTCATACCAGCCCCCACAACCATAGACGTTCCAATCGAGGCCAATGTAAAGCGATTATTCAAATTCGAGTTGCGCAACAATTAGCCTTAATTTAAGTTGCGGTGAAATAGGGACTGATTAGACCTTTTAACTGGTAAAACAGTCCCTATTTCACCGCAACTTATGAAGACGCCCCTCAAGCACGGTCCCATCAGGGAAAAGGGCATATATCGACAAAGCGCAATTCAGACCCTTCCAACTTTGTATATGCAGCACCCCAAGTAAAACGCGGCGACCCCTTAGTTACCGCAGGCCGGACACAGGGCTACTCTCCAAATCTTTCCGCAGGACGGAGGAGTCCCCGCCGCACGTAGTGCGCAGCGGAGGCTCCGACATGTCCGAGGACGATTTGGAGAGTAACCCTGTGTCCGGCCGGAGGGACCCAAACACGGCCATGCTTCTTATGTGCAGCAAAGCTAATGCTGCTAAAATACTAAGCGCTCATGTAGTTTAAACGCACGACGATAAGGAGCACCAGTGGGTAACCACTTCCGTACCTCCGGTGCGGGCGATGATGCCCCCAAGACGCAGGCAGGCGTCCAGGGCAGTCGTTTCGCCACTCCGGATTCAGAGGGCCAGCCTGTTGCTCAGGCCCCCGCTCAGCCGGCAGATCAGGCACAGCCGGCATCCGATCCCTTTGCCTACAATCCAACCAGCGATGTCGCGCTTTCCGGCGCGGCGGGTTTTGAGCCCGTTCAGGCCGTGACCGCTCGCGTGGAGCAGCCTCAGGCTGGCGCCGCCACGTCGCAGCCTACCATGGCCGGCATTCCCGACCCCATGGCCCCTGCGACGCCGGCTCCTCAGCCTGCGCAGTCCGGTCTCTTTGCCGCTATTCCCGATCCCACGCAGCCTGCTGCCCCGGTGGTCGAGAGCGATCAGGCAGCTGAGGTCGCAAGCCTCGATAACGCGCTCAACAATCCCGATTTTACGTCGGTGTTTGCGCCCATCGATCCGCAGGCCAGCCGCAAGAAGATGGCCAAGCAGGCCGGTGTCGAGCCCGTCATCCTTATGGAGCATGTCACCAAGATCTATCCGGCACAGCCCAACAAGCCTGCACTCGACGACATCAACATCGAGATCTATCCGGGTGAGTTCGTCTTCCTGGTCGGTCACTCCGGCTCGGGTAAGACCACGCTGTTGTCGACGCTCAACCGCGACGTCAAGCCGACGAGCGGTCGCATCCTGGTTGCCGGTCAGGACCTCATGAAGATCAAGAACCGCAAGGTTCCGTTCCTGCGCCGCCAGATTGGCGCCGTGTTCCAGGACTTTAAGCTTCTGCCGCAAAAAACCGCCTACGAAAACGTGGCGTTTGCCCTGCAGTGCATCGGCAAGCCCAAGGGCGTCATTCGCAGCCAGGTGCCCGAGGTGCTGCGTCTGGTCGGTCTGGCTGATCAGATGGACTCGCTACCCGACCAGCTTTCCGGTGGCGAGCAGCAGCGCGTTGCTGTCGCCCGCGCTATGGTCAACCGTCCGCCGCTGCTGATCTGCGACGAGCCGACGGGCAACCTCGACCCGGCGATCTCGCTGGGCATCATGAAGCTGCTCGAGCGTATTAACCGCACTGGCACCACCGTGATCGTCGCCACGCACGACCGCGAGATGGTCGATAGCATGCACCGTCGCGTGATCGCCCTCGAGGGCGGCCACGTTATCCGCGACCAGGAGAGGGGAGGTTACGGCAACTATGGCACCAACTAACGTGGGCTACTCCTTCAAAGAGGCAATCAGCCACTTCTTCCGTAACTGGACTACCTCGCTCGGCGCCGTCATCACGATCTTCCTTTCGCTGTTTATCATCGGCCTGTTCATCATGGGCTCCGCGATGCTGAACTCCGTGATCGGCACCGTCGAGGATCAGGTTGTCATTAATGCCTTTATTAGCGATGACGCCGATCAGGCAGACGTCCAGGCCTTTGAGGCCGAGCTCAAGACGTGGAGCAACGTCAAGTCCGTGACCTATAAGGACAAGGACGACGCGCTGGCCGAGTATACGAGCAAGATGTCGGGCAACGCCGACGCCACCATGAGCGCGCTCGATGGCCAGAACCCGCTGCCGGCTTCGTTTGCAATTGAGATGGACGATCCGTCCAAGGTCGAGAGCACGGCAGAGAAGCTCAAGAAGGATGCCGATTTCCAGAAGATCGCGGATGACGGCGACGTCAACGCGAGCGTGCTGTACGGCCAGGAGGAAGTGAGCCGCCTGTTCCAGGTGACCAACTACATCCGCATCGCCGCCGTGGTGCTCGTTGGCCTTCTGACCTTTATCGCATTCATCTTCATCAACAACACGATTCGCCTGTCCATCACGGCGCGTCGTCGTGAGATTGCGATTATGCGTCTGGTCGGCGCCAGCAACGGCTTCATTCGTGGCCCGTTTATCACCGAGGGCGTGCTGCAGGCCATTTTGGGCTCGCTGCTTTCCATCGGCGTTCTGGAGCTGCTGCGCAATCTGATGATTCCGCGTCTGCAGGAGAGCATCGGCTGGATGTCGTTTGCCCTGCCGATGCAGTACTACCTGGTGACCTATGCTGCGCTGATTCTGGTCGGCGTGATTATCGGTCTCTTTGGTTCTGCCATCGCCATGCGCCGCTACCTGCGCGTGTAGACATGCCTGGAATTCATCCCTTCCAACGGGTCGTCTCTTATGGGGCGGCCCGTTTTTTGATCCCTAGGGGACGAAGGAAACGGATCATTTGGGTAGACTCTTTGGAGTTCGCAATCGATAGTTAGGAGGCGCCATGGGGCGCAATAACAAGCATAAGCGTGGAGCTCGCAATCAGCGCGGGCCGGTGCGCAGCGAACGCCGTCCGAGCCTGACCGGGCGCGTGCAGCTCCATGAGCATAGCGCCTACGTTGTAACCGAAAACGGCGACTACAAGGTCATGGGCCGCGGTAAGCGCGAGATCATGGATGGCGATACCGTTGCCGTGAGCATTAAGAACAGCCCGCACGGTGAGCGGCGCGCCGTGATCGAAAGCGTGGTTGAGCGTGCAGCCATAAGCGTGGTGGGCACGTACCAGACCGCCGGTCCGCTCGGTGTGATCGAGCCGCTCGATTCGCGTCTGAAGGCCGACTTCTTCATTCTGCCCGAGGATACCTCGGCGGATCGTCTGGGCGTCCGCCCGGGCGATGTCGTTGTCGCGCGCATTTTGACCTACCCGACGCGCCTGGAATCGGGCACCGTGACGATCGAACGCCGCATTGGCGGAGATGACGCGCCCGATTTGGGCGTTCAATATGTGATGGCGCGCTACGGCTATACCGATAGCTATCCCGAGGCCGCGCTGGACGAGGCCGAGGGGCTTTCGCTCGATGTGTCCGCGGCGCTTAAGGACCCGCTCCGCCGCGATCTGCGCGACCGCTTTGTCATCACGATCGACCCGGTCGACGCGCGCGACTTTGACGATGCCATTTCGCTGGAGCGTACGCCCGAGGGTGGCTACAAGCTGGGTGTGCATATCGCCGACGTTTCACACTATGTGGCTTGGGACGGACATATCGATCTTGAGGCTCGCCATCGCACGACATCGGTGTATCTGGCCGATCGCGTGCTTCCCATGCTGCCCGAACGCCTGTCCTGTGACCTGTGCTCGCTTCGCCCTGACGAGGACCGTCTTGCGTTTACCGTCGATATCGAGCTCGATGCGCAGGGTCGCGTGCGGCATTACGATCCGTACCCCAGCGTGATTCGCTCGCGTGTGCGTATGGACTATGACGGCGCCGAGGCGCTGCTGGTGCGTGCCGGCGCGGTTGAGTATTCGGTGCTGGAGGGTGCAGCCGAGGATGTTGCGGCTGCCGAGACCTCGCGCGAGGAAGCGCTTGAGCGCGGTCTTGCGTGCGAGAAGGCCGCCCGCGGCTACAACATCGACCTCGGCGATTTCCTTGTCGCCGCCAACGAACTCGCCGAACTTCGCCGTCGTATTCGTCGCGCCCGCGGCTCAGTCGATTTTGACACGGCCGAGATTCGCGCTCTATTGGATGAGGACGGAGTACCCGTGCAGATTGTGGCGCGTGAGCGTTCGTGTGCCACGTCGCTTATCGAGGAAGCCATGCTGCTCGCCAACGAGTGCGTTGCAGAGTGGCTGGCAGACCGTGATATCGAGGCCTGCTATCGCGTGCATGAAGATCCGAGCCCCGATAGCCTGCACGGTGCCGCCGTTGCGCTGGCGCAGCTAGGCATCATCGACGATCGCCGTGCTGCCGGTATTGCCCTGGGGAGCCCCGATGAGCTGCAGGCTGCAGTTGATGCTGCCGCCGGTACGGCCAACGCACCGCTCGTTAACACGCTGCTTCTGCGCAGCATGCAGCGCGCGCTGTACAAGCCGCGCAACGAGGGCCACTTTGCGCTCGCCGCGCCGTGCTACTGTCACTTTACGAGTCCCATCCGTCGCTACCCCGATCTGGTGGTGCACCGCGTGCTCAAACTGCAGTTGGCCTATGAGCGGCTCGGCGGCAAGGACGCCTTGGTCCGTACGCCGCGGCTGATCGGCAAGGGGCGCGAGTCGCTGCCGCGCATTCTGCCGCAGATCTGCCGCGCATGTAGCGATGCCGAGCGCGCGGCAGATGCCGCCAGCCATGCGACGCAAAAGATCAAGATTGCCCAGTACTATGAGGACCGTCTAGGCGAGCGCTATGCCGGAACCGTCTCGTGGGTTAGCAGCATGGGCCTCTTTGTGCGCTTGGATCTAACGCAGGTCGAAGGCTTGGTTTCGATCAAGAGCCTGGGCAACGAGTGGTTCGAGTTCGACGAGGACGCGCTAACGCTCACGGGTGCCGACACGGGCACCCGTTACGAGCTGGGGCAGCGCGTGATCATCGAGGTCTCGCGCGTCAATACCACGCGTGGGCACTTGGACTTCAAGCTTATCCATTAGCCAAATCCCGACTGATGGTGGGGGAGCGGAGGGCGGCCTTTCGGGACCGCCCTTCGCATTTGAATCGTGGCTACCTTGCCGTCTGCTCGGCCGCCCGCTTACCTGCTATTTGAGAGGTAAAACCTACCAAAATAAACCTGTCCCTTTTTGGCAGGTTTACAAGAAAGCGGGGATGAGATGGCGACGGTGTACGGTTATGCGCGGGTGAGTTCGCGCGATCAGAACCTTAATCGGCAGCTGGATGCGCTGGGCGCCTATGGCGTGGGCTCGGCGAATATTTATGCCGACCATGCGAGCGGCAAGGACTTCGATCGACCGCGTTATCGCGAGCTGCTGCACGTCCTGGGAGACGGGGACGTACTGGTGGTGCTTTCTATCGACCGACTTGGTCGTAATTACTCCGAGATTCTTGAGGAATGGCGACGCATTACCAAGGAGCTCGGGGTTGCCATTGTGGTGTTGGACATGCCATTGCTTGACACGCGCGTCAGGGCCAGCGGCGCGCCGGATGTGACCAACACCCTGATTGCCGATATTGTGCTGCAACTGCTGAGCTACGTGGCGCAGGTGGAGCGCGAGAATATCCATCGGCGCCAGGCGGAGGGAATTGCAGCGGCGCGGGCGCGAGGGGTCCGTTTCGGTCGACCTCGCAAGCCGTGCCCTCCTCAGTTTGAGCTGGTGCGCGATAGCTATGAGGCGGGCGATATTACCCGCAGCCAGGCAGCAAAGTGCCTGGGCGTGTGCGTGGGGACGTTCGATCGCTGGATGCGCGAGGCGGGGTAGGGGTTTGCGTCGCTTTGTTGCTTCCTGTTGCGATTCAAATTTTGATACGGTGACGATGTCATTTGGGGCTACACTCGCTGATATTCAAAAAAGGAGGTTGGCCCTTGGCGCGTGTAAAACAAATAATCGGATGGACCGCGATCGTTCTGTTCGCTGCAACGCTGGCGGGCATCTGGGTGCTGACGGAGCAAAATGCGGTGGAGACGTCGTTGCTGAGCGAGTCCACCGCGCGTGTGGTGGAGGGTCAGGCTACGGGCGTTCAGGCTGCCGATGCCACGGGTGAAGCCCAGACGGAGAACGGAATGACCGGGGGCACCGATTCGGCTGCCTCGAATGTCCGGTCTGGCCGACTTGCTTCCATTCGCATGTGGGCGGGCACAAACGTCCGTCGCGTTGCCCATACCGTAGAGTTTTTCTTCGTCGGATTGTTCGCCTCGGTGGTCGTGGTTTGCTTTTCCAGGCGTCCGTGGAGCGTATGCTCCCGTTGCGTGCCCGTATTGCTCTTTTGCGTCGCCTGCTCCGTTGGCGATCAGGTACATAAGATCTTTGTTCCCGGCAGGCATTTCGACGTTATCGATTTAGGATTCGATGCTGCGGGCTATGTCACCGCCATGCTGTTGGTATTGCTGGCAGCGGCGTTGGTGCGCCATGCGACTCGGCCGATCGGCGCCCATGCGAGGCGCTAGCCTTAAGACGAGACATCGCGACTGCCTATGCTTCGACATTGACTACAATAACGGTTGCAATCGCGAGTGGTCGTCGATGTGCAGTTTTCCAGACACCTGTTTTCTCTAAGAAAGGAAATCCCATGGCGGTATTGTTTGTTGAATATCCCAAGTGCTCGACCTGTAAGAAGGCCAAGGCATGGCTGGACGAACATGGGGTAGAGTATATCGATCGCGATATCGTTTTGGACAATCCCACGGCTGATGAGCTTGCGACCTGGATTGCTCGTTCGGGGCTGCCGGTGCGGCGCTTCTTTAATTCGTCGGGCATGAAATATCGAGAGCTGGGCCTGAAGGCGCGTCTGGATGCGGGCATGACGGATCAGGAGTGCTACGAGCTGCTGGCGACCGACGGCATGCTGGTCAAGCGTCCGCTGCTGGTGGGCGACGACTTTGCGATTCCCGGCTTTAGGGAAGCGGCTTGGGCCGAGGCGTTGCTGTAGCGGCTGCGGAAAGTGCGACCCGTTTTGAGCTCGGATTCCGGGACGCAGTTTCCGGTTGAAGGGGCTAGCGGAAACCGTATCCCAGTTTGAGCGCGAAATCTGGGATACGGTTTCCGTTTGGGGCCTCTAGGGGAAAGCGCGTCCCGTTCTGGACGTAAATTCCGGGATGAGCTTTCCGGTTGGCGGGCATATGCGCTAATCCTCAAGCCGCGCCCATTCGTGCGGATCGTAGACCTTTACGTGTTTGTTGGGCTTGCCGCTCCAGTACTCCTCGTCCATAAAGGGCAGATATGCCTGAACGCCAGGGCAGATAAAAGGAATCCGCTGCTGTTGCAGTCGCTCACGCTGGCGCTGCTCCAGGTGTGCCTCGGATATGACGGTCGGCATACCGGACAACTCGACGAGGCTTGCCTGGATTCGCTTAAGGTCGGGGAGTCCCGCGTGCCATGACATCCGCATGATCAAAAAGGATGCACGGCGGTATTTTGCCTGCACCACAGTAATGGCGGGGCGCAGTGTGGGATGGATTTTGTCCCGTTCGGGCCAAAGGTCGGCAGTGATCTCAAGGCCCAGGGTCTCCCATAGGTAATCAAGCTCTTCGTCCATGGCGCCTCGATATCTACGCGATCATTGATACTTCGATTGTGTTGCCTGGTGCTATCGTTTTCACGGTAGAATCTGCCAACGGTTGACGGCTACCGCTCGCGGCGTTTTACCCTTCGTGTACAGCGGTCGGCTTCACAGGTCCTTCACGGGTTGGACTAAATTAGGCCAATTTGACTGAATTTCAAAAAAGTCAAAATTGGGGCTTGCGTCACGGCGAGACTTCCCGTATATTTCTTTCTTGCGCAAAGGCACAGCCGAGCGCAGCGATGCAGTCATTGGGATGTCGTCTAATGGCAGGACAGCGGATTCTGGTTCCGTCAATGGGGGTTCGACTCCCTCCATCCCAGCCATTGCATTTGCTACATATGGCCCGTTCGTCTAGCGGTTTAGGACGCCGCCCTCTCAAGGCGGAGATCACCAGTTCGAATCTGGTACGGGCTACCAAAATTGAACGCCCGGGCCTCGTAAGAGACCCGGGTTTTGTGTATTGACCGTATATACGGCGCCTGCCGTGTTTCGCTCAGATCGAGGAGTAGCCATGGATCTGCCCATCAGCTTGCAAGACATCACGTATGCCGAGAACTATCTGGCGCAGGGCGACCTGGCTACGTCGACGCCGCTGCTGGAGCGTCTGGTGGAGCTCGCCGAGGAGTATATCGACGCTGAGTGCAAGACGGAGGAGAAGCGCCAATACTTTAGCTTCGATAGCAAGTTTGAGCGCTTGGCCTATCGCCGCGTGGAGAAGGATCCGCGCGAGCTCGTGCAGGTCGAGGTGCCGTTTGACCGCCTGTACTCTGATATGGCTTTTGCCTACATTCGCCAGCAGGATTATGTGAGCGCTCGTAATGCCCTGATGCAGGCTGTGCGTTGGGACCCCATGAACTGCAACTATCGCTTGGATTTGGCCGAGCTGTTCCGCGCACTCGAGGACAAGCAGGAATGGGCATCGCTCTCGTTCTCGGTGCTGGAGCGTGCAAGCGATGGCAAGTGCGCCGCCCGCGCTTACGCCAATCTAGGCCAGTACTTCTTGGAGCCCGAGACCGAGAACGTTTCGGCTGCCGTGGGCTGCGCGCGTCTGGCGCTGCGCCTGGCGCCCAACGATGCGCATACGACGCGCCTGCTCAGCAAGATCCATACCACCTATCCGGATGCCGCTGATGAGAGCGACGACCACGTGATGGGTGAATTGGCCCTGCAAGGCGTGCCGACCTCGCCTTCGGCCGAGATTGCCATCTGCCTGATTATGTGCGCGACCGATGCTGCAAGCGACGGCGACAAGCAGGAGGCGACGCGCCTGACGGTACGTGCTCGCGACTTGGTGGGCGAGGAGGCCTGCGCGGCGATTATCAAACTGGTGCGCGAGAGCGATGCCGAGCTCAATGCCGAGCGCAAGGCAAAGCGCGCGGGTGCCGACAAGGGAACCGATGGAGCCAAGGAGGCCGGCGATGCCCAGTAAGCGCGAGCGCAAACTCATTTCCAAGAATCGCTCGGCACATCATGAGTACTTTATCGATGAGACGTTTGAGTGCGGTATTGAGCTGAGCGGCACCGAGGTCAAGTCGATTCGCGAGCGCGCCTGTCAGATCACTGACACTTTTGCGCTGATTCGTGGCGGCGAGTGCTGGCTCGTCGGACTGCATATCCACCCTTATAGCCATGGTGGCGTGTGGAATCGCGATCCCGACCGTCGGCGTCGTCTGCTGCTGCACCGCAAGGAGATCGACTTTCTTGACGGCAAACTTCGCAACCGTGGTTATGCGCTGGTTCCGTTGGAGCTCTACTTTAATACCGACGGCCGCGTAAAGCTGCTGCTGGGTCTGGGTCGCGGCAAGAAGCTCTACGACAAGCGCGAGGACATGGCCAAGCGTGATGTCCAACGCGAGATCGACCGCGCCCTTAAGGAACGCAACCGCTAGGCACTCTGTATAAGTTGCGGTGGAATACGGACTGTTTTGCCTGTTTGAGGGGCTATTCAGTCCCTATTTCACCGCAACTGCGGGCGTCTCATCTTTCTTACTGTTCTGACACATATGTCTCAAAGGCGGCGTCCGTTATGGGCGTCGCCTTTTTTGTGGGTACATACATCCATGAGGTTCCAACCCGAGCTAGGGGAGTGATCGTTATGGACAAAACTGCGTTCTTTACCATGCCGAGTGGCCTGTACGTGGTGAGCGCCGCGGCGGACGGGCTGCGTGCCGGCTGCGTTATCAACACAGCGGTGCAGGTGACATCCGCCCCGCCGCGCATTTCGATTGCCGTGAACAAGGAAAATGTCACGTCCGGCGTAATCGCATCGGCTAAGGCTTTTGCGCTGACCGCGATTGACCAGACCGCCGACATGCTCTATATCGGCAATTTTGGCTTCCGCACCAGCAGCGATTACGACAAGTTTGCCAAGTATGAGACCCGCGAGACGGCTCTGGGCATGCCCTATGTGCCTGAGCACGCGGCGGCCCTGTTTAGCTGCCGTTTGATCGACACTGTGGATATGGGCACGCATCTGCTGTTTATTGGCGAGGTCGAGGATGCCGAGCGCCTGAGCGACGAGACGCCGCTGACGTACGACTACTATCACAAGGTGCTAAAGGGCAAGACGCCGCCCAAAGCCTCGTCGTATCAAGGCTAGAAATGTTCTAAAAATACTTGCATTATGTTATTGAGAATATATACTAATAAGTAAGTACACCAGCAGTCACGTTCGAGAGGAGAACATCATGGCTGAGGAAAAGAAGACGTATAAGTTTGTGTGCACCGTTTGCGGTTACGAGGTTGAGGTCGACACGCCCGAGCTGCCCGAGGATTACGTGTGCCCGGTGTGCGGCGTCGGTCCCGATCAGTTTGAGCTCGTCGAGGAGTAACTCGCAGGCACACGGCGAAAGCCGAACATAGCTCTGTCCAAGGGTCCCGGTCGAATTCTCGGCCGGGACCCTTTTGATTTATCTGACGGTTTAAAACGGTCTCACGTGTTACAGATTAAGACGTTATATCTGGACAGTCACGCCATCCCAATTACATCCCCGTTAGCAGCACGATGTCGAGAATCGTCACGATGACGCCGATCCCTACGAGCAGCGCGTTGAGCGGGCGCGAGTTGGCGTATTTGCCCATAACGTGGGCTGAGCTGGTGAGCCGTATGAGCACAAAGACCGTAATCGGCAGCTGAAGCGACAGCAGTGCCTGACTCCAGATGAGACCTTCAAAAGGATTTGGGACGACCAGACACGCCGCCACTGCGCCGGCGAAACAGGCCGCCACCCCGATCGAGGAATGTCGGTCGTGGATGTCGTATTCCTCGTCGAACATGCCCGCGGTGATGGTGCCTGCCGCCATGCCTGCCGTCACACTACTCGATATGCCCGCAAACAGCAGTGCCACCGCAAAGATGGTCGAGCTTGCCGGGCCCAGAATGGGGGAGAGCGTGTCCGCTGCGACGGCGAGGTCGTCTACGACAATGCCATGCGCAAAGAAGGTCGTTGCGGCCAGGATGACCATGGCCGAGTTGATCGCCCAGCCCACGCCCATCGAAAAGAGCGTGTCGAAGAGCTCGTAGCGCAGACGTTCCTAGATAA
>DBGFTB010000005.1:0-14115 GCA_048532905.1 Collinsella aerofaciens
TAAAAAAAGCCATTATGATATCAAAAAAGAAACATATAACAGCCCAGATGCAGAGGGTCGCTATGTTATCCTTCTCAGACGGGTGAAATCTTGGGTTTTGGGTTGTAGTTCCAAGGTGGACAAACGTTTTTCCTGCACCAACGTGTGGTGAAGAACGGAAGAAACCGGTAGTGCAAGCCGAAAATTCAAGAATTCAATAAGCAGCGGTGTGAGAGAGCGCCGCATTACACGTAACTAGGAGCGTGGTTACACAATGCAGGAGGCATGGGAAGGCTTCAAGGAAGGTATCTGGACGGGAGAGGTTGACGTCCGAGACTTCATCCAGAAGAACTACACCCCCTACGAGGGCGATGAGTCGTTCCTCGTAGGTCCGACCGAGCGTACCAAGGAGCTGTGGGGCGAGGTTCTCGACCTGCTGCTTAAGGAGCGCGAGCAGGGTGGTGTCCTCGATATGGACACCAAGACCGTCACGGGTATCGTGAGCCACCCCGCTGGCTACATCGATAATGCCCATCGCGACAAGGAGACCATTGTTGGCCTCCAGACCGACAAGCCGCTCAAGCGCGCACTGCACGTCAACGGTGGTATCCGCATCGCTTGCCAGGCTGCCAGCCAGCACGGCTACAAGGTCGACGAGAACGTTGTCGAGCGCTACACCTTCGAGCGCAAGACCCACAACGCTGGCGTCTTCGATGTTTACACCCCCGAGATGCGTGCTTGCCGCTCGGCTCACATCATCACCGGTCTGCCCGATGGCTATGGCCGCGGCCGCATTATCGGCGACTACCGTCGTGTTGCCCTGTACGGCGTCGACTACCTGATCAAGGACAAGGAAGCCCAGAAGGCTTCCACTCCGACGGTCATGACCGCCGACAACATCCGCGATCGCGAGGAGCTGCAGGAGCAGATCCGCGCCCTCGGCGAGCTCAAGATGATGGCCGAGACCTATGGTTTCGATATTTCCAACCCTGCTACCAACACGCAGGAGGCCATCCAGTGGATGTACTTCGCCTACCTTGCTGCCGTCAAAGAGCAGAACGGCGCCGCTATGTCCATCGGCCGTACCTCCACGTTCATCGACATCTATGCTGAGCGCGACCTTGCCAACGGTACCTTCACCGAGGAGCAGATCCAGGAGTTCGTGGATCACTTCATCATGAAGCTTCGCATGGTCAAGTTTGCCCGTACCCCCGAGTACCAGGCCCTGTTCACCGGCGACCCGCAGTGGGTCACCGAGTCCATCGGCGGCATGGGTGTCGACGGCCGTACGCTCGTTACCAAGATGAGCTACCGCTACCTGCACACGCTCGAGAACATGGGCACCAGCCCCGAGCCCAACATGACCGTTCTGTGGTCGACCCGTCTGCCCGAGAACTTCAAGAAGTTCTGCGCCAAGACTTCTGTCGCTAGCTCCTCGATCCAGTACGAGAACGACGACCTCATGCGCGTCTATCATGGCGACGACTACGGCATCGCCTGCTGCGTGTCCTCCATGCGCATCGGCAAGGAGATGCAGTTCTTCGGCGCTCGCGCCAACCTGGCCAAGTGCCTGCTGTACGCACTCAACGGCGGTGTTGACGAGGTCTCCAAGAAGCAGGTCGGCCCCAAGTATCGCGCCGTCGAGGGCGATACGCTCGATTACGACGACGTTGTGGCCAAGTACAACGACATGATGAAGTGGCTCGCTGGCGTGTACGTCAACTCGCTGAACATCATTCACTACATGCACGACAAGTATTGCTACGAGCGCATCCAGATGGCTCTGCACGACAAGCACGTGCACCGCTGGTTCGCTACGGGCATCGCTGGCCTTTCCGTCGTGGCTGACTCCCTGTCCGCCATCAAGTACGCCAAGGTCCACCCCGTCCGTGATGAGAACGGCATCATCGTCGACTTCGAGACCGAGGGCGAGTTCCCCAAGTACGGTAACGACGACGACCGCGTCGACCAGATCGCTCACGACGTTGTGCACCAGTTCATGGAGTACATCCGCATGAACGATACCTACCGCAACTCCGTGCCTACGACCTCGGTTCTGACCATTACCTCCAACGTCGTGTACGGTAAGAAGACCGGCTCCACGCCCGACGGCCGCAAGGCTGGCCAGCCGTTCGCCCCGGGTGCTAACCCCATGCACAAGCGCGATAGCCACGGCGCCATCGCTTCGCTGTCTTCGGTTTCCAAGCTCCCGTTCCGCGATGCTCAGGACGGCATCTCCAACACCTTCTCCATCATCCCGAGTGCGCTCGGCAAGGAGGACCAGGTGTTCTTTGGCGATATCGACCTTGATCAGCTGGGCGAGTAACTATTGTTAGTGCTATACTAACAATAACGATTACTGATTAGCGCGCCGGTTTCGGCCGGCGCCTATTAATCGAAGGAGACACATTATGAAGGTTTCTGAAGTTTCCGAGACCCAGGCCGATAACCTGGTCCACATGCTCGACGCTTACGCCGAGAAGGGTGGCCACCACCTGAACATCAACGTCTTCAACCGTGAGACGCTGCTCGACGCTCAGGCTCACCCCGAGAAGTATCCGCAGCTGACCATCCGCGTTTCCGGCTACGCCGTGAACTTCCACACGCTCACCAAGGAGCAGCAGGACGAGGTCATTGCGCGTACCTTCCACGACAAGTTCTAAAGGGACTCAACTCCCACCGGAGACCCGGTAAGGCCTACGCACTTTGCCTCTCAAACGTCCTCGCCGCTTCGCGGAATGTTTGCGAGACAAAGTGCTCCCGGCCTTGCCGGGTCTCCTGCGTTGTCGTCCTTTAGGGAACCACGCTAAATTAAATTGGTGTCCTCGGACATGCAAAGAGGCTCGCTGCGCACTTCGTGCGGCGAGCCTCTTTGCGTCCTGCGGAATTTTTTGGGAGATAGCCCAAACAGCCCCGGCGGGGGTCCTGTGTAGTCACCCTTTAGGCGGAACTCTCCTAATTATTTGGATGAGTCGTTTACTTACTTGTACTGTTACCGTCTTCCCGCTCTTGTTGGGGTATGCTTTGTTCGTATGTAAACGTATGACATGTTGATGGGGGAGGGTGCTATGGCTCGCGAGGGCGCTCGTTCTAAGGATTCGGCTAAGCCTGGCATCAAGGAAGTTGCAGCGGTGGCGGGGGTTTCGCCTACTACGGTATCTCGCGTGCTTAATAATCGCGGCTATATTAGCCAAGAGACCCGCGATAAGGTCCATGCCGCGATGAAGCGCATCAACTATACGCCCAACGATATCGCCCGTGCCATGCTCAACGGTCGCCTGAATCTTATCGGTATGATCGTCCCCTATGTCAGCAGTCCGTTTCATGCCCAAGTGGTTCAAGTCATTGAGCATACCCTGGCCGAAAACGGTTTTAAGATGCTGCTGTGCAATAGCGCCAATCGACCCGAGCTTGAGCGCTCTTATATCGACATGCTTCGACGCAATATGGTTGATGGCGTCATCGTCAACTCGCTTAATATCGGTGCCGAGGCGTATGCCGAGATGGGCTTGAGTCTGGTTGGTATCGACTGCGACCTTGGCGAGGCCTCTGTTCAGATTGCGAGCGACAGCTATGGCATCGGCGAACTTGCCACGCGTCGCCTGATTGATGACGGGTGTTCGCGCATCTTGTGCCTGCGCAACAATAGCCGCATGCGCATGCCTGCCAATAAGCGTACCGATGCCTACCACGATGTTGTGGAGCAGGCCGGTTTGCCCGCGCTTGTCCGTGAGGTCGAGTTCGTTAAGTCCGATGACGAAAAGAGTGCGGTCGTTGCGAAGATCCTCGATGAGAACCCCGATATTGACGGCATCTTTGCGGGAGACGACACGATGGCGGCTATCTGTCTTAACGTGATGAAGCAGCGCGGCTTGAGCGCTCCGGACGATATTAAGGTCGTGGGCGCGGATGGCGCCCGCCGCACTATGACGTTTATGCCTGACTTAACAACCGTTCGTCAAGATATCGATCGCATCGGAGAGCTCGCGGCGCAATCCATCATCGCTCTTGTTAACGGTGAAAAGCCCGAATCGAATACCAAGCTCCCCGTTGAACTCATTGAGGGCAAAACCGCGTAGTTCATCCCGTGCCAAAAGAATTCCTCAAACGCCTCTGATGACCGTTCGCCGGCATATGTCAACCGTTTGCCGACGACTGGAACTGCGAAAAGACGTATTGGTGTGAAAACGTTTGACATATGAAAACGATTGACATATCTTGCAGTTGTACCGAGTTAGTATCACGTGGGAAGGAAGTCTCGGATGCACAAGGTGTATTACCAGCCTGAGGGAATTTGGGTGGGCGACATCATGCCGTACGGCGAGGACGGCACGTTCTATCTCTATCATCAGCGTGACACGCGAAACCCCGGACCTTTCGGAGAGCCGTTTGGCTGGGCACTCGCGACAACCAAGGACTTCGTCAATTACAAAGACTTTGGCGAGAGCCTTGAGCGTGGCGGCGACGAGGAAGTCGACCAGTATGTTTATGCCGGCACGGTGTTTAAGGTGGGCGACAAGTACCATGCGCTCTACACTGGTTGCAATCGCGATAAGGTCAAGGCACGCTTGATGAAGCAGGTTCTTCTTCACGCAACGAGTGACGACGCCGTCAAGTGGGAGAAGAACATCGCCGAGACGCTGCTTCCGCCCCAGGAGGGTTACGATGACCGCAACTGGCGCGATCCCTTTGTGCTTTGGGATGAGGAGAACGAAGAGTACATGCTCATCCTCGGCACGCGTGTGGGCGAGGACAAGCGTCTGATGACCGGTCGTCTGGTCAAGTTCACCTCCAAGGACCTGGATACCTGGGAGTTCCAGGGCGACTGGTGGAATCCGGGCCTGTACACCATGTTCGAGATGCCTGATCTCTTTAAGATGGGCGACTGGTGGTATCTGGTGTTCTCCGAGTACAGTGATGGCAACAAGACCCGTTACCGCATGTCTCGCTCTATCAACGGTCCTTGGATCACTCCTGCGGACGATTCCTTCGATGGCCGCGCGTACTATGCCGCGCGTACCGCATTTGACGGCGAGCGCCGCGTTCTCTTTGGTTGGGTTCCTACGCGTGACGAGGGCGGCGACCCCAGCTCTTACCTGTGGGGTGGCACCTTTATGCCCCTCGAGATCGTTCAGCGTGCCGACGGAACGCTCGGCACCAAGCTTCCTGACAGCATGCTTGGCGCCTTTGGCGAGGCTAAGGCAGTCGAGGCCTTTGAGCTCTCTTGCGAGTCGGGTAAGGTCGAGCAGGTGCTCGCCGCGGATGCCGGTTCCACCTATATGCTCGATGCCGACATCGAGCTCGCCGGTGACGCTGCCGGCTTCTCGGTGAAGCTTGCCGAGGACGCCGAGTCCGGTCTTGCCTATGAGTTCCGCGCCAACCTGCGTGAGGGCAAGCTCGAGTTTACGGCGGCCCCCCAGTATCCGTGGTTCCAGGTCAACAACATGGGCCTCGAGCGTCCGTTGTTCTTTAAGGGCGAGGGCACTCATCATGTGCGCCTGGTCGTTGACGACGATATCGCGACCATCTTTGTCGATGATGTTGCGCTTAACGCGCGCTTCTGCAATAAGCAGGGCCAGGGTGTGGCGCTGACGGTCACCGACGGTACGCTCAAGTGCGCAAATGCAACGATCGCGTCTCTGTAATGGCATCAAAACGTTTTATGATTTCGTAAGGGAATGGAGAGGAACATGGACTACAAAGTAGTGTCTCAGCAAGTCGTCGATAACGTCGGCGGTCTGGAGAACATCGAGGGCGCCACGCATTGCGTTACGCGTCTGCGTCTGGTGCTCAAGGATACGAGCAAGTACAACAAGGCCGAGCTCGAGAACATCGATGGCGTCAAGGGCGTGCTGTACAACAGCGGCCAGCTCATGATCATCTTCGGTACCGGTACCGTCAACAAGGTCTACGATGAGTTTATGGCTCTGACGGGCGTTAAGGAGATCAGCGCTTCCGAGGTCAAGGGCGCCGAGGCGGACAAGAAGGGCAAGTTCTTCTCGGTCCTCAAGGTATTCTCGGACATCTTTATCCCCATCATTCCCGCTTTCGTCGGCGCTGCTATCATCATCGGCCTTAAGTCGCTGATCGTTGCCAACGGCCTCTTTGGCATGGAGGGCAGCCTCGCCGACCACAGCGAGTTCCTCAAGAACCTCGCAAGCTTCTTTGCCATTATTGCCACCACGTTTGACTACCTGCCTGTCCTGGTTATGTATAGCGCGGTCAAGCGTTTTGGCGGCAACCCGATCCTGGGTATCCTCGTCGGTATCGTCATGGTTCACCCGAGCCTTATGAACCGTAACGCGTTCGTTATGGATCCGTCGGGTGCTGAGTACTGGAACTTTGGTCCGCTCTCCATCCCCATGGTTGCTTTCCAGGGCGGCGTGTTCCCTGCAATCCTGACTGCCTGGTTTATGGCCAAGGTCGAAAAGATTGCCCAGAAGTACATCCCCGAGGTCGTCTCGTTTGTCTTTGTCCCGACCGTTACCCTGATTCTTGCTAACGTTGCCCTGTTCACCGTGTTCGGCCCGCTCGGCAACCTGATCGGCGACGTCCTCGCTGGCGTAATCGATGTCCTGTACAACAGGATGGGCGTCTTTGGCGCCTTTGTCTTCGCCGCGTTCCTGCAGCCGCTCGTCGTTACCGGTACGCATCAGTTCATCCAGGGTATTGAGGCCAACCTCGTTGCCACGACCGGCTTCAACTACATCCAGGCCATCTGGTCGGTTTCCATCATCGCCCAGGGCGGCGGCGCCATCGGCATGTATCTCATCCACAAGAAGCACTCCAAAGAGCGCAACATCTGCATGTCGTCCTTTATCCCGACGCTGGTCGGTATCTCCGAGCCCGCAATCTTTGCTGCAAACATGCGCTACTCGATCATCCCGTTCGTCTGCGCTTGCATCGGTGCAGGCTGCGGCGGTGCCTTCGTGAAGCTCTTTGAGGTGCGCGCTATCGGTCAGGGTCTGACCGGTGTGCTTGGCCTGCTCATCGTTACGCCCGAGACGCTCGTGTGGTATGTGGCCGGCAATCTCATCGCCTTTATCGTGCCGATCGTCTTGATCTTTGCCTACAACAAGGCAAAGGGCGTGCCGACCACCGATGAAGAGGGCGCTGGCGCTGGCTTCGACGTTAGCTTCTAGTTGAGCCGTTCAGCGTAATCTGAGGATAAGTCCATTTGAGGAAGGGCGTTCGACTCGTGTGAGTCGAGCGTCCTTCCCCATAGACGAGAAAGTCAACGGCGATGTTTAATCAAAAAAATAAGGTGACACGCGCGGACTATGAGCAGTGGCGAGCTGGACAGGACGAGACGGCGGCTCGCATCGCGTCCGACCCCGATAGGCTCCTGTTCCATGTGGAGCCTGAGCTTGGCTGGCTCAACGACCCCAACGGTTTGGTTCAGATTGGTGATACGTATCACATCTATCATCAATACGATCCGTTCGATGCTGCGCATGGCGGTCCAGTGCTTTGGAACCATCTGACGACAAAGGATTTTGTGACCTACGAGAATCATGGTCCCGTGCTGTTTCCCGATTCCGATTTGGATTCGAGTGGAGCGTATTCTGGTTCTGCCTTTGTACGTGATGGTAAGATTCACTACTTCTATACCGGCAACGTCAAGCATTTTGACCGCGATGATTACGACTACGTGTTGACGGGCCGTGAGCAAAACCAGATTCATGTGGTTGCCGAGAACCCCGACGAATTGGGCGAGAAGCGCATAGCTGTTGGGCCGGTCGATTGCCCCGACGATATCGGTACGCACGTGCGTGATCCCAAAATCCTTGAACACGATGGTATCTACTACATGGTTCTGGGCGCTCGTACGAAAGACGACCGCGGCTGCGTGCTTGTCTATACCTCGAGCGATCTAGAGGACTGGAGCTATGCGACGCGCATTGAGTTGGGCGAGAAGTTTGGCTTTATGTGGGAGTGCCCCGATCTGTTTGAGCTCGATGGTGAGCTTATTCTCGTTTGCTGTCCGCAGGGTGTGTCCGCCGATGGATGGCGTTACCGCAATCCGCACCAGTGCGTGTGGTTTCCCATCGAGGCCGATTGGGAGGCGCCGAGTTTTAAGATCGCCGGGCAGGGCATGCCCCCGATGGTCGATGCCGGCTTTGATTTCTACGCACCGCAGTCTTTTGAGGATGCTGCGGGTCGGCGTTTGATGATCGGGTGGTCGGGTTGCCCCGATGCGACGGCAAAAAGCCCGACGGTGGCACGCGGGTGGCAGTGCGCGTTGACGGTGCCGAGAGAACTGAGCGTGCGCGATGGTAAGCTCTGTCAGCAGCCGGTGCACGAGATTGAGAGGATGCGCGGCGACTGCGTTTGCGCGACAGGCGGTGAAACCGTTGGGGAGCCGGGCCGCCTGTTTGATCTTGTGGTTTCCTGTGAGGGCGCCCAGGTGATCGAGCTCGAAATCCGCAAGGGTGTCTTTGTGCGCTATGCAGACGGGATGCTTACCCTCGACATGGGTGACGAAGGCTATGGGCGCGACCAGAGGTCGATCGAGCTCAGCGAGCTTCGCGACCTGCGCGTGCTTTCGGACACTACGATGGTCGAGATTTTTGCAAATGGCGGCGAGGCAGCACTTACGAGCCGGACCTATTCGCCGGCGGTTCCGGCGATGGAGCTGCACGCCGAGGGTGCGGTATCGATGAATTTCTACCGCCTCGTGCATTAACCGTGCATGGAGTACGATTGGACTTGCTGGGCGGAATGTGTCGCAGTTACCGCGGCCAGCTACCGTTTATCGCGTATAGCTACCGTTTGCGGAATAAGTAACACTCCTCAATAAACCGTGTAGAATCCTAGATAAGCACGGAGTTTTCCAGGGAGACGCTGTCCTTTGTTGTGTGCAAGGGACGGCGTCTCTTTGGCGCTTGTAGGCCGTTCTGCAGCAGGATGGCGGACGTGCGTCACATATTAAAAGCCAATGTCGAGATAGGTCGTGATATTAATGGGCAAGTACGTAATCGTGGTCGAGTCTGGGTCGGATGTGACGCCGGAGCTCTGCGAGCGCTACGGCATCGTGCGCGTGCCCATGCATGTCACAATTGGTGACGAGACCGTCGAGGACGGCTCGATCGATCCGCTCGAGATTTACTCGCGCTGCAACGAGTTTGGCGTAATGCCCAAGACCAGTGGCTGCGCGCCTGCGGATTTTGCGCACGTATATGACCGCATCCATGTCGAGCAGCCCGATGCGACCATTCTGCATCTTGCGTACTCCGAGGCCACGACCTGCTCGCATCAATCATCGAAGATCGCCGCCAAGGGTCGCGATTACGTCTACTCCATGGACACGCGCTTTGTTTCGGTAGGCCAGTCGCTCGTTGTCGTCGAGACCGCCAAATACATCGAGGCTCACCCCGATGCCACCGTCGACGAGATCTTTGCATTTACGAACTCCGTCATGGACCGCGTGCTGTTGGGCTTTGTTCCTACCGACCTTGCCTTCCTTAAGGCGGGTGGTCGCTTGTCCAACGTCGCGTTCCTAGGCGCTCATCTGCTCAAGATTAAGCCCTGTATTGAGGTGACAGGCGGCAAGTTCGTGGCGACTAAGAAGTTCCGCGGCTCTATGCTCAAGTGCGCCCGCGCCTTTATTGACCACATGGTCACGAAGGGCGAGATCGACTACTCGCACATTGGCCTGGCGTATTCGGTAGGCCTTTCCGAGGAGCTTCGCGACGATATGGAAGTCTATGCGCACGACATGGGCTTTAAGGATATTACCTGGACTCAGGTCGGCGGCGTCATCTCGAGCCATTGCGGCCCGACCGCCTTCGGCGCGGTGCTCACGCTTAAGGCGTAAAGGCCGCAGGCGAGCGTTCTTCAGCCTGACATCTCGACGTAGCCCCCAGCCATGGTGATGGGGGATAGATTAAAACGTGCCGTTCTAGTCCGAGACGTTTAAACGCAAACGCATGGGCTAGAATGACTCTGGCATTTTAATTGGTTGCATCCAAGGAGAGGCAAGGTAGCGCGAATGGCAGAAATGACGCTTGAGGGTGTGGACGCTCGCCCCGAGGACTCTGCGTTTGCCCTTGGCCGCGTGCATTCGATCGAGACGATGGGAACGGTCGACGGACCCGGCATCCGCTTTGTGGTGTTTGTTCAGGGCTGTCCCATGCGCTGCGCGTATTGCCACAATCCCGATACCTGGTCGGTCAACGGCGGCACCATGGTGACCGTCGAACACCTGATGGATGAGTTCCAGAGTAACCACGAGTTCTATCGCAGCGGTGGCATTACGGTGTCCGGCGGCGAGCCGCTCCTGCAGCCCGAGTTTTTGGCCGATCTGTTTCGTGCTATGCATAACAACCCCGATGGCCGTGTACATACCTGCCTAGATAGCTGTGGCTATGCATTTGACCCCAACCACCCCGAGAAGTTCGATGCCGTGCTCAACGAGACCGACATGGTACTGCTCGATATTAAGCATGCCGACCCGGTCGAGCATAAAAAGCTGACCGGTTGCGATCCCGCACGCATCTTGGCGTTCGGCGATGAACTTGCACGTCGCAAGATCAAGGTCGTTATCCGCCACGTGGTGGTGCCGGGCATTACCGACACGGTGGAGGAGTGCGAGAAGCTCGGTCGCCTCATCGCTCCATGGCACAACGTGGTGGGCCTGGAAATGCTGCCGTATCACACGATGGGTGTCGTCAAGTACGAGCAACTGGGCATTCCCTATAAGCTTGAGGGCGTACCTCAGATGGATACCGCGCGCATGCCCGAGCTGCGCAATGCCGTTATGGCCGGTATGAAAAAGCGCCGTGCGGAGCTCAGGTCGGCCATCGGCTAACAAGCCCGTCCCAAATTGACTACCCTTTAAGATGTGCAACAAGGCGGGTTGGATCAGCGAGGACGGTTGCTATTCGACATGCGATGCGGGCCTTATCGACATCGATGGCCGTACCTATGTCATGAGCGTCATGACATCGATGCCGTGGAGCGACCGCTCGAGCGAGGTTACGGCTGCGATTGCAAAGGCTCTGTTTGATACGCGAGCTGCGCTGGCTTAGCGTGTTCGTTTGACGAGGTCAAACAAAATGCTGGTACCATACCGTGGTTGAGAATTTCGTATAGGTTTGGGGAATGGCATGGCTACAATCGCGATTATCGGCGCACTCGAAAAAGAGATCATGCAGATTAAGGAAGAGTTGAGTAACGCTTGCATGGTACAGGAGGCGGGCTTGAACGTTGTGACCGGCGGGCTCGACGGTCTGTCGATTGTCGCCACAACGGCGGGTATGGGCACGGTGAATGCCGCCGCCGCAACACAGCATCTCATTAGTAAATATGCCCCGCAGGCCGTTGTGCTCTCGGGTATCGCGGGCGGTTTGAACCCCAAGCTCCATATCGACGACGTGGTTATCGGCAAATGCCTACGCTATCTGGATACCGATACCGCGCTTATCGCCGAGTCTGCACCGGGGCTCGAGGAGTTTGGCTCGACGCCTGCGCTGGTCGATATTGCTGCCGATGTGCTTTCTGAGCGTGGCTTTGTCAACGCTTCGACAAATGCAGCCGCCTCGAACGAGGGCGCAAAGCAGTTCCTGGTCGGTACGATTGCCACGGGCAACCGTTTTGTGACGGGCGCTGCCATGCGCAACGACGCTATCGAGGCGACGCATGCCGATTGTGTCGGCATGGAGGACGCGGCGATTGCCCATGTCGCAACTAAAAATGGTGTCGATTGCCTGGTGCTGCGCGCTATCAGCGATAATTGTGATGAGGCGTACGATGCGATTTGCGACCGCGAGTTCGACCTGTTCGAGTATGCCCGTACCGCGAGTGGCATTACGCTCGATATCGTTCGCCGTATCGCTGCTATCTATTAGCGCGCTCTTTTGTAAGAACCTACGACCAAGGAGTGTCCATGGCCGATTCCATTAACTACCAGCTTGCCAAGTTCGTTGCCAGCTATGGCAAGGTTTCGCAGATTCCCGAGTCCACCTGCCCCGAGGTGAGCTTCGTCGGCCGCTCCAACGTGGGCAAGTCGTCGATCATGAACAAGCTTTTTGGCCGCAAGAACCTCGTCAAGGTTTCGAGCACGCCGGGCAAGACGAGCAACATCAACTTCTTCGAGGCCGACGACGTGCACTTCGTCGACCTGCCGGGCTATGGTTTCGCCCGTCGTTCCAAGGCCGAGCGTGACCGCTGGGCAGAACTTATCGGCGACTTCTTCGACTCGGAGCGCAGCTTTAACCTGGTCGTGTCGCTGGTGGATATTCGTCACGACCCGAGCAAACTCGACCATGACATGATCGACTACCTGCAGGGCAACGAGTTCAACTTTATTGTCTGCCTCACCAAGGCAGACAAACTCAGCCGCACCCAGCAGGCCCGCCAGGCAGCAGCCATCAAAAAGCAGCTCAACGTCCCGGCCGAAAACGTGATCATCACAAGCTCCCAGACCGGTACCGGCATCGACGAACTCAAAAAGCGCATCGCCGAGGCCTGCCTCTAGGGCATGCCGCACTGTCAAACAACTTTTGTCTATCTATATCACCCCAGTGATAGTTATTGGTAAACTATCACTGGGGTGATATTTTTGTTTGGAGGTCGATATGGAGCTTTGGCACGGGTCGGAGGTTGTTGTCGAGCATCCGTCGTTGGATAAATGCAGACAATTCAATGACTATGGGCGCGGGTTTTATTGCACGCCACATGAAGAAATGGCGATGGAATGGGCATGCCGGACCGAGTCGGATGGCATTGCAAATCGATATGAACTTGATTTAGATGGCCTTTCGGTCTTGGATTTAGAGTCTGGGGAGTTTTCAATCCTCAATTGGCTTGCGATTTTGGCTAACAATAGGGAGTTCAATGTTTCGACACCGCTAGCGCGCGAAGGACTTCGTTATCTGCTGGATAACTGCCTGATTGATATTTCTCCCTATGACGTTATTCGAGGCTATCGTGCAGACGATTCCTATTTCTCGTTTGCAAGACAGTTTGTCAACGGCATGATTTCGCTCAGGCAGCTGCAACGTATCATGCGCTTGGGTGATTTGGGTATCCAATATGCTCTTATGAGCGAGTGCGCATTTTCGGCGATTAGATTCTGCGATTGGAAGCAGGCTTTGGGGTCTGAGTTTTATCCCAAGCGTTTTGAGCGAGAGCAGAATGCTCGACGCAAATACTTGGATACGGTTAACGGGTTCGATTCCGAAGGTATCGACATTAGGGATTTAATGGCAGGGAGGGTTGATTTAAATGATCCAAGAGTTAACGGATTGTGGGCCGAGTAGGACATATCCCGTCTACTACCTTGAGGATGCAATGAACAACCTTGGCGACTGCTTTGACTATGCCGTGAACGACTATGGAGCGGAAGGGTCCGAGGTCGCTGAGCTCTTTTGCCTGAGCGGTGTAGCTCGCGAGTTCGAACGCGGCAACGCATGGGTCGTATCGGGAAAATCAGGTGTTGAGCTGTTCGCACTTATCGCCGAAAGGTCGGGCTATCAATCAAGGCCGATGCCAAATCGAACCTACCGATTCGAAAAGACACCGGAATATTGGACAGGCTGGATATTGGCATACCTTCAGTGGCGCCTAGGAGAGTCTTTCGAAGATTTGCTGCATGTCGTTCCATTTGATGTGCTACGCAGTCTGTACTACCCCTGGCACGAAGCCTCGGAGGAACGTGTGGCTCGCCTCGTCTGCGATATGGCGAAGAAAGCGTCCAGGCAAACAAAACTTGCGTTAGCAAGAAAGAAGCTTAAGAAAACCCAACAAGACCTGGCATACGAATCAGGCGTATCGCTCCGCTCAATCCAAATGTACGAACAGCGCCAACGAAACATCAACGAAGCCTCGGTAACAACCGTAAGAGCTATAGCAAAAGCCCTTCACTGTAACATCGAAGACCTCCTAGAACCAGTCTTCGAATACAAAGAAACAAACGCAGCGTAAACCAAGCACACAGCCGATGCCCGCCTCTAGGAAGTGCTCCAGCCTAGCAAGAGCCCCTACCAATAAAAAGCCAGATTATCAGCCCGGCGACTTTCCAGAGCGTAGGCCCCTGTAGTCGCCGGCGGCGAAGTTAACGTAGGGGAGGCCAGGGGCTTTGCCCCCAAATCTTTCCGCAGGACGGCAGGACCCCCGCCGCACGAAGTGCGCAGC
>DBGFTB010000006.1:0-49816 GCA_048532905.1 Collinsella aerofaciens
CTACCAACTGAGCTACCCAGCCATTTGAGGTGTGCCTTGTTTGAAGGCTTGATTAGTATAACCAAGGACGCGTTCCGGTCAACCGAGAATTTTAAAAAAGTTTTTGAGCACAGCTCAGTTCTATAAATCGGCACGCCAGAGGCATCAGCCGGCAGCAAGAAGTTTTTCGCTCAGAGCCGCACGGGCAAACTCACTTGGCGTCATCCCCTCGGCAGCCGCCCGTCGACGAATGGCCTCCTTCATTCCCAGAGGAATCTTGACCGACAGCGTTGCCGTCCCCTCACCTGAGAGCGGGGGCCGTCCATGCACGATCCCACCAGCGGTGTGTTCGCCATCCGGAAACTCTCCGCGCTCGTACGACTCGCACCACGCGTCAATCATTTCATCCGTTACAACCTGACCATTAGCGGCCGTATACGTCTTGCCCATCATCGACCCCTCTGCCGAGCTCGCTCGATCTCTTGCCAGAATTTCTTCTGGACTGGAGACAAGGCATGAATGATAAGCCACCCACGGACAAGCTCGACCGCGACAAGCTCCACGCTTCGTCCGTCTGGGAGCCATCCAATCGCAAGCCATCTCGGCGGCTCGTCCTTCGACTCGCGACGAATGCACTCAGTAACCGCAAGCCAAGCGCTAAGCACCTGCTTTTCCGTCAGGTGCTTTTTAGCGTTGGGATGGATCTCAACATCCATGCATCTTCTCCTCCATCTTACCCAATTTCGTATGACGAAAGTCCACTGTCGCCAATTCTTAAGCCGGCACGCGTTGGAGAGCAGGGGTCGAAACAATGATTGAAGGACGCTCTAGTGCGGCCCAGGCGCCGGGGCAGGAGCACATGCGCCAAGGACGAACGTTTTCGTAGCGCGCGAGCACATTGCCGTCGCGATCGATGAAGGCGATGTCGATGGGATAGACCATAAAACACGTATGGACCGAAGAGCAGCGTGGAAACGCCATGACGAGCGGCAGGCCGTTGGCGGCAACCGGACGCCGTCCCAGCATGCCGCGCAGGCGCACGACAAACGACTCCGCCACCACAAACTCGGCCGGCGTCCAACCCAGCCTATTGAGTGCCCGCGCGTAGGCGATGTAGGACGAGACCGCGGTCACATGACCACCCCCGGACGCCATGGATCGACCGTCACCACACGCTCGTGCGACAACGTTGTCGGCGCCCCCAGCGGAACGCCAGCGATGCTGAGAGAAGTCGGCCACGGCTCATAGTGCATGGTGCAGGTGTAGGTCCTAAACGTACCGGATAGGGAGAGCAGGCCACCATCCGATGCCTCCGCGCCTTGCTCGCTCGACACTTCGATCTGCAAGTCATAGCCTTCCATGGCATTCAGAATTTGAGTCTGAACCGTCGCCGAGGCATCGGCAGAGCTCTCGTCACCCTCCCCGCCCGGCGCCACAGCGTGCGCCAGCACGATGTCGGGCACCACGCGGTCGAAGCGCGCGACAGCGCCGGCAAAGATCATGACGTTGTACACGATGAGTGCCAGCACCAGCAAAACGGGCGTAACCACTGCCATCTCCACCGTCGCTTGGGCGCGCTCCTCGCGCAGACGCATGCGAATACTCATTACGACCCACCGCCCAGAGCGCCAACCAGTGTCGCGACATCGACGGTGAGTGGGATGGAGCCGCCGCCGGGCAGAGGAATCTCCGCAAGCGTGAACACCGTACCGCTAATGGTGCGTTCGACTTGATATTCCAACGCCTCGCAAAGCGCCTTGGGATCGGTCACGCCCAACGGAATACTTCGCAGTTTGTCTTGCGCTTGAGAGAGACCAGCAATGTCAGACCCCGGACTCTTAATGACGTTGGCGGAATCGGTCAGCACCGGCTTTCGCAGGCGCAAGTCGCACGGTTCCAAACCCAGCGCCGCCACGGACGCCGAAACGGTATCGCCGAGCCACGATGCAATGGAGCCCAACGCACCGCTGCCCCCTCCTAGGTCTTTAATCATCTCGTCCATAAGTTCGTCGGCCGAACCTTGGATATCACCGTATCCCACGAGCAGCCGTCCCCAAACATCCATGACGCCGTCGAGCACGCCGGCAACGCCGCCCGAGCGTTCCTTCAATGTCGAGAAAAATCGCGAAAGCACGTTGTTTTGCGCCGTCGCCTCATCGGGCGCCTGCACCGCGGCAGAGATAGCACCGCGATCGCCAAGCCTGACTGCCGCGTTAAACGAGGAGTTAAGTTGATCGGGGCTGGTAATGTCACCCGAAACTGCAAAGGCGACCACGCCGTTACGGCCAGGTGGGGCGATACGCGGGCGCTCGCCGGAAAGCGCTTTAATGGCCTGGTCAAACGCATTGCCCGCGCGGTCGGCCTCATCCTCGGTCTGACGCTCAAGTTCGAGTTCTTTGTTGCGGCATTCGACGTAGTCTTCCAGAGCCTCTTTGAACTTATCGAAGTGGTACTCGAAGCCCCTTTCGACAGAAGTCGTTGCAATCGCAACGTACCCTAAAGACGACACACCGAAATGGCATTCGCTACACGTTTCGTGACCGTCAAAATCTGCGACGGATGCCAGCCCACCCGGCTTTCCTTTTTTGTAATTTGGACAGTCAGTCCCATAATGCAAATAGGTAACTTTATCTACTTCACTCGTGGGCCAACGCGCATCGGTATAGAGTTCAGTCGTCCGCGCCTCATCTGGATTTCGCGGAAGGAAAGGGATGCGGGCGGAAACTTTGCCGTCCTTTTCAGTTATATATGCCCGCTCGACTTCTTCGCCCGCATAAGCGAAGAACACCTTTCGTGCAGCAGAATCTGCCTGTTTTTCCGGACCCTCGCCAAGCGGTTTCTCATTTGCCAGGCGCTGGCGATAGTAGGCCTTCGCGCGATCGAGCGCCACTTGCGGTTCCCACGTAACGCTCGAAGCGTAATGCGGATTTTGAGCACCAGAGAGATCCGTTAGACTTTTCACACGCTCCCACATGCAAGAACAGCTGCTGACCGAGCCCTTGTCAGACCCGCCACAATCCGCCAGCCAAGCGCGCTCTTTAGCCTTCGCCGTGTCCTCAGAAGCCTTCCGCAGCTCCTCGGCCGCACGCTCTAAATCATCTGATGTGTCTTTAATGGTATCGGTCGAGATCTCTGACCCTTTGAGCGCAGCGAAGTCCGACTCGGATGTCCTGGGCACGGCAAGTGCCGTACCGGTATAGGCCACACTATCGGTATCCTGCGCCGACACCGCCTGCGTGGCACGCGCGGCAATCAGATACGGCAGAGCCGTCTCGATTTTCTGTAAGCCTTCCGATGCGCTTTTGGCAAACTTGTTGCGCGTTTTAATAATCTCAATCCCGGTGTCGACCATATTGCCGGCAACTGGTTCGGCACCCGGGATGAGGATGGCGACCAGACCCGTCCCGATCGTGGCAAACCCCGCCAGCCCCAGACTCAAGATGCTCGCATCAACCACCGTGGCAGCCGTGTGATAGGACGACGCTACGTTGGCACCCGCCAGCGCGCCGCTATCGGCCGCCACCTGGGTATCCCCGGCACGCGACATGCTCCATATCGCCGCGGTCGACGAAAACAACAACGTGAGCACCACTAGGATGACCACGGCAGAAGAAAGCGTGGTGTAGGCACCGTCTTCGATAAACAGGTCGATACCGGCGCGGCCCATAAAGCCGCCTCGCTTGCGATGGCAGCTCGGACGGCGCGTCAAAACGCATCTAGACCAGAAACGCTTAATCCCATGCAGCAATCCACGAATCATAATCTCCCTCCAGCCATTCGGGACGCGATTGATACGAGACATCGACCTTGAGCTCAACGTAGCCGCCCTCGGCGGTACCACCCATAGCCCGCGCAAACGCACCGATCACAGGCAACGGCTTGACCTCGCCAGAAACGGACACGGCCGAGACGCCACCCGCACCGGCCCGGCCAAGCTCGATATCCCACGACAACGGCCCGCCGGCATGAAAGATCGAAACGTTGGGCACTGCGGCAAGCCGGCGGCGGGTGAACTCCTTAAGATCGTCGTCCTCCGCCGTCGTCGTGGTCATGAGCCGCGCGGTCTCGGCGGCGGCAGACTCCATGACCGCGCGCGTATAGAGCAGGCACACCGGCTGCAGCGCCAACAGGACGAGCGTCAGAAACGTCGGCAGCAGGAACGCCGCCTCGACCGTAGACTGCGCCCGGTCCTCGCGCGCAACATCAATACAGCACGATGTCCTTAGCGCCCGCAGCGGCGTCGATAACCGACGTCGAGGCAACGCCATGGGATGCCGCCCGCTCGACCAGCGCCGCCAAGCGCCCATCGGTGCCAGCACGCCAAAGCCCCGCGATCGCCAGCACGATCGATAGCAGCGCCACCGTGACGATGGCGTATTCCACAGTCGCTTGGGCAACCTCTTCACGCAGAACGCCATGCATTTCACGATCCCTCCTTTGAGCTTATTGTTTGCGGTACCAGGCGCACGGCGCGCAGACGACACGAAGCATCGCCGGTATCCGCGGCAACCGTCACCATATCGACCCAGCCGCGTCCGTCACGCACGATAGCGCCCCATACGTTGCCCTTAATATCGAGATAGCCGCTCAGGGCGAGCTGGGCCGTTGGCACCTCGCGGTAGGCGCGTAACATATCCGCCGCTGCCTCGGTCATCGGTCGGTCCTCGGACCATGCAAGCCGGACCGCAATCGCGTTGTCCTCAGGCAAATCCGTCGCAGTGCCAGACCGCTTGTCGAGCGTCCGCAGAAAGGTTTGCGCCGTGACAGCGACATCCGAATCGTCCGCATCTCGCATCTCATCTTTTTGAGACGCCACCGCCGAATCTGAGCCCGAATCGAAGGCGGCCCCAGGACGCTGCTGCCGCGCGGCGTTAAGCCCCCAAAGCACCGCCGCCATCGCCACGATCAGGCAAGCAAACACCAGCAGCACCCCGATGGAGCGCTCGCCCTCTACAGGCTGTTGATGCCCTCGCTGATCGCATCCCATAGCTCTTTAACCTTGCCCTTAAATGCGACGATGGCGATAATCGCGATCACCACGAGCACGCCGACCAAGATGGCATACTCGGTGGTACCCTGTGCACTCTCCTCCTGCAGTAGCTCCTTGGCGCGCTGACGAACATATGCCGCCCGGCAAAACGCCCAGCCCTGGACCTTGCCAGCAGCGTCAGTCATCGTGTTCATGTATTCCTCCCTACATCATCCCGCCTGCTCCCAGCAGCGGGCCCAATATGGACAGAAGCAACGCCGGCAAGATGAGCGTGCCGGTGGGAATCAGCAGCTTGACGGGCGCACGCTCAATCTCGCGCTCGACCGCGGCGCGATGAGCCGCACGGATCTCGCGACTTTGAGCGGCCAGCGTCTCGGCAAGTGGGGCACCCAGGGCGAGTGCCTGCCCCACCGTAATGGCAAAGGTCTCGAGCGCTCGCACGTCCAGGTCGCGCGCGGCGACCAACAACTCGTCCTCACGCGTGCCCACGCCCACCTGCCACGCCATGCAGGCCCGCTCAAGGCGAAGAGCCAGCACTGACCGGCGGTTGGCGCAGAAAATCTCAAGCGCTGCATCAAACGAAAGACCGGCCGAAAGACCCAAGCGCACAACATCGATCATCTCGGACACTTCGCCGAGCGAAACTCGCGCCGGGCCGCCCGCTCCAACCGCGCCCTTCACTCGCGCGGTCAGGGCATCGACCACCGAGCGACCCGCGGCAGCGACCAGCACCGCCTCGCGCTTGCAGGCCCCTGCGATCTTGCGCGCATCCGCCCGATCTAAACCCGTCGCGACAAATACACTCAGGGCGCACAGGCAAGCCGCAACTGCAACTGGGGCGCTCATAGCTCCACCCTCATAATGCGCCGAATAACCACCAGGGCAACGGCGTTGAGGGCAAGACCCAGCACCACAGCGCCCGCGCCGGCAGGCGTCGCAAGACCGCGACGAAAATCTGCCGAAAGCAGCGCCAACACCGCGCACATGCCCGCCGGCATCGCCGCGACCATATGCGCAGACATGCGAGCCTGCGACGTCTTAACATCCAGGCGGCGCTTGAGCTCAATGCGCTCCCCCACCATGCTCGACGCCTCGGACAGTAAGTCGGCAAGCGGAGCGCCAGTGCGCTGTGACACCTTAAGCGCCAAGGTCACAAGCGAAAGACCGGGGGCGTCGATGCGCACGAGCAAGTCATCGAGCGCGTCGGTCGCCGAGATGCCGCAATCGATCGCCGCCGCTACCCGCAAAAACTCGGTATGTACCGGCTCTTGCGCATGAGCGCCCACAAAGCGCATGCCCTGGGCCAGCGAATGTCCCGAGGCAAGCGACATGGAAAGTGCGGTAAACGCCTCGGGCATGGCCTCTTCTGCATCGTGTTGCTCGCGCCGGCTCTCAAAGCCATCCCGAGCGGCGCCAACGGCAATCGGAGCAACAAGTCCCAAGGCAAATCCGAGGGGCGATAACGACACCATCGTTAGTAAAACGCAGCAGATACCGCTCGATAGCAGCAGAAACGCCAAACGCCCCGAAGCATCCTCGATCACGAGGCCAAGGCGATGCGCCGGAGCCAGCGATGCCCACGAACGGGCGATCTTTTTCAGCAGATCGTTTTCCACCAGCTCACGCGGCAGCTTCTCTGCCACCGTCTCGAGCGCCTGACGCGCCAGCTCCGCCGGCGGCACCTGCGGCACACGAGGTTCCGCCCCGCACGCCGTCGCAACAGAAAACCCTGCCAAACCCCCTACGACGAGGGGCACAGCGACCTCCATTCGTCCACCTCCTCTTGTGTGAGCGTCCCCGACCGCAGGCCTTCTGCGATAAACGGCGGCTCGCGGTCAAGCGTCCAGGTTCGCTCGGCGGCATCGAAAGTCACATAGCGCTCGAGTTCTACGCCGCCCGACGCGGCGCGACGCACCCCCGAATACGAGGAGACGAAACGCCTGCCATCGGCGTGGCGCTCGGACATCACGATGCCGTCGAGCGCCATGGCAATCTGCTCCTCGATGAGCTCGCTCGGCAGATCGATGCCATAACGTGCAAGCAACGTCAGACGCACCACGGCCTCCTGTTCTGAACCCGCATGAAGTGTGGTGAGCGACCCATCGTGGCCCGTGTTCATGGCCTGCAACATGTCGCAGCACTCGGCACCGCGCACCTCGCCCACCACGATGCGGTCGGGGCGCATGCGCAGGGCATTGGTCACCAGGTCGCGGATCGTCACCGCGCCCTCGCCCTCAATTGAAGCCTCGCGGGCCTCTAGGCGCACCACGTGCGGATGATGCGCAAACTTGAGCTCGGCAGAGTCCTCGATCGTCACGATGCGCTCGCCGGTGGAAATCTCGCATGACAACGCGTTGAGCAGGGCGGTCTTACCAGATCCCGTGCCTCCCGCAACCGCCAGGTCCTGTCGCAGCGACACCGCGCACGACAACAGCTGCGCATACCAAAGCGGCAGCGACCCCAGCCCCACGAGCTCGTCCAGCGAGCAGATGCGGTCCGAAAACTTTCGGATGGTGAGAATCGGTCCGTCAATCGCCACAGGCGGAATCACCGCGTTGACGCGATAGCCCGTTTTGAGGCGGGCGTTGACGATGGGGCTGCGCTCGTCGATACGGCGGCCAAGTGGCGAGATGATGCGGTCGATAAGCACACGGATCTGCTCATCATCCTCAAACGCATGCTCGATGGGGTACAAGACGCCGCCGCGTTCAAAGAAAGCCGAGTGGCAGCCGTTGATCATGATCTCGGTAACGGTATCGTCCTCGATGAGCGGCTGCAACGGCCCCAAGCCCACCACGTCATCCAAAATCTCGTCGATGATGGTCTCGCGCTCGGGCGTCGCGAGATCGGTCGGCTCCTCAACATTGAGCGCCGCCTCCACCGCGGGACGCAATTCCGAGCGGGCAAGTGCCGGGTCGATATAGGCGCTGATACGCGCCACTTCGTCGTAACCCATGCGGTCCATCACGGCGCGCTTGGTGCGTCGTTTCACCGCGCGGCGACGCCCCGCATCTACAGGCGCTGCCGCCGCTGCAGCGCCGGCAGCCTTAATCCTTGTTTGCAGGCTCATCGCTGATCACCCTCGCGCGACCAGGGAAGGCGGATACGCGGGCGTTCGGTGCGCGTTGCACGGTCGGCGACCATATCGCTCCAAGGGCCGACGGCGCACCCCAGTTCCACGAGCATCTCGCGCGTGGCCTCGCGCACGCTGGTCGCGAAAGCGCTCGTCTGACCCACTGCCTCGTCAGCGCGCCCAAACGCCATGAGCGCGGCGAGATCCTGCCCGCCATCGGCGATACGAATCTTGGAGCTCAACGCACAGGCAATCTCAAAGCGCATGGCGACGTCCTCGTCTGCCCCGCGCGCACCGAACCGGTTGAACACGGCGCTCATGCGCGTGCGCGGCACACCTACTCGACTTGCCAGTTCAATGACGCGCGACGCCGATGTCGCGGACGACACCGCAGCATCGCCAACGATCAGGCAACGGTCGCTCGCCGCCACCGCAGCCGCCACGGCGTCGCCCCAAAAGACCGAGGTATCGATAAAGACCACGTCGGATTCGCGACGCAGAACATCGAGCAGTAGCTCCACCGGACGTGCCATGAGCTCGGCTTGCTCGGGCGCCGCGACGGGACCCCAGAGCGTAACGCCCGGCGCCACGCGCATCGATGCGGCCACGATATCCGGCTCGGTGAGCGTGCCCGCCGCCGACGGCTCGATAAATGCCGCCATATCGCGCGGAGCATCGACGCCTAACAAGTCGTAAAGGTTTCCAAACATCAGGTCCAGGTCGAGCACGGCGGCACGCAAGCCCAACAGCGACGATGCGTGTGCCATGGTGGCAACGATCGTCGACTTGCCGCAACCGCCCGAGCCCGAAATGACGCAGACGACCGGTGCCCGACGCGACGGAATCGACGAGTCCGCCGACGGCGCGGGGGCTGACGGTGCGGGAACCGGCGACACAGACGCGGGCGATAACATCCCCGTCTCCCCCGCCGCGGTCACGTGCCGAGCCCAAGCCGGCATGGCAGGCTGCCTGGGCTGCGGTTCCGAAGCCAAAGACGCAGCGGCACACGGCTCGCCAGCCCCGGCAAAGCCCTCAACTTCGTCGAGTTCATCCGCCAGATTCACGCCATGCACGTATCCCATATCTACAGCCGGGGAGTCGCCAGCATGCTGCGCCGGCCCTCCAGCATCATCGTATACAAGGGGGTTCCGGGGGCGCCGACCATGCTCGGCTTCCGCTTTTCCATAATCATCAACACGCGGGCCTCTTGTAGCGCGAGGCGCCCCGGGTTCCCTATCAACAAAAGCATCGGGCTCAATCGTCATGCGCCGATCGGAATCAACCGCTCCCTCGCCCGCGCGCCCGTTGCCGCATATACTGTGCGCAGCGATGACCTCGGTCGCCCCTGCGCGAAACAGCCCCTCGATATCCGACGGATCGAGTGCTTCTATCAACACGACCACGCGACTCACGCGGCCTTCGGCCGTCAGGCGCGCAACAGTCTTGCGCACATCTTCGGTATCAAACAGAGACGCCGCGATGATGGCAGCCCCGCGGCGCGACGGAAACGCCCGCGCCATGGAAATCAGCCCGTCCAGGTCACCCACGCGAAGCACCTGTGCACCCGCATCACGGCCCTCGACTTCCCGCTGCAACAGCCCGTAATCGCCGCACGCGCAGCACGCAAGCCAGATCGCCTTCATCACTCGTCGCCTCCGCTCTTTTTGCCGCGCGCCGTGGCGGGAATCGTCAAGCTGACCGTTCCCTTGCCCGATGCCCCCAGCAGTTCCTTGACGTCTTCGGGGTCAGCCGCCAGCGTCACCCATTCGATCTTGCCCTCGCGCGTGGCACCAGAATCCTCACTGGTATCGATCACGTACGCGCCGCACAGCCGATCGGTTACGCCGTCTTTTTGCACATACACATCCACGTAGCTGCCCACACCCGTAGCACCGCCGACCGAGTGCTCGGCATCGACCGCCACCGAAACGGCGACCTTGCCCTTAGGCACCTCGAGCTTGTGGCTCTCGGCCTTGGTGTAGACATTGCAGATCACGGCGTTTTTGGGAATACGCGAAGTCGTCACGTCGCCGCGCACCTGGCGCAGCTCGGTCGCCGCGTCACGCGGCAGCAGACTTGTCAGCCATTCCTGGGTTATGACATTGGTCTCATCGAGGGTCTCGCCCACATCGATATCGCGCGCCGCGACGCATACCTCGACGCGATCGCCACCGTACTTGGCCAAGGTCTCAGCCTGGACCTGTTCGGCTTGCGAGCGGATCGACGAGCCGTAAACCATGCAGAGCAGAGCAGCGAGCACGCCCGCGACCAGACTGATGGCGATGCGCTTGCTCTTGTTCACGGCCGCTCCTCTCATGGCAGTGCCGGGCGAATGCCCGTACCACCATTGTCTGGGCGGTCAGAGTGCAAAGCGGCGCAATCGCGATCTTGGTTTTCGATGTCAAACCAATCGCTGACCAAAAGCTGACCAGCCCGTCAAGCTCGTGGCAAGGTTTTGGTCAGCACGTCAACAAACTGCATGTTTCGAGGCTTTTCCGCAGCAAAAAAGCCGTCTCCCGAACAGTTGGGAGACGACTGTCATAGGAAAAATCAATTACAGATGAACATCGGGATCGAGCATTTGAGCGCTCACGCGCATGGATGACGCCAAGTTTTGGAACGTTTCCAGACGCAGACTGTCGATCTGCCCGGCGTCCTCGGCCTCGCGAACGGCGCAACCCGGCTCATGGGTATGTGTGCAATCGCCAAACCGGCACGCGCGCGATGCCTCGACAATCTCGGGGAAGGCGCGCGCCAGACCCCGCTCGTGACCCACGAGCGGTAGGCTGCGCAGGCCCGGGGCATCGGCGATCACACCGGCGTCGCCCGGCAGCGCCACCATCACGCGCGCGACGGTAGTGTGACGGCCCTGGTCGTCGCGTTCGCGCACACCGCCGGTCGCCAACGTATCGTGGCCCAGCAGTGCATTGAGCAGCGTCGACTTGCCGGCACCCGACTCGCCCAGAATCATGGCGCAGCTCCCGGCAGGCACGCAGGCACGGACCTCGTCTAGGCCGCGGCCCTCGGCAGAGGACGTAACGATCACGCGCACGTCCGGACCCACCAGGCGGCGCACGCGGTCCAGATCGCGCTCGAGCTCCTCGGCATCGCAGCGGTCAGCTTTGGTGAGCACCACCACCGGCTCGGCATCGCAGTCGAGCGCCAACACCAGCGAGCGCGCCACGCGGTCGAGCAGCACCTCACCGGCACCGAGCGCCTGCACGATTAGCACGCTATCCACGTTGGAGCAGAGCACCTGGCGCTCTCCACGGGCACGGCCGCGCCAACGCTCAAAGCTCGTACGGCGCGGCAGCACGCACTCAATCACGCCCATATCGTGCCCGGGAGCGCGGCGCACCGCCACACGGTCGCCCACGGCAGGCAGCAGGACCTCGTCCTCGCCGCGCGACTTGGCAAACCCCACTGCATGCTCGGCGCGGAAGGTATCGTCGGCAGTCGCCACCAGCGGAAACCCGCGATCCAAGCGCACCACGGCACCCAGCCGCATCTGCTCGGGCTCCTCAGCATGTGCGCAAAAGTCGTCAAATGCCGCCTGCTGAGCCCCATCGACCGGCAGGTCATCAAACGCCGGAACGTCCTGCAGCGCGTCAAGCCCCGGTACGCTCGCCAACAACTCCTCGGCAGACGCGGGGGCCTCGGTCGCAAGCTTCCGACGACGATCGCGCTTAGCCCGCGCCCCCGTCGTCTTTTTCTTCGCTTTAGCCTTAGCCTTGCCCACAAGCGCCTCCCAGCACCATAAATCACAACTGAGCAGGTATTTTACCCACAAAAAAGAGCCGGTCGAGCAAACGCTCGACCGGCTCACACACTTTCCCTCAGCCAATGGTCCCGAGAGGCTATTCAAAGGCCCGACGCCGGGAGGGGTTTCTTCTGAGCGATCCCGCAGCGCGAAGCGCGAGGACCAGCGAAGAAGAAACCCCGCAGGCGGTCGGGCCGGTGGGAAGGATGGCCTTTCGACCTACTCCTTCTCCACAGCGCGCATGATCGCCTTGTAGATCTCCATCAGCGGGATAATCAGGAAGGCCAGGCCCAAAGCGGCAAGAACGCCCTTGAGCTCAAGCGTCACAGGGCCGAAGAACATCTCGGCAAGCGTCGGCTGCACGGTCACGATCACCGTCAGCACCAGTGCCAGCGCGGCGGAAGCCCACAGCCACTTGTTCTGCTTCTTCATGGTGAACAGCGACGCACGACGGCTGCGCATATTGAAGCAGTGGAAAATCTCGACCATGTTGAGCGTGATGAACGCCATCATCACGCCTTCCTCGTCGGCATTGCCGGCGATCATATCGGCGATGTGGATGTAGCCCATGTCAAAGTACACGCCCACAAAGAAGCTCGCCAGCACCAGCACGGTGATGATCAGGCCCTGGACCACGCAGTCCAGACCCATATGTCCGGCAAAGACGCCGTCCTTGGCGTTGCGCGGCTTGCGCTTCATGATGTCGCCCTCGGCATCCTCCATGCCCAGCGCGAGCGCGGGGAAGCAGTCGGTGACCAGGTTCACCCACAGCAGCTGCACCGGCTGAAAGATGGTAAAGCCGATGAGCGTGGCGATAAACACCGAGAACACCTCGGCAAGGTTGGCCGAAAGCAGGAACTGGATGACCTTGCGGATGTTGTCGTAGATGCGGCGCCCCTCTTCGCAGGCACCGATGATGGTGGCGAAGTTGTCATCGGCAAGTACCATGTCGGCGACGTTCTTGGTGACGTCGGTACCGGTGATGCCCATGCCCACGCCGATGTCGGCGCGTTTGATGGACGGGGCGTCGTTGACGCCGTCGCCCGTCATGGCCACGATCTGGTCGCGCGACTTCCAAGCCTCGACGATGCGGGTCTTATGCTCGGGCTGAACGCGGGCGTACACGCCGTAGTCCTCGATGTGCGCGTCGAGCTCCTCGTCGCTCATGCGATCGAGGTCGGCACCGGTGATGGCATGGCTGCGATCGGTGACGATGCCCAGCTGCTTGGCGATGGCCACGGCGGTGTCGATGTGGTCGCCCGTGATCATGACGGTGCGGATACCGGCGTCGTGCGCCTCGCGGATGGCGTCGGCGACCTCGGGGCGGACCGGGTCAATCATGCCGGACAGGCCGCAGAAGACCAGGTCGTGCTCGAGCGCAGCGGGGCTGCAGTCGGCCGGGACCTCGGTGTAGGTGCGGCTTGCCAGCGCCAGCACGCGCAGGGCCTCGTCGGCCATGGCCTTGTTGGCGGCCACGAGCTCGGCGCGACGCTCCTCGGTCAGCGGAACGACCTTGTCGCCCTCGTAGATATGGGTGCACAGGCCGATCACCACGTCGGGCGCGCCCTTGGTGTACTGCTCATACTCGCCGTCCAGGGTCTCGACGACCACGGACATCATCTTGCGGCCCGAGTCAAACGGGGCCTCGCCCACGCGCGGATGCTCGGCAGTCAGGCCAGTGAGCCCCGCCTTGCCGGCATCGTTGACGAGCGCACACTCGGTCGGCTCACCCACGGCCTCGCCCAGCTCCTCGTCCCACTGGGCGTCGGAGCACAGAGCCATGCCGGCCAGGAACTTCTCCTTAGGCGCAGCGAGCTCGTGCTTGACGACGGTCATCTTGTTCTGGGTGAGGGTACCGGTCTTGTCGGAGCAGATGGTCTGCGTGCAGCCAAGGGTCTCGACGGCAGAGAGCTTGCGGATAATCGCCTGACGCTTGGCCATCTTGGTCACGCCGAGCGACAGCACGATGGTCACGACGGCAACCAGGCCCTCGGGGATGGCGGCGACGGCAAGCGAGACAGCGACCATAAAGGTGTCGAGCAGCGCGGTCGGATCGGTGAGAACGTTGCCCACGCCGTGGCGGATGATGTCGACGCCAAAGATGACGACGCAGATGACGATAACCATGATGGTGAGGATGCGGCTGAGCTCGGCGAGCTTCACCTGCAGCGGCGTGAGCTCTTCCTTGGCCTCGGCCAGGGCGCCGGCGATCTTGCCCATCTCGGTGTTCATACCGGTGCCGACCACGACGGCGCGACCGCGGCCGTATACCACGGTGGAACCCATGTAGCACATGTTCTTGCGGTCGCCGAGCGGCACGTCGTCGGTGCCGGCGGCGAGCTCAATGACGTTGGCATGCTTCTCGACGGGCACGGACTCGCCGGTAAGGGCGGCCTCCTCGATCTTCATCGTGGCGCTCTCGAGCACACGGCAGTCGGCCGGGACGGAGTCGCCCGCCTCGAGCATGATCACATCGCCGGGCACGAGCTCGGCGCTCGGCAGGTGCACGAGCTTGCCGTCGCGCAGCACCTTGGACTGCGCCGCGCTCATCTCCTGCAGGGCCTCGAGGGCCTCTTCGCTCTTGGCTTCCTGGACCACGCCCAGTACCGAGTTGACGATAACGACGAACATGATGATGGCGACGTCGGCAAAGTCGGGCTCGCCCTTGACCATACCCGTGAGCGCGCTGATGACGGCGGCAACGATCAACATGATGACCATGGGGTCGGCCATCTGCTCAAAGAAACGCTTCCACAGCGGCGTTTTCTCGGCTTCCTCGAGCTTGTTAGGGCCTGTCTTGGCGAGGCGCGACGACGCCTCGTCGTTGCTCAGGCCGAGGTTCTCATCGACGCCCTGGTCGCTGAGCACCTCCGCCGCGGCGGACAGGTATTCCTTTTGCATATAGAGTCCCCTCCTGGGATTCGGGCCACTCAGCAGATTGATGCCCGATCATAATTCCCAGGAGAAGGGCAAGGGCTCATCAAGGCTGCCGTGCTGAGCGGCAGTTGATAGTGGGGCTATGGTACCCCAAAGCGGCGCGTCTAGCCAAAAGATTCCAATTGGAAACACGGCTCGAGTGCAACGATGCAGACCGTGTGATGCTCAACATTGATAAAACGTTTTTTCTTCGGTGCATCATCAAACTGAAATATCGCCCAGATAGCAGCGGTCAGAACGGTTGGTAAAAATTTTTCATATACCGTTTTTACCGCAAAAAATGAACTTCTAATTCGGCATACGGTCGATTTTTTGAGGTATTCGGTCGCCATTTCGTTATAATCAACTCAGTTTTATTTCTTATGGTTTATCTATCAGCGCAAGACGATGTCAGATGGAGGTCTGAATGTACAAGCGCACTAAGATTGTATGCACCATGGGTCCCGCCTGCGATAGCGACGAGACCATCCGCGAGATGATCAAGGCGGGCATGAACGTCGCCCGTTTTAACTTCTCGCACGGCTCCTACGACGAGCACCACGGTCGCATCGAGCGCGTCCGTCGTATTTCCAAGGAGCTCGGTATGCCCGTCGGCATCCTGCTCGACACCAAGGGCCCCGAGGTCCGCACCGGCCTTCTGGTCGATGGCAAGAAGGTTGCCGTCAAGACCGGCGACAAGATCGTCGTCACCGCTCAGCCCACGACCGAGGATTTCCACGGCACCGCTGAGCACATCTCCCTCGACTACCTGGCTCTGCCCTCCGAGGTCGAGAAGGGCTCCCTCATCCTGATCGATGACGGCCTGGTTGCCCTCGAGGTCGAGTCCGTCGACGGCCAGGACATGACCTGCGTCGTCAAGAACGACGGCCTGATCGGCGAGCGCAAGGGCGTCAACATGCCCAACGTCAACATCTCGCTGCCCGCTATCACCGAGCGCGATCGTCAGGACATCCTCTTTGGCCTGACCGAGAACATCGACTACATCGCCGCTTCCTTCATCCGTGACGGCGAGTCCGTCCGCGGCATCCGCGAGCTTTGCCGCGAGAACGGTGGCGAGCACGTGACGATCTTCCCGAAGATCGAGTGCGCCCTGGGCGTCGAGAACTTCGACGAGATCCTCGAGGCTTCCGACGGCATCATGGTTGCCCGTGGCGACCTGGGCATCGAGATCAAGCCCGAGCTCGTTCCCCACATCCAGAAGGAGATCATCGCCAAGTGCAACGCGGCCTACAAGCCTGTTATCACCGCTACGCAGATGCTCGACTCCATGCAGCAGAACCCGCGCCCAACGCGCGCCGAGGTTGCCGACGTTGCTAACGCCATCTACGACGGCACCGACGCCGTTATGCTCTCTGGCGAGTCCGCTGCCGGTAAGTACCCGGTCGAGGCCGTCAAGATGCAGGCCAGCATTGCTCTCGAGACTGAGAAGTACCTCCCGGCTCACGCTCCGCTCGAGGTTCCGGCTGACGCTCACGGCACCCGCGTCGTCAACAACGTTGTGGGTATGTCCGCTGTGAACATGGCTACCACCGTTGGCGCCAAGTGCATCACCGTGCCGACGACCACCGGTCGTACCGCTCGCCTGATCTCGCACTTCCGTCCCAACATGCCGATCTGCGCGTTCTCCCGCCACGAGTGGGCTGTCCAGCAGATGATTATGTACTGGGGCGTTATCCCGCACCAGGCCGAGATTACCCAGGGCACCGTCAACGGCACGATCGTCAAGGCGATTGAGACCGCTAAGGAGCTCGGCTACGTCGAGGCCGGCGATCTGACCGTCGCCACCGCCGGCGACCCCCGCATGAGCGTCCAGCTCGAGGACAAGGTCTCCTCGACCAACGTCGCTTACGTCGCTCAGGTGCGCTAAATCGTACTTGCAAGCACACTTGCATTGCAAAGGGCCCGGAAGGCATTGCCTTCCGGGCCCTTTTTCTGTGCACCGATGCCTACCGCACGACATGGCACGCACCCATTTCATTACCAAAAGCGCGAAATCCGCCCTCCGAGGCCAAAAAATAAAGCCCCAAGCGCCAAAAGTGTTCGCCCGGTGGCAAACCCACACCTTAACGGACGCTGCCAAATCGTTTTAGCAAGAGCCAGATCAACCTGCTTTTCGGAAGTATGCGGCAAATTCTGAGACCTCCGAGCACACCCCGTTTTTTCGCAACAAAATGCCTGATAAACTAGCCTCAAAAGCCAGGTCTGCTCATAGGGTTCAGATTTTGCCGCATACTTCCGAATTGACACTGGCATCGCACGGTCCAAAAGCATATTTCTACCAGGAGGACGTCATGGACCTGACGCTATGCGGTCAATCCGCTTTTTACTATCACCGTATCCCGCCGCAGGTATTAGGCCTTTACCCCGTCATTAGCCTTGGCAATATGGATCGCAGATGTTGCGGCCTCGGAAGCCATGCAGTTGTAAAAGACCTGCTTCACGCACCGCTTCACAGGCTAGTATTCACTCGGGCACAATCCGGGTCGCGAAGCCTGTTTAAATCGCACCTCCTGACCCAAGAGCCGCCTCCTGGGTCGTTTAGACAGACTGAACATGGATTTGATGTCACTTCACCGGAGTTCACGCTGCTCAGCCTTGCCACGCAGGTCTCACGCAACCAGTTACTCATGGCGTGCTACGAGATGTGCGGCTCCTTTGCAGTGTTTAAGCCCTGCGAGCGAACGCAACAACAACTTGATGAAGCTATTTCGCTTAAGCTCATTCCACCCAACTGCGGCTGGGAGCGGGTTATCGACGTCAACGGCAAGGATACCAACCTGTGGAAGCGCACGCCGCTTCTTTCCGCAGCGGATATCGCCGCGTTCGCCAAGCAGGCCGCAGGCCTGCGCGGTGTTAAGCGGCTCCGCTGGGCCGCCGAACGCATGACAGGACAGACCTCCTCGCCCTTCGAAGTACAGACCTCCATGCTTATCTCGCTCCCCCGCGACGAGGGCGGCATGGGCATCAACATCGCAAACAACGTGCGCATCCCACTCAGCGACGCCGCGCGCTCGCTGTATGACAAAACCTGCTGCTACGCCGATATCCTCATCGAAAGCGCCACCGACAGCATGGGTGTCATCCTTGAATGCCAAGGCCGCTCCGCCCACGGCAGCGAAGCCGCGAGCCTCTCCGATGCCGAGCGCGCCACCGCGCTCACAAGCATGGGCTACGACGTCATCCAAATTACCTTTGGCCAGATTAAGGATGAGAAGAGCTTCGACCACATAGCCGAGCTCATCCATAAAAAGGCTGGACTTTCCTACGCCCCAAAGACCAAACAGGAGCGCATTGCCGAAAATACCTTACGGCAAGAGCTACTTGTCGATTGGGTTGAGCTATTCACTGCCGGGCCGGCCAGCTAGCAGCTAGCAATCAGGGGAAGCGCAGGCATATCGGGCGATTCGACGCGAGCCGCAAATCCCGCCTCGGTTAGCTCGATGACCTCGGTAAACGTTGTATCGAAAAACTCCTCGGTTAGCAGGCGATACGGCGGATGATCGGACTCGCCGGGGTTTTCGCGTACAATCTCGTGCATAACGCCGATGGTCTTGAGCACATACTCCTTATGGATGGGATACTGACCAAAACGCGTCGCCGCGGTATACAGGCGATCGGTCGCACGCGGGATAGAAACAATGCCGAGCGTCTTGCCAAACCAGTCAAAGTCGCCTTGCTTTTTAATGCGGAATTCCTCGCACGGCTTGCCGCCGTGCGCCTCCAGATACTGATTCACACGCGTATTCCATACGGTATCGGCCACCAGATGCGACCAGACGCCCAGTGTCAAATCGAGCAGCGACTGCGCCACGTCCTCGGGCGCGAGCGAAAGCTCGCTTGCGCCGGGACCGGCAACCGGCTCGGCGTCCTTGTAGCGTTGGGGATAATGCACCCGATTGAGTCGCTCGCGCTCCTCGGCAATCGAGGTCGCGGCAGCCGGCGTACCAACAGGCGCCCCTTTGAGCAGCGGCGCCACATAGGTGTCCCAAAACTCATGCTCGCGCGGCTTAGGAATGGGCTCGGGCTTGGCAAAGTGCGTAATGCGGTACGGGATGGGGTCGGCGATGCCGGGAACCATATAGCCCACAAAAATGTCCGGAACCACGCTGCCAAACAAAAAGGCATTGCGGTCGCGCACGTTATCGGCAAGCGTGCCGGCACGCGCCAGCAGTCGTTCCGTCTGAGCGATATGAATATTCCAACTTGGCATAGCTACCCCCGTAAAAACCCGGATAACTATACCATTCACGTCAAGTCGCGCACGGCCGCGGCCCTACTACGCAGCAACTATTCCGCAGTGCCGCTTTCGGTTCCATACGATGCCACGGGTGCCGCGACCACGTGATGATATCGATCGATATAGATGGCACGGGCACCCAGGCGTCGTACCAAATCCTGATGGTGTGTGCTCATCAAGACCGTCTTACCGGCAGCAACATAGGCCAGTAGAAAGTTGACCACGATGTCGCAAGAGTCCTCGTCAAGTCCGTTCGTAGGCTCGTCGAGCACCAGGATATCGGGGTTCATAGACACGACGGCCGCCAGCGCCACGCGCTTCTTTTGCCCGCCCGAGAGCTGATAGGGAGAGGCGTCGGCAAGGTCGGCAACCTGGAACAGCCCCATAGCATCGCGCACGCGGCGCTCGAGCTCGTCTGCCGGCAGCCCCATCTGGGCCGGGCCAAACGCGACCTCCTCGCCCACCGTGGCGCAAAAGAGCTGCGCATCGGCATTCTGGAACACAAAGCCCACGCGCTGATGGAACCGCTGGGCCATCGCGGAATCCTTGAGATACGCCGCATCGACCGCATGCCCATCGAACAGGTACGCACCCGCATCCGCGAGTTCAAGGCCGTTGATAAGGCGCATGATCGTCGTCTTGCCGCAACCGTTGGGACCGAGCAGGGCAACGAGTTCTCCACGGTCCACCTGTAGCGAAACGCCATCGACCACCGTATGGCCCGCATAGGAAAACACCACGTCGCGAAACTCGATGAGCGGCGTGACCTCGGCGCCGGCAGCACCGCTCGCACCCATCGCGTCATTCGTATCGTTTGCCAAAACGTCGCCCTTCCCTACTCACATCGACGGTTCGACCGCCCGCGCTACAGCACCGCGCACAACACGGCGAGCAACGCCACAGCGGCCGCGTAAACGGCATCGCGCCAGCCAAAGCCGCTCCGCGCGGGGACCGGGTACGTACCGGCAAAGCCGCGGCAGAGCATGGCCTCGTCCATCGCGCGGCTGCATTCCATCGCCTTGATAAACGTCATGCCCATGATACCCGCCACCGAGTCGGTGCGCGAAAACCCCGCAGGCGCGCGACCGACGCTGCGCAGCATAACCGATTCGCACAGATCGTGCGCCGTGCGACCCAGCACCTCGATGTGCTTGAGCGCCATATCAAACGTAAAGATAACTTCGTCGGGCAGGTGCAGCATCTTGAGCGCCGACGACATGCGGCTCCACGTGAGGGTCCACGAAACGCCCAGCACCAGCGACACATTAATAAAGGTCTTGAGCGCAATCTTGAGCATGGCGCCCGCGGCAGAAGCGTCCAGCAGCAAGGCGGGCAGCGCCAGAACCACCGCGAGCCCCGCGGCAGCCAACGCCGGCACAAAAGTCGCGCGCAGCCCGCGTACGGGGCGCACGGCAACGAGCACCAGCGCAATGGCCGCCATCAACATGAGGTACAGCGGGCTCTGCGTCAGACACACGCACAGGACGCAAACGAACATCCCCACCAGGCGTACCGGAGCCGAAACGCAAGAAAGGGCGCGGTCGACCATCGACCCGCCCTCGTGTACGCCTCCACCCAGGCGAACCCGCTCAAGCAGGCTCGCCAGGTGCAGGACATTCTTTTGCATCACACGATGCCGAGCCCCCGCGGGCTCGTAACGCTGCTCGACCGCAAGCCAGCTAGGCAGCTCGGCTCTTGCCATGAGCACCGCTTTCCTTGACCGTCAGCGAGACCAGGCGGAATACGATGGTGAGCACCGCCACGCCAATCACACCCGAAAGAATATACATCGCGGCCTGGCCGGCAAAGCCAAGGCCTTGCTCCTCGGAATAGGCCTGCAGATAATCGCCCGTGGGCAGGGCATCGGCAAAGGTCGGGGTATCGAGACCGACCGAAGCCTGCAGGCTGTCGTCACCAGCCTCCTGGACGGCAGTTGCGGCGCCCTCGGCGTCCCACTCACCCCAGGCGTCACCGGTGGCAAGCAAGCCCAGCGGCGTGGCCACCACGAGCACAGCGACCAGGATGAGCGTGGGGATCAGCGAGGTCTTCTTGGCAGCAGCGCCCTCGGCGGCAAGCTGGCCATCGACGGCCTCGGGACCGACGATAACGCCCGGCGCCGTCTTCTTAATGAAACCGTAGATGGCGGCCGTCGCCACGCCCTCAACCACGCCGGCGACCAGCATATGCGGGATCAACATGGCAGGAATAGCCACGGACAGCGGGAAGGGGCAGTACAGCGGAGCGCTCGAAGCATTCGTGAAGAGCATCGGCTGAATACCAAACTCGATTGCCGCGCACAGGGCCGCCAGGCACAGGCCGACCCAGCCGCTCACGATGGCAGAAACCGAGGTGCCCCAGCTCTTGTCGTGCAGACGGCTGTTGAGCGCACGAAACACGATAGAGGCGGCAAACGGCAGCACAAAGGCCATGTTAAAGCAGTTGGCGCCAAACGACAGAACGCCGCCGTCGCCAAATAGCAGCGCCTGCAGCGCCAGCGCGACCGAAACGGCAATGGCAGCAGCCTCCGGGCCCAACAACAGCGCGATGAGCGCGCCGCCAACGGCGTGACCAGTGGTGCCACCGGGCAGCGGAACGTTAAACATCATGAGCAAGAAGGAAAATGCTGCACAGATGCCCAGGAAAGCCATGTGCTCGCGATCGAGCGTGGCGCGCACCTTCTTGATGCAGTGGACCCAAACGGGCACCATTGCCACCGCCATGACGGCATCGGTCTGCGGGGACAGATAATTATCTGGAATGTGCATGTACGCCTCCCGGTTGTCGACGCACAGAATTGCAACGCCGCTTAAATCACCTTGTCAGTGTTACGCATTGTCAGATTCGTAACACGCCGCGGGCTATCATAGCAAAACGGCGTGCTGCCGACAAAGCAGCACGCCGTTATGTAATGCGCGTGTCATATATGCAGGATCAACGGTGCCTTATACCGAACACCGCGGTCACGCAAAGGCCACAGCAACCGCCATCAGGCCCTACGCTCCCAGCGCAAGCCCTATCCGCGGACCTCGCCGTTTACGCCCTTGCATACCTTGGTAACGATCTTCTGGTGCGCCTTTTCGACCTCTTCGCTGGTAAGCGTGTGGTCGTCGGAGCGATACGTAAGCGCAAAGGCCATGGACTTCTTGCCCGCTCCGACGCGGATGGGATCGCGGTAGACGTCGAACAGACGCACGCCCTCGAGAAGCTTGCCTCCGGCGCTGGTAATACGGCGCTCAAGATCCTCGCAGGTCACAGTGTTGTCGACTACGATAGCAAGGTCGTGCTCAACGGCCGGGTACTGCGAGAACTCACGGTAGTTCTCCTGGTTGCGGGCGCCCTTGATCAGCTTGTCCAGGTCGAGCTCAAAGGCAACGACAACCTCGTCAATGCCCATAGCCTCGCGCGCCTCGGGGTGAATCTCGCCAACCCAGCCCAGCACGGTACCGCCGGACAGAACCTCGGCGGCGCGACCCGGCTGCAAGAAGGCATAGCCCTCGCCCTCGACGGGACGGAAGCGAACCTTCTCGATGCGCAGCTGAGCAAGCAGCTCCTCGACAATGCCCTTGCCAAAGAAGAAGCGCAGCTTGCGGTACTTCATGTTCCAGGACTGCTCGCTCCACTGGCCCGAGAGCACACCCGCCACGGACTTGGTCTCCTTGGGCAGGCTGGCGTTCTCGCGACCGTGGAACAGGCTGCCGACCTCGTACAGGTGCACGTTGGGCGTACCGTGCGCCTCGTTGTAGGCCACGGACTGCAGCAGGCCCGGCAGCAGCGAACGACGCATCTCGGTCTGCTCGGCGACCAGCGGGTTCATGAGAACCACGGGGCAGCCGCGGCCCTCGGTGGACATGCCAATCTTCTCCAGGTCGCCCGGGGCGGCAAAGCCAAAGGTCGTGGTCTCGTTGAGGCCACAGGCGCGCAGGATCTCGCCAACCTTGCGGGTAAGCTTCTGCTCGCGCGTCAGACCGCCGATGTGGTTCTTGGCAGCCGGAATGGTCGCCGTGACGCGACCCATGCCCCACAGGCGCAGAACCTCCTCGATCAGGTCGATCTCTCGCGGCAGGTCGGGACGGAAGCTCGGCGGCGTGACCATAAAGTCCTCGCCGTCGCGCTCGACGGTGCAGCCCAGGCGGGTGAGCGAGCGCTCGATAAAGTCGGGCTCGATGTCGGCACCGCAGATGGCGTGCACGCGGGCCAGGCGCAGCTTAATGCTGTCGATGGTCTTGGGCGCGGGGAAAACGTCGACATAGCCGGGAGCAACCTCGCCGCCGGCGATCTCCTCGATCAGCGCGCAGGTAACGTTGGCGACATCCACGCAGCCGGTCTCGTCGACCTGGCGCTCAAAGCGAATGGAGGCGTCGGAGATCAGCGAAAGGTCGCGGCTGGTGTGCGAGGTGCGGCCGGCATTGAAGCAGGCGCTCTCGACCATCACGTCAACGGTATCGTCCTCGATCTCGGAATCCATGCCACCCATAACGCCGGCCAACGCCACGGGGCGCTCGCCGTCGGTGATGAGGCCCATGCCGGCGTCAAGCGTGCGCTCCTCGCCGTCGAGCGTCGTGAACTTCTCGTCCTGCTGGGCGCCGCGAACCACCACACGACGGTGGCCATCGCGCTCGGCAAAGGTGTCCAGGTCAAAGGCGTGCAGCGGCTGACCGGTGAGCATCATCACATAGTTGGTGATGTCGACGATGTTGTTGTGCGGGCGCACGCCCAAGGCGTTAAGGCGCTTGACCATCCAGTCGGGCGACGGGCCGACCTTGACGTTGCGCACGATGCGGGCAACGTAGCGGTCGCACAGGCCCTCGTCGGCAATCTCGACCGAAAGCTCGTCGTCGGTCGCGCGGCCGGTCTCGGCCTTGATGGCGGGCAGCTCAACGTGGAAATCGCGGTCGAAGATGGCGCCGGTCTCGCGGGCCATGCCGATCATGGACAGGCAATCGGGACGGTTGGGCGTGATCTCGCAGTCGAGCACGGTGTCGCTCGAGCCCACGTACTCGGCAAACGGCATGCCGCAGGGCGTATCCTCGGGCAGGATCATGATGCCGGAGTGGTCGCCGCCCAAGCCGAGCTCGCGCGCGGAGCAGTTCATGCCCATGGACACGACGCCGCGAAGCTTGCTCTTCTTGATCTTGACGTCGCCGGGAAGCACGGCGCCGATCATGGCCGTGACGATGTGGTCGCCGGCCTCAAAGTTCTGCGCGCCGCAGACGATCTGCAGCGGAGCGGGATTGCCGTCGGGGTCGAGGTTCTTGTCGCCCACGTCGACCGAGCACACATACATGTGGTCGCTATCGGGGTGTGGGGTCTTGGTGAGCACCTTGGCAGTCACCACGTGGTCGAAGGACTCGCCCACGGTGTCAATCGCCTCGACCTCGGTGCCGGTACGGATATATTCGTCCGAAAGGGTCTTGGGATCCTCCGGAATATCGATCATGGTCTTGAGCCAGTCGTAAGAAACACGCATCTAGCTCTCCTTTCATACTGAAAGCCTGCGAAGAGATGCAGGTGGAAACTTCAACTTTGTGATCATTCCTTACAAAGCGAGGGTTGTCCAAGTGCGGCAGATCGGCCCGAAAGAGGAGCGCCGCGTACTTTGGTACGCAAGCGACGAATGAGCGCCGAGGTGCCGTGCTTGGGCAAGCCGCAGCCTAGAACTGATTCAGGAAGCGCATATCGCCTGTCATGAGCGTTCTGAGGTCGGGCAGGTCGTAGCGCAGTGCCGCGACGCGCTCGGCGCCAATACCAAAGGCGAAGCCGGTGTACTTCTCGGGGTCGATGCCGCAGTTGATCAGGACGTTGGGGTCGACCATGCCGCAGCCCAGAATCTCAATCCAGCCGCTGTGCTTGCAGAAGTTGCAGCCCTTGCCGCCGCAGGCGTGGCAGCTTACGTCCACCTCGCAGGAAGGCTCGGTGAAGGGGAAGAAGTGCGGGCGGTAACGCGTCTTGCGGTCCTCGCCAAACATGCACTTAACAAAGTAGTCGAGCGTGCCCTTAAGGTCGCCAAAGGTGATGCCTTCGTCGACGACCAGGCCCTCGATCTGGTTGAACTGCGGCAGGTGGCAGGCGTCGGCCGTGTCGGGACGGTAGACGGTGCCCGGGCAGATCATGTAGATGGGCGGCTTTTGCGACTCCATGGTGTGAATCTGCACGCCCGAGGTCTGGGTGCGCAGGAGCACGTCGGACTCGCCATGGGCGTGAGCCTCGGGGTGTGCGACGCTGCCGGGGTTGTTGTCGACCACGTAGAAGGTATCGCGGGCCGAGCGGCTCGGGTGATCCATGGGGGCGTTGAGCGCGGTGAAGTTGTAGTAGGAGGTGTCGACCATGGGGCCGGACTCGACGGTGTAGCCGATGCCGCAGAAGATGTCCTCGGCCTCCTCGATGATCTGCTTGATCAGGTGTTGGTGGCCGATCTGCGGACGGATGCCCGGCAGCGTGATGTCGACGGCATCGTGCTCGAGCGCGCGCTTGAGGGCGGCAGCCTTCATCTCGGTGGTGCGCTCGTCGAGCATGCCCTCGATCAGCTGGCGCATCTCGTTGGCGCGCTTGCCCATCACGGGACGATCCTCGGGGGCGAGCTTGCCCATCATGCGCATCAGGCCGGTGATGCGGCCCTTACGACCGAGCAGCTCAACGCGCGCAGCCTCGAGCTTGGCGGCGTCGTCGGCGCCTGCAACGAGCTCCTTGGCCTCTTCCTCGAGTTTGACCAGATCATCAATCAGACTCATGTCTTCCCTTTCGTCTCTCGCGCATTCGCTTGCCGGGGCGACCGATGCCACTTGGCGCTGCGAAAACGCGGCCCGGTTCGGTAACAAAAAAACCGCCCTCGGGCATGTGCATTGCCCAAGGACGGTTGAATTCCGCGGTACCACCTTGTTTGACCCGGCGGATGTCTGGCCCGCCGCGCCCACTCTGCGCCCCTTATCGCGAGGCTCACGGCTTCCCTACTGGGGCTTCGCCGCCGCTAGCCGCGCGCCCGTTGAGGTCGCTGCTCGGGAGTGAACGCTTAGCCCTTGCCACCGCAGGAAGGCTTGCAGCCCATGACCTTCCCTCTCTTGCCGGCGACGCGACGGGCAAAACCCTCTCCGTCAACGCATTGGGCTATAGGATAACACATTCTGCGAGCATATCGCCGCGTTCCGTTTTGTTCGTGCTGGGTACAAGGCAGGTAGCTGTGCAAACTGGCCGCGCAGCCGCTTACGGCGCTCGGCCTGCGAGATTAAGGATACGGTATGGGAAAGAAGCTCGATAAGAACGCCAAGGCCGCCATGGCAAAGGCTGCCAAGGGCGTCAAGGTTGCTAAAGTCGACAAGGCCGTCAAAAAGTTCCGCAAACTCGAGGGCAAGCTGTGGACTCGCGAGTACCTGCTCAAGATTGCCGAGTTCGATGGAGCGACGATTGCTCCTGCCAACGGCGCCGCAGCGCGCGCCGACGCCATGGGAACCCTTGCCGGCGAGCATCACAAGCTACTGACCAGCGAGAAGTCCGTTGAGCTCGTACGCTCGTTAGCGCGCGAGACGGTTGCAGGCGGCAAGATCGACGACCCGCAGCTGCTCGACGAGATCCGTGTGCTCGGTCGCGACCAGCGCGAGGCAAGCGTCATCCCCACCGAGGAGGCCGAGGCCTGGACCAGGCTCACCTGCGAGGCCGATGCCGTGTGGCACAAGGCCAAGACGGCCAATGACTGGGTGAGCTTTGAGCCCTATGTGGATAGGATCGTCGCCCAACTTAAGCATCAGGCCGAACTTATGGACCCCAAGCGCGACCCATACGATGTTTGGCTCGACCAGTACGAGCGCGGCCTTTCCGCCAAGAGCTTCGATGCGTTTTGCGATGAGGTCAAGGCGACGGTCGTGCCGCTCGTGCACGCCATCGGCGAGCGCGGCCAGCAGCCCGATGCCGACTTTTTGCACGCCCGCGTGCCCGAGGGCGCCCAGCGTGCCATGAGCTTCGACCTGATGAAGCTTGTCGGCCTGGACCTGGATGACACCACACTTGCCTTTACCGAGCATCCGTTTAGCGAGGGCTTCTCGGTGGGCGATGCGCGCATCGCGACGCACATCTACGAGAACGACTGTATCTCCAACGTCTACAGCATCATCCACGAGGCGGGACACGCCATGTACGAGCTGGGCGTCAATCCTGCCTATGCGCGCACCTGTCTTGAGGGTGGTACCTCCATGGGCATCCACGAGAGTCAGAGCCGCTTTTTCGAGAACACCGTGGGTCGCAGCCGCGCCTTTATGGGACCGCTGCTCGAGGTGCTGCGCCGCCACGCACCCGAGGTCTACGGCGACGTCGACGAGGACACGCTCTACCACGCCGTGAACATCGCGCAGCCTTCGCTGATCCGCACCGAGGCCGACGAGCTCACCTATCCGCTGCACGTTATGGTGCGCTACGAGATCGAGCGCATGCTGTTTGCCGGCGAGGCCACGGCCAAGGACATCCCCGCGCTTTGGAACCGCTTCATGGATGAGTACCTGGGCATTCCCGTTCCCGACGACACGCACGGCTGCCTACAGGATACGCACTGGAGCGGCGGCTCGTTTGGCTACTTCCCCACCTATGCGCTGGGCAGCGCCTACGACGCCATGTTTGTGCCGGCCATGTGCCGCGACGGTGTCGACCTCAACGGCGCCTGTGCGAGCGGCGACCTGACACCCGTCCGCGCCTGGCTGGGCGAGCACATTTGGCAGTGGGGCCGCGCCAAGGACGCGCCGGAGCTCATCAAGGGCGCGTGCGGCATGGCGTTCGATGCCCGCTACTACTGCAGCTACCTGCAGGACAAGTTCACCACGCTCTACGAGCTGTAAGGCATAACCGACACGCCAACGCAAAGGGGACGCCGCGGAACCAATCCGCGGCGCCCCCTTTCCACCTAGTTGTTTAAGAACGTCCCCAACGACTACCTTACAGAGCTTCCAGCGCGGCGGCGATGCGCTTCATGGCGGCATCGGCAGATGCTTGGTCGGGCGCCTCGGCCAGCACGCGGATAACCGACTCGGTTCCGCTCTTGCGCACGAGCACGCGGCCCTCGCCTGCCAGCGCAACCTCGGCCTCGGCGATGGCGTTCTGCACGCCCATGTTCTCGAGCGCGGCGTCCTTGTCCGCCACGCGCACGGCCACCTGCGCCTGCGGCAGCAGCTTGCACGGAGCCGTGAGCTGCGAGAGCGTCTCGCGCTCGGCACGAATCACTTCCATCACGCGCAGCGAGGTCATAATGCCGTCGCCCGTGCGCTCGATATCGCCAAAGATCGTATGGCCCGTCTGCTCGCCGCCCAGGCTGTAGCCGCCCTCGCGCATCTTGGCATACACGTGACGGTCGCCCACGCCACTGGTCACGGCGCTCAGACCGGCAAGCTCCAACGACTTGATCAGGCCAAAGTTGCTGGCAATCGTCGGCACCACGGTACCGCCCGAAAGGCGACCGTGCTTGTTCAGATACACGCCGCACACGTACAGGATCTGGTCGCCGTCTACCACGCGACCGCGCTCATCCACGGCCAGGCAGCGGTCGGCATCGCCATCGTAGGCAAAACCCACGTCCAGGCCCTGCTCCACCACATGGCGCTGCAGACGCTCCATATGCGTGGAGCCGCAGTCGACGTTGATGTTAAAGCCATCGGGCGCGGCATTGATCACGCGCACGTCGGCACCGAGCGCGTCAAACACCGGCTTGGCCACCGAGGAAGCCGAGCCGTTGGCGCAGTCGATACCGATCTTGACGCCCTGCAGCGAAAAGTTCGCACTGGCAATGAGCGAAGCAATATAGCGGTTGCGGCCCTGCATGTAGTCGACCGTGGCACCAATGTGATTGCCCGTCGCCAGCGGCACCTCGGTCTTGCCATCGATATAGTCCTCGATGAGCTCGAGCACGTCCTCGTCCATCTTAAAACCGTCGCTGTTGACGAGCTTAATGCCGTTATCGCAAAACGGGTTGTGGCTCGCGCTAATCATGATGCCGCAATCGAAGCAGCCCTCCACGGTCTGGTGCGCCACACCCGGCGTCGGGATCACATGCAGCATATAGGCGTCCGCACCGCTCGCGACCAGGCCGCTCACCAGCGCTGCCTCGAACATATAACTCGAGCGACGTGTGTCCTTGCCCACGATAACGCGCGCCTTAGCACTGCGGTTGGCGCCGTAATACCAGCCCACAAAACGGCCAATCTTATAAGCGTGCTCTACCGTCAGCCCAACGTTGGCCTCACCGCGAAAGCCGTCGGTGCCAAAGTACTTCATGCGCTCTCCTTACAAAATAGGGGCGGACAGATTGCCTGTCCGCCCCAAAATGGTACTCGATTATCTGCGCTACCAGAAAAACCCTACGCCGACGCGCTGTCGCGAGCCGCCTGGCATGTAGGGGTCTGACGCAGCGTAAGCGGCTTGTCCCCCGCCTCGGCCGACGTGGTCAGCGTATACGTGATCGTCGTCGTCTCGCCAGCATGCAGGTCAACGGTGCCCGAATAGAAGGGGATTCCATGCCACGTAGCGGCACCAAGACCAAACTGGGTACCCTCAACCGTAAGGTCACTGATGTTGCCACCCGTCGGGGCAAACAACGAGACATTCAGACGCTCGTCGTCACGCGCGGCATCGGGTGCGCTCGCCGCAACGTAGTCGGGCAGCTTGCCAGCCTCCTCCTGCGTCATGATGTTCGTCAGGGTAACGGTGATGCGATAGGAGCACGTGCCGTCGCCGTTCTTCACGCCCTGACCAATCTGAGTGTCGGCGTTCAGATACCAGTCGAGCTTGGAGAAGCTCAGGTTGTTAAAGTAAACGCCGGCAACGGGATCGGCACTCGGATCATCCGGATCGGGCAGCGAAGCGTCAATGCCCGTCTCTTTGATGGCATTCTGCTCATCATCGTTTCTCATCCACGCGATCAGGCGGCCCTCTTCGGCACCGCGCTCAACGGCGCTGACAAGCTTCGTAACATCGACATCGCCGATACCGCCAAGGATCTTGTCGAAGGCAGCGCTGGCGACGGATGCAAAGATGCCGTCCGACTCCTCGACCGGATAGTTCCAGTACACATCGTGCATGAGGACCTTTGCGGCGTTGGTGCCGTCGACAACCGTTCCGTCGGGCAGTGACACGTTACCGACCAGGCCCAGCAGATACTGCAGGAACACCGGGTCGATACCGATGACGCCATCAACGTCCTGTCCATACTGGGACTTCCACAGCGCGGCGACACGCTGCGAGTTGCGGGGCCAATCAGGCGAATAGGTATTGCCCGAGTTGTACAGGTTGCTGTGGTTGCCGAACAGCACCTCATCCTCTTCATCGACGCTCTCGACTGCCTCATCCTCACTGAGTCCAATGCGGGGAACAAACTCGCCAATCGACATCTGGCCGTCGGTGACCGAAATCAGGCCATGCGAACCGCCAAAGCCGCCGCAAGCACGGATCTCGACGTTGTTCATGGCGTACATAAGGTAGTTGCGCGTCTGGCCGTTGGCGCCGAGCATCTGGGGAAGGACGGGGGCGACCTTCTCCGCCGCGTCAACCGCGCCGTTGAGGGTGGCAAAGCCGTCCTTGGCCTTATCGACCAGCTCGGTCACCTGGGAAATATGAGTATCGCCAATGCCCTGGACCTTCTCGTTGGCGCTCTTGAACACCTTCGAGCTGCTGGAAAGCGAATCGGCGACCGCCTGCAGCGCGGACACGTTAATCATGCCGTCCTGGAACAGCTTGCCGGGCGTGGCCTGCGAAAGGTTATCGGCCATGGGAACCAGCGCGTTGCTCGAGACATCGGACAGGGCGTCAATCATGGTGCGGGCCGCATTGATATCGCTGCCATACACCGGGATAAACGAAGCCGCCGTCCACAGCGGGCTCGAGGTCTCCGCCTTCATGCTGTCGCAGAGCTCATCGATCTTCTTCGCGTCGTCAGGCAGCGTCGAAAAATCGCCCGACGTGACCTTGTCCTTAAGGCCACCGACGATCTCGACAGCCTCCTTCGCTTCACTCTTTACGGTCTTTGCCGAGTTAAGCAGCATAAAGCCGCTTGCGCCAAGCGCAACGAGAAGCACCGCGACCACAGCGGCAATAATGGCGCCGGTGTGACGCTTCTTGCCCTCGCCCTTGCGATGGCGATGACGGACCAGACCGTCAGAGGTCGAACTCGACGAAGCGTCGCTACCGTAGTTCAAGCCAAAATCGTAATAATCTTCCTTGGAACCCGAGCCCGCAAACTCGGCACCGCTATCATCCAGGCGGGCAAACGTGCCAGTCTCGGAGGCGCCGGTGTAAATCGTGCCGAGGTTACCCGTAAGCCCCGCGCCACCGGCAGAGGGAGTATTGTTGGCGGCCTTGTCGGCATTAACGTTGCCGGCGGCATTCGCGGCGTTGGCAGCACCTGCGTTGTTCGCGGGTACCGAAGGAGCCCCGCTCGGCTGCGGCGTGGAGGTTGCACCGCCCGCAAAGACATTCCCTCTTGCACGGCCGGTCTTTTTTGCCTTTTGAGACTGCTCGTACAGAGCGGTAAACATCGCCGTCTCGCCCGGGGACACGCGCTTACCGGAACCGCCCTGTCCAGCGCCGCCCGGCGTGCCGGCCTTACCAGCCCCGTTCGGACGCGGCGGAACTGCAGGGCGGCCGCTATCGCTGCCCTTAAAGTGATTACCAGCCATAAAGAAATCCTCGCAATTGAGTCGCAATGAAAAAGTCCATAACGTTGCTAGTTTATGGCATTTTGAGCATCGACAGCTAAACTCCAGACACGGACGTCAATTGGCGAAAATGCGGCACAACACCTTTTCCGTCTTGGCAGCGGCGCCAGCTACACCGTGAGGAACATCATCACGATGATCATGACAAAGCCGATAAGGTCGGTCGGCAAAAACACCGTCCCCAGCATAACGGCGCTGGTGATGGTCGCCGAAACCGGCTCCACAGTTCCGATGAGGCTCGCGCGCACCGAGCCGATGTCCTTAACGCCCTGCATATAAAGCATGTAAGCAAAAAACGAGCCGATAACCACGAACACCGCGAGCGCCTCGATGCCGGCAGCGTCGAGCGCCGGCATATGCGCCCAAGGCCGCACGAAGACGCACGAGACCACGCCCGCCGTGAGCATTGCCGAGCCCGTGACGATGGGGCTGCCGTATTCGGGCAGGATCTTGGCGGGAATCACCGCCATACACGCGGCGCTGACCGCACACATAAGACCTGCTGCCAGGCCAAGCGGCGAGATATTCAGGCTGGTAGGGTCGCCACCGGTGGCGATTAAAAAGGTTCCACCCAGAGCCAGGCCAATGCCGATGACTTCGCGAGTACGCGGCATGCGGCGATCGGTCACGCAGGCGTAGCCCATGATGATAACGAGCTGCAGGCACTGGAGCACCGTCGCGGTTCCGGCGTTCGTCAGGCGCACGGCCGAAAGATAGCAAAACTGGTTGAACAGCAGGCCAAAAGCGGTAAAGAGCAGCAGCTGCTTGCGATCAGCGGGCGTCGTCCAAAGCTTGACCAGGCGTGCGCGGTCGCGCGTGACAACCACAGCCATAAAGAGCAGGCCGGCGAGAATCTGCCGTATGCTCATAAGCCACAGCGTATCGACATGGTAGGTATCGAACAAAAAACTCGCGCTGGTGCCCGAGAAGCCCCAAAACGAACCGCCCACCAGCGTAGCCAAGACGCCCGTGATCATCTTGCGCGTCGAAGCGCTGTTCAGGCGGTCGCGCCATGCGCGACGGGTGTTGCGGCTGAGCTCGTCGGTGCCCTCGGGCACATCAATGTTCGATATATCGGTCATCGGCACCGAAGCCCCTGCGCCTTCGACCTGCTCGACACACTCTTTGCTCATTCCACTCCCCCGAAACAGCCTGGAAACAATTCGGCTTACCTTACCACGGCGAAGTCACCAGCTGGAGGCTTGTCCGCTTATCGGTAGGACAATTCCGCAGGCGTCTTTCCATAGCTCGATACCGCAATGGCCTTGCATTATGCGACAGCCAAATCGCGGCAGCAGGCTCTTTTGAAATGGATGCGACAAAGCCCCCGAATTCCACAATGTAAGCGATTTTTAAAAATGTTCTTGCCACCGAGTTCAGGCTCCGTTATATTATCCCTTGCGCGCTTGCGCACCCTTGATCGGGCGTTTAGCTCAGGGGGAGAGCGCTTCCCTGACACGGAAGAGGTCAGAAGTTCAAATCTTCTAACGCCCACCAAATGTTCGCAGCTCAGAGGCTATGTCTCTGGGCTGTTTTGTTTTATGTCGCCAAATCCGCCGGCAGTTCCAACCGCCCAACTAGCCAAAAGCCGACCATCTACTTGCCGATCTATCCATCGGCATAACCAATCAGTCCGCACCGCAACTTCTCAGCAAAACGCCGCGATGTCTGCGCCCTGCGGTATCCTTGAGCCACTTGCACCTGCAGCACCAAGGAGCCGCCATGCGCACCGAGCTCGATGTCCCCTTTTCGCACAAAGAAGAAGCCAAGGCGCTGGGCGCCAAATGGGACCGGACCAAGAAGATCTGGTATGTACCCAGCGGCGTCAACCCCGAGCCTTTTGCCGAGTGGCTGCCCGGTGTTGACCGATCCGACCCCTCAGCGCCGTATATATATCTAGTACTGGGCAAGCGCGAGTGCTGGAAGTGTCACAAAGAGACCTCGGTCGCGGCCTTCGGCATTCCCTATCGAACCGATAACGACGAGAGCATCGCCATCGCGCACGCGCCCAACGAAGCCGGGCACATTGCCATCGACACGGCCAACGCCAACGCACTCGCCATCGTGCCCGCTCTTGGCTGCGTGCCGGGCGAGATCCGCGACTACCTTCATAAGCGCTGCGGCTACAAGCCCGTAGGCGCGCGAGCCTCCAAAGCCCCGTCGCTCGGCAACACGTGCACCAGTTGCGACGCGCTGCAAGGCAGCAGCTATCTGTTCGAGGAGCCCTCGTCCCCGTTTGCCCTCACCGCCATCAACAAGCTGCCGGCACTGGAGTTTGTGCGCGTCGAAGTTGCCGGCGTCTTTGGCGTCCCGGCCGCGCGTACCGACTTTGACCAGGCGCTCTTTACCTGGGCACGCGACCATCACGCCGAGTTCCACAAGCAGCTCGGTGAGGGGATTTATTTGTAGAGGCAAAAGACACTCACAGCCAACTCCTCCGCATCACCTATCCCTCGTCGCCGGCGTCGTACACGATATCGAGGCCACAAACAGGGCATTTCTCCGGATACACCGGCATATGAACGCCTGTCCGTTTTCTCACTTCGTCGCTGAGTCTGTCGCGCGCATCGATGAACCGAATGTCGAGACACGGTATTTGCGAGCCGCAGCAAGGGCAGGTGACGACAAACGACCCGCAATCAACCTCTACGCTCGGAAACATATTGTTGTCTATAAGGGCACACGGCAGTTTTCCGTACTTCCCCATCGCAATATCGCCTCGCCAGCTCATACACGCTCCCCTCTCGCTATACAAATCAGGAAGAGCATGCATCGGCGGGTGGGCGCGATATTGCATCGCCACGCGATCCGATCAAACAACACGATTGTCAAAGAATGCCAAAGCCAAATACGCTAATACGGCAGAAGCCCCGCCTTTTCACGCTTCTTTTCCGAGCGATCGAACTCAATGCGATGGGCCTCAAGAAACACCGTATTGGGTCGCCACTGACGCTCATTCGGCTGCCTTAGCGTCGCACCCGCAAAGGAAACGTAGTCGGTCTTATCCAGCAGGTACGATCCGCACAGCCGATATTCGCCGCAAACAGGCTCAAACGAAATCAGGTGAGCATCAAATAGGGAATGAAGATCGCGCCGAAGCAGAATGCCGTTGCTGGCAACCTGCGATTTGGGTCCCGAGTAATTCTCGATATGTGCAGCCTCCAGAGCTTCGCTGACGCCGCAGTCCGACACCGCGCAACGGCCATCATAGGCGGCAACGAGCTGCTTGCGGAACCATTGCTGCCCCAATCGCTCGCGCCTTAACGCATAGCGGACCTTTTCGTCGTCGGTCGTACCCTGTCCGGCAAACTCAATATCGACGGGCATGTGCTTCAGATAGCTCATGTCGGGCGCAAAACGAGGGTCCGGTCCGCCTTTATGAACAGGACCGTGCAGAACAAACCATCCGTTTTCGGGCTCGAACCGTTCAACAAACGCAAGACCGAGCACCTTGTAGCCCACCTCGGTTGCAAATATGACTCCGACTGGAACGCCACATTCCATGCAGTTGAGCATTTTACGGTTGTAATTCTGGTCTCGAAAACCAACGGTACCCGGCGCTTGAACCGAGTACTTAATGACCCACGTACCATCGTCCAAATAGAGCGGAGGCACATCGGTGTAGAAGCTCTTTTTAGAGTTATGGACCGAAAGCGCAAAGATCTTATTGGGATCTTGCTTCACCCGATCCTGGCCCGGCCAGAAGATCCCTGAATCCCGCGTTACGGGAAAGAAGTCCGAGCCAATTCTCAAACGATACTGATACTGAGGGCTATCTTCCTTGGTGTGGTGCGGAAGGCTGGTCCAAACGCCGCCGCGCTGTTCCTCACCCAGAAACCACTCCCATGCCTCAACGTATTCGGAAGGCACGAGACTGCAGGCGCGGTCATAGCTTGGTCCATCCACCAACGGAACAGCAAGGTCAATGTCGTTCATCGCCAGCACCTACAACCATACGAACGCGAGTCATGCCCCTCAATAATATGGCCGAGAGTCAATTATTACGAGATCTCATTCCGCGATCGGCACATCGTTGATGCTCTCGGTTTGCCGCTGGCGCGCTTGTACCCCGCTACCCCACTCCCCTGTATACTGATGTAGCACGTGTTTCATCCGGGCTTGTTGGGCCGGATTGTTCATGGGAGGGTCTTATGATTGCTTCGAATCCGCCTAAGGGGAGCGTTTCTTCTTCGTCCATCAAGCCGGTTACGCGCAAGGCCGTGCGCTGCCAGCGCGAGGTCGCTTGGCTTGTCACGCAGGCGGCGGGCAGGCTTGTGGCGACCACTCAGGACGTCAATGCGCCTACACCGAGCTTTGTGTTAGCAGCGGCGCTGGATTTTGTGCGCCAATTGGAGCTTGCCGAACAGGATGCCAACGGCCACCTCGACTACCAGAATGTTATGGCGCCCGACCTGCAAACGTTCTGCCACATGGCCAAGTTGCCCGCCGCGCCCAATGCGCTTTCGGACGCAGGCTACATGTTTACGCTTTCGGGCGCGGACCTTATCCGCGACATCTATGCATACTGCAGCGAGCTCGCCGAGCGCCACGTCTTTGACGCGGCAGAAGTCAAACCGGGATATGTCATCAAGCTGGTTCTTAGGCTGTTCTTGATGGACGGGTTCGGGGCCATGCCGGCGTAAGCCGAGTCTTTAGCATCACCGTCGACTGAGCAACAACCGCTTTACCTTAGTGGGCGCCAATTGAGGGTCGATTATTGGGTCGCCTCGTCCACTAACGCATTTATTCCACGCGCTCTGACAGTCGATACTTGCGGTTGCGGCTCGTCGCCGGCGCCGTGGGCTCAAGCTCGCCTTGAGCAATGAGCGCGTTGACGCGCGACCTAACCTGGGAAATTGTAAGCCCCGTGCGTTCTGCCAGCTCACGCGTCCCCAGCTCGCCGTAGTGTTTGAGTGCCGTCACAATTAAGCCCCCGCCATGATCGACCGGCTCGATCTTTGAACGGTAAAGTACGACCTTGAACCGATCGAACCCCGGGCAGAACAGGGGCTCGGCCAGACCATGCGCGCGCATGGCATCGATCATCATCGGGATGCCCGAGCCATTGCCCTCAGCCGGCGAACCTGCGCCATCCGGCAGCGGGACAATCGACATGAGTTTCACGAGCGTCGCGTTACGGCATCGGGAGCTGCCGTCAAACAAGTTCTCGCGAGTCTTTCCCCCGTAAAGGCCGCCAGGATTCGTCACCTCGACACGATCGTCAAAGACGTCGACGGCAATCGATTGTCCACAGAACCGATCCCCGTATTCTCGATGGATTACGGCGTTGGCGATTGCCTCGCGCAGAACCTCCTCGGGAATCTCCAGCGAGTCGACACGCGAGACGCCTTGGACGGTCGAGGTTCGCCGCAAATTCTTGGCGACGGCTGCGACGGCATCCGAGATCATCTCGCCCAACGTTCCCTCACAGATTGTGCGGTCCATGAATCTCAGCGACCCCGCCATGCCCTTCTGAGTTCCCGCATGGACAGCCACGTCAATGAAGAGCTTGGGATAGAACTGCTGAGGGTAGGTGCCCACAACTAGGAGTCCAGCCTTGGTGACATTGCCCTGGGAATCAAGGAAATTTAGGCGCTCCAGCTTCGTTTGTTTGTCCGGCGCGCCGCGCATTGCCCGGGGCGTCAACGAGAAAGCCCGATCTATCGTACGGTCGACCAGCATCTCGTCGAGATCGTCCGCGCCCGCGCCCGCCACCGCGTCGCGATCGCTCGGAGTCGCTCGACCGTATGACGCCAATGCGAGCACCTCGGTCGATGAAAGCGGCACATCTTTGTCATCGATGCGCTTGTAGCTGCCGCCCTGGGCGCCCCGCTCTATGACATAGCAGGGCTTGCTCGACGGATCGAGCTCCTCAATCGTAATGACGAGAACGATGACGCCCTGAAGCTCCACTCGCTCGATCGTGTATTTAGGCGGATTGGCCAGCTTTCCTCGACCGCCCGCATCACCCATGCCTGACACAAATTGGTTGAGCACTTTCTCGGTCTCGAAGTTCTCAACCGGGACAAAACCTGCGCGCTCACTCACTCCGAGCACGATGATTCCGCCGGCAGTGTTCGCGAATGCGCTCACCGTTTCCCACACATCGCGGGAAAGCGTCGTGGCGCTCTCCTTCACTTCGACGTTAAGATCATCCGAGCCCATACGCCTTAAAGACTCAAGCAGACCGGTCAGCTCGTTTTCGTTCATCTGCACGTCCTTTCGCTCGGTCCTGCGGAGAATGCCGCAGATAGATTTCCCTCGTCTCTCAGTTATCTCTCGTAATTATCTCTCATCTATCTCTCTATCTCTCGGCTTAGAGATAAGAGATAGATAGAGATGGAATGTCTACCATTTGCTTCAGTTATACATATTTTTGCTGGTAGAACAATCGGTATTGAGACAATACCGTGATTGCCCGTCTCTGTGCTGCTCAGTTATCTCTCATACTTTTCTCTCATCTTCCTGTCATCTCTCATATTAGAAACGAATGAGAGACGAGAGATACGCGAGTGATGGACGAGCGAGGATTTTCGGACGGTCGGATATCGAGAGTGGATATTTGGACGGTTTTTGGGGCTTTTGCGGCAAATTCCGTCCAAATATCCACTCTCGTTCGATAGGTATCCGGAAATCCTCGCTCGTCCGTCCGAATATCCACTCTCGTTTGGCGAGTGTCCAATTTTCCACGCTCGTGCGGCGGGCACGCGAGCCCTTCGCCCAATCCGCTGGCATCGTCTCCAGTTCGCCGCAGGGTCGCGGCCCCATATGGGTATACTCTCGAGGATTCGACTCGATTCGCCCCCGCTGGGGCGTCAAAGGAGACTGCATATGCCCACCACCTCAACCGACCCGCGCGCCGCAGCCGCTGCACTGCTGGTGCCCGGCACTACCTGCCACGGCTTTGCCGTCGAGCGCCGCGAGACCGTGCCCGAGCTCGACTCGGACGCTTACGTGCTGCGACACACTGCCTCGGGCGCTCGTCTGCTGTACCTGGCGTGCGACGACGAAAACAAGGCCTTTGCCATTGGCTTTAAGACGCCGCCGGCCGATTCCACCGGCGTGTTCCATATTCTTGAGCACTCGGTGCTGTGCGGATCGGCCAAGTTTCCCGTCAAGGAGCCGTTTGTCGACCTGATCAAGAGCTCCATGCAGACGTTCCTCAACGCCATGACCTACCCCGACAAGACCATCTACCCCGTTGCCACCACCAACGAGCAGGATCTGTATAACCTGATGGACGTGTACCTGGACGCGGTGTTCAACCCGGCCATCTATACCAAGCCCACCATTTTTGAGCAGGAGGGCTGGCACTACGAGCTGGATCTGCCAGAGAGCGCCGAGGGCGAGGGCGACAGCAGCTCCGCGAGCCTGCGTGAGGGCGCGCTGCGCTATAACGGCGTGGTGTTCAACGAGATGAAGGGCGCGCTGTCCGACCCCATGAGCGTGCTGGACGACGCCGTCAACACCGCGCTCTACCCCGACACCGCCTATGCGCACGAAAGCGGCGGCGACCCGCGCGCTATTCCCACACTCACCTACGAGCAGTTCCTGGACACGCACGCGCGCCACTACAATCCTTCCAACTCTTACATCACGCTCTACGGCGACCTGGACGTGGACCGCGCACTGGCCTTTTTGGACGAGCGTTATCTGTCGCAGCCGAGTGCCGCGAGCCGCCGCATGGACGCTGCCGTCGCCGCCGGCGAGGACCCGTCCACGATGGCGCCCAATCCGCTGGGCGTGCAGGCACCCGTGACCTGCGAGTACAAGCGCGTCGAGATGGCCACTACACCCGAGAACGCCCTGGTGGGCCTGGGCCTGGTGCTGGGCAGCGCGCTCGACCGTAAGCGCACGATCGCGGCGGATATCCTGTTCGAGGCGCTGCTGGGCTCCAACGAAGCGCCGGTTAAGAAGGCCATTCTGGCTGCCGGTCTGGGCGGCAACGTGGTGAGCTACACCGCGGCCGAGAGCCTGCAGCCCTACGAGCTCATCATGCTGCAAAACGCACAGCCCGGCATGGCGCGCGAGCTGCGTCACGTGTTCCAGGACGCTTGCCGCGACCTGTGCGAGCACGGCGTTCCGCGCGAGCGCCTGGAAGCCATCATCAGCAGCAACGAATACGACCTGCGCCAGCGCGACTATGGCATCGCCGACGGCGTGGCCATTGCGTGCGACGCGCTGAGCACGTGGCTCTACGATGACGACGCTGCGACGCTGGCGCTCAAGTACGGCCCGGTGTACGAAGAGCTGCGTGGCGAGCTGGACGGCAGCTACTTTGAGGACCTGCTGCGCGAGTTGGTGCTGCAAAACGACCATATGGCGCTGGTCGAGCTGGTGCCGGTGGATGCCGCCGAGGGCGCAGAGGGTGCCGAGGCCGCCGAGCTGGTAGTCAAGCGCGACGCCATGACCGATGCCGAGCTGGCCGATGTGGTCGAGCGCACGGCCGCGCTGCGTGCCGCGCAGGAGGCGGAGGACACACCCGAGGCCAAGGCCACGCTGCCGCGCCTGCGCGTGTCCGACATTGGCGAGGCGCGCCCCGAGCCGCCGCTGGTCGTGGACACGACTGCGCCCATCCCCTGCCTGCGCCACGGCATCCCCACCAACCGCCTGGTCTACGCCATGCAGTATTTCGACCTGAGCTGCGTCGCGTTTGATGACCTGCCCTATGTGACGCTGCTCTGCCGTCTGCTTAAGCAGCTGCCCACGCGCGAGCATTCGGCCGAGGAGCTCGACAACTTGCTCGCCGGCAAGCTCGGCTTTTTGAGCCTTACGACCGAAGTCATGACGCAGCCCGAAATGGACGGCGTGCGCCCCTACCTGCTGGTGAGCGCCGGCGCCCTGTCCGAGAAGATCGATGCGCTGGCGAGCCTGCCGCGCGAGGTATGGTCGAGCACGCTTTTGGCAGATGCCGACGCCGACCGCGTGCGCGACGTGCTCACGCAGATTCGCATTGGGCTTGAGCAGGGCTTTATCAACAACGGCCACTCGGCGGCGCTCGGTCGCGCGATGAGCTACAGCTCGCCTTCGGCCGTGGTGCGCGAGCAGCTTTCGGGCGTGGATTTCTACCTGTTCCTGCGCGATCTGCTCGAGCACTTTGACGAGCGCGTGGACGGGCTGCGTACCAAGCTTGCCGAGCTGGCGGAGCGCATCTTTGTGGCCGATGGCTGCATGGCGAGCTTTACCGGCAGCAACGAGGACTTTGACGCATACTGGGATGCCGCGGGCGACCTGGGGCTGGGTGCGGGCGATGGTGCCGATGCCGGCCGCGACGCTCTCGTGGTGCCGACGCCGCGCGACCGCCACGAGGCTTTCGTCATCCCCAGCGATATCTGCTTTGCGGCAAGCGCGTCCGACCCGCGTCGCCTGGGCATCGACGTGACGGGCGCCTGGGCGGTTGCCGCCAACGCGCTCTCCTACGACTACCTGTGGAACGAGATTCGCGTGAAGGGCGGTGCGTACGGCTGCGGATTCCGCGCAGCCGGCGAGCGCCAGACGGCGTTCTACACCTACCGCGACCCAGCAATCGACCCCTCGATTGAGCGTGTGGCGCGCGCAGGCGAATGGCTCGGCAGCTTTGAGCCCGACGAGGCTGCCTTTGAGGGCTTTATCGTAAGCTGCGTGAGCGGCATGGACGCGCCGGTGAAGCCGTACGCGCTCACCAAGCGCCGCAACACGACCTACCTGGCCGGGCTCGATCCGCACGCACGCGAGGAGCGCCGCGCCCAGATGCTCGCCGCCACGCCCGGTGAGCTTCGCTCGCTCGGTGCCGACGTGACGCGCATTGCGGCCGAATCGCCAACCTGTGTTTTTGGCGGCCGAGACGTCATCGCCAAGAGCAACGCCGGCTTTAACGTAGTCGACCTGCTGGGCTAAGGCACGGCAAGCAAAACTACCACGAAGGGCGCAGTTCACAGGCGCCCTTCGTGGTAGTTCGAACACTTGTTCTATACGCACACATGTTCTATAGTAGAGGTGCTTGCATCGAACTGAAATTGCAACTAGAATATAGTTGCAGAATGTGAGGCGGGATGACTCGATCCGATAAACTCATCGCCCAGCTGCTTAGCTGTCCTTCAACGTATAGATTTGCTGACTTTCTTAAAGTTATGGCTTCATATGGCTTTGAAATGGACAGCAAAGGCAAGACGTCCGGATCGCGCGTTCGCTTCTACAGGCCATCAGATGGCAGGATGTTCGTAATGCACGCACCTCATCCATCTGACGAATTGACAGCGGGGACCATTCGAAACATCGTTCGCTTTCTGCAAGATGTCGGAGGTAGTCATGAGTAACGTTTTGGCATACAAGGGTTATTTCGCCCCGGTCGAGTTCGATGCCGAACAGCATGTGCTAACAGGTATGGTCGCCGGCATTAGGGACGCAATCGTATTTGAAGGCTCCACGGCTGAAGAAGTGGAGCAATGCTTCCACGACGCCGTCGACGATTACCTTGAGTTTTGCGCCGAGAAGGGCAAGGAACCCGAGCGGGCTTTTAAAGGCTCGTTCAACGTAAGGACGGGCTCTGAACTCCACAAGCAAGCAGCGCTGGCAGCGGCAAAGAAGGGTGAGTCACTCAATAAGTTTGTGACTGAAGCAATCGCTGCGGCGTTATAGCATTAACGCATAGGCCCAAACAACCACAAAGGGCGCAGTTCGCAGGCTTATTTGCGGTGACTTTACTGCCCATATCGCGTTTGCCCGGATGAAACCTGCCAAAATAAACCTGTCCCTATTTGGCAGGTTTGCTAGAGGAGGCCGGAATGGACAAGGCTGAGTTGCGGCAGGTGATGATTGCTCGTCGCGATGCTCTTGATTTGGATGTGCGGGCGGCAAAGTCTGCCGCTATCTGTGCGCGGCTCGTTGAACTGCTGGATCGCTTGGGTGCCGCTGCTCCGCACACCGTTGCCGTCTATGCCGCCATGGGTTCCGAAGTCGACCCTGCCGCGTTTGCCGCTGCGGCCGCCAAACGCAGTTGGCGCGTGGCCTATCCGTGCATGCTCTCGGCAACAGACGCCATGGCTTGCGGCCAGCGCATGTGTATGCGGGCAGTCTCTGCCGGCGATGCGTCCGAGGCCCCGTTTATCGCCCACCCTACGCGGGCCTTCGCGGCCACGGACGTCGACAGCGACCACTTCCCTATCGTGCCTGCCGAAGCTCTCGACATGATTATCGTGCCGCTTGTAGCCTTCGACCGCGCCGGCGCGCGCCTGGGCTACGGCGGCGGCTGCTACGACCGCTACCTGCCCACGCTCTCGCCCGCATGTCAAATCATCGGCATCGCCTTTGACGAGCAGCGTGTCGACCATGTTCCCACCGATGCCCACGACCTGCCGCTACCCCACATCATCAGCGCCTAACGGCTGGCGCACCTCCCGACGGCCTAGTGTTCCTCGCCGGCGCGGGCCAGGTCGTAGGGCGTGGTCTGGTAGACGTAGTAGTTGAGCCAGTTGGTGTAGAACAGCTGAGCCTGGCTGCGCCAGACGTTGCGCGGCTCGGCGGTGGGGTCGTCGCCCGGGAAGTAATGCGCCGGCACCTGAGGGTTGAGTCCGCGCTTCACGTCGCGCTCGTACTCCAGGCGCAGCGTATCGGTGTCGTACTCGGGATGGCCAAAGACAAAGAAGCGACGGCTGTCGGTCGACTTGACGATATACAGGCCCACCTCGTCGGACACGGCCACGACCTCAAGCTGCGGCTCGGCCTCCACGTCCTCGCGGCGCACATCGGTGTTGCGCGAATGCACGGCATAGAAGCGGTCGTCAAAGCCGCGAACCAGCGGGCTTTGCGGCTTCACCAGATAATGCTCGAACACGCCGCTTGCCTTTGCCGGCAGGTCGTACTTCTGGATACCGTAATGATGGTACAGACCGGCCTGTGCGCCCCAACAAATGTGCAGCGTAGAGTGCACGTGCGTGGTGGACCAATCCATGATCTGGCAGAGCTCGGGCCAGTAGTCGACCTCTTCGAACGGCATCTGCTCCACCGGCGCGCCCGTGATGATCAGGCCGTCGTAGTGGATGTCGCGGATGTCGTCGAACGTGCGGTAGAACGTCTCCAAGTGGCCGGCGCTCACGTGCGTGGCCTCGTGCGTCTTGGTGCGCAGCAGGTCCACCTCCACCTGCAGCGGTGTGTTGGAGAGCTTGCGCATGATCTGCGTCTCGGTGGCAATCTTGGTGGGCATGAGGTTGAGGATGAGCACGCGCAGTGGACGGATGTCCTGGTGCAGCGCGCGGTACTCGGTCATGACAAAGATGTTCTCGCTCTCGAGCTGCGCGGCGGCAGGGAGGGCGTCGGGGATGCGAATGGGCATGGATGCTCCTTACGAGTCAGTTGCAGCTATGGTACAACGACCGGCCCCATCCGCGCGAGCACATCGCCCAGCGATGCCGTCAGCGGCCCAAATCACTCCAAAAGTAGAGATTAAGGCATGTCCAAAAATCTACGGCGCTTTAGCCTAGCAAAGTGGCAGCAGGACGCTACAATGGTTCGACGCGAAAAACTCGGCCGAAAGGATACGTATATGTACCAGACGCGTAAGATCGGTGTGGTCGGCCAGGGCCACGTAGGAGCACATGTCGCCAACAGCCTGCTCATGCAGGGCATTGCCGATGAGCTGTACCTGTGCGATATCAACGAGGCCAAAGTGACGTCCGAGGTCCAGGACCTGCGCGACTCCCTTTCGTTTGTCCCGTACAACACCAAGATCGTCAACTGCTACGACCACTACGAGGAGCTTGCCTGCTGCGATGTCATCGTCAACGCTGCCGGCAAGGTCGCGCTGGCCGCCGGCAACCGCGACGGCGAGCTGTTCTTTACCACCGACGCCGCCCGCTCCTTTGCCAAGCGCATCGTCGACACCGGCTTTGACGGCATCTTCGTGAGCATCTCCAACCCCTGCGACGTCGTGTGCACCGAGCTGTGGCACCTGACCGGCTACGATCCCAAGAAGATCATCGGCTCGGGCTGCGGTCTGGACTCCGCCCGCTTGCGCACCGAGATCTCCAAGAAGGTCGGCGTGAGCCCCAAGTCCATCGACGCCTACATGATCGGCGAGCACGGCTTTAGCCAGCTTGCTGCCTTTAAGGCCGCAACCATCGCTGGCAAAAACCTCAACGAGCTTCAGGCCGAGAACCCCGACAAGTACGCCTTCGACCACATGGAGATCGAGGAGCTCGCACGCAAGGGCGGCTATGTGACCTACCAGGGCAAGCAGTGCACCGAGTACGCCGTCGCTAACTCCGCCGCGCGCGTCTGCGCCGCCGTTCTGCACAACGAGCACGCCGTGCTTTCGGCCTCTACGCTTATGACCGGCCAGTATGGCGAAGAGGGCATCTTTACCTCCCTGCCGTGCGTGATCGGCGCCGAGGGCGTCGAGGAGGTCTATACGCTGGACCTGTCCGAGCACGAGCTCGAGGGCTTCCACAAGAGCTGCCAGCACATCCGCGACAACATCGCCCAGCTCGACTGGTGGGACGCCGAAGGCGTCGTCGGCAAGTAGGTCGTCAATCGCCGCAATCTCGCGAATCTAAGCGCGATACCAAGCGGGCCGCGCCAGAATACTACCGGCGCGGCCCGCTTTTTTGACTCACGCAGTGCCCTTGCGAATCGAAGGTGAATACTTTTCGGCGAAGTGAACGAGCAAAAACGAGCCCCCGAAGCATCGACACTTTTCAGACGCCGTTTCCTGCGGTTTTGCCGAGTTTTTCCTGCGGTTTCGGCGTCAAAAAGTGTGGATGCTTCAGGGATTCAAAATAGGTCGTTCACTTCGCGGAAAAGTATTCAACTTCGTTTTTCGCGCAGACACGAATCCGGCCACCATAACGCAAAACGGGGTCCGCGCGCAGCGCAGACCCCGTCAAAAAAGATAATTCCCGGTACCTAGTACTGCTCGATGCCCATGTAGCGACGAATCTCGGGGCTGTGGTCGAACACCTTGCCGCGGGCGGCACGCAGCTCGCAGCTCATCGCGTAGAAGAAGATCGGCTCCAGGTACGAACGCACGCTGGCAGGCACTTCACCCACGCCGTACTCGAGCGCATCGAGCACCATGACGGTATCGGTGTGCGTGTTGAGGAACGCAAGAGCGCGCTCCTCCATGGGGCGGCACTCGCCCGATCCGAGCTGCACAAAGTAGAACACGCCGGGCTCGGTGGCTTCGAACGGGCCATGGAAGTACTCGCCGGAGTGGATGTAGCAGCAGTGCTGCCACTGCATCTCCATGAGCGAGCAAATCGCCATGGCATAGGTCTGGCTAAAGTTGGGACCGGAGCCCAGGATATAGAAAAACTTGTGCTGCTGGCAGAGCTCGGCAAAGCGGGCGCCCAGCTCGGCGTTGACCTTCTCACGGGCGGCGGGCAGCAGCGCATCCATCTGCTTGAGGCCCTCATACATGTCGGCGAGTGACTCGTAGCCTTCCTGCTGGTCGAGCAACTCGGCGGCGATCAGAGCGCCAATGCCCTGCGGCACCTCAGCCTGCGACACGCCCTCACCCCACGGATAGACCCAGGTAGTCCACTTGCCGTTGTCGATCTTTGAGCCCTCGCAGTCGGTAAGGGCAATGACCTCGGCACCGGCGGCCAGCGCCATCTCGCAGCCGTCGACGACCTCCTGCGTGTTGCCGCTGTGGCTGCAGGCGATGACGAGCGACTTCTCGCCAAGACTCTTGGGAGCCATCAGGCAAAACTCGCGCGCCGTGTAGACCGTCGAGGTAAACGTGGTGGCCTCACGCTTGAGCAGCTCGTTGGCCGGCATGAGATCGATCATCGAACCGCCGCAAGCGATCCAAAAGACGTTCTCGATCTTGCCCTTGCGCTCGATGATTTCCTGAACCAGATCATGTGCGTTCATGCTGATGCTCCTCCTTGTGGGGCGGCTTTGAACGACGACAGCTCGTACCTGCTGTCGTTCTATGTTGTCCTATTTATAGCACGTGTAACAACGCCCGTGAAGTCATCTCAGCAAATTTGTTCTATGTTGTTCTATCTGTGGACGTTAGATGTCGAAGACGTAGCGCGAGCCCACGATCTTTTGGCGGCCGAGCAGTAGAGGGCGCCCGCCGGCGTCGGTAAAGTAGGCCTCCATATAGAAGAGAGGCTCGCCGACCGGCACCTCCAGCAGCGGGGCCGTCTGAGTATCGGCAAGCGCAATCTCCACGGTGCAGGGGTCGGACTTGAGCGGCGCGCGACCCGAATGCTCGGCAACGAGCGCAAAGATTGAGTTATCGGTGAGGTCCTCGTCGGCCAGCGTCTGCAGGTAGGGATGGTCGGCGAGCACAAAGGCGTTGTTCTCGAGCATGACGGGGATGCCGTCGGCCGTGCGCACGCGCTCGACCACGATAAGCTCGCAGCCGGGCTCCACGCCAAAGAACGCCGCATCCTCGTGCGTCGCCGCGACCACCGTGCGCGACACCAGACGCGCACCCGGCACCATGTCGTTGGCAGCACAACCCTCAGTAAAGCTCTGGACGTCACCCTTCTGGCGAATCTTGCGCTTGAGCTTGGGAGCGCACACAAACGTGCCCCTCCCCTGCTGGCGGTTGAGATACCCCGCGCGCGACAGCTCCTCGATGGCACGGCGCACGGTGATGCGCCCCACGCCGTAGGACTTCGCGAGCTCCATCTCGGCAGGGATGCGCGAGCCGGCGGGGTACACACCGCGCGCGATCTCGCCCTTTAGGTCATCCATGACCTGTTGGTACAGCGGCACGGCGGGCACGTCAGTGCGGTCGGTTTTATCGTCGAATGCCATCGTTACGCTCCATCCCGCGCATGCTCGGACTCAAATTCTTCAATCGCCGCCATAAACTGCTCGCCAAAGGCGTCGGCTTTTTTCTCGCCAATGCCGTTGACCTGGATCAGCTCCTCGCGCGTCTGCGGACGCAGGCGGCACAGGCCGCGCAGGGCCTTGTCGGAAAAGACCATATACGGCGCCATCTCCAGCTCGGTCGAGATCTCCTTGCGGAGGGCACGCAGGCGCTCGAACAGCTCGGCATCGTCGCCAACGCGCGGGCGCTGATCCAGCTCGGCCTCCTCGCGCAGCAGATCGACGGCGCGGCGGGCGCGGGCCGAGGCCTTGCGCTTGGACGCGCGACGCTTAACGGTAAAGGCGAACGCCTCGTCCTCGACCTCGCCGGCACGCGGACCCAGTCCCACGACTGGGTACTGCCCCTGCGAGGTGGCCAGATAACCGCGGCCGCACAGCTGGCCGATGATATCCTTGATGCGCCCGACCGATTCGCTCGACAGCTCACCGTAGCCGCAGTCCTCGTCCAAATGCATCTGGCGAATGCGCTCGGTGTTGCCGCCGTGAAGCACATCGGCGATGAGCGACTTGCCAAAGCGCATGGGACGCGTGGCCACATAACACACAGCGGCGCGGGCCATATCGGTGACGTCCTCGACCTCGAACTGCGTGAGACAGTTGCTGCAGTTGCCGCAGCCCTCGGCGTCGTCTGCCGTGCCGCCCGCGGCGGCTGCCGCATGCTCGGCCGCGGCCTCGTCGCCAAAGTAGCGCAGCATGTATTCGCGCAGGCAGCCGGTGGTATTGCAGTAGCCCTCCATCTGGCTGAGCAGACGATAACGGTTCTGGAGCGCCCACGCGCGCTGCTCGTCGTCGAGCGCCTCGTCGGCCGCATCGCCGCGGTCGATCAAAAAGCGGCGCATGCGAAAATCGTTACCGTTCCACAGCAAGTGACAGCTGGCCGGATCGCCATCGCGGCCAGCGCGGCCCGCCTCTTGGTAGTATGCCTCGATGCTCTCGGGCACGTTGTTGTGGATCACGTAGCGCACGTTGGGCTTGTCGATGCCCATGCCAAAGGCGTTGGTGGCAACCATCACCTGAATGTCGTCGTCGATAAAGGCACGCTGGCTCTGGCGGCGGGCGTCGTTGCCCATGCCGGCATGGTAACGGCCCACGCGAATGCCACTGGGTCCCAGCGCCTCGGCAAGCTCGCCCGCCAGCGCATCGACCGTCTTGCGAGTCGAGCAATACACGATGCCGCTCTCGCTCGAATGCGCAATCACGTAGTCGCGCACCCAGGCAGTCTTGGCCTTGTCGCCCATCTCCTCGCAACCAAAGTAGAGGCTCTTGCGATCGAAGCCCGTCACCACCGTCGCGGGGTTTTGCAGGCCGAGCATCTGCTGAATGTCCGCACGCACGCGCTCGGTCGCCGTAGCGGTAAAGGCCGCAACGATGGGGCGCTGCGGCAGGGAATCGATGAACTCACGAATCTGCAGATAGGCGGGACGGAAATCCTGGCCCCATTGGCTCACGCAGTGGGCCTCGTCAATGGCCACGAGCGGCACGCCAATGCCGCCGTCCGCCGCAGCCTCCTGCGCAAAGGCTAAAAAGCGCGGCTCGAGCAGACGCTCGGGCGCCACGTACATAAGCTGGTAGCGGCCCTCGCGCGCCCGTTTGAGCACGGTATTTTGCTGGGCCGGAGTAAGGCTGGAGTTGAGATAGCTGGGTCGCGCACCCGCCGCGAGCAACGCACGGGTCTGGTCCTCCATAAGCGACAGCAGCGGACTCACCACAAAGGTGATGCCGGGCAGTATGAGCGCGGGCACCTGGTAGCAAATGGACTTGCCGGCGCCCGTGGGCATAACACCCAGCGCATCGCGGCCTGCAAGAATCGCATCCACCATGCGGTCCTGCCCCGGGCGAAACGAGGTGTAGCCAAAATAGGCGCCGAGCGTGTCAAGCGCCATCTGCTGCATGCTATCGGTCATGGTTTCCTAACGTCCAAGTCATCTGCCGCCGATTATACGCCGCCACGCGGACCGGCGTCGCCCGGCTGCCGACCACGGGCAATACGATCCAAGGCGGGCAACCGTGGATTTTCGGACACTTGCCAAACGAGCGTGGATAATCTCCCACTTTGAGACCGTCACCGAGCCAAAAACGGGAGATTATCCACGCTCATTCTGCAGGTAGTCATTGGGGACGTTCTTGAATGACTAGTCGTTTAAGAACGTCCCCAATGACCATCTTGACAAGCGCGAAAACGTTGCCGGTTGAGCATAAGTCAGACACTATGACCCAATCCAGGGGCACGGAAACGACAGGAGCCCCCGCTCGTGACCGCGGGTCGGGGCTGCGACAATGTTGTTGAAGTGCCAGAGGCGCAGCCGCGCCGCAACGAGGTTGGGAGGCTCCCGTGCCT
>DBGFTB010000007.1:0-7200 GCA_048532905.1 Collinsella aerofaciens
GGCCGGATATAAGGTTTATCGCGAGTTCCGCACGCAAAGAAGGCCACTTAATGCGGCCTTCGTCTTGCGCAGGACTGTAGAGCAGGAAACCTTATATCCGGCCCCTCCGTCCGGGGACCGCGCCGTACCAGCTACAGCGTCATGTTTGGATCGGCGTCGACGTCGAACGACGAGATTTCACCTCGGTCGAATTTACGGCGAGCGACCTCCGCGATCATGGCTGCGTTATCGGTACAGGCAGACAAGGGCGGCACCGTTACGCGAATCCCCTGACGCCCAAGCTTCTTGATCATCATCTCGCGCAGATGCGGGTTGGCCGAGACGCCGCCGCCGATGCAGTATTCCTTGCATCCGGTAGCGTGCAATGCGTTTTTGGCCTTCTTGTACTGCACGTCAAAGACAGCTGCCTCAAACGAAGCTGCCAGATCGGGCAGGTGAATCGTGCGCCCGGCCTTGGTCTCCTGCTCGATGTAGAGCGTCACGGCCGTTTTAAGGCCCGAAAGCGAGAAACGATAGTCTCCCCTGCTGTTGAGCGCACGGGGGAAATCAATCGCGCGGGGATTGCCTGTCTCGGCCAGCTTGGAAATGATGGGGCCACCGGGATAGCCCAGGCCCAACGCCTTGGCCACCTTGTCGAAGGCCTCGCCCACGGCGTCGTCGAGCGTCTCACCGAGCACCTCGTAGTCGCCCCACGCCTTCACGTGCACGAGCATGGTGTGCCCACCCGAGACAAGCGTGAAGATAAACGGCGGTTTGAGGTCGGGTTGCGCCAGCAGGTTGGCAAACAGGTGCCCCTCCAGATGGTTGACGCATACGAGCGGCTTACCGGCAGCGTAGGCAAAGCCTTTGGCAAAGGCAACGCCCACCACGAGGGCGCCCACCAGGCCCGGACCCTGTGTCACGCCCACGGCGGCAAGCTCGCTGGGGGCAATGGCTCCACCCTCAAGACCAAGCGATGCTGCGGCATCCTCGAGCGCCGCATCCACGACACTCACAATCACCTCAACGTGTTTGCGCGACGCGATCTCGGGCACCACGCCGCCAAAGCGGGCATGAAAATCAATCTGTGTCGACACCTGGTTGGCCAACATATTGCCATCCGCATCGATAATCGCCACGGCCGTCTCGTCGCAGGAACTCTCGATAGCGAGCACTAGGCGGCGGCGCTCAATTTCGGCACGCTCCCCCTCGGAGCGCCCAGGCGCAGGCAGCGGCCATACGCGCTGCTCTGCCGCCGTCGGCTCGGGCGAAGCATTGTCGACCGGAAGCACCAGGGGCAGCGGAGCCGTCATGACGATGGCATCCTTGCCGGCACCATAGTAGCCGAGGCGCCGTCCTGCCTCGGTAAAGCCCAGAACGTTATAAAGCGCGATCGCTCCCTCGTTGCCGTCCTCGACCTCGAGCGAAGCCGTGGTGCAGCCGAGCATCTGGGCATCATAGCTCACGTGCGACAGCAGCTTGCGGGCAATGCCCTCACGGCGATGTGCCGGGTCGACGGCGACATCCAGAATCTGCACATCACCGTCCACGACCATACCGCCGGCAAGGCCCAGCAGCTTGCCGTTGTCGTGTGCCACCCACCAACTACGCGGCGCAGCGACGTCCTCGCCCAGTTCGGACAGGAACATGCCCGGCGTCCACGCCTCGTGTCCGGCACCTTCAAAGCAGGCAGCCTCCAGCACGCTCGCGCCCTCGGCATCCGCCGCGCCCATGGGACGGAACTGCAGATGACGACCGGCAAGCTCATCGGCAACGCCCGTAATTTCGCTCTGCGCACTCTCGGCAAGACCAAGACGCTTGCGCTCGTTTTCCTCGGCATCCGAAAGGCGCGTGTAAATCGGCAGGACGCGAGCCGGATCGCCGTCACCCGCAGCGTGCGCGAGCAGCAAGCCCTCGCCCGAAGGCCACCACAGGTCGCGCTCCACGCAGCGGGCGGTCTCGTCCTCACCCAGCAGCTTGCCATAGCGCACGAGACCGTCACCGGTCAGCTGAACCTGGTCCCAGTCCGCTGCTCGGCGCCACTCATCGAGCGCCATGGCGGCCTTGACCACGTGTTCGCGCTCAAATTGACGCTCGGGACCCTCATCGACCAGCATATACAGCGCCGGATATACCTCACCGCGCATAGCATCGGCCAAGATACCAAGCTTGCCGCGCACGCCAGCCTTCCACGCCGTCCAAGCGCAAGCGTCGAGCGTCGACACGCCCAGCAGCGGAACATTGGCACCACGCGAGAGGCCCTTGGCAGTGGAGATGCCGATACGCACACCCGTAAACGACCCCGGGCCGCGACCGACCACGTAGCAACCAACATCGCTGCGATCCAGACCAGCCTGAGCCAGCACGCCATCAACGGTATTCACGAGCTCAACGTTGGCGTGACGGCGACACATGTGGTCGCCACTCACGAGCTTCGTCTCGCCCGTCTGCCCATCAATCCAGCTTGCCGCGCAGGCAAGCATGTCGGTCGAGGTATCGAGCGCCACCACCAGCGCGTTGTCGTTATGCAAGCTCATCTTGTACAGCCTTATCAATCAAATGGGAAAGCTCCATTGCGCGGTCACCGTGCGCCTCGAGCGTTATCGTTCGCACATCGCTGTCGCCCTCATCACGCTTGAGCGTCACCGAAAGATACTCATCCGTCAGCTCGTCCTGGAATTGTTCGCCCCATTCCAGCAGGCAAGCACCCTCATAGCCCAGCACATCGAAAATGCCCGTATCCTCGAGCTCGTAGGCATGCTCCAGGCGGTATAGATCAAAGTGAAACAGCGGAATACGACCTTGATCGTGAACGGCCATGAGCGCAAACGTAGGACTCGTAACCATATGCCCATCGCCCAGCCCGCGCGAAACGCCCTTGGTAAAGTGAGTTTTGCCCACTCCCAGGCCACCGGTCAGGATGAGCACATCGCCGTCCTCAAGGCACGGTGCAATTAGCTCGCCAAAGTACTCCGTATCGGCAGCGCAAGTCGTTTTGTAAGTACCTACCCCCAGGCGCTCCAGGGACATATATGCTCCTTATTATTCCGAGGCGTCCTCTGGTGCGGGATGTCGCTCCAGATAATCGCCCAGCATCTTAAAGTCTTCCTCCAGCAGCTCCTGCCACGCCGGATTGCGCAGCGCTGCTGCCGGATGAAAAGTGGGCATTACTACAAAATGCCCCATCTGGTGGAACCTGCCGCGCAGCTTAGTAATGCCAATCTCGGTCTTAAGCACAAAGTGCGTCGCGGGGTTGCCGAGCGTCACGATAATATCAGGCCAGATGCTTCGAATCTGCTCACGCAAAAACGGCGAGCAAGCCAGCACTTCCTCGGGACGCGGATTGCGGTTTCCCGGCGGGCGGCACTTAAGCACGTTGGCAATGTAGACGTCTTCGCGTTTGAGCCCCGCCAGCGACAAAATGCCGTTGAGGTCCTCGCCTGCCGCCCCCACAAAGGGCTCGCCCTGCAAATCCTCATTGCGGCCCGGCGCCTCACCAATAAACATCACGCGAGCGCGGGGGTTTCCCACGCCAAACACGATATTGTGACGCGACTGGTAGAGCTGGCAGAGGTGACAATCGCCCAGAACGGCCTCAATTTCCTCGAGTGCAACCTCACGTGGTGCCTGATGGGTATGGCCGGGGATGTGCATGACGCCCATAGCGGCTCCTACACGTAGACCTTGTCGAGACGCATGCCAAAGCCGCAGGCGACCTCGTAGTTAATCGTTCCGCGCAGTCGGGCCATCTCGTCCATAGTGATCTCGGCATCGCCATCGCGGCCGACAATGATCATCTCGTCACCATACTCGGCCTCGGGAATCTCGTGTGCCGGGTTGGACTGAATGGCGACCATAAACTGGTCCATGCAGATATTGCCAACCTGATGCACGCGCTCGCCGCGATACAGCACATCCATACGATTGGAAAGCGTACGCGATAGGCCGTCGGCATAACCGATCGGCAGCGTGCAGATCTGAACGCGCGTGCGCGGTACGCGGTAGGTAAAACCGTAGCCCACGCCCTCACCCATCGCAGGGTGTGCCACACGCGTCACGCGCGCATGGACGCTCATAACGGGATCAAGCTGCATCACGCGGCCACTCAGCTCGCACGGCTGCATGCCATACAAGCCAACGCCGGCGCGAATCATATCAAAATGCATCGAGGGGTCGAGCATCGAGGACGGCGTGTTGGCGCAGTGCACGATACCGCACTCAAAGCCCGCATCCTTAATGGCCTGAACGGCCTCGGTAAAGCGCTGACACTGCAGTTTGTAGTCCCAGCCCGAAGGTTCATCGGCCGTGGCGAAGTGCGTAAATACGCCGTCGCACTGAATACCGCGATGGAAATTAATACCGCGCACAAAGTCGAGCACCTGCGTGTAGTGTACGCCGATACGATTCATACCTGTCTCGATGGCGAGATGATACTTGCCCACCTTGCCCGCCGCGACGGCACATTCGCCATACGCAAGAGCAAAGTCAGACGTATAGACCGAGGGCATGATATCAAACTCGAGCAACGTCGGAATGGCCTCGATAGGCGGCTCGCTTAGGATGAGGATGGGCTTCGTAATCCCGCCCTGTCGGAGCTCAATGCCCTCGTTAACCGTCGCCACGGCAAACATGTCGGCACCGGCCGAATACATGATCTTGGCGCACTCAACAGCTCCATGACCATAAGCATCGGCCTTGACCACGCAGCACAGGCGCTGACGTGGATTCAGCAAGTTCTTATAGGCCCTCGTGTTGCGACGGAGCGCCCCACGGTCGATCTCGACCCAGGACCAGCGCGTCAAATCGGCTTTATTCATGATTAGTCATCCGACCCTTCGTCCATGATTCCCAGATCTTCGAGCGCATCCTTTGCCGCCAGCTCCATGGCAGGACCAATCAAGTCGATAAGATCGGTCGCGATAACGCTCTTCTCACCATACTCCGTCGCCGCGGCAAAACCGGCGTAGCTGTGAAGTGCGACGGCGTACGAATACAGCAACTCCCAACGATCCATCTCGTCGCGCATGGTGGCAAGCGTGCCGGCCAAAATACCCGCGAGAACATCACCCGAACCGGCAGTTGCCAGAGAAGCCGGACCCGAAAGTGGCAGCAGCACACGCTCAACGCCACAGATAGCCGTCGTCGGCCCCTTGGCAATGACCACCAGATTGTCGGAGCCTGCAGCCCAGACAACCTTCTGCGCGGCTGCAATCGCGGTACCAAGGTCGTTCACCTCGTCACCGGCAACCAGACGCGAAAGCTCACGATAGTGCGGCGTCATAACCAACGGCTGCTCGCGACGATACATCTCGGGGTTACTATCAATACCGTCAATGGCAATCTTAGCAAGGCAGTTGAGTGCATCGGCATCCAAAATAAGCGGTACATCAAGCTCGAGCAAGCCCGAAACCACCTGCATAGCGCCAGCAGACGTCGTCATACCGGGACCGCACAGTACGCAGCTGTACTTCTTTGCAATCTCGCACACCGTCATGCGCGCAGCGGCGCCAAAGGAGCCGCGGGAATCAGACGGAATAGCAAAGACGGGAATCGAAGGAAGTGCAATGCGAATAAGATTAGCGCAGGCGTCAGGAGCCGCGACTGCCACGTAACCAGCACCCGCGCGAGCTGCAGACTTGGCCGCCATAATGGCAGCGCCAGGATACTGCGCCGAGCCGGCAACAATAAGGACGGACCCGCGAGAATACTTATCGATATTCGAGGGCAGCGGAGCAAAGAAATCCACCAGGTCACCGGGCTCGACAATCTCGGCGGCATGGTCGACATCATCGATGACCTCATCAAGGCGATCATAGAGGCTACCGCACACCAGATCACCGGCGTACTCAGGGCCATCAGCGCTATACAAACCAATCTTGGGCGCAATCATCGTCACCGTATGCTCGGCACGAATGCAGTCGTCATCAACAACGCCCGTCTCGGCATTCAGGCCCGAGGGGACATCAATGGATACGACACAATCGGCGCATTCATTGACCGTAGGGATCCAGATGGAGAACGGCGCACGCAGATTCCCGTGAAAACCGGTACCAAAAATGGCATCGACAACAACATCGGCCTTATCAATCAAAACCTCGAGTTCGTCACGCGAAGGGCCGACGCAAACGTGCACATCGCGGCCGGCAGTACGACGAGCAACATGACGTGCCAGAGCAGCAGGAATCTCATCCGGTTCAACCGGAGAAACGATATCCACGTCCACACCCTTATGGCTCAGGATATCGGCGGCAACCCAACCGTCGCCGCCATTATTACCAAAACCGACCAGAACGAGAACCCGATCGGGATTGAGCTTCAAGACCTCGTTGGCGGCAAACTCACCCGCTAGCTCCATAAGCTCGGCCTTCGAAGTCCCTTCGCGTTCGATGATATCCTCGAGACGAACGACTTCTTCGGTACTCAAAACCGGTTTCATCTATGCTCCTAGCGTATCTTGCGAAGCATCGCCCAGGTGCTCCGTCAATGCTGAATTCTGCAGCTGCTCAAGCTCATCTAAAACAGAGCGAGCCTCTTTAAATGTCTGCGCAACGCGTTTCTTGGTGCTCACCTTTTCATCTTTTGGCTTAGGCCGAGCATCTTCGGTAATCGCGATGGCATTCGCAACGGCCAAGTCTCCCGTAAGCGTAATGGAAAGAGCGACCTCAACAACACCCAGTTCTTGAGCGATCTCGAGAGCACGGCCCGAAAGCAGCGCCTTCGGTTTGCCGAGTTTATCACGCGTTACCGAAACATCCTTGCGACCCACGCCTTGACTAAAACCCGTGCCGAGAGCTTTAAGCACCGCCTCGCGCGAAGCAAAGCGGCTCGCATAGTGAGCAGCGGGGCGCGATGACGCATCGCAATACGCACGCTCTTCTTCGGTAAACACACGCCGAGCAAACGACGGCGTCTTTTCAAGAATTGATTTCATGCGGGAAATCTCGACGATATCAACGCCGATACCAGCTTCAGCCATGTTCACCTCCATATCGCACAGACTAAGTTATTGTAGCCCGTTCACAGAAGATGCGACAAACGAGCGTTATAAAACACAGCTACTATGTGAGACAAAAGCCCGTAAACGCAAAAAAAGGGGGAGGCCGCGAGGCCTCCCCCTTCTCAGTTCAAGCGTACGGCTCGGTGCCGTCCACCGGTCAGCGGCGCCCTGGCCTCCCACGGGCTGACCCCGCAGTACTCTCGGCGCGATGGGGCTTAGCTTCC
>DBGFTB010000008.1:0-9151 GCA_048532905.1 Collinsella aerofaciens
GGCCGAAGAGGCGTCAGCAGGTCAGTGGGTCATCGTCCCGGCATTCAGCATCAGGGTAGCGCTGCGACGCGGAAATCGCGCGCCGTTGCCGCGCCCCGCAGTGCCCGCTTCCCCCGAGAACAATTATCAGTGCAGGTAGACGGCTTATCAAAAATCGAAAATTGCCGGTATGGATGGGGGTCTCCGAATCAGCCCCGTAATCCGGCATAGTTTTGAAATGGCACTAAAGTAGGCACAAGCTAAATACCAATTCCAAGGATAGTTGCGGTGGAATAGTTCCTGGATGCCGGGGTTTTGGCGGAAATCAGGAACTATTCCACCGCAACTGAGGAGGGCAGGGTGGATGGCAGGGTAGCTTAAAGAGCCCGTCCCTAATTAGTTACTTAGACTCGGTCGATATCCATGCTGGCGACGAGGTCGATGCTGGTGCCGAGAAGGTCTTCCAGCACGACGTCGCCAATGCGGATGGGGGCGTTGACGACTAGGCCTCGGATGAAGTTCATGGCTTGGGCGTGGAGTGCCAGCGGGATGGCCTCGGCGGTGCGCACGGGGAGCAAGGCCTCGTCGCCGCCGGAGACCGCTATGGTCGTCGTGAGCACGCGCATGGGGCAGATGAGTTCCTGATGTGCGAACTTATCACCGCGCGGGCAACTGTTGCCGGTTACGGAGCGCACTTCTACCACGGCGCCGTCTGCGTCACGCTCTACCTCTACGGTCAGGAGGCATTCGGATGGGCAGGTGGTGCAGTTGAACTGCAGCGTCTCGGTCGCATTCGTGCTCATGAGCTAGGCCTCCTCAATGGGATCGACAGACAGAATAATCTCTCTAGCACCTAGGTCGAGTGCGCGCTGAATCACCTTCGCCGGCAGCGGGAAGCTTTCCATGACGCTCGGCTTAAATGCACGGACCTTGCCCGCGAACAGTTCCTCGCTGCCTGCCAGAATACGCACGCGGGCGGCATCGACTGGCCGGCGCACGCGGAAGTTGAGCTTGGTGAGCGCCACGGCCGTAATGCGTCCCGGCAGCGCGTAGCCCGCAATGCCGGCGGGGGAGACCGTGAGCTCGCAGCCCGTGTCCGCGACCGCGTCCGTCTCGGCTCCGCCGCCCAGCGCGTACGCCGCCGCAGCTGCGCCAGCCCTCTCGGACTCGGTTGTTACGTTGTCGGCCAGGTCGTGCACGTGCAGCACGTTGCCACAGGCAAAGATTCCCGGCACGTCCGTCTGCAGACTCTGGTCCACCACGGCGCCGCGCGTGCGCGGGTCAAGCTCAACGCCCGCGCTCACCGAAAGCTCGTTCTCGGGAATCAAGCCCACCGAAAGCAGCAGTGTGTCACACGGAACGATGCGCTCCGTCCCGGCAATGGGCGCCAGATGCTCGTCGACCTGGCTTACCTCGACGGCCTCCACGCGGTCGTGCCCGATCACGCGTGTGACGGTGGTGGACAGGTGCAGCGGAATGCCAAAGTCGTTCAGGCAGTTTTTCACATTGCGGCGCAGGCCGTTGGCGTACGGCATGAGTTCGTACACGCCCTCGACCGAAATCCCCTCGAGCGTGCAGCGACGTGCCATGATCAGCCCGATATCGCCCGAACCCAAAATGACGGCGCGCGAGCCGGGTTTGAGGTTCTCGATATTGATGTATCGCTGCGCCAGACCCGCCGTAAACACGCCGGCGGGTCGGCTGCCGGGGATCTTGATCTCGCTGCGCGTGCGCTCGCGGCAACCCATGGCAAGGACGATCGCGCGCCCGGTGAGCTGCAGCATGCCGTCGCGGCTCATGAGCGTGACGGTATGGACTGCGGCGGCTCCCGCGGCCTTGTCCGCATCCAGCGCGCGCACATCCGCGCCCTCGCCTGAATCAATCCCGATCATCATGCTGTCCAAGAACAGCGCAATGTCGGTTGCGTGCACCTGGTCGATAAAGCGCTGCGCGTACTCGGGACCGGTGAGTTCCTGTTTAAAGTGCGACAGGCCAAAGCCGGGGTGGATGCACTGGCGGAGGATTCCGCCCAGGTGCTGCTCGCGCTCCACGATGGCCACGCGCGCTCCGGCCTTATGCGCGGCCAGCGCAGCCGCCATGCCGGCAGGTCCGCCGCCGATAACGACCACGTCGAAGGCTTGCGTTTGTACGGCTTCTACGATACCGCAATCAATCGCGCTCGATTTGAACTCCGCCATCCTATCGCACCCCCTTCAAAGGTCCCTCAACCAGCCAGGAGCTATCGTCCTCCAGCAAAACCTCGCTGGGGTCGCAGTCCAGCTCTCGGGCAAGAATCGCCACCACACGGCTCTGGCAAAAGCCGCTCTGACACCGACCCATGCCGGCACGGCAGCGTCGCTTGACGCCCTCGAGCGAAACCGCGCCCGGGCGGCGTCTGATCGCGGCCACAATCTCGGCCTCGGGCACCGTCTCGCAACGGCAGACGATCTGCCCCCACGCGGGATCGGACTCGATCAGCTCCTCCTTGCGCGCCAGCGGTGCACGGTCAAAGTCGTCCGGCGCGCGGCGAATTGGGTTCCAGTCCGCCCGCTCGTGCAGCTCCACGCCCGCCTCACGCATCACAAGCTCCATGCGCTCGGCAATGGCCGGCGCGCTTGCGACGCCCGGCGACTGAATGCCCGCCGCCTGGAACAGCCCCGGCACCACGGCCGACTGTCCAATAAAGAAGTCGTTCGTTCCCTGAATGACCGGACGCCCGCCGGCAAATGCGCGCACCACGCGGCGCGTATCCAGATCGGGCACCAGCTTGCGCGCACCGGTCAGCAGCGCGTTCACATCGCTCGCATAGGTCTGCGTGTCGCCCGGCTCGCGTACAGCGGCGGTTGCGGTGATCACGGTGTTGCCGTGCACGGTGCCCGTCACGATAACGCCCTTCGACACCGGCGTCGGCACGGGGTAGAGCGGCATGAGCGTGCGCGGCTCCTTGTCCAGCACCACGATGTTGCCCTGACGCCAGACCATCTGGAACTCCTCGGCGCCCGCCATATGCGAGATGACGGCGGCGCCGTTGCCCGCGGCGTTGATCAGGTAGCGGCAGCGCACGTTGCCAGCGGGGGTCGCCAGCGTAAAGCGCGCGTCGTCGCCCGAGCCCGCGACTTCAATCGCCTCCACCGGGGCGGAGCGCATAAATGTCACCCCGTTGGCCACGGCGTTTTCCAGCGCGGCGATGGCAACCTCAAACGGGTCGACAAATCCAGTCGAGGGGCACCACAACGCGCACGTTGCATCGGCACTGGCGCGCGGCTCTAATTCGTGGATGCGGTCGGGTCCGACGATCGACAGCTCGGGCACACCGTTGACATGGCCGTTGCACAGCAGCTGCTCCAGATGCGTGCGGTCCTCGTCGTTAAAGCCCAATACCATCGACCCGGTGCGGCAGAACAGAAAGCCCAGCTCCTGCGCCCACGCACCGTACAACTCGCAACCACGAGCGTTGACCTGCGCCTTAACCGTGCCCGGTGCCGGATCGTAGCCGGCGTGCACCAGGCCGCCGTTGGCCTTCGACGCGCCCAGCGCAATATCGTTAGCCGCCTCGACCACGCAAATGGACAGTTCAAATCGCGCGAGCTGCCGCGCGATGGCGCATCCCGTGATGCCCGCGCCGACAATCGCGATATCAAACGTTTCTGCCACAGTGCCTCCCAGACGAGTTGACAGGCTGTCAATAAGAACATCCTACGGTCTACACACCCCCAGCAGGGCGGCAATGCGGCGAACAGCCCCGCAACACCCGCCAACGGCAGGTGAGGGGAGACCCCGGCAACGTTGACAACCTCGTCTACCGACAACTACGGCAACCGTTTGTCTCGATCTGTAACAGTCAGGCGAGGATTTGGGCTCCAGAAGTTACAGATTGAGACATTTGCCATGCGGGCCCTCCGTTTGTCTCGATCTGCAACATCTAGACCCGGATTCCGCTCCCACCTGTTACAGATTGAGATGTTTGTGTCCGCGCCAGCCCCGCCCCTAGCCGTGGTCCCATATAAACAAACCCCGTGGTAAACTTGACCGAACTGTTAATATTCCGAAAGGTATCTGTAATGTCCAAGTACATCTCCGAGCTCATGTCGCCGCAGCTTATGGGCGTCGTCTATGCCTTCGTTGGCTTTATCATCGCCCTGTATGTGCTGTCGGTCGTCTATGTGTTCATCGACGCTCGCCGCCGCGGCGCCAGCGCCTACGTGGCATGGGGCATCATCGCCCTCATCCCGTTTGTAGGCCTCATCGCCTACCTGGTCCTGCGCCCGCATTCCTACGCGGCCGACCGCGAGGAGCAGGAGCTGGACATGGCCCTGCGCGAGCGCCAGCTTGCCCAGTACGGCACCTGCCCGCAGTGCGGCGCGCCCATCGAGAAGGACTTTGTCGTCTGCCCGGTGTGCGATACCCAGGTTCGCAACGTCTGCCCCAGCTGCCATCGCCCGCTCGATGCGCACTGGAAGGTCTGCCCCTACTGCCGAACTCGCATTCAGTAACGCATCCATCGCCGGGCCGGCCGCAAGCCACACGCGCACCCCGCGCCCACGCGATGAAGCATGCGTAGAAAATCGCCCGCCGTGCCATTAAGGTGCGGCGGGCGCTTGTATACCAAGGCAACCTGCCTATAATGATGCAAGTCAAAAACGCCGAGCGCATCGCACGCACTTGCATCAGGCATCCGAGAGGAGAAAACATACCCATGAAGGCACTCTACAATGACGGTTCGGTGGCCGAGCTCCCGCAGGACGAGGTCACGCACGTCATCCGCCACTCCGCCGCGCACATCATGGCGCAGGCCATCAAGCGTCTCTATCCCGAGGCCGACTTTGCCTACGGTCCCGCGACCGACAACGGTTTTTACTACGACGTCGACCTGCCCGAGGGCGTCAAGATCAGCGAGGACGACTTCCCCGCGATCGAGGCCGAGATGAAGAAGATCGTTAAGGAGAACCTCAAGTTCACCGTGTACGAGAAGCCCCGCGCCGAGGCCATCGCCCTTATGGAGGAGCGCGGCGAGAAGTACAAGGTCGAGCACATCGGCGACCTGGACGACGACGCCCGCATCACCTTCTACCAGCAGGGCGACTACATCGACATGTGCGTCGGTCCCCACATCTGCTACACCAAGGCTCTGAAGGCCTTTAAGCTCACCGGCGTCTCGGGCGCTTACTGGAAGGGCGACAAGGACAACAAGATGCTCACCCGCATCAACGGCGTCGCCTTTGCCACCAAGGAAGAGCTCGACGAGCACATGCACATGCTGGAGGAGGCCAAGAAGCGCGATCACCGCAAGATCGGCCGCGAGATGGACCTCTTTATGATGCGCGACGAGGCCCCCGGCTTCCCGTTCTTCCTGCCCAACGGCATGATCCTTAAGAACACGCTGCTGGACTACTGGCGCGAGATCCACCACAAGGCCGGCTACGTGGAGATCTCCACGCCGCTCATCATGAACAAGCAGCTGTGGAAGACCTCGGGCCACTGGGACCACTACAAGGACAACATGTACTCCACCGTCATAGACGACGAAGAGTACTGCATTAAGCCCATGAACTGCCCGGGCGGCGTGCTGGTGTACGCCTCCAAGCCGCACTCCTACCGCGAGCTGCCCATTCGCGCCGGCGAGATTGGCCTGGTGCACCGTCACGAGCTTCGCGGCGCCCTGCACGGCCTGTTCCGCGTGCGCTGCTTTAACCAGGACGACGCCCACCTGTTTGTGCGTCCCGACCAGCTGACCGACGAGATCGTGGGTGTGGTCAACCTCATCGACTCCGTGTACCAAAAGTTTGGCTTTAAGTACCACGTTGAGCTTTCCACCCGCCCCGAGGACTCCATGGGCTCCGACGAGGATTGGGCTCGCGCCGAGGAGGGCCTGCGCACCGCTCTGGAGAAGCTGGGCATGGATTACGAGGTCAACGAGGGCGACGGCGCCTTCTACGGCCCCAAGATCGACTTCCACCTGGAGGATTCGCTCGGTCGTACCTGGCAGTGCGGCACCGTCCAGCTTGACTTCCAGATGCCGCTCAACTTTGATTTGGAGTACGTGGACGCCGACGGCACCAAGAAGCGTCCCATCATGCTGCATCGCGTGTGCTTTGGTTCCATCGAGCGCTTCATCGGTATTCTGATTGAGCACTTTGCGGGCAAGTTCCCCACCTGGCTGGCTCCCGTGCAGGTCAAGGCACTTCCCGTCTCCGAGAAGAGCCGCGACTACGCCCACGAGGTGTGCGCCAAGCTGGAGGAGGCCGGCATTCGCGTGGTCTGCGACGACCGCGACGAGAAGATCGGCTACAAGATCCGCGAGGCCCGCAGCATCGACCGCGTGCCCTACATGCTCATCCTGGGCGAGAAGGAGGTCGAGGCCGGCAACATCTCCGTCCGCGATCGCTCCAACGAGACCGTTCAGATGAGCGTTGATGAGTTTGTTACCAAGGTGACCGAGGAGATCAAGACTCGCGCTTAGCACAAGCAACACAAGAATTAACAAAGGCGATCGTCCTATTGGGCGGTCGCCTTTTTTTGTCTATAGAAGAAAAGCCGCTGGTTAGAGCGGCTTTTTTGTTGTGCAAAAATGTACAGGTTTTTGTAGTGGAGTATGGAGATTTGTTCGCTCGCGCCGCAATTTGCGCAATCTGGGAAAACGGCCTCAATTTATTCGTAAAATGAGCTTCGTCGAAAGATACGAAAAACTGTACTTTTGCGACTGCGCCTAGCTGCGAGCGAGAAGCCTGTTCTTAACGCCCTGCATCCGTGTGTGTCGCGGATGTAAGTTAAGGGGGCGAGAGATGGAACAGTCGATGCGGCGCCAAGAGCAGCTGCCCGGCGCCTTTAACGGCGCCACTACCAACAGCCAGCATGGCCACGTCCGCTGGTATCTGGTCCACACCCCCAACGGTAAAGAGCGCGAGACCTGCGAAAAGGTCCGCCGCATTATCCCGCACGAGCTGATGCAGGACGCCTTTGTGATGCAAAAGGAGTTCTGGTTTAAGCGGGACGGCGCTTGGTCGCTCCAAACCAAACCTATGTACAAGGAATACTTCTTCGTCGCCACACGCGATGCTGCCCTGCTCGATAAGGCCTTGGCCCAGTTGAGTTTTGGCTGCCGCATTGCCGGCAGCAGGGAGCGGGCCTATGCGCCCATGCCGGACGATGCGCAGGATTGGTATCTCAGCGTGCTCGACGACGACGGTGTGGTGCGCAACAGCGTAGCGCGCATAGAAGACGGCGTGTTGCACATAGTGCAAGGGCCCTTGGTGGGGCAAGAGGCCCGTGTAAAGAAGATCGACCGTCATAAGCGCTGGTGCCTGGTAGACGTGGGCGAAGGCGACTCCGCTTTTAGGGAGCTGCTTGCGCTCGACGTTCCCAGCAAAACGTAAGGGAGACGTTGCATCAGCTATTCGTTCGCATTTTTGAATTTATCGATTGGGGGATCCCTGGGGAACGGGGATGTAAGTTTGACTGTGGCTGCTAAGGAAATGACAGAGAGCCGTGCATCAGTGGGGGATGCACTGGCTTTCAATCAGATTAAGCCGAGCGGTACGCTTGGTTATCGCTTTGTTAAGAGGCTGTTTGACCTAGTGTTCAGTCTTTTGATGAGTGTTCTGCTGCTTATTCCTCTTGCTGTGGTGTGCGCGCTGATTAGCCTTGAATCGCCCGGCAGTCCTATGTATACGCAAAAGCGCGTTGGCAAGGGCGGCAAGACCATCAAGATCCTTAAGCTTCGCAGCATGGTTGCCGATGCCGGCGATGTGCAGAAGTATCTGAGCCCTGAACAGCTGCACCAGTGGGAGGTCGAGCGCAAGGTTGACGATGATCCTCGCATTACCAAGGTCGGCGAGTTTATCCGTAAGTGCTCGATTGACGAGATGCCCCAGTTCCTCAATGTGTTGAATGGTGATCTGTCCGTTATTGGACCTCGCCCCATTACGTGGGATGAGCTGAATCAGCATTTTACGGATGAAGAAAAGGCGGAGCTTCTTTCTGTCCAGCCTGGCATTACCGGCTTATGGCAGGCAACCGATCGTAACGAAGCGACGTTTGAGAGTGGTTTGCGTCAAGAGATTGAGCTTCGCTACGTTCAGAATCGCTGCTTCCGTATGGACTGGAAGTGCTTTACCGGCACTTTCGGCGCTATGTTCGGTAAAGAAAGGACGGGGCGATAGATGGACATCTCCGTCATCATTCCGACCCTTAATGCGGAACATGATATCGAGGGACTTTTGACTGTGCTCGGACGGCAGTCAATACAGCCGATTGAGATTTTGGTCGTCGATTCCGCTTCGGAAGATAGAACTATCGAGTTAATCCAGAAGCATAAAGGCGTTCGCCTATTGCAAATTGATCGGCAGGATTTTAACCATGGCAGCACAAGGGATTTGGCACTGAGGGAGTCACGTGGCGATTTTGTCTGTTTTCTCACCCAAGATGCCGTGCCTGTTTCCGATGATTACCTGGAGCTGCTTGTTGCTCCTATGGTAGATGATTCGGAGATTGCGCTTGTTAGTGGTAGGCAGCTACCCAAGGCCGATGCTCGCCGTTTTGAGCAGCTGGTGCGTGGTTTCAACTACCCTGACTCTTCTTCCGTCCGTTCAAAACGTGATCTCAAAAAATTCGGTATTAAGACGTTCTTTGCCTCCGACACCTGTTCCGCCTATCGACGGACCGCATATCTCGAATGCGGTGGATTCGAGCATGTCAATACCAACGAGGACATGCTCATGGCTGCCCGGTTTATCACCTCGGGCATGAAGGTCGCTTACGAGCCGCGAGCCGAGGTCTACCACTCACACAACTTTACTCCTTCCCAGCAGTTTGCCCGCAACCGTGCCGTCGGCTTCTTCCTCGAATCGCATGCAGACGATCTCATGCATACAAGTGAGACCGGCGAGGGAGGACGGCTAGTCAAGTCGGTTTCATTGCAACTCCTGCGGGAGGGAAATTTTGGCGAGTTCGTCGCCTTTGGCGTCGATTGCTGTGCCCGCCTCCTCGGAAACCGTGCTGGCCGTAGGGCCGCAAGAAAAGAAAGGCTATAGCCATGAAAGGCATCATCCTCGCCGGCGGGTCCGGCACGCGCCTGTACCCGCTCACGCTCGTGACCTCCAAGCAGCTGCTGCCGGTCTACGACAAGCCCATGATCTACTACCCGCTGTCCACCCTCATGCTGGCGGGCATCCGC
>DBGFTB010000009.1:0-11023 GCA_048532905.1 Collinsella aerofaciens
CATGCCGGGGGCGGACCGGGACGGGTTCAACGGCAGGCCCCGCCGACCGATTGCAAGCGGTCGGCGGGGCCATTGTGGCTCTTGACAGCGGATTGGGTCATATGAGCGAAAACGCCCCTAAGCGAGCAAGGTGACGTGAAACGAGGCGGCATTGACCTTCTGGTCATGCCGCCGAAGTTGAAAGGCAGATTGCCGCTCTGGCGGGTTTGCAGCGTCGAGCCGTTACGCGGTTTGGTAAAACCGCGTAACCACTAGTTTGGTACCTTGACATTGGTTTCTCACGCTCCTAAATTAGTTAGGCACAAAACAATTACTCTACCTAACTAAAGAAAGGAGCGAAGCTTAGATATGTGTGTTGAACCACTCGTCCTTCCGCATGAGCCCGGCGGCGACCCGTCGCAACCGGTAGACATACCCGAAGCGGTCAGCGCCGAAGACAAACTCGCCAAGCGCATCCTGAGCGGCCTGGGATTTTGCGGCCATTACATGCATTTTCACGGCGGCGGCATATCTGGCAAGGCGCCTATTGTCTGCCTACTCGCCAAGCAGCCGACCGGCGAGCTGTCCCAACAGGAGCTCGGCATGCACTTCGACCTCAAGCCAGGGTCCCTTTCCGAGATTCTGTCCAAGCTCGAACTGGGCGGTCTTATCGAGCGCAGTCGCAATCCCAAAGACCGTCGGCAGCTCACCATCCGCCTGACCGAAGCGGGATGGGAAAAAGCCCGTGTTGAGCAGGCAGCCCGCATTCGCTTTAGGGAACAGGCCTTTAGCGCCCTTACGCACGACGAGCGCGAACAACTCGCCGAGATGCTCGAAAAAATCCGCGTAACCTGGGAGGAACTGGATGATTAAAACCCTCATGGGAAGCATCCGCGATTACAAGAAGGTCACGATCGCCACGCCGCTGCTGGTGCTTGGCGAGGTGCTCTGCGAAATGATGATCCCGTTTATCACCGCCGACATGATCGACGCCATCAAAGACGGTGCCACCGTCGCCCAGATGCTTCCCACCGCAGGCTTTTTGGTACTCATCGCACTGACGTCGCTCGCTTTTGGTGCCGCTGCCGGCGTCACCTGCAGCCATGCGAGTTGCGGCTTCGCCAAGAACCTGCGTCACGACCTGTTCTACAAGATCCAGACGTTCAGCTTTGCCAACATCGATGAGTTCTCGAGCTCCTCGCTCGTCACCCGCCTCACCACCGACATCAACAACGTGCAGCAGGCCTTTATGATGCTCATCCGCATCGCCGTGCGCGCGCCGCTGGTGTTGGTCTTTGCCTTTGCCATGGCCTACGCCATGGGCGGCAGCGTCGCCATGGTCTACCTGGTCATCATTCCGCTGCTGGGCTTTGGCCTGTTCTTTATCATCTATAAGGTGCGCCCGATCTTTGCCCGCGTGTTCCGCAAGTACGACGCGCTCAACGAGTCCGTCGAGGAAAACGTCACCGGCATGCGCGTGGTCAAGAGTTACGTGCGCCAGGACTACGAGAAAGAGAAGTTCGCCACCGCCGCGCGCGACGTCCAGATGGACTTCACCCGCGCCGAAAAGCTGCTCGCCTTCAATAACCCCATGATGAACATCTGCGTCAACGGCGCGTTCGTCGTCATCATCTACCTGGGCTCCGAGCTCATCATCACGAGCCAGGGCACCTTGTTCGACGTGGGCCAGCTCTCCTCCATCTTTACCTATGGCTTCCAGATTCTGATGAGTCTGATGCAGCTGTCGATGATCTTTGTCATGGTGACCATGGCCGATGAATCGGCGCACCGCATTACCGAGGTGCTTGCCGCCGAGCCCACGATCGCCAACCCGACCGAGCCCGTGCCCGAGGTTGGCGACGGCTCCATCGACTTTGACCACGTGAGCTTTAAGTACTCCGAGCATGCCAAACGCCAGGCGCTCGACGATATCGACCTGCACATTAAGAGCGGCGAGACCATCGGTATTATCGGCGGCACCGGCTCGGCCAAGTCGACGCTCGTGAACCTGATCGCCCGCCTGTACGATGTCACCGAGGGCACCGTGCGCGTGGGCGGCGTGGACGTACGCAACTACGATCTGGACGCGCTGCGCCACCAGGTAGCCATGGTGCTGCAGAAAAACGTGCTGTTTAGCGGCACCATCGCCGAAAACCTGCGCTGGGGCGACCCGAACGCCACCGACGAGGAAGTCCGCGAGGCAGCACATCTGGCCTGCGCCGACGAGTTTGTCGACGGCTTCCCCAAGGGCTACGACACCTGGATTGAGCAGGGCGGCTCCAACGTTTCCGGCGGCCAGAAGCAGCGCCTGTGCATTGCGCGTGCCCTGCTGCGTCGCCCCAAGATCTTGATCCTGGATGACTCCACGAGCGCCGTCGACACCAAGACCGACGCCAAGATCCGCGAGGGCCTGGCGAGTTATCTGCCCAACACGACCAAGCTCATCATCGCCCAGCGCATTAGCTCCGTGCAGGATGCCGATCGCATCATCGTCATGGAGGGCGGCCGCATCAAGGACATCGGCAACCACGACGAGCTGCTCAAGACGAGCGAGATCTACCGCGAGACCTTTACCTCGCAGAACAAGATGAGCGCCGAGGGCGAGGACGCGGGCGAGACCGCTGCAGCCGGCACCGAGGCATCTGCATCGCAAGCCCAGACCCAGGAAGGAGGCGAGGCACATGAGTAAGGCCACTACCGCCGAGCGCGTACGCAACCGCAAGGGCGGCACCATGACGCGCCTCATCAGAATGCTCTTTGGCTTCTACCCGGTGCTTTTGCCCCTCGTCGTCGCCGGCGTGGTGCTCTGCGCCGTCATCAACTCCATCGGCGCGACGTTTCTCCAGAGCGCGCTGCAGGTCATCAGCGAATCATGGCAGTCGGGCGACTGGACGGCCGCGCAGCCCAAAATTCTGAAGCTTGTGACTACCCTCGGCTGCATCTACGCCGTGGGCGTCGCGTCTTCGCTCTTCTGGAACCGCGCCATGGCCGTCATCACGCAGGGCTCGCTCGAGAAGCTGCGCGAAAAGATGTTCAACCGCATGCAGGACCTGCCGATCCGCTACTTCGACACGCATCAGCGCGGCGACATCATGAGCCACTACACCAACGATATCGACACGCTGCGCCAAATGATCAGCCAGTCGCTGCCCAACCTGCTTATGACGATCATCGTCATCGTCACGGTGTTCTTCATCATGCTGTACTACAGCGTTTGGATGTGCCTGGTCATCATTGCCGGCGTCGCCTTTATGACCTTTATGACCAAGCTCCTCGGATCCAACTCCGCGCGCTTCTTCATTGCACAGCAGACCGAGCTCGGCGTGGTCGAAGGTCATATCGAGGAGGTCATGAACGGTCAGAAGGTCGTCAAGGCGTTTTGCCACGAGTCCGCCGCCGAGGCCGATTTCGATGAGCGCAACGAGAAGCTCTTCGAGGTCTCGCAGAAGGCCAACATGTACGCCAACATCCTCATGCCCGTCCTTATGAACCTGGGCAACCTGCTCTACGTGCTGGTCGCGTTGGCCGGCGGCATCTTCCTGGCGCTGGGCGTGCCTAACCTGAGCATCTCGGGCATGGCGCTTTCCATCGCCGTCGTGGTACCGTTCCTCAACATGACCAAGCAGTTCTGCGGCCAGATCGGCCAGATCTCGCAGCAGATCAACGCCGTGGTCATGGGCCTTGCCGGCGCCGAGCGCATCTTTGAGCTGCTCGACGAGGAGCCCGAGGCCGACGAGGGCTACGTGACGCTTGTCAACGCGCAGGTCAACCCCGACACTTGGCAGCTCGAGGAGGCCGACCACCACACCGGCATGTGGGCGTGGAAGCATCCGCACCGCGCGACCGGCGAAATTGAGTACGTGCCGCTGCGTGGCGATCTGGTCATGGACAACGTGGACTTTGGCTACACGCCCGACCACGAGGTGCTGCACGGCGTGTCCGTGTACGCCAAGCCGGGTCAGAAAGTCGCGTTTGTCGGTGCCACCGGTGCCGGTAAGACGACCATCACCAACCTCATCAACCGTTTCTATGACATCGCCGACGGCAAGATTCGCTACGACGGCATCAACGTCAACAAGATCCGCAAGGCAGACCTGCGCCGCTCGCTGGGCGTGGTGCTGCAGGACGTGAACCTGTTCACCGGCACCGTGATGGATAACATCCGCTACGGCAACCTGGACGCTACCGACGAGGAGTGCATCGCGGCGGCCAAGCTCGCGGGCGCGGATGACTTTATCACCCGCCTGCCCGACAGCTACGACACCATGCTCACCGGCAACGGCGCCCAGCTGTCGCAGGGCCAGCGCCAGCTGATCTCGATCGCACGCGCCGCCGTCGCCGATCCGCCGGCAATGATTCTGGATGAGGCCACGAGCTCCATCGATACCCGCACCGAGGCCATCGTGCAGGCGGGCATGGATAAGCTCATGGAGGGCCGCACGACGTTTGTCATCGCGCACCGCCTGTCCACCGTGCGTAACTCCGACGCAATCATCTGTCTGGACCACGGCCGCATCATCGAGCGCGGCAACCACGACGAGCTGATCGCCAAGCGCGGATATTACTACCAGCTGTACACCGGAGCGTTTGAGCTGGAGTAGCTCGGCCCGCCGAGATGGCCGATTTGCCGCTCATTCGTCGGGCATGACTCTAAGGTCAATGCCCTCCTCTTTCGGGGCAAATCGACTCATCTCAGCGACCCAAACACAATGCGCCGCAACGAATAAAGCCTCCGCAGCCACACGAGCTGCGGAGGCTTTTTCATGCCGGCCGGAAACCGTATCCCACTTTTCGGGCCCAAAATGGGATGCCGTTTCCCGCTGGACCCCCTCCGGGAAACGGCATCCCATTTCAAGGGAGTAAACCGGGATGTGGTTTCCCCTAACGGCACCTTTGGGAAGCCGCATCCCACTCTAGACGCACAAAACGGGATGAGCTTTCCCATGGTGATCCAAGACCAGAAGCATGTCCGATAGCGCAGCCAGGTCAAGAACAACAAGGCAAGCGTCACGCCAATTTGGACGAGCGTCTGCTGCAGTTTGAGGCTGCTGGCCCATATGGTAGAGTTAACCACCCATGAACTTCAGCACACTGCGTGCTACCTGCTCTTTTGTAATTTAGGGGAGTGAACTTGTGAATACTTCTGTCGCCAAGAAGGCCAGCCAGGCGGTGCGCCTGCTCATGATGGTGCTCACGGCAGTTCTCATCTTCTTCTTCATCAATGTTATGCTGCTCGTCTCCGATATCCAGGGCACGGCGCGCGTGGTCAATTACGCCGGTCTGGTGCGCGATACCACGCAGCGAATCGTTAAGCTCGAGGACGCGGGCCAGCCTCAAGATGACCTGCTCAAAGCCGTGGATTCATACATCAACGGCTTGCGTTACGGAAGTGACGACCTCAACCTCGTCCGTCTCGACGACGATGAGTATCAGGCAAAGATGACCGAGCTTGCAAATTATTATGATGAGCTTTGCGCCGAGATTAGCCGCGTGCGCGAAGTCGGCTACGAGAACACCGACATCATCTCCATGAGCGAGGAGTTCTTTGGCATTTGCGACGATGCTACGCGACTCGCAGAGGACTACTCTCAGGAGAAGGCGTCGGCGCTCAACTATCTCGAGGGCTTGGTGATCATCGACATCGTGGGCTTGGTGGCGACCTTTGCGGTCGAACTTGTTCGCGCGGTGCGCACTGCCGCGCTCAACCGAGAGCTGCAGAGCAAAGTCTATCTCGACGAAGCCACGGGACTGCCCAACAAGAACAAGTGCGAGGAGATCTTGGGGCAGGAGCGGCCTGTCTCCGCGGAGGCGCCCGTTGCGGTGTGCGTCTTCGACCTTAACAATCTGCATACGGTCAATAACAACTTCGGCCACGAGAAGGGCGACGAATACATCCGTTCTTTTGCCCAGCAGCTGGGGTGCGTGGCGTCCGAGACCTGCTTTGTGGGCCGCGACGGTGGCGATGAGTTTATCGCGGTGCTGCGGGATGCCGATCGAGCTGCCGTGGAGTCCTGTCTCGCTCGGGTTCGTGCGAACGTGAACGAGCATTCCGAGGCTCATCCCGACATGCCTATCAGCTATGCAGTGGGCTACGCGCTTTCCAGTGATTTTGATGAACCGCCTACGATGCGCGAGCTCTTTTCCCAGGCCGACAAAAACATGTACATCGACAAGAACCGCGTAAAGACAGCTGAGGCAGCCGGGCTGCAACGCGAGGACCGCTAAACCCGTCCCAAATGAGCTATTTGAGAAGTTGTGCCATGGCGTTGACGAATTTTTGGACTTGGAGGGTGGGCTCGAGCGGATAGTGCAGAAAGACTGGCACCTCGCGACCGCATAGGAACGGCACGCCCACAAAGGCCGGGTGCACCCCCGACCACGCCCCGCAGGTGAGCACCGCGTCGCCCTTTTCCTCCGCCTCGTTAAAGAGCGCAAAGTCGAAGCTATCCACATCGATCACGTCCACACCGCCGTCGGCCAAAAGGTCGATACGCAGACTGTCCATGGCGTCGTTGCCGTGGCGGAGCACGCGCAGGCGCATGCCCTCCAAGTCGGCAACCGTAATGCGTGTCGTGCGCGCCAGCGGGCTCGTGCGCGGCAGGTCGATATAAAACGGCACGTTAACGATGCGGAGCTTTTGACAGGTGTCGCCCCAGCGCGGTGTCGAAAAACTCGACTGCACCACATCCACCTCGCGACCAAGGCTGCGCATGACGGATTCGCGCTCGTCATAGAGGTCGCTTACCGGCACGATCTCGAAGCGCAGCGATGGCTCCAGATCGTGGATGCCCGACCACATCGACAGCGTCTGGCGCCCCGGGCACATCATCGACACGCCCAGGCGCACGGCACCGCCATCGCCCGCCGCGCGTCGGGCGCGGCGCAGCGCGTCCTCGGACTGCCGCATGATCGAGCGCGCGTCGTCCACCAGCAGAGCGCCCGCCGGCGTCACCTTAACACCCGAATGCGAGCGCTCGAACAACGTGATGCCAAACTCGGCCTCGAAACCCGACACCTGTTTGACGAGCGCCGGGGTCGACACGCGCAATTTTGCCGCCGCACGTGAGAAGCTTCCCAGCTCCGCGGCGGCCGATATGGCCTCGAGTCGTCGATCGTACACGTCAATCTCCCGTTTTCGCGCCTGTGAACGCATGGCGCCACAGGGGGTCGTTTTGGCAGGTCACGCGCTCGATTGAGAAAAACTGCATCGCACAGTATAAACCTACGGTTAACGCCATTCTAACAAATATGCAATTCACCTGCGCAAATGCAAAGCATACGATAACCAGCGAAAACCACGTGGGTCGGTTAATGGGAGCGACCCACCGGGAGGCACAAGAAGGGAAGTTCCTATGAGCAATTGGCTTAAGCTCGAGGGCGATGTCTGCGCCGTGACCGGCGCGCTCGGCGGTATGGGCGTCGAGATTTGCCGCGAGTTCGCCCGCAACGGCGCCAACGTCGTCCTGCTCGACCTGGACGAGGAGAAGGTCAAGGCCGCAGCCGCCGACCTCGCCGCCGAGTTTGGCATCCACGCCGAGGGCTACAAGATGAACGCCACCGACGAGGCCGAGGTTCAGGCCGCCGTCGATGCCACCATCGCCGACTTCGGCCGCGTCGACGTCCTTGTCAACACCGCCGGCATCCTGCGCTTCGCCGCCATGGAGGACCTGCCGCTGAGCGACTGGGAGCAGGTGCTCAACGTCAACCTCACCGGTTACTTCATCACCTCGCAGCGCTTTGGTCGCGAGATGATCAAGGCCGGCCAGGGTCGCTTGGTGCACATCTCGACCGTTGCCAGCCACTCCCCCGAGACGTTCTCGGGCGTGTACAGCTCCACCAAGGCGGGCGTCAACATGATGTCCAAGATGCTGGCTGCCGAATGGGGCCCCTACGGCGTCCGCTCCAACTGCGTCGAGCCTTGCTTCGTTAAGACCCCGATGTCGGCCAACTTCTACGCCGACCCCGAGGTCGAGAAGAGCCGCAGCCGCCTGATCGCCACGCGCCGCATCGGCGAGGTCAGCGATATCGCCAACGCCGTCATGTTCCTGGCGTCCAAGCGCTCGGACTTTACCACCGGCGACGCCATCAAGGTCGACGGCGGCTTCTCCAACATGATGGGCGACCTCACCGCCAAGCCCGGCGGCCGTCGCGCCTATGCCGACAACTACCTTAAGAACAAGGGTGTCGAGCTCTGGTCCGATGAGTCCGGCGTCGCAAAGCCGACTGACCAGTAAACCAACCTGACAGGGAGGCCCCGCGGACACGCCTGTTCCTCCCCCGTATCGATTAGAAAGAGTCCAATGGCTTCCACCAACTCCAACAAGGGTCGCGCCGTCGTGCTTTCCGCCGCGTGCGTCACCATGTTCTTCATCAGCTCCATCGCGCTGTATTCCGTCGTGAGCAAGAACCTGCTCGCCGTCTACCCCGAGTGGTCCAGCGCTCTTACCTGGGCCTTCCCCGTCTTCCAGACCATCATGGCCGTGACGGGCATCTTCGCCGGCCGCATCTCCGATAAAATCGGCCCCCGCAACGTCGTGATCGCCGCCGCCGCGTGCTACGGCCTGGGCTGGTTCATGTCCGGCACCGTCACCGAGCCGTGGCAGTTCTACCTGTGGTTCTCGCTCGTCGCCGCCATCGGCAACGGCCTGGGCTACAACCCCGCGCTCACCACCGGCCAAAAGTGGTTCATCGACAAGAAGGGTCTCGCCTCCGGCATCACCCTGGCCGCTTCGACCGCCGGTCCCGCCGTGCTGTCCCCGGTGCTCGCCTCGCTGCTCATCCCGAGCCTGGGCATCTTTGGCGCCCTTAAGGCGCTCGGCGTCATCTTCTTTGTGACGATTGCTGCCTCCGCCCTGTTCCTGAAGGCCCCCGAGGCCGGTTGGCTGCCCGAGGGCTTCGAGGCCCCCAAGGGCGGCGCGCACGCCGGCACCTTCGGCGACCTCACCCCGGGCGAGATGGTCAAGACCCCGCGCTTCTGGGTCCTCATCGTCACCTTCGCCTTTGCCGCCACCGCGGGCACCCTGCTCGTGGGCAAGGTTGCCTCCATCGCCGCCGTCCAGCTCTTCGCCGACCCCACGAGCGCCGCGGCCGTCGCCCTCGGCGGTGTGGTGGTCTCCGTCAACACCTGCGCCAACTTGGTTGGCCGCCTGTCCTTTGGCCAGATCATCGACAAGCTCGGCGCCTATAAGTCGCTGCTCATCAGCCTTGTCGTCACTATCGTCGCACTCGTCATCATGTCGATGAGCTTTACGCAGAGCATGTTCTTTGTGGCGCTCGCCCTGCTCGGCTTTAGCTTTGGCGCCCTGCTCGTCATCTACCCGCCGCTCACCGGTGGCGCCTTTGGCACCAGCAACATCGGCGTCAACTACGGCATCATGTTTTTAGGCTATGCCGCTTCCACCTGGATCAGCCAGCCCATCACCGCCGTGCTGTATCACGCCGAGGCCGGCAGCGCCGCCTACCAGCAGTCCTTCTACGGCGCCATCGTGATCGCCGCCATCGCCGTCGTGCTCACCGTCTACATGATGGTCTCCGACAGCAAGAAGAAGTCCGCCTAGTTTTACCGATGCGACAAAGGGACAGCCCCTTTGTCGCATTCCACCGGTCACCAGTATTAAGGAGTCGAAATGTCTGAGCTCAACCCCGTCCGCATTGCCGTTATCGGCGCCGGCGCCATGGGCCGCAACCACATCCGCTTTGTCACCGAGGAGCCCGAGGCCGAGCTCGTCGCCATCGCCGACGCCTTTGAGGGCGCCCGCGCCACGGCTGAGGCCGCCGGCGTGCCGTTTTACACCGATCCCGCCCAGATGATGGACGAGGTCAAGCCCGAGGCCGTCATTATCGCCACCCCCAACGACCTGCACCTGGGCGTTGCTCGCGAGGCTGTGAAGCGCAATATCGTGCCGTTGGTCGAAAAGCCGATCTCCAACGACCTGGAGGATGCCCAGACTTTCGCTGCCGAGACCGAGACCGCCGGCGTGCCCGTGCTCGTGGGTCAGCACCGTCGCCACAACCCCTTCGTCAACAAGGCCAAGGAGATCATCGAGTCCGGCGAGCTGGGCAAGCTCACCGTGTCGAGCTTCCACTACATGATCTATAAGAATGACGAGTACTTCGACGTCGAGTGGCGCCGCAAGAAGGGCGCCGGCCCGATCCTAGTCAACCTGGTGCACGACGTCGACCTGCTCCGCTACCTGCTGGGCGAGCCCGTTGCCGTCCAGGGTATGCAGTCCAGCGCCGCCCGCGGTTTTGAGACCGAGGACTCCGCCGTGGTCAACGTCCGTTTTGCCGATGGCGCGCTTGCGAGCATGACCATCTCCGACGCCACCGCCAGCCCCTGGAACTGGGAGGCAACCGCTCGCGAGGATCCGCAGTACCGCCCCTTCGACGCCGACGCCTACTTTATCGGTGGCACCAAGGGCGCCCTGTCGCTGCCCCGCCTGCACCAGTTCTCCTACGACGGCGCCTCCAACTGGCACAAGCCGCTGCAGATGGAGATTCCGGCCGTGGACCCGGCACTGCCGCACAAGATGCAGCTCAAGCACTTTGTGAAGGTTGTCCGCCGCGAGGTCGAGCCCGTCGTGACCCCCGCCGATAACGTCAAGACGCTCACGCTTCTCAACGCCATCAAGGAGGCCGCCGAGACCGGCCAGCTCGTCGAGCTGTAATGCCTTAAGAGCGACCGCGGCAGAAACCACATGCCGAGCCCCTCGGTCCGCCACCAACAAGCCCCTCTTCTTTGCCCCGTGAGCAGCCTCCTGCCCGCGGGGCTTTTGGACTACATTGGTAATGATTTTTCTGGAGCGGGGGCTATTTTGCGCCTCAGCTTGGTTCGTGCGCCACGAAATGGGCCTATCTACTACGTTTAACCGACTACCATCAACCATACCGAATTTCGCGAAATAAAAACCGACGCTCCTATAAGTTGTCAAGAGGCAGTTTGCGGGAGCGCTCTCTCCAATTCGCACAGGAGCTCGTAATACCTCCTCTCCAGTTTCGTCGACCGCCGTTTCCCCCGTTCCAAGTGCCCGAGTGTGGCTGCGGA
>DBGFTB010000010.1:0-16422 GCA_048532905.1 Collinsella aerofaciens
CGCGGGACATGTCAGGAAACGAGGGCAGCCCTGTGGGCGCCAGCGGAATGTGGGGTCACCGCGCGGTCCGCATCTGATGGTGTCGACGTCAATGGTATACGGGTGCACCATCGACGTCTTCAATACAGAAGATATCAGTGCGGAGTGTCCGCGAAGGTCAGCCCTCAGATCCTGCTACGACTACGTCCTCGGATTGTGTGGGCTGATGAAGGACGTGGCTGGTCGGGTATTCCGTCCCCTTCGCTGTTTCGCGGCTTTGCCGCGAAACCTCGCGCCACTTTGAGGATGGATGGAGGATTTGGCTGTTGCCGCCTTCTATCCCTTTGCTGTTTCGCGCCTTTGGCGCGAAACGCGCGGCACTTTGGAGAGGGCTGGGGACGCTGTTGTTGGCGTCTCCAGCCCTCTGATTGCTACTTTGGGTTCCGTGGTGGGACTATGTTGGTGTTACCTGGCTGTTTTTACCTTGTCTCGCCGCTCTCTGTGCGTAGGCGGTAGCCGTGGACGAGGTCGCTAATAGCCGGCCAGGGAATCTGGCGGTCGACCCAAAATTGGAGCTGGACCAGATAGCGCTCGGTGGCGCGGGTGAGGGCTGCAAACTGTTCGTGAGTCTCTACCTGGGCGTAGAGGTCGCGGCTGTGGGCGAGGATTGCCGTGGTGTCATCCATTTTGCCGGTGACGTCGAAGGCGCCCGAGAACCAGTCGCACAGGCGCGCGGCACTGTTGTTGATCGTTGCGAGGTCGGCGGTGCCGTCGTTGGCGTTTTCGTTGGCCTGGGCTCGCAGGAGGGAGAGGGCGTCGGTGGCGTTCATGCAGTAGCCGACGGTGAAGTTCCAGACGGCGAATTCGCGGCCGGTGTCGAGCTTGCGGCGGCGCATCAGGTCGATGTCGCGGGGCTCCTCGAGCATCATTTGGTCGGCGAGGGCTTCAAGTGCAGTGGCGTACTCGGCAAGGTCGAGTGCGAGCAGGGTGTTGATATCCATCATCTTTAGGCCTCCGCTTCGATCTCGACGATTTCGTTTTTGATGTACATGCCCTGGTTGTCCCAGACATTGCGGCAGGCGGCGGCAAAGCGCTCGCGGTCTGTCTCGCAGATGCGGGCGAACATGTTGCAGGTGCCAAAAGGCTCACAGACGTCAAAGAAGATGCAGATTGATGACCATCCGCCATACCAGCTCACGGCGCCCGCTGGCTCGTGAAAGACGGGGTTCTCGATGTGCTCGTAATTGGCGATGGGGCCCGATACGGGATAGGTTACCTCGGCATCGCAGATCTTGGCCGAAAAGATACGTGACTCGACCGGACAGGACGATTCGAACAGCTTGCATGCCTCGGGAGCCTTGTCCCAGAGCATGTCGGCGAGAAACGTCTCGCCATTCAGCGTGATCTTGAGCATTTTTGTCATAGTAAGGACCTCCTCAATCCGTCGCTCAAGGGGCTCGCTGGCGGATAAGGAGAAGACAGCAGCGGGGTCGCCGAACCCAAACTTCACGACAGATCTCTGTCGCCCCAGCCCGCGCTGTTCTTCGCTAAAGTACCATGCAGCAATTGCGCGCGCAATATCAGTTTTTGATTTTCTGGAAGCGGCAATCGACGAGACGGCTCGCCGGCTGCCGGCCGACGCGCGGCAAAGGCACTCGTCTATTCCTTAAGTTGGATGAAAAACGCCATGTTATTGCAGGGCTGCATACTCGTCCAATAAGTGCATAGAATCTCGTATAGTGCGAGTAAGACTTTGCGCTGTCTGTTTTATGTTTAGCAAAGATATAGTTTGCATAATCTGGTCTAATCCCTGCTCTATTAAAATAAAGTTGCACGTAAATGACGTAGATATGCTTGAGCTGGGGTTCTGTACGCTGAGCGGATAAAAACGACCGTTCACCGTTCAACTATTTTCAAAATGAATAAAATGAGCGATAAAGAGAATATAAACCTTAATAAACTCGCGTATCGCACGGACGCGGGTTATTAATGGGTTGTAGGCCTTTTACAGAAAGGATTCCAGCAATGTCTAAGCCTCTTGGCAAGCCCGATCGTATTGTCGTCGCCCTTGGCGGCAACGCCCTCGGCAACAATCCCGTTGAGCAGATCGAGGCCGTGAGCAACACCGCTCACGCTCTTCTCGGCCTGATCGAGCAGGGCAACGAGATCATCATCACCCACGGCAACGGCCCGCAGGTCGGCATGATCCAGAACGCCTTCGCCGCTGCTCACGACGCCATCGGCACCCCCGAGATGCCGCTGCCCGAGTGCGGCGCTATGTCCCAGGGCTACATCGGCTATCACCTGCAGCAGGGCATTGGCCGCGAGATGCACAAGCGCTATAAGCGTTGGCACGCCGCAACCGTCGTCACCCAGATCGAGTGCGACCCGGACGACCCCGCGTTCAAGAACCCGACCAAGCCGATCGGCCCCTTTTACACCGAGGAGCAGGCTAAGGAGTTCATGGCCGAGGATCCTTCCAAGGTCTTCGTCGAGGATTCCGGCCGCGGCTGGCGTCGCGTTGTTGCTTCCCCCGATCCCAAGAAGATCGTCGAGGCTGACTCCATCCTCAACCTGCTTGACAACGAGTTCATCGTCATCGCCTGCGGTGGCGGCGGCATCCCCGTCGTCCGCGACTATGAGAACAAGGGCTGCTACAAGGGCGTCCCCGCCGTCATCGACAAGGACCTGGGCGGCGAGCTGCTGGCCGAGGACTGCGACGCTGACGTTCTGTTCCTGCTGACCGCCGTTGAGCATGTCGCCATCAACTTTGGCAAGCCCAACCAGGAGGAGCTCGAGGACATCACCGCCGACGAGGCCGAGCGCCTGGCCGACGAGGGCCAGTTCGGCAAGGGTTCCATGGAGCCCAAGGTCCGCGCCGCCATCAAGTTCGCCCGTTCCCGCAAGGGCCGCACCTGCATCATCGGCGCCCTGGACAAGGCCGCCGAGACCATGGCCGGCCTCTCCGGTACCCGCATCCACGAGTAGCCTCTACTCCATTGCCTCTCTCGTGGGCGCCAGGCAAGGCGCCCACAAACTAGCCTCTCTTCATGAGCCCCGCAGTCCGCTCCGACTGCGGGGCTTTTGCTTCAACGCGGCACTTGGGGGCGTTCCTTTCCTGTCGGCAGCTTGGGACAGTCCCTAAAGGCTGTCCCCAACGACCACTCATTTAAGTCTGTCCCCAATGACTAGTAGTAGGCCCACATGGCTTCGACTTCGTTAAGGACCTCTACGACACCCCAGCGGCGGGCGCTGCGGCTGGCCGAGTTGGGGTCGTAGACGCCAATCTGGTCGGCGTCGTCAATACCGTAAAGCACAATGTAGTGGCCCACGTTGGTAAAGGTGCCCGGCCGAACGGCGGCGATGACGGGCGCTCCCGAACGCAGCGCCTGAGTCATCGAGTCGCGATCGTTATGGAGCTCCGTTCCGTTAAGTCCCAACTGCCATGCGCCGCTCGTCATAAACGACCATTCGGTTGCACCGGTGGGGGCGTAATTGCCCGCCTCGGAAAGCGCGCACATATCGACGGGGGTCATATCGGTGCGTCCCGTCTTAAAGATATAGACCATGGTGAGGCACGTAGGCCCGCAGGCATTTTGGCGGATGGTGCCGCCGGCGTAAGGCAGCTCCGACCACGCGGGGTCGATCTGATAGATATGGGGCATCGTGCCGGCTTGCCATTGCGAGCGCGGGGTCGAAAAGGCGAAAGAATAACCGGGCGCGACGGGGGCCTTGAGCAGCTTGTCCTCGGCGGTGGGACCGAGACCGGCCGAGCCGTGGGACACACAGGAGCTCATAAGCACAAAGACCAGACAGGTAAGGATGGAGCACAGTGCGAGGCGAAGTCGACGAGCCGGCAGGGCGGGGGCATTCACGTGCGATGTCGAGCGGTAAGGCTTGCCGTCGCGTCCGCCTTGGGGATGCGAAAAGAAGCGGTTGATACGGATGCCGGGCTGACGTACGCCGTTGCGGCGCAGTTGCGGAACCTCGGCCTGACGCTGTCGAGTGCGCGCGCCCAAGCGGCTATCTTGCTGCGCGCTTGTGCCCGTGCTCGGACGGCCACTCTGCCGCGTTCTGCTTGCCTGCTGCCGAGACGAAGGCCTGGGTTGTTCTTGAGGACGTTGCGGATTGCCGCTCGTGGCACTTCTGGGCGTCGGCGTGGTACGGCCAGCAAGGCGAACGCTTTGTCGCCGTTGATCACCGTCGTTGTATCCGTATGCCATTCGTACCGCCTTGTCTCATGTATAACCTGTCTATCTTACAAAAAAGATGTGCAACAAATGGGTCTGCGCGTCAAAAGCTCGGTAAACGGTACGAAAGGCGCAAAACACACGGCCTCAAAAACATCTCTCTATGCGTCCGATGAACGTACGCCCGTCGGGCGGGCGGCAGCAATGAGCGGCAAACCGTGCCGTTCGTCCCAAAAACGGCGCCGCTCGTTTTGCAGTTCTGCCTTCGGTCGAGCTACAAGCGGAGCTGCTGCGCCAAGGCCGTATTGTAAAGCCACGAAATAAAAGAGCGCGGCAAAACAGACCGCGCAAGGGGTGACGTCAAGGGGCGTCAAAAAGGAAAGGAGGGGAACAATGGCGGACAAGAACGCAGAAGTTGCAGTCGAGGATAACGGCGGCATGAAGAAAACGCTTTCGCTCTGGAACTTCTTCACCATCGGTTTCGGTGCCATCATCGGCACCGGTTGGGTTCTGCAGGTCGGCGACTGGATGGTCGTGGGCGGCGGTCCCGTTCCCGCTATGATCGCATTCCTCTTGGGTGCAATCTTCCTCGTGCCCGTCGGAGCTGTTTTCGGTGAGCTCACGGCTGCTATCCCCATCTCGGGCGGAATCGTCGAGTATGTCGATCGTAGCTTTGGCCGTACGCTGAGCTACATCACCGGATGGCTTTTGGCTCTGGGCAACGGTATCCTGTGCCCGTGGGAGGCCATCGCCATTTCGACCCTCGTGTCCGAGATGTTCGGCAGCCTGCCCGGTCTTGAGTGGCTGCGCGCCGTCAAGCTCTACACCATCCTGGGCGCCGACGTTTACCTGTTCCCGACGCTGATCGCGCTCGGCTTTGCAGCCTACGTCATCTTCCTCAACTTCCGCGGTGCCAGCTCGGCCGCCAAGCTCCAGGCCTTCCTGACCAAGGCCCTGCTCTGCGGCATGCTGCTCGCCATGGGCGTCTCGCTGTTCACCGGCTCGCCGGACAACGCCATGCCCGTGTTCTCCCAGGTCACCGGCGCTGGCGGCGGCAAGGCCGCTACCGAGGGCGCCAGCCTGTTCGCCGGCATCGTGTCGGTCCTGGTTCTGACCCCGTTCTTCTACGCCGGTTTTGACACCATTCCTCAGCAGGCTGAGGAAGCAGCCGAGGGCCTCAACTGGAACAAGTTCGGCAAGATCATCTCCCTGGCCCTGCTGGCCGCCGGCGGCTTCTACATGGTCTGCATCTACTCGTTCGGCACCATCCTCGACTGGCATGAGTTTGTTAAGAGCCCGGTTCCCGCGCTTGCCTGCCTCAAGGGCATCAACATGCTTCTGTACCTGGCCATGCTCGTCATCGCCACGCTTGGACCCATGGGCCCGATGAACTCCTTCTACGGCGCCACGAGCCGCATCATGCTCGCCATGGGCCGCAAGGGCCAACTGCCCGAGAAGTTCGCCGAGGTCGACCCCAAGTCCGGCGCTCCCAAGCTCGCCTGCGTCGTTCTGGGCGCCATCACCGTCGTCGGTCCGTTCCTGGGCAAGAACATGCTCATCCCTCTGACCAACGTGTCGGCTCTCGCCTTCATCTTCTCCTGCGGCATGGTCGCCCTCGCATGCCTGCGCATGCGCTTCACCGAGCCCGACCTGCCTCGTCCCTACGAGGTGCCCGGCGGCAAGTTTGGCATCGGCCTCGCTATCGCTGCCTGCGCCATCATCATCGGCCTGCTCGTGATTCCGTTCTCTCCCGCCTCCCTCAACATGGTGGAGTGGAGCATCGTGATCGGCTGGCTGGCCGTCGGCCTGGCTCTCATGGCCTTCACCAATTCCCGCAAAAAGTAACGCCGAGCCGGGGCGGATCAGGTGCGCGGGACCCTCTCTTCCGCGCACCGAACCCGGCACCACTTGGGTAGCTTTGTGAGGCCTTAACCCAACGCGGCCTCGCCCACTATATGGATCCATAAGGAGGAACCATGTCCACTAAGTATGCAATCGTTGGCGGCAAGCTCATCGACGGTACCGGTGCCGGGCCGGTCGAGAACTCCCTCGTTCTCGTCGACGACAACGGCAAGATCGAGTACGCCGGCGCCATGCAGGACCTTCCCGAGGGCGTTGAGGTCATCGACGCCGCCGGCAAGACCGTCCTTCCCGGCCTGATCGACACCCACCTGCACTTCTCGGGCAACTTGACCGACGATGACACCGACTGGGTCATGCAGCCGCTCCTCGAGAAGCAGGCCGTCGCCGTCAAGCAGGCCTACGACTGCCTCACCCACGGCCTCACCACCGTCTGCGAGATCGGCCGCTTTGGTATCCAGATCCGTGACTGCATCGACAAGGGCGTCTTCAAGGGCCCGCGCGTTCTGGCCACCGGCCTTGGCTTCTGCCGCGTTGCCGGCCACGGCGACTCCCACCACTGCAGCCAGGAGCTCAACAAGGAATCGCACCCCTGGGGCGATCAGGTCGACGGTCCTTGGGATCTGCGCAAGGCCGTCCGCCGTCGCCTGCGTGAGAACCCCGATGCCATCAAGATCTGGGCTACCGGTGGCGGCATCTGGCGCTGGGACTCCGGCCGCGACCAGCACTACTGCTCCGAGGAGATCCAGGCCGTGGTCGAAGAGGCAAAGATGGTCGGCATCCCCGTGTGGAGCCACTGCTACAACAACCACGCCGCTGCCTACGATTCCGTTCGCTTTGGCTGCGAGCAGCTGATTCACGGCTTCGATATCGATGAGCGCACCATGGACCTCATGGCCGAGCAGGGCACCTTCTTCACTCCGACGATCGCCTTCCTGCCCACCTGGTACGCCACCTATCCGCCCGTCTACGTTCCCGAGCTGCACGACAAGTACGAGGGCACCCTGGTCGAGAAGGAGCTGCAGCGCAACTACGACTGCCTGCGCGAGGCCAAGAAGCGCGGCGTCGTCATGACGATCGGCTCCGACTCCTTCTCCTTCGTCACCCCGTACGGCACTTGCTCCATCGAGGAGATGTACGAGTTCGTCGACAAGATCGGCTTCACTCCGGTCGAGACCATCACCTGCGCCACCCTCAACGGTGCCAAGATGTGCCACATCGAGGACGAGACCGGTTCCATCGAGGCCGGCAAGTGCGCCGACCTGCTGGTCGTCAACGGTGACGTCGCCGCCGACATCCACGTGCTCAACACCGACAACATGGACGTCATCATGAAGGACGGCTGGATTGTCGAGGGCGGCACCTTCGGCGAGGCAAACAAGTACAGCGCCTAAGCTACCGTTCATCGATGGCTTGATGTAAAACACAGTATTTGATTGCATAATGCAATGGAGAGGGTCGCTTGCGGCCCTCTTTATTGCTATGGGGTGCGTCGGTAAGAAGGAGATGACGGTGGATCTCAATAGGCTGATTCTGGGCAAGAGCTACAACTCTACCAAGGTCTTTCGTACCGCTCAGCATGTGGTTCAAGCCATCTTGCTCGGTATTGTCGTTCCGCTGCTTATCCTGCTGCTCATCTGGGATCTAACCGATAATCCCAATCCCGTTCCGGCCGTTGTCGTCATTGCCGGCTTGGTCATGCTGTGCTTCTTCTTCTCGTACGTCTTTGTCGTTCCCGACGACCTCACATCGAGCGCAACCGACCGCACGCTCGCCATCGCTTCAAAAATATTCGCCTACACGTCGCGCGGCCTTACGCCCGAAGCTGCCCTGGGCGCCTCTAAGATCATCCTGTCCGAAACTATCGCCTCTGCCATCTGCTTTACCGACGGCAAGCAGGTGTTGGCAAGCTGGGGCGAGGACTCGGCAAAATGCCCCGCGGGCACCCCGGTGGTGCTGCGGACTACGCTCAACGTGATCAACAGCGGTGAGCAAAGCGTGTTCTCGCGCGATGCCTCGACCGAGACAGGTGGCTACTTTCCGCGCCTGCGCGCCGGTATTGTCGCACCGCTTACCGTGCGCGGGCATTGCGTGGGCACGCTCGAGTTGTATTATCCCCGTCTGAGCAGCATCGATATGCGCCAGACGGCGCTTGCCTCGGGCTTTGCCGACCTCATTTCCACGCAGCTTGCGAGCTTTGAGCTCGAGCGCCAGGACGAGCTTACGGCCCGCGTGGAGCTGCGCGCCTTGCAATCGCAGGTCGATCCTCATTTTCTGTTTAACACCATCAGCACCATTGTGTCGCTCGTACGTACCGAGCCGGACAAGGCCAGGTCGCTGCTGATCGACTTTTCCAATTACTACCGTCAGACGCTTTCTGATTCCGATACCCTCACAACGCTCGAGCACGAGGTGGAACAGGGCACTCGCTATATCAATCTTATGCAGGCTCGTTATGGCGACGGCCGTCTGCGCGTCTCGGTCGATATCGACTTTGAGGTGCGCGATTGCATGGTGCCGCCGTTTATCTTGCAGCCGTTGCTCGAAAACTGCATCAAGCACGCGCAGCGCGAGACCGAGCCGCTTTCTATTCATGTTAGGGCTTTCGAGACCGATGACGGTTTGGAGATCATCGTCGAGGACGACGGCATCGGTATGAGCGAAGAAGTCTGCGCGCATCTGTTTGAGCAACATCGCCTGGAGGAGCCCGAGAGCATTACCGCCGACGGCTCCGTCAAGCGAGGTTGCGGCCTGGCGCTCTTCAACGTGCTTCAGCGCATCCATTTCTTTTACGGAGAAGATTCCGGCATGCGCGTGAAGTCCCAGGAGGGCGTGGGAAGGCAGGTCATCGTCGAGCTGAACGGCGAGCCGCATGAGCCGGCGCCGTTGACGGCGTAGCACGCGGTTGGATTGAGAGAAAAAGAGGGGAAGCACATATGTCCGAAGGCTGGAACATCTTGGTGGTTGATGACGAACCTCCCATTAGGGCTGAGCTACGCTATCTGTTGGAAAAGGATACGCGTGTGGGCCAGATTGCCGAGGCGGGCAATGTCACCGAGGCCGTGGAGTCGATTCTCTCGAACAAGCCCAACGTGTTGTTTTTGGACATCACGATGCCCGGCCGCTCGGGAATTGAGCTTGCCGAGACGCTGCAGAACCTAAAGACGCCGCCGGTGGTTGTGTTTGTGACGGCGTTTGCCGAGTTTGCCGCCGATGCGTATAACCTCGATGCGGTCGACTATGTCGTCAAGCCGGTCGAGGACGCACGCCTGTCAAAGGCACTCGACAAGATCGAGGCAGCCTTGGGTGCCCGTCGTGTTATCCACGCTCCGCGCCAGCCTTTGCGTCTGACGGTGGACCGCGGGGGCAAAAAGGTGTTCATTCCCGCCGCAGACGTCTGCTACTTTGAGGCGCGCGCCGATTTTTGCAACGCCATCTGCGCCGAGGGAACGTACCTGATCAATGAGTCGATCTCTTCGCTCGAGCGTCGCTTGGTCTCCGAGGGCTTTATTCGCGTTCATCGCAGCTATCTGGTCAATTTGGAAGACGTGCACAATGTCGAGATCGGTTCCACGGGTCTTATGGAGCTCAGACTCGATCGCGTAACCTCGACGGTGCCCGTGTCCCGCCGTCGCGCTGCCGAGGTTAAAGCACACTTGGGGCTTGCGTAGACGGTCTGCGTGCCGTCGTTTACCATCGCAGGTTTGGCATGGGCGCGCGGTGGGCATAATGGGTGGCATCGAATGAAATCGAAAGGATCATTATGCCCGCGCTTATCACCCATCATCTGTTTGGCGAGGAAAGCATCGACCGTCTTCCGCAGGGCGTCATCACGTCCGATGAAGAGCGCATTGCCTTTATCTTGGGCAACCAAGGCCCCGACCCGTTTTTCTTTCACATTCTGACACCGCGTGTTTCCGACTGCACGCTGCTGGCGCAGGTCATGCATCGGTCGCGCATGTCTCGCCAGTTCGCGTGCCTGCGCGACGGCGTGTCGCATCTGCTGCCGCGCGACGCCAGCTTGGGTCGCGCCTTTGCGCTGGGCCTGCTGTCTCATTACGTGCTCGACCGCAACGCCCACCCCTTTGTCTATGAGCAGCAGTTTGGCATTGTCGAGTCCGATTCAGAGCTTGAGGATTCGAGCAGTCAGGTCCATGCCGTGATCGAGAGCGACCTGGATGTGCTGATGCTGCAGCTTAAACGCGATGGCGCTACGGTTGACGATTACCCGCCGGCGGGCGAGATCGTCACCACCGATCGCATCAATCGCGTGGCCGGCGTGCTGATGAGCTATGTTGCCGGACGCGTGTACGGCATTGACATTCCGGCGGGGGAGTACGGTGCTGCCGTTGCCAATATGCAGCGACTTTACCGCGCGATTGAGCCGGCCGGCTCCGCAAAGACGCGCGCGATCTCGCTGGTTGAGGGCTTGGTGCACGATTACTCGCTGCTCGACGGCCTTGCTCATCGCGTGACGACGGAGTTGCCCGAGCGCACCGGTAACCTGGGCCATCTGACATGGAAGAATCCCTTTACCGACGAGGTCTCGAACGAGAGTTTCCCCGAGGTCTTTGATCGCGCGCTGGGCGATTACGAGTGCACGGTCGCACGTTTTATCGAGACCGGTGACATGGATGCCGTGACCAGTCACGTCAACTACAGCGGTCGCGTGCTCAATGCCGATGAGGAGTTCGACCGCGAGGAATAGGGCCCGTGCGTGCCCCTTTGCCGAATCCTTACCGGCGGTTCTGGACAATTGGGGTACGATGAACTAACTGCATATCGGGCGAATACGAAGGGTCCCTGTCCATGAAATACACCAAGCTCGAGCGTAACTGGGTTATGTATGATGTGGGCAATTCGGCCCTTGTGCTGCTCAATACCTCGGTGGTGCCCATTTACTTTAACGCCATCAATACCGGCGCTTCCTCGGCCGACCTGGTGGTCGCCTGGGGCAATGCGCAGACGATCGCCTCGCTGGTCATCGCCATGCTCATGCCCATTCTGGGCGCGCTTGCCGACTACGCCGGCAACAAGATCAAGTTCTTCTTGGGCTTCTTCCTCACGGGCCTGGTGCTTTGCCTGGCGCAGGCTATCCCAATGTCCGCCATGGCATTTTTGACCGTGTACGTGCTGTGCACCATCGGCCTTAACTCTTCTATGACGTTCTACGACGCCATGCTGCCCGACATTACCACCGACGAGCGCATGGACGCCGTGTCCAGCTCGGGCTATGCCTGGGGCTATATCGGTTCCACCGTGCCGTTCGTCATCTGCCTGGCGCTCATCATGGGTGGCCCCGCTCTTGGCGTCCCTACCATGCTGGCAACGCGTCTGTCGTTTATCATCACTGGCGCCTGGTGGCTCATCTTTACTCTGCCGCTCATTCGCACCTATAAGCAAAAGTACGGTCGCGAGCGCGGTCCCGAGGACACCATCGGCCACATCGTGGGCGGTGTGTTCTCCGAGGTCGGACACACCATGCGCGAGATCGCCCACAACAAGACCGTGCTGGTCTACATGGTCGCGTTCTTCTTCTACATCGACGGCGTGCACACGGTCATTTCCATGGCAACCAGCTACGGCTCGGCTTTGGGCATCGATTCGACGCAGTTGGTGCTGGCGCTGCTCGTTACGCAGTTTGTTGCTTTTCCGTCTGCCATCATCTACGGCAAGCTCGCCGGACGCGTGGGCACGCTCAACATGATCCTGGTGGCCGTCGCCGCCTACATGGGCATTGTGCTGTTTGCCGCGTTCTTCCTAAAGACCGCCTTCGAATTCTGGGTGCTTGCCATTATGGTCGGCCTGTTCCAGGGCGGCGTGCAGGCGCTCAGCCGTAGCTACTTTGGCCGCATTATCCCTAAGGAAAAATCCAACGAGTACTACGGCTTCTTTGACATCTTTGGTCGTTATGCAAGCGTCATGGGCACCTTCCTGGTGTCGGTCGTCACCTCGTTGACCGGCAACCCGTCACTGGGCGTCCTTTCCATTGGCGTGTTGCTGATCGTTGGCTTTATGCTGCTGGTCCGCCTGTCCCGCATGACTCGGGCGGCAGAGCATGCCGCATAGGAGCGAGCAGCTATTGTGCCTGTCCACGGTACTCTTTTGGGGTTATCCGCAATAAACATTGCGACTTGCGAGCAATGATTTGCCCAAGTGGGTATGATGGAATCAGCTAGGTCGCGGGGCGTCGCCTGTGTTTGGCGGCGTCCCGTTTTTGTGTTGCAGGGAGGGTAAGGCATGAACGCCACAGTCGTGATTCCAACGTATTGGGCGGGCGATGACGCTTGCGCAAACGCCCCTGGCACCTATGACCATTCGACACGACTCAACGCCGACAATCCCGAACTCGACCGCTGTCTGGCCTCGCTTGAGCAGGTGCGCGACATCCCGCGCATCATCCTTTTGGTGGTCTGTCCCGTTTCTGCCACAGCCGATGTGTCGCTGCGCGTGCACGAGATTGTCGACGCGCATCCCACGCTCAAGGTCACCGTTGTCACCAACAGCCAGGCCTCGCATATCGCAGACCGGGTTGCTCAGATCGCGCCCAAGGGTTCGGGCGAGTGCGTGAGCCTGCGAGGCTACGGTGCCATCCGCAATATGGGGCTAGCCTGTGCCGCTGTGCTGGGGCATGACGCGGTTATCTTTTTGGATGACGATGAGACTGTCATCGACGCCGACTTTATGAAGCGCGCGACCTATGCGTTGGGGCAGCAGACGCGTCAGGGCTTGCCGATCTTGGTCAAGAGCGGTTATTTCTACGATCGCGACGGCTCGCCGCTGGCTCCCACGGACAAGGCGGGCATCTGCCATCGTTGGTGGACCAAGCGCATCGAGTTCAACCGTTGGATGAAAAAGGCGCTCTCGGGCACCCGCATCTCGCGTTCCAACTACGTGTGCAGCGGCCTGATGGCCCTGCACGCCCGCGCCTTTACGCGTGTGGCCTTTGACCCGTTTATCACCCGCGGCGAGGACTTGGATTACCTCTTTAACATGCGCATGTTTGGCTACGACGTGTGGTTCGATAACGAGTGGACCGTGCGCCATCTGCCTCCGGAGTCCGAAAAGCGCTCACCGCGCTTTATGCAGGATGTATACCGTTGGTACTACGAACGGGCCAAGTTGACATTCGCCGCGCATCAAAAGGAGCTCATTCCCGTTACGGCGGCATCGCTCATGCCCTACCCGGGCCCGTGGATTTCGCGCGAGCTCGACGACCGCGTGCGCAAGACCGCTATGGTCCGCAGCGTGTTTACCCGCGAGCATGAGGGCTACCTGCGCATCTGGCGCCATGGTATCGACGAGGCAAAGGCCTATGCGCGCCAAAACGCTGCAAGCTACCTGCGTTTCCAGAGCTTTTGGCCCAAGATCATGGACGGGCTTTGGCGTGACGCACAACTGATCAGTATCCTGGAGGGGGCCGAATGATCGACCGCCGCGCCCAGCGCGATAGTTCAATATCAATCTTTCGCATCATTGCCGTTGCCTGCGCCATTTGCGTGCTGGTGTACTTTATTTTTGCCTTGGTGACCGGTATCGAGCCGATCGCCACGGTGATTGCCTGCGCGCTGCTGTGCATCTTTCTGTGCATCTTTATCTTTTTGACGCTCAATCCCGATTCGGTGCGCTCCCAGTACACCGAGGAGACGCTCTCGGTGGCCTCGGCCATGCTCGAGGACATTAAGGGCGGTCTGACGCAGGAGTCAGCGCGTTTGGTGTGCCGGCGCATTTTGCCCGAGACGCGCGCCATGACGGTGGCCATCACCGACGAGGACAACGTGCTTGCCTGCGCGGGCGAGTTTGAGGAAAAACTGCTGCCCGATACTCCCATCCACACGCTTGCCACACGCTACGTTATCGAACATGGCATCGTGCAGTCGTTCAACCGTATGGTGGATGTCGTGGGCTCGGACGGCTCGCACAACCAAGTCCCCGCCGGCATTATCGCCCCCATCAAGGTGGGCGATCGTACCGTCGGCACGCTCAAGTTCTACTACAAGACCCCGCGCGCCGTCGACCGTACCCAGTACGCGCTTGCCTCGGGCTTTGCCGAGATCTTGTCCACGCAGCTCGCCATCCACGAGCTCGAGGTGCAAAAGGAACTCACAGCGCGCGCTGAGGTGCGTGCGCTGCAGGCGCAGATTAACCCGCACTTCCTGTTCAACACGCTGAACACCATTGCATCGTTTACGCGCACCGACCCGCTGCGGGCCCGCGAACTGCTTCGTGAGTTCTCATCGTTCTATCGTGCCACGCTCGACAACTCGGGATCGCTCATTCCGGTCTCGCGCGAGGTTGCACAGACCAAGCGCTACCTTACCTTTGAGAAGGCCCGCTTTGGCGAGGACCGCGTGCTTGCGACGTTCGATGTGTCCGAGGACGTGGAAGATACGCTGGTGCCGGCGTTCGTGATCCAGCCGATTGTCGAGAACGCCGTACGTCATGGTATGGGCGATGACGACGCCCTGAGGATCGACGTGACCGTTCACCAAGACGGCGAGGATGCAATCTTGATTGCCGTGGCCGATAATGGCGTGGGCATGGATGAGGGTACCGCCGCCAGACTGTTTGACGAGCGCTCTGCCCGTCCCGACGCCAGCTCTCCCCAGGGTGGCGGCGCCGGTGTGGCCATGCACAATATTTCGGAGCGCATCCATCGCTTTTATGGGCCGCACTCCTATACGCGTGTCGAATCGGCGCCGGGCAAGGGCACCAAAGTGCTCCTTCATCTTGATTTGTCAGAGAGCATCTTTGACATTCAAGAGTAAAATAAAAGGCTACGGGCTCAACGTCATGCGGCGGATGCCCGGCGTAGTTAGTTGACGAAAGGTTTTATCCCTATGCTGCGTGCGATGATTGTGGATGATGAGGCGCCGGCTCGCTCGGAGCTTCGCTTCCTGCTCGAGCAAACGGGCAAGATCGGCACGATCACGGAGGCGTCGAGCGTCCGCTCCGCCATCGAGATGCTTATGGAAAGTCGCGTGGATGTCGTGTTTCTCGATATCTCGATGCCCGGTGCCTCGGGCCTGCAACTTGCCGAGGCGCTGCATAAGCTCAAAAAACCGCCGGCGATCGTGTTTGTGACTGCGTATAGTGACCATGCGGTCGAGGCATTCGACGTGGATGCCGTCGATTATCTGATGAAGCCGGTCGAAGAAGCTCGCTTGGATCGCGCGATCGAGAAGGTCATGCAACGCGCCAAGCCGGTTACGGACAGCAAGGTGACCATCGAGCGTATCCCGGTGGAAAAGGGCGGCCGCAAGGTGCTCATTCCCGTGGACGACATTCGCTTTATCATGGCCAAGGACGATTACTCCTGCATCTATACCGTCGATGATCGCTTTTTGTCGACGACCTCGCTGGCGCAGTTTGAGGCCAAGCTCTGCGACTTTGGCTTCTTCCGTGTTCACCGCCGCTATATCGTTAACTTGGCGTGCGTCACGGATGTGGAGACGGTGCCCTCGGGCGCCATCCAGCTGGGCATTACGGGCGTCGACGAACGCGTGCCGGTTTCGCGCCGCCGCGTCGTGCCGCTCAAGAAGGCTCTGAGTTTCTAGCACACTGGCCCCGCAGCCCTGTAGACCCATCGTCTGCGGAGCCGTGGGGCCTTTTTTGTATGTATCTGCCGAATCGTTTTTTTGCGGAAGGGATCCCATGAACAGTGCAAGCGCCAAGCGCATCGACATCATCTCGGACACCCACGGCTATTTGTCGCCTGCGCTCCTGGACGAGCTTGAGGGCGCGGATCTGATTATCCACGCCGGCGACCTTACGTCAGAGATGGACTACGAGCACCTATGCACCATCGCCCCCGTGCGGGCCGTACTGGGCAACAACGATTACTACCGCGACTACGGCCCCGATGTAGACCGTCTTGCACTCTTTACCTACGAAGGCCTCAAATTCGCCGTAGCCCACTACCGCGAAGACCTTCCGGTGGGATCCGTAGACGTAGCCATCAACGGCCACACCCACGTAACCAAAGAAGCCCAAGTGGGCCGTTGCTTAGTCCTCAACCCGGGCAGCGCCAGCTACCCCAGAGGCACCCGAGGCCCCACCATGGCCAGAATGCTAGTAAAAGACGGCAAGATCCTAAGCACTAACTTTATTGACCTAGAGTAATCACAACAAAAACGGGGGATGCAGATGCGTCCCCCGTTTCCATTTGAGCCAATGGCCGAGCTTCAACAAAAACAATCAGACCAACCCCGCCGAGGAGCACGCGGGCTAGCCGCGCAGCGGCGCACGCCCGCAAAACTGGTTGAATAATGTGACGGCAGGGAGGGCTTCCGGGGCTGAGGGCGGGGGTTAAGTTTGTCGCGAGTTCCGCACGCAAAGGAAAGCACTTAATGTGCTTTCCGTCTTGCGCAGGACTGTAGAGCAGCAAACTTAA
>DBGFTB010000011.1:0-121652 GCA_048532905.1 Collinsella aerofaciens
CTGCAAAGACGAGCGTCGGTAAGACACGCCGAGGTCGCCGCGGACGGGCTGATATAGGGAGAGGGCCTGACCCCATATCGTTGGGGCCAGGCCCGATTTTGCCTCTTGACAATGTCCTGCTCATATTAAAAGGAACGTCCCTAACTGCCGGTTGTGGGACAATACCGAGCGAACGTGATTGGTTGTCCGTGGAAAGGGTCGCGATGAACAGGTTGAGGACGCTTGCCGATGTGCTGCGACAGGCTGGCTTTGCACGCATTACGGGCCTGTTTCTTATCTTTTACCTGCTGTGCTCGACGGCCGTCTGGCTGTCCGAGCCCACGACTCTTACGTTTGGCGATGGACTTTGGTTTAGCTTTGAGACGGTCTCGACGATCGGCTTTGGCGATATCCCCGCCGAAACGCCGGTTGCCCGCGGCATTACCGTTATCCTAAGCGTCATCAGTATCTTCTATATCGCCATGCTTACGGGCGTGGCGGTGAACTACTGCAATACGCTCATCAAGCTGCGCCAAAAGGACACCATGGCGCGCTTTATGGACGATCTTGAGCATTTGGAAGAACTCGACCGCGATGAGCTCGCCGATTTGTCGCGCCGCGTGCGCGAGTATCGTCGACGCCAGCGCTAAGACGAACGTCGTGCGCCACAACAAGGGGGACCAAATATGAATATCACCGTGTATCTGGGTGCCAGTGCCGGCAATGATCCGGCGTTTCTGCCCGCGGTGCAGGAGCTGGGCAACTGGATTGGCGCCAACGGGCACGCGCTGGTATACGGCGGGTCCAAATCGGGGCTGATGGGTGCGCTCGCCGATAGCGTACTCGAGGCGGGTGGACACGTGACGGGTGTTGAGCCGAGCTTTTTTATCGAGGCCGAGTTTCAACATGACGGTATCAACGACCTTATCGTGACGAGCGATATGGCGGAGCGCAAGGCCAAGATGATTGAGCTCGGCGATGCGTTCATCGCATTTCCGGGCGGCACGGGCACGCTCGAGGAGATTGCCGAGGTCATGTCCGCCGTGTCGTTGGGGCATCTGAGCGCGCCGTGCATTCTGTACAACCTGGATGGGTACTACAACGACCTCAAAGCCCTGCTCGGGCACATGATTGATAAGGGGCTTTCGAGCTCGAGGCGCCAACTCGGCATCTACTTTGCCGACGATTTGCGCGAGATTGCCTCGATTATCAACGGATAAGTCTTGAGCCTGCCCCACTATGACTCCCAATGGTGCCGTTTGCGGCGCAGATGGTTGGCTCGTTCGGACAACGCTCGCTCTACAATAAAACGTATCTATGTCGACTTTGACCGCGGGAGGACCCGATGGATAACCTTGCCAAACCCACGAACCGAGCGCTGTTTTTGGTCAGCGTTGCCGTGACCGGTGCACTCGCGGGTGCCGCAGTCTGGCTATTCTTCTTTGCGATGGAGCACGGCATTGATTATTTGTGGACCGAGGTCCCGCATAAGCTGGGTGTCTCTTCGCCCGAACTCGCCAGCGGCCCGTTTGGCTTTTTGCCGTACCCGTTTTTCGTTTGCCTGTTGGGCGGCTTGGTGATTGGCCTGTACGAAAAGATGACGGGCATCAAGACCGATGACCTCAACCAGGTGATGGCAAAGGTTAAGCAAGACGGGCGCTACCCGTACGACAACCTGGGCAAGCTTTCGCTCGCGGCATTGCTGCCGCTGCTGTTTGGTGGAAGTATTGGACCGGAGGCCGGTCTGACCGGCGTTATCGCAGGTCTGTGCAGCTGGGTCGGCGATCGTATGCGTCGCTTTGGCGCCGAGTTTAGGGAGCTCACGCTGCTGGGCACCCAGGCTGCCCTGACGGCGCTCTTTACCGCGCCCGTGTTTGGCTTTGTGGCGCCGCTTGCCGGAAGTGCTGACGGCCAGGGTGTCGGCGATGGCGAGGATTCCGAATCCGGTGAGATCACCATCAGGCTGCCTAAGGCGCAAAAGACCGTGGTTTACGGCATCGCGATTGCTGGCGGCCTGGGCACCTACCTGCTGCTCGGCCAGCTCATGGGCGGCGGCATGGGTATGCCGAGGTTCGAGGCTGCCGTGGTGGGCAACCTGGAGCTTACCTGGCTCATCCCTCTGTCGCTGATCGGAACAATCTGCGGCTGGCTGTACTTTGTCTCTGAGCACGCGAGCGAAGTGCTTGCCCACGCAATAGGGGAGCGTCCTGTCGTCAAGGCCATGCTGGCCGGTCTGGTACTTGCCGCCTGCGGTACGGCTCTGCCCTTCACCATGTTTGCCGGCGAGACTCAGGCCGACGTGCTCATGGAAACCTATCTGACCATCCCCGCCGGTGTGCTTATCGCGACCGGTCTTGTTAAGGCCATGCTGACGCCCGCCCTCATCAACCTTGGTTGGCGTGGCGGCCACTTCTTCCCGGTTATCTTCTCGGGTGTGAGCCTGGGCTATGGCCTTGCCATCCTCACCGGCGCCGATCCGGTCTTTTGCGTCGCTGTCTGCACGGCATCGACGATGGGCGCCGTCATGCGCCAGCCCATCATGGTCGTGGGCCTGCTGCTCATGTGCTTCCCGCTCAAAGGCATCGTCTGTATGATCATCGCCGCCGGCATTCCGCTGCCCAAGCCGCTGCGCAAATAGCGCGGTTAATCGCGAGTCAACTCCAGAGGGGTACGAGATGATCCTGTACTTTAGCGCGACGGGGAACAGCGAACATGTGGCGCGTCGCATTGCGGCGGCGACAGACGACAAGGTTGTGTCGATTGAGCGTTTTGATGTCGAAGCCCTTCGCCTTGTTGCGACGGAAGGCCCCTGCCAGCTGGGATTTGTTGCTCCGGTGTATGCCTGGGGTCTGCCGACACCGATGATCGAGTTTTTGAAGACTGCCGACCTGTCGATTGCTGCCGGTGCAAAGGGCGGCGAGCGCCCCTATACGTTCTATGTTTCGACGTACGGTTCGACGACCGGCCAATCTGCCAAGTTTGCCCGCGACCTGCTGCACGAGCGTGGGCTCGAGTTAGATGCGGCGATGAGCGTCAAGATGCCCGATACCTGGACGCCTGTTTTCGACCTGTCTGACCCTCAAAAGGTTGAGGGTATCAATAGAGCTGCCGAGGCGCAGATTGATGCCGTGATCGAGGCGGTGCGGGCACGCCGCACGGGCAACATGATGCGCCATCGCGTGCCTCTGTTTGCATCGTGCGCGTATCACGCAATTGGGCTGCCGCGCATGCAACAGACGAGCAAGTTTGCCGTCGATGCCGATCGCTGCATCGGCTGCGGCCTGTGTGCCAAGCGCTGCCCCATGGCGGCGATTGAGATGCGCGACGGCCTTCCCGTCTGGACAAAGCCGGAGTGCGCAGCCTGCCTTCGTTGCCTGCACCGTTGTCCCAAATTTGCCATCTCGCACGGTAAGCGCACGGCATCCCACGGTCAGTACAGGCATCCCAAGCCAGGTGTGAGGATGTAGCGGCTGCTGGCCGCGCTACTTCCAAACCGCGAGCGCCGCAGTGCCCAGTACGATGAGGGCGAGACCGATGGCGCTGCGCCGCGAGACCTTTTCGTTGAATGCCAAGCGCGCAAATAGTACCGATACGACAATCGATAGTTTGTCGATCTGCACCACGACGCTCACCTGGCCTGCGGCGATGGCATAGTAATAGAGCAGCCACGATGCTCCGGTCGCGATGCCCGATGCCGCGAGAAATACGAGCTCGTAGCGGTCTACGTGCACGGCTTGGCCCATCTTGCCTTTAGCTGCCACGATTGCCCATGCCATAACCAGTACCACGCAGGTGCGGATTGCCGTGGCCAGGTTTGACTCGACGCCTTCGATGCCGATCTTAGCGAGGACGGAGGTGAGTGCTGCGAACATGGCGGCGCCGAGGGCGTAAGCGAGCCAGGTCCGGTCTTGCTGCTGCTCGGGTCCGGCGGATTGCTGCTTCTCGGTCATTAAAAACGTGCCGAGGGTAATGACGGCGGTTCCCACGAGCTTAACCGCAAGGTTGCTCGTCTCGCCAAAAAGCACGATGGCGATCAGCGCGGCGAGCACGGTGCTCATCTTGTCGACCGGTACGACCTTATTGACGTCTCCGATGCTCAACGCCTTAAAGTAACAGATCCACGAAGCGCCGGTAGCGAGTCCCGAGAGGACGAGAAAGAGCCAGGATCTGGGTTCGATGCTGCCAATGGTTCCAATGGATCCAGAAATGCCCGCCATTGCCCAGGCGAAAACGAGCACCACGCAGGTGCGAATGGCCGTCGCGACATCGGAGTCGGTCTGCTTGATGCCGCATTTGGCCAAGATGGATGTGATGCCGGCAAAGAATGCTGACGCAAATGCTGCGACGACCCACGACACGGGTTGAGCGCCTCCTCAAAAAAGACCACGCCAGATCTATGGCGCATGTCCAATGATACCGCGCTTGCCTATAGGTTGCGTGCCCGGTAGACCTTGGTGCTGATGGCGCAGCTGACAGCGCCAAGGACGACCGTTGCCAGCGCGGCAATTCCTGCGCACAGGAAGCCAAGAACGGAAGGATCGGGATTCGCCCCGGCAATCATCGACATGAGCTGGTTGCTGATGGGGTTGAATGAGTTTAGCGTGACCATGATAAGGCACATGTATAGGGCGTATAGACCAACGGATAGGCGTTGCGCCTTCATGTGTTCAAATCGAAAGAACAGAGGCAGTACCAAAAACACCGCCATGAGGGAGAAAAGCATCGATATTGCCGAGGCGATTGCGGTCTCAAAGACGGTCTCTCCCGTGGAGGGGATACCCACGCTGTTTAAGATCGGGATGGCGACGATACTCAACAGCACGGCCGCGCACGTCATGATGACCGAGAAAATAGTGATGCACAGGTAGCGTGCGCTGACGATGTCTTTGCGTGAGATGGGCAGCGTTGCCCGATAGCGCTCCCATCCGTTTTGGTTGTCGAGCCCGGCCAGCGACGTCATGGCCATGATAGGCGACATGGCACTGATCGCGAAGGCGCCGGCGGCGCTCATATCGGAATCACCATTCGATGCCCTGACGGCGGTCAGCACGACGAAGATGAACAGGCCGACGCCCGCGATGCTCGGGGTGAGCGTGCGAACGATGGCGAGCTCGGACATAAAGGCGCGTTTCATTTCGAAGCCCCTTTCAGCATGAGGCGCAGATAGTCATCAATGGTTGCCCGATCGCAGGGAATCTCGGGAAAGGCCTCGAGCGTTTCGCGACGGTTGGGCACGAGCACGTCCACGCTATAGGCGTGGTGGACGGCACGGGCGCCTTCGACGCAAGCCATAAGCTCGGCGGCCTGTGCTTGGGTACAGTGGGCGATGCCGACGCGGTCGGTAATGTCCTCGCGCGGCAGGTCAAAAATAATCGAGCCGCTATCGATGCAGATGACGCGGTCGGCGGCGCGATCGAGGTCGGACGTAATATGGCTCGAGAGCAGCACGCTGTGCAGGCCGTCGGAAACAAAGGCGAGCAGCTCATCGAGCAGCTCCTCGCGTGCCATGGGATCGAGGCCCGCGGTGGCTTCGTCCAAAACGAGCAGCTTGGCCTGGTGGCTGAGCGCGCAGGCAAGCTGCAGTTTCATGCCCATGCCGCGGGAGAGGTCCTTGACCTTTGTCTTGGGATCGAGGCCAAATCGGTCGATGAATCCGGCGAACGTTTTGCGGTCCCACGTGGGGTACGCCGGGCCTACGAGTGCCTCGATCTGGCCCACCTTGAGCGTTGAAGGGAAAGGACACGTGTCCAGCACGAGACCGACACGGGTGCGCAAGCAGCGCTGCGCTTCACCGGGTGCGTCGGCGCCACAGCGCTGCCCAAACAGGTGCACCTCGCCGGCATCGAGTTTGATAAGCCCGAGCGCGGCTCGAATCGTCGTTGTTTTGCCAGCGCCATTTGCGCCCACAAAGCCAACGATCTGGCCAGGCTCCACGGCAAGCGTGACGTCACGCAGCGAAAAACGGTCGCTCACACGGCGTGAAATGCCTTTGAGTTCTAAAAGGTTTTGCATGGTATAGCCTTTCTTGCAGATGGCTACTGCATGGTTTCGGGGGCTACCAGGTCGAGCATTTCGTGCAGCTTGTCGCGCGTGACGCCCAAGGCTTCGGCTTGGCTTGCCGCTTTCGCAAGCAGATCTTCGATATGGCAGAGCTGGTTTTCGCGCAAGAGGTCCTGGTTGCCCTCGGCGACAAAACAGCCCTTGCCCTGCACGGTGCAGATAAACCCGAGCTGCTCCAGGTCGGCGTAGGCGCGCTTGGTGGTGATGACGCTCACGCCAAGATCGCTCGCGAGCGCACGGATGCTGGGGAGTTTGGCTCCCGCAGCGAGCGTGCCCGATAAGATCTGAGCTTTGACCTGCGAGGTTATCTGCTCGTAGATGGGCTTGTCGCTCGAATTGGATAGGATGATGCCCACAGCGGCTCCTTAGCTGTTGGGCTACACGTGTATATAACCGGTAAGCACAGTATATATACACTATGCACAGTTATGCAAGAGGCAAATACGGATTGGGCCGGCTGCCTAGGCCCCAACTGATGAATTTGTCCTGATAGGCGCCCTAGAGCGGGATTTCGCGGCTACAATAGTGCGGTTACAACGACGTAATGCACTCAATGCAAGAAAGGATCCGCATGGCAAGCCTGTCGGATGAAATCTCGTCGCGCCGCACATTCGCGATCATCAGCCACCCGGACGCCGGTAAGACCACACTTACCGAGAAGCTGCTGCTCTATACCGGCAGCATCCAGACTGCCGGCTCGGTCAAGGGCAAGAGCTCGGCCAAGCATGCCGTCTCGGACTGGATGGACATCGAGAAGGAGCGCGGTATTTCCGTTACCTCCTCGGTGCTGCAGTTCACCTACAACGGCGCCTGCGTCAATATCCTCGATACCCCCGGCCACCAGGACTTCTCGGAGGATACCTACCGTACCCTTATGGCCGCCGACGCTGCTGTTATGGTCATCGACGGCGCCAAGGGCGTCGAGGCCCAGACCAAAAAGCTCTTTAAGGTCTGTACGCTGCGCCACATTCCCATCTTCACCTTTGTGAACAAGCTCGACCACGAGGCTCGCGATCCGTTTGAGCTCATGGAAGAGATCGAGAACGTCCTGGGCATCAATACGTATCCCATGAACTGGCCGATCGGCAGCGGCCGCAACTTCCGCGGCGTGTTCGACCGTCAGACTCGTCGCGTCATTGCCTTTGAGGGCGACGGCCACGCCAACGCCACCAAGAAGGTCGCCGAGGTCGAGGCCGAGCTGGGCGACCCTGCCATGGATGAGCTCATCGGCGAGGAGAACCATAAGAACCTGATGGACGACATCGAGCTGCTCGATGGCGCTGGCGACGAGCTCGACTTGGATGCTGTGGCCTGCGGCAAGCTGAGCCCGGCGTTCTTTGGCTCGGCGCTCACCAACTTTGGCGTGGAGCCCTTCCTCAAGGAGTTCCTGCGTCTGGCCCCGACGCCGCGCGCCTATACCGATACGCTCACCAGCGAGCCGGTCGATCCCTGCCGCGACGACTTTAGCGGCTTTGTGTTTAAGATCCAGGCCAACATGGACAAGAACCACCGCGACCGCATCGCCTTTGTGCGCATTTGCTCGGGCAAGTTCGAGCGCGGCATGGATGCCTTCCACGTGCAGGGCAACCGCAAGCTCAAGCTTGCCACGGGCACGTCGATGATGGCCGATGACCGCGCCATCGTGGACGAGGCGTACGCGGGCGATATCGTGGGCCTGTTCGACCCGGGTATCTTTAGCATCGGCGACACCGTGTGCTCCGGCAAGCGCCACGTGCAGTATCCGCAGATCCCGACGTTTGCCCCCGAGATGTTCGCTCGCATTACGCAGGTCGACACGCTCAAGCGCAAGCAGTTCGTCAAGGGTATGGAGGAGCTTGCCCAGGAGGGCGCCATCCAGATCTTCCGCGAACTGGGTGCCGGCATGGAGAGCGTCATTGTGGGCGTGGTCGGCGTGCTGCAGTTTGAGGTACTCGAGCGCCGCCTCAAGGCCGAGTACCGTGTTGAGGTTCGTCGCCAGCCGCTGCCCTATACGGACATCCGCTGGATCCAGAATGACCCCGACACCATCGATATCCCGGGCCTTTCGCTCACGCGCGACACGCTGCGCGTCGAGGACATGCGCGGCGGTAAGCTGCTGCTGTTCACGAGCCCGTGGAACGTGGATTGGGCAACCGACCACAACTCCGACCTTATCCTGTCGGAGTTTGGCAACGTAGCGTTTTAACGCATCGGCGCGGTGGGCCTGCGGGGCTGCGGGCTGCCGCGCCGTTTGCTTGCCTGATGCCGTGTGAGCGGCTATCATACCCACCGTCGTCTCAAGACCGGGGCGTCCGAGCAGTTCGGGTCCGATATCCTGCTCGTTAAACCTAAAACCAAAGGAGTACATAATGATCAAGAAGGTCATGGAGGACTATAAAGTCCTGTTGCGGAGCATTCCCGCGGCAACGGTTTCGCTGTTTTTCGTGAGCGTCATCATGATGAACCTGCTGGCCAACAAAGAGCTTATCAGCCTGCCGTATCTGGCACTCGATTGTGGCTTTGTGGTGAGCTGGGTTTCGTTTTTGTGCCAGGACATGATCTGCAAGCGCTTTGGCGCCAAGGCATCCATCAAAATCTCTATCCTCGCGCTGCTGGTCAACCTGGCCGTGAGCCTGTGCTTTTGGGCATGCTCGCTCACGCCCGGTATGTGGGGCGCCTACTACGACACCGGCATGATCGAGGTCAACAACGCCCTTAACGCCACCATCGGCGGCACCTGGTACGTGGTGCTGGGCTCTTCGCTGGCAATGCTCGTTTCTGCCGTGGTTAATTCCACGCTCAACCAGTCGCTCGGCCGTATGCTCAAAAAAAATAACTTTGCGAGCTTCGCCTTCCGTTCCTATGTGTCCACGGGTGTTGGCCAGTTTATCGACAACCTGGTCTTTGCCATTGTGGTGAGCCACACGTTCTTTGGTTGGACCTGGGTGCAGGTCCTTATGTGCTCGCTGACCGGCGCTGTTGCCGAGCTGCTGTGCGAGGTTTTCCTGAGCCCCGTGGGCTACAAGGTCGTGCGCGGCTGGGAGCGCGAGAATGTGGGCTCCGAGTACCTCGAGCGCCACGCAACCGCCTAAGGAGCAAGTATGCGGGTTTTGATTACGGGTGCTTCGGGCGGTATCGGAGCCGCATGCGTGCAGCGCTTTTTGGACGAGGGCCACGAGGTCGTGGGCTTTGATCTGCTGCCGGCGGCGATCGAACACGAGCGCTACCGCCATCTGATCGTTGATGTTCGCGAGCCTAACTCGTTTCCAGGCGACCTTGAGCCTCAGGTGATCGTGAACGTTGCCGGTACGCAGGATTCGGCCGATGACATCGCCGCCAACCTGTATGGCACCATCAACGTGACCGAGCGCTACGCCTTTGCGGGGGAGGGGCTTGCCGCCAAGCCGGCGCCGGCTATCAAATCCGTGGTCAATGTGGGGTCGGCGAGCGGGCATACGGGATCGGAGTTTCCTGCCTATGCTGCCAGCAAGGGCGGCGTTATCGCCTACACCAAGAACCTTGCAAACCGCCTGGCGCCGCAGGCCATTGCCAACAGTGTGGACCCGGGCGGCGTTATCACGCCGCTCAACCGTTGCGTGATGGAAGACGAACACCTGTGGAGCCAGATTATGGAGCTCACACCGCTTAAACGCTGGGCCACCGCCCAAGAGATCGCCGAGTGGATCTACTTTGTGGGCGTGACCAACCGGTTTATGACCGGACAGAGTCTGCTAATCGATGGCGGCGAGGCCGGCCGCACACAATTTATTTGGCCCGAATAGGAAACGCGCCCGATGGGAAAGCCGTCGGGCGCGTTTTTGATGTATCGATTTTTAGCCGAGGCAAGTCCAGTTGACGGGGGTCGAGCCGCGCTGTTCGAGTAGTCGATTGGCAGCGGAGAAGGGGCGCGACCCCATAAAAGCGGGGAGTTCTGCCGTGGCGCGGTTGGCCGAAAGCGGCGAGGGGTGTGTGGAGGCCAGGCAGAACTTGTCGGTTGCCTTGCCCGCACCAGTTGCGACGATCTTACCTTCGACCATCTGCTGGGCAAAGCGGCCCCATGCCAAAAAGACTACCGGCTGGGGCAGCTGACAGCAGCGTTCGATAACGTAGTCGGTGAGCGTGCTCCAGCCCAGTTTGGCGTGCGAGTTGGCGACATGCTCGCGCACGGTGAGCGTAGTGTTAAGGAGTAGGACGCCCTGTTGTGCCCATGCGGTTAGGTCTCCCGTGGCGGGAATGGGGCAGCCCAGATCGGCATTGAGTTCTTTATAGATGTTGCGCAGGCTCGGCGGCAACTTGGTTTGCGTCGCGGGGACCGAGAACGACAGCCCCATTGCCTGGTTGGGTCCGTGATAGGGGTCCTGACCCAAGATGACAACTTTGACCTGGTCGGCCGGCGTGTAGGCGAGGGCATTGAGGATGTCGTCTTGTGCCGGGTAGATGGTCTGCTCGGCACGCAAAAGGGCGATACGCTCGAGCAGCTGGTTCGTAGTGTCACGTACCGGCTGCGGCGCATCGCCCAACCAAGTTGCTATGTTGCGGTCGCGGGTTGCAGTGTCCATGGGGCTCCTTTATGGCAGATGCTCTGTTGGCATCTATTGTAAGGGCGTCCGGGGACCGTTATGCCGCGGCTGTATGAGGAGCGGGGTCTACGAGACGTGCTCGGGCGCTCCTGCCATACGAGCGTGCCCATGTGCGCGAAGGCGCGGAAGCTCGACGGTTGCCACCATGACGCCGGTGAGGATGAGGGCGGCGCCAAAGAAGGCGATGGGGCTCAGGACCTCGCCGACCAGGAAGAACGAAAAGACGGCGGAGCATACCGGCTCGAGCGAGAAGGCGAAACCGGTGGTCTCGGCGGGCACGTGGGGCTGCACGAGCGTCTGGGTGATAAAGCCGTAGGCAGAGCAGATGAGTGCGAGCGCGACGACGACCACGATTTCGCCCGGCGTGCTGGGAAGCGTGAAGCCGCCAAAGGTGAATGCCGCGACGCCCGAGAACAAACCGCCAAAGCCTAGCTGCCAAACGCCCAGAGCCAGCGGATCGACTTCTTCGACAAAGCGCTTGGCCACGATAATGTGGCTGGCATAGATAAAGGCCGAGAGCAGCATGATGATTGCGCCGGGATTCAGGCTGGTAAAGTCGGCGCCCGAGAGCAGCAGCATGCCGCAGGTGACGATAGCCGTGCCGATGAGCACCTTGCGCTCGGGGGCGCGACGCAGCAGGGCTGCGTTGGCAAACGGCACGATCACGACCGTCAGGCTCTGCAAAAAGCCGGCAGTGGAGGCAGAGGTGAGGCTGGAGCCCAGGCACATGCAGGTGAGCTCGGTTGCCATAATGGCGCCGATGATGGCGGCACGGACCATAAGGTCGCGGTTGATGCGCAACGCGTGCTTGTGGAAGAGCAGCAGGCAGACCACAAAGGCGATGATGCAGCGTAGCGCGACGATGCTCGTGGCGTTCATGCTGTCCATGCCGATCTTCATGAGGGGATACGAAAAGCCCCATGCGACGGGAACGGAAAATGAGAGCGCGATTGCTTTTTTGCGATCCATGGGACTCCTTTTGTTACAGAACGGTTTCGCAAAAAGGATTCTGCTCCCAGATGTGGATGTAGTAAAGCGAATGTATCTTCAGTATGATTAAGAAATACTAATGTTGGCAGAAAAAGCCCTGGCAAAACGTTTTACGGCTGCATTGATGTGGAGGCGCGATGGCATCGCGGTATCAGATTGTGTGTATGGTGGTCGATCGCGGCAGTCTTAAGGGCGCGGCGGACGAGCTGGGCTATACGCAAAGTGCGGTGAGCCAGGCCGTCAAGGCGCTCGAGCGTGAGCTGGGTACCACGCTTATCGAGCGCGGTAAGCAGGGCGTTTCGCTTACGCGCGACGGTAAACAATATCTGCCGTACCTGCGCCAGATCGTGACCGCCGAGGCCGAGCTCGAGGGCAAACGCCAGGAGCTGCTGGGGCTTTCGTCGACCGATATTCGCATTGCGACGTTTACCAACGTGAGTCGAACCGTGTTGCCGCGCGTGATCCGCGACTTTGGTGCGCTGCACCCGGGCGTACGCTTCACCCTCAAGCAGGGCGATTACACGCGCAACGCCCAATGGGTGCACGATGGCGTGGTTGATTTTTGTTTTACGGCACGCGGTTTTACCGCGGGGCTCGAGAAGCGCGTCGTCTATCACGACGAGTTGGTGGCATTGTTGCCGGCCGCGCATCCGCTGACGGCAAAGGAAAAGGTGACCCTTGCCGACCTGGCGTCCGAGCCGTTTGTGCTGCTGGATGAGGGCGAACAGAGCCTGGTGCTCGATGCGTTTGCGGCGCATGGGCTGTCGCCGCACGTGACAAGTGAGGTGACTGATGACTATACCATCATGGCGATGGTGGAGGAGGGCCTAGGCGTGAGCATGCTGTATCGCCGTACCGTCGAGGGCATGCGGGCCGATATTCGCGTACGTCCCATCGTACACGCTCCCTCGCGCGACGTAGTGGCGGCCTGGCGCAGCTGGGACACCATGCCCATCGCCACAAGGCGCTTTATCGACTATATGAGCTCACATATTGTCAATTAATGACTGGCGTGGCGTTGAGTGCGGTGTTTAGCGGGCTGTCGCTTTGGCTTGGGTGGCGCGATAGGTGCGTGCGGGGTGGCAGAGCAATACCGCCACGACCATAAAGAACGCCGTGGTGCCCAGGCTGATGGGGTAGACCATCATGATGTTCGCAAAGGTGCGGAAGTGCGGGAACACGCAGAACACCCAATAGAAGCGGATGCCGCAGACGCAGATCATGGTGATGAGGGCGGGCGTGAGCGAGATACCAAAGCCGCGCAGGTAGCCTGACATGTTTTCGTAGAACATACTAAAGGCGTACGCCGGGAAGATCGAGCACACGCGGATATAGCCGATCGAGACGATGTTGGGATCGCTGTTGAACAGCGACAAGATCTCGCGCCCCAGGCCGACAATAACGATAATCGTGGTGAGTGCAACGATACCGCCTTCGACCAGGCAGACCTTGAGCGTTTTGGTGCAGCGGTCGATCTGGCGGGCACCGTGGTTTTGTCCCACAAAGGTGGTACAAGCCTGGCTAAAGCTGTTGAGCAGGTTGTAGCACACGTACTCCAGGCTCATGGCGGCGCTCGAGGCCGCCATGACTTCGGTGCCCAGGCTATTGATGGCGGATTGGATGATGATGTTGGCGACGGCAAAGACAGCGCTTTGGATGCCGGCGGGCAGGCCAATCTTGACGATGCGCTTGAGGGCGACGGGGTCGATAGCTAGGTCGCGTAGGGTGACGCGGACGACGGAGTCGGTCTTGAGCAGGCGGATAAAGAGCGTAGCGGCGCTGACGGTGTAGGCGATGGCGGTGGCGATGGCGACGCCCGCGACGCCCCAGTGGAGTACGGGGACAAAGATGAGGTCCAGGCCAATGTTGAGGACGGTGGACACGGCAAGCGCCTGCAGCGGCATGCGGGTGATGCCGACGGAGCGGAAGATCGCGGCCTCAAAGTTGTAGAGCAAGATCGAGGGCATGCTGAGCAAAAAGACGCGTAGGTAGAGCGAAGCGAGCGGCATGGTTTCGGCGGGAACGTTGAGCGCGGCGAGCATGGGCTCGGCAAAGATCTCGCCCAGGGCGATGACGACAAAGCCCACGAGCGCCATTAAAATCGAGGTATGGACGGCGCGTTTGACCATGTTCTGATCGTTGCGGCCGATAGCGTTGGCGATGACCACGTTGGAGCCAAGCGACATACCGATAAACAGGTTGAGCATAAGGCTGGTAAGCGGAACATTGGAGCCGACCGCCGCCATGGCGAGGGTTCCCTGGTCGCCCGAGAAGTTACCGATGATGACCGTGGCGATGAGGTTCGACAGCTGCTCTAAGATGCTCGTAGCGGCCACGGGGAAGGCGAACAGTGGAATATTGCGCCACAACGAGCCGGTGGTCATGTCAATGTGCTTAGATACGGTGTCAGCCATACGCTCTCAATCTCTAACATGCTATTTTGTGCTTATTTGCGCAGACGATGATACTCCTAATCGACTAGTCATTGGGGACGTTCTAAAACGATTAGTCATTCAAGAACGTCTCCAATGACTAGGTGGGGAAGGCGTGCGACAATGGTGGGCGTTGTGTAGTTCGCGCTAAGGAGTTGCCATGTTGTTGTGTCCCGTTTGCCATGAACCGTTGGTGGATGACGAACGTGGTGCTGCATGCGCGGGCGGACACCGGTTTGACCGTGCGCGCGAGGGCTATCTATATCTGCTGCGCTCGTCCAAGAGCGGCGACTCCATGGGCGATCCCAAGTCGCAGGCGCGCAGTCGTCGTGATTTTCTGAACCGTGGATACTACGCGCCGTTGCGCGATGCGATGGTTGAGCTGGTGCGCAAGCAGGTGTCTGGGCGTGCCACGTCTACGGATGGTTCCATGACGCTGCTCGATATTTGCTGCGGTGAGGGATATTACACGAGTGCCCTGGGCGCGGTGCCGGGCGTGGACGCTTACGGGTTCGACTTGGGCAAAGAGATGGTGCGCCTGGCCGCCAAGCGCGGCGATGCGACCTACTTCGTGGCCAACATGAAGGACATCCCCGTGGCCGATGGCGCCTTCGATATGGTGACCGAACTCTTTGCTCCCTTTAACGAGCGCGAGTTTGCCCGCGTGCTGGCGCCAGAGGGTTCACTCTATACCGTGGTACCGGGTGCTCGTCATCTCTTTGGGCTCAAAGAGGTGCTCTACGACACGCCGTACCTTAACGATGAGAAGCTGCCGAAGACCACTGAGCTCGAGTTAGTCGGAACGCAGCGGGTGTCTGCGAACATTACGCTCCAGACTCAGGCAGACATCGAGGCGGTGTTCCAGATGACGCCGTACTACTACCGCACGCGCCCTGCCGACAAAGAGCGCCTGGCAAACTTGGACACCCTTCAAACCGACATCGACTTCATCATCGCCGAGTATCGCCACAGCTAACAACCTGCCAAAAAGGGACAGGTTTATTTTGGTAGGTTTTATCTGGGCAAACGTAAAGGGCCGACCGCGGAGATGCGCGATCGGCCCTTTTTAGTTGCTTGGCTGCAGAGGTTATGAGAAGCGAGCGCTTATAGGCGGTCCTTGTTCTCGGCCTTAACGGCGTGTGCCTGCTGAACAAAGAACAGGTCGTACACCACGATGACAAAGGCGCCAAAGTTGATGGCGTCGCCGCCAAACGCGGGAAGCGTGAGCACCGCTTGGCCAAGCGTGGCGACCGCGGCAACAATACCGAGCTTAAACGCGCCGTCCACCTGCGAAGGCTTGTTGGCGCCCTTGATACCGGCGACGCCTGCGGCAAGGTCGACGAGACCCTTGGCGATAAGCACGACCGCTGCGAGCGTGGCGTACGAACCGTACGTGGAATCGAGACCGCCCGTGGCGATACCGACGCCGGCGGTGACGAGGCTGGCGATGCCCAAAACAAAGTAGATGAGAGCAAGGATTTTGAGAGTCTTGCGAGTGAAGCTCATGGCTGGTCCTTTCGATACGAGTACGCCAACTTGGCGCACCCAATGTGCTGCACATATGGTGAAGCACATTGTAGTTCAACGCGGCGATGCATGCGTTTGAAAGCGCATTGAGCCCGCGCGGCCCAACCCAACCTTTCAAAAAGGAAAGCTGGGCGTAAGTCAAATCGATGGCAGCGTATGCGTGGCGCTGCGATGATGGGTCCATGGTAAGAGCTGGTCTCAAGGAGGAGCCATGATGTACGGAGCAGGGCAAGTGCATGAGCCGCGGTCGTTGGGAAGGCGCATGGGTGATTCTGTGATCGCTGCCGTGTGCACGGGATTGATGGCGGTGCTTTGCATTGGGATGCTGTGGGCCATGTCGCATGTGGGACAATAGCGGACGGTTGGGTGCCGACATAAACGGCGCTCGCGTATTCGTTTTGCTTGTTAAGGAGTACCCATGGGCGTCGTTGATCCCTTTTCTGTTGCTCGGTCCGCGGGGCTTGAGCTAATCGGGAAGTCCGAGGGCCTCACGCTCACCGACGGCACGATGGAGCTGCGTGCCGATTTTGGCCGCATGCTTCCACGGCTCAAGCAGGGCCGTCTGCAGCAAGAACTGCTGGTAAAGGCTGCGCGCGCAAAAGGCATCGAGAGCCCATGGGCGATTGACGCCACGGCAGGCTTTGGCGAGGATTCGCTGCTGTTGGCGGCCGCGGGCTTTACCGTCGATCTGTATGAGCAGGACTGCGTGATCGCGGCGCTCCTTCAGGATGCTTTGGAGCGCGCGGCGGATGATCCGGCGCTTGCGGCTGCCGTGGCACGCATGTGCTTACATGCGGGCGAGGACAGCATTGCGGGCCTTCGTCAAACCGTCGAGCTGGTCGAGCAGGGCGAGCTCGCAGCACCCGACGTGGTGTACCTGGATCCCATGTTTCCCGAGCGCACCAAGAGTGCAGCGGTCAAAAAGAAGTTCCAGCTCCTACATCATCTGGAGCAGCCATGCGCCGACGAGGAATCGCTGGTCGAGGCGGCGCTTGCTGTGCATCCGCGCAAGGTCGTTATCAAGCGGCCGGTAAAGGGCCCGCTGCTTGCCGGCGTTAAGCCGAGCTATCAACTTGCGGGCAAGGCCGTTCGCTACGATGTTTTGGTGCCGCCGCGCCCGTAGCTTGTGTGCGATGGCTGGCGCTCCGTCAGTGCCGTGCCAATGTGGGGTCTATTTCCAAGGGTGCGACGTCAAATGCCAGCCGCCGCAGTATTCGCATTTGTAGCAGGCCAAGCCACGCCGCCCGCGGTTTTCACATTCGGCCATAACAGCCTCGGCCTCGGCGCGCGTGTCGTAACGGTTTTTGCGCTCGCACGACTTGTAGCGCCAGGCCTCATCGCGCTCGGCGTCCAGGGCGTCGCGGCGCTCGTCTTCGCGCGCAAACAGGTCACTCATATCGCCGCCCGTGGCAGCGCCTAAAAACTCGCTTTTGGCTTTTGACCAAGCGGCTCGCTTTTTGCTCCCCATCTGCTTCGCGCCCCTCTCCAAACGTTGGTATCATTGCTCAATCAAAGTGATACCAATAAACGTGAGGTCGCCGCGTGATGATCAGAAAAACCCTCGATACCGACATTCCCGCCGTCATGGCTGTCTATGACGCGGCCCGCGCCTTTATGCGCGCGCATGGCAACGCCACGCAGTGGCCCGAGGGCACGCCTTCTGCCGAGCAGCTGGCTGCCGATATCGCCGCCGGTGGCAGCTATGTGTGTGAAGTCGACGGCCGCGTGGTGGCGACGTTTGCATTTTTACAGGGCCCGGACGAGTGCTATGACGTAATTGAGGACGGTCAATGGCGTAGCGACACTCCGTACGCCGTGCTGCACCGTGTGGCATCCGACGGCACCGTGCACGGTATCGCGGCTGCGATGTTTGCCTTTGCCAAGGAGCGTGCCGATCACCTGCGCATCGACACGCATCAGGACAACCTGCCCATGCAGGGCGCGAGCCTCAAGGCGGGGTTTGAGCGCGCCGGCATCGTGTATGTGTCCGACGGTACACCGCGTGTTGCGTTTGACTGGCTGCGCGAGGCATAAGAGCGGGGACGCGTATCAACAATTTGCACGAACGAAAATGGCCCCGGGTGGGGACATTTTCGTTCGCTGGCTGTTTTGCAAGCCGGCTTTCGCAAGGCGCGAACCTACGAAAATCGCCGCGCGGCAACGCAGGGCGATGAGCTCGGTCGGGGGATAGGGCCCGCTTCGCCCGCCGGCCCGTAAATTGTATCATCCAGTGTGGAATGAGGACGCCCGTTGCCGCGTGCGATGGGCTTGCAATAAGAGGAGAGCCATGTCGAAGCAAGCGGTCGTTGGAATCTTGGCGCATGTCGATGCCGGCAAGACCACGTTGGCCGAGGCCATGCTATTCAACGCGGGCCGCATTCGCAAGCGCGGCCGCGTGGACGATGGCGATTCGCATCTGGATACGAACGAGATTGAGCGCGAGCGCGGTATTACGATCTTCTCGTCGCAGGCTGTGCTCGACCATGGCGATACCCACGTCATGCTCGTGGATGCACCAGGGCATGTCGATTTTTCAGCCGAGGCGGAGCGCACGCTGCGCGCACTCGACTACGCGATTTTGGTTGTGGGCGCCAACGACGGCGTGCAGGGGCATACCGAAACCCTGTGGCGCCTGCTTGCGCGCTATGAGATCCCGACGTTCATCTATATCAACAAGATCGATTTGGAGAATCCCGGCCGCGATGTTTTGCTGGCACAACTTGGGCAACGTCTTTCCGAGGGCTGCCTGGACGCCAACGAACTGCTGGCGGGCGGCGCCGTTCAGGAGGACGCCGCTGCGTTAGACGAGGCGGCGCTCGACGAGTTTCTTGAGGCGGGTGAGCTTTCCGTCGCAACGCTGTCGCGGATGGTCGCCGAGCGCAAGCTCTTTCCCTGCTTTGCCGGCTCGGCGCTCAAGGACCAAGGCGTGGACGAGCTACTCGACGGTATGTGCACTCTGATGTACGAGCGAACATGGCCCCAGGAGTTCGCCGCGCGTGTCTACCGCGTGAGTCGTGGAGACCGTGGCGAGCGTCTTGCCTGGGTCAAGGTGACGGGCGGTGTGCTGCGTGCAAAGCAAGTTGTCGAGGGATGCTCTGGCGCCTCCACTTGGGAGCAAAAGATCGATCAGGTCCGCATCTATAACGGCGAAAAGTATGAGCTTGCCCAGGAAGTTGCCGCTGGCGGTATTTGTGCCGTGACGGGTCTTGCGCACGTTCGCCCGGGGGACGTCCTGGGCGCAGAGCCCGCGGGCGATGCGCCCGTCATTGCGCCAGTTCTCACCTATACGGTGCTACCGGGCGAACACGATGTCCACGCGGTGTTCAAAGCACTGACAGAGTTAGCGGACGAAGATCCTATGCTCGGCGTAAGCTGGAATACTCATCTGGAGCAGATTCACCTGCAGCTGATGGGCGCCGTGCAACTCGAGGTCGTGCAGCGGGTGTTGGCAGATCGTTTTGGCCTTTCGATTGCGTTTGAGCCCGGCGGCATTCTCTATAAGGAGACTATTTCGCAGCCGGTCGAGGGCGTGGGCCACTTTGAGCCGCTGCGCCACTATGCCGAGGTACATCTGCGTTTGGAGCCGTTACCGGCGGGCTCGGGCGTGCAATTTGGCACCGTGACCTCGACTGACGAGCTCGACTTGAACTGGCAACGTCTGGCGCTCACCAACGCCATGGAGCGCGATCACCTGGGCGTGCTGACCGGCTCGCCCGTCACCGATGTGCGCATTACGCTCACGGGCGGCCGTGCGCATGCCAAACACACCGAGGGCGGCGATTTTCGCCAGGCCACGTACCGCGCGATTCGCCAGGGGCTCATGCAGGCGCGTGAGGCGGGCGCGGCGGTGCTGTTGGAGCCGTGGTACCACTTTGAGCTCGAGGTGCCGGGGGAGTGTGTGGGCCGGGCGCTTTCGGATGCTACGCGTATGGGTGCCGAGTACGAGCCGCCGACGATGGCGGGAGACCGCGCCAAGCTCATGGGCCGCGTGCCGGCATCCGAAGTGCAGGATTACGCGCTGGAGGTGGCTGCCTATACGAGTGGCCGCGGGCATCTGTACCTGGAGTTTGCCGGCCACGCGCCCTGTCATGATGCTGAGCGCGTAATTGAGGCGGCCGCCTATAAGCCCGAGGCCGATCTGCCCAATACGCCCGACTCGGTCTTCTGCTCTCATGGCGCCGGCTACACCGTCAAGTGGCACGACGTCCCCGCCACGGCGCACGTAAAGGTCGATCCCGCCACCTTTCGCCCCTGGCGAGCAGCAGACGCCGAGTTTTTCGGCCACATGTGACAAAGGGACAGTTCCTTTGTCACATGCTATTGGTATAACTCGGTACAAGTTGGTATAACTATTGCCAAGGTTTGCCAATCCGAGGAGGCCGACATGAATCCAAATCCCTTTAAGCCCACGGCTGGCAAGCGGCCTCCGATACTCATCGGTCGCGAGTCGGTCATCGAAGATTTCGAGGAAGGGCTCGATAACGGCGCCGGAGCGCCGGGCAGGCTCATGCTCATTACGGGAAACCGCGGTTGCGGCAAGACGGTTCTCCTGCGGGAGCTGCAACGTCTAGCCAATGAGCGTGGATGGGCGGTTGTCTCCGATTCCGCTTCGCTTGGCTTATGCGACCGCTTGGCCGATGCACTTCGCTCGAATAAACCCGTTGTGACGTCAATGGAACTCGGTCCATCATTCGGGCGCATGTCGGTCGAGGCGGCGCGTGCAAAGGGTGAAACGCTGCGCGGGCTGGTCAACGAGCGCCTTAAGAAGCTCGATCCAGGCAAAGGCATGCTGTTTGCGATTGACGAGGCACAATCGGCGTCTATCGAGGAGCTGGCGGCCCTTGCCGTTCTCTATCAGCAGGTGCTCGGAGACCAGGATGCCACGGGCTTGTCCGATAGCGACCAGCGCGGTCTCGCGCTGGTGTTTGCCGGCTTACCCAGTATGGTTGACGATCTGCTCGAAGAGCCGAGCGTGACGTTTTTGCGGCGTGCCCAGCAGCGTACGCTGGGGGCGATTTCTTTGCCCAAGGTGCGCGATTCATATATCCAGACGGTCAAAAACGCTGGTCTTTACGTTGACGCGGGGACGGCTGATCTTGCGGCACACAAGAGCATGGGGCATCCCTATATGGTTCAGCTGGTGGGATATTACATGTGGCGGTCTGCCATTCGGCGTGACTCGCAGGTCATTGAAGAGCGCGATGTTGAGGCTGGACACGTGGATGCCATCTCCGAGTTCTATGAAGCGGTCGACGCGCCCCTGTATTACGGATTGCGCAGCCCACAGCGCCTCTTTATTGAAGCCATGGCGGCTGACGAGGGCAAGCCGACGCGCATGGCGGATATCATTGAGCGTTGCGATCGTACCCAAAGCTGGGCGAGTAAGTATCGCGCAAGCTTGATTCGCGAGCGCGTCATCGAGGCTGCCGGATACGGCCTCGTCCGGTTTACCGTGCCCATGCTGGGCGCGTACGTTCGCGATCGAGTTTTATGGCATGAGTAGGGTGATAAAGGTGACGGAACAGAAGATGAGCCCGCAGGCTATCGAGGTACGCGGCGCGCGCGTCCATAACCTCAAAGACATCGATATCGATATTCCGCTGGGAAAGCTGGTGGGTATTGCCGGCGTATCGGGTTCGGGCAAGAGTTCGCTGGCACTGGGGGTTCTTTATGCCGAGGGTTCGCGCCGCTACTTGGAAGCGCTCAGCACCTATACTCGACGTCGCCTGACGCAGGCCGAACACGCCCAGGTGGATGAGGTATTGCACGTACCGGCGGCGCTCGCATTGCATCAGCGCCCCAGCGTGCCGGGCGTGCGCTCGACCTTTGGTACCATGACCGAGCTCAACAACAGCCTGCGCCTGCTCTTTAGCCGTTGCGCCCATCACGTGTGTCCGCACTGCGGGGCGCGCGTGGAGCCGAGCCTTAACGTGGCTGCGGGCCTGTCGCTCGCGTGCCCTGCATGCGGTCGCGAGTTCTACGCGCCGAGCGCCGAGGACCTTGCCTTTAACAGCGGCGGTGCCTGTCCCACCTGCGGCGGCACCGGTGTCATGCGCGAGGTGGACGAAGCGAGCCTGGTGCCCGATGAGTCAAAGACTATCAACGAGGGCGCGGTGCTTCCCTGGGGTACGCTCATGTGGGATCTGATGAAGCAAGTGGCTGGCGAGATGGGCGTGCGCACCGATGTGCCGTTTAACCAGCTCACGCCTGAAGAACGCGACATCGTGTTCCACGGCCCGGCGGTTAAGAAGCACATTCTCTACGTTCCCAAAAACGGCGAGGGTGCCACGCCGCTCGACTTCACCTATTACAACGCCGTCTATACCGTCGAGAATGCGCTCGCCAAGGTTAAGGACGATAAGGGCCTCAAACGCGTTGCGCGCTTTTTGCGCGAGGGAGCATGCCGCGATTGCGGCGGCACGCGTCTCTCCGAGGCTGCGCGCCAGCCCCAGGTGTGCGGTATCAATCTGGCGCAGGCCGCGGCCATGACGCTTGGCGATGCGGTTGAGTGGGTGCGCGGGGTGCCCGCATCCTTGCCGCCCGAGATGCGGCCCATGGCGACGGATATCTGCGATTCGTTTTTGAGCGTGGCCCGTCGTCTGGTCGACCTGGGTCTCGATTACCTTTCACTCGACCGCGCTGGTGCCACGCTCTCCACGGGTGAGCGCCAGCGCGTTCAGCTCGCCCGCGTGGTGCGCAACCGATCGACGGGCGTGCTCTATGTGCTGGACGAGCCTTCGATCGGCTTACATCCCGCCAATGTCGACGGCTTGGTGGGCGTGATGCGCGATCTGGTGGATGACGGCAACACCGTGGTTGTTGTCGACCACGATACGCGCGTACTGGCGGAAGCCGACTATCTGGTCGAGATGGGCCCCGTTGCCGGAGCAGGCGGCGGCAGTGTAATCGCCGCTGGTACGGTAGACGAGGTCGAGCAATCGCAGGGCAGCCGTATCGCGCCGTTTTTGCGCGCCGAGCTCAAGCGCTTGCGTCCGCAGGTGACTGACGACGAAATGTTCGACCAGGGACATATCCGCATGGCAACCGATGCCATCCATACCGTCAAGCCGCTCGAGGTTGATATCCCGCGCGGCCGCCTTGTCGCGGTAACGGGCGTTTCGGGTTCGGGTAAGACGACGCTCGTGCTCGAGACGCTCATTCCTGCACTTAAGGCGCAGGCAGCTGGCGAGCGCTTGCCGGGGCACGTGCGTTGGGTCGATGCCGAGGGCATTGGCCGCGCAAATCTGATTGACGCTACGCCCATCGGCGCCAACGTACGCTCGACGGTAGCGACCTATGCCGACATTCATGACGAGCTGCGCCGCGCCTTCGCCCGTACGCCCGAGGCTAAGACAGCCGGCTACAAGGCGGGCGCCTTTAGCTACAACACCGGCGCCTTGCGCTGCCCTACGTGTGACGGCACGGGCTCGATATCGCTCGACGTGCAGTTTTTGCCCGACGTCGAGATCATCTGCCCGGCATGCCGTGGTTCGCGCTACGCCGAGGCCGCCTCGCATATCCATCGCGAGGGCAAGGACGGGAGCTTGCTTACGTTGCCGCAGCTCATGGACATGAGTGTGGACGAGGCCCTCGACGCCACGGTGGGACTCAAGAAAGTCCAGGCGCGCTTGCAGACCTTGCATGACCTAGGCTTGGGCTATCTCACGCTCGGTGAGCCCACGCCGGCGCTCTCGGGCGGCGAGGCACAACGCCTTAAGCTCGCGAGCGAGATGGGCCGCGTGCAGGACGATGCCGTGTTCGTATTCGACGAGCCCACGATCGGACTACATCCGCTCGATGTTCAGGTGTTGCTGAGTGTGTTCGACGGCCTTGTTTCCAAGGGCGCCACGGTTATCGTGATCGAACACGATCTCGACCTTATCCGTAACGCCGATTATGTGATCGACATGGGCCCGGGCGGTGGCGACGCCGGCGGGCAAATCGTCTGCGCCGGCACGCCGGCGGATATCGCTGCCTGTCCCAAGAGCGTTACTGGCCGCTACCTATAGACAATGAGGCAAAGGGACAGTCCCTTTGCCTCATTGATGCCTATTTCACGCACTGAGCGGAGAGATAGTCGCGGAAGAATGGCAATTCAAATGCGACGAGCCCTCGTCCTCGCTCCCCGATGATGCCGGCGTCTATCATGCGGCGTCGGTAGCGTGAGACCTGCTGCGGCGAACGCCTAAGGCGCTCGACAAGGTCAGCGGTGGTGGACTCTTCCTCGTCATCGAGCATGGCGATGAGGAATCGCTTGTCCTCTGCAGTGAGTTCCCGATAGGTTGCCGCGAGGATTCGGTCGTCCATCTCGTCGCGCGCGATTTTGATTCCCAGGTCAAAGTCGCGTGACGAGATCTCCTTCGAATCGCTTGTGAGATCCCAGGCACGGTAGCCTACGAGTTGCAATAGGAAGGGAAAACCAGAGATCGAGCGAACGGCTCTATCGATTCCCTCAGCATCTGCCAAGCGATCGTTTTCCTGGATCGTGCGAATCAAGGCCTCGCGTACGTCATAGTCGGCAATGCGACCCAGATGATATTGTTGGGCGCGGCGAAGGAACGAGACCGTCTTGTGGTTCAGCAACGTCGAGACGTTGTTGGGAAGTCCCGCCATGAGCAGGGCGACGCGTTTCCCATCGGTCACAAAGTGCTGATACGTCGCTGCGAGCTGAATCATCTCGTCGAGTGTCGGGTCCACCTCGTCAACCGTGACGAGCAGACCGGTGCCCGCCTCGTTGAGCTGGTCGATGATGTCGCTCATGCGATAACGCCAGGTTGAGGCATCGTGGACACGATTGACCTCGATGCTGCCGAGCGGTGCAATTCCGAGGCCGGTGACTTCGAAGTGGTTGGACGGGTCGATGAGATGGGCTGCGGCGCGTTTCGCCCCGAACTCGAGTTCCTCAAGCATTCCCGGGAGCGCGGTCGTCTTTACGGTTATCCAGCCGTGGGATTCCGCCCTTGTCGCGAGCGACGACATGAGAGCGGTTTTACCGGTTCCACGCGCGCCTGAGAAGATCGAGGTCAATTCTGGGCGCCTGCGCTGGCTCAAGAAGGCACGGTCCAAATCCCGAATAATCTGTTGTCTGCCAGCGAGATGGGCGGGAACCTCACCAAAACTGGGGGTAAACGGGTTCTCGAGATATTCCACAAGGCTCTCCTTTCACACCGCCGTTTAACTTCATTTTACTTTAGTTAATTCTGATTAAAAGTGAGGCTCTTTATCTAGAGCATCAATTGGGCGTGTGTGCCATCGGCGTGGCGCCTGAATGTGACAAAGGGGCAGTTCCTTTGTCACATTCCCGGAAAGCCTGTTTGGCGTAGGGCCTCGTAGAGGACGATGGCGGCGCTGTTGGAGAGGTTGAGTGCGCTGATGCGGTAGTCGTCCGGATTGACGAAGTTGCCGCAGATATCCTGCCGAAGGATGGCCTCATGGCCGTCCTCGATATGCCCCAGCGATTCCTCGTGGGCTTCCCAGGCCTCGGCGTTATCGAGTGAATCGCAATCGCGCAGCATCGGGATGCGCTCGCAACGCTCGGACGCCGCGGCAAGCAGTGGCTCGGGAATGCCCGAGCTCTCGCTACCAAAGACCAAGTAGTCTCCATCGCGGTAGGTACTCTGCGCATAGGTGCGGCGTGCCTTTTTGGTCAGCAGATGCAGGCTACCATCGGCAGGGGAGAGGTCGTTGCGCGCAAGAAAATCCTCCCAGCCGGCATAGGTCGTCACGTCCAAGTTTTGCCAGTAGCCCAGGCCGGCGCGGCGCACTGTCTTGTCGTCGAGCGAAAAGCCCAGGGGCTCCACCAGATGCAGGCGGGCACCGGTAACCACGCAGGTGCGGCCGATATTGCCCGTATTGGCCGGAATCTCGGGCGCGTATAGCACGATGTTGAACATGAATCTCCTTGGCTCAGAACGAAAAACCACCACGAAGGGCACCTTCGTGGTGGTTTGGCGGTTACGTAGGCGGAAAAATGCCCGCTTGGATAAACCTAGGCGCGGTGCCAGTCGGTCAGACAGGCATCAAGGGAGGCGATGAGTGCATCCTTGTCCATGTGACGGCCGATGATGCACAGGCTCGTCATGCGGTCGCCCGTCTCGTCGTCCCAAATCTGCATGATCTCGGGGTTCTCGTCGATGATCTTCTGCTTCTCGCCTTCGGGCGCCGAGTCGACAAACAGGCCGTTCTCCATCAGGCGCATCTGGTGGCCGGCCTGCTCAAACATGTAGCACATGTCCGGATCGCCGGTCTGCCACAGCGGACCCTTGACGCGAATGACCTCGTCGGGCCACTCCTGCTCAACAAAATCGGTGAACTTCTGCAGGTCAAACGGCTTGCGGCGCGAGTACACAAAGGTCTCGATGTCGTACTCGAGCACCTCGGGGTCGTCGTGCTCCTCGGGATGCTCCATGGCCTCGATCCAGGCGGCGGAGTTGTAGGCGCGCATAAAGTCGAAGCGGTCGGTGTCGAGCAGCTCCTCCATGGGGACCTCGCCGTTTTGAGCCTCGACAATCACAGCGTCCTTCTGCAGGCTGCGCACGATGGCCTTAAGCTCGGCGATCTGCTCGGGCGTCACGGTATCGGTCTTGTTGAGGATGAGCGTGGAGCAGAACTCGATCTGCTGGATGAGCAGGCTCTCGATGTCGTCCTCGTCGATATCCTCGGCCAGTAGGTCGCGACCGCCGTTGAACTCGTCGTACATGCGGGCGCAGTCGACCACGGCCACGATGTTGTCGAGCGCGAGCTTAGGCTCGCCGCCCACCTTGGCCTCGTCGCAGAAGCTCGAGATGGTGTAGGCGATGGGGATGGGCTCGCAAATGCCCGAGGCCTCGATGATGATGTAGTCGAAGTTGCCCGAATCGGCGATGCCCTGCAGCTGGTTGGCAAGGTCGTCCGAAAGCGTGCAGCAGATGCAGCCGTTGGTGAGCGGGATGAGGTCGTCGGTCTCGGAAAGGCCACCGTCGGCGATAAGGCTGGCGTCGACGTTGATCTCGCCGATGTCGTTGACGATCACGGCGGCGCGGATGCCGCCGTCGTTAGCGAGGATGTGGTTGAGCAGCGTGGTCTTGCCGGCACCGAGGTATCCGGTAAGCATGATGATCTTCACGGGTTTGTTGGGCATGTGCCCTCCTTTGTTAGACATGGCTTACAGTTGAATCTTATGCCAAACGCCTGCTCTTATACCCACGCGCCGGCAAATAACACAAGCTACTCCCAGGCTCCCCATACATCGGGGCAATAACCGACGGTGGCCTTTTTGCCGTTGCGCACAATGGGCTCGGCTAGAACCTGCTGGTTCTCGAGCAGCTTGTCGAAGCGCTGACTAGGGGTGAGGTGCTGGATGAGTGCGAGCGTTTCCTCGTCCTTGGCTTTGGGGTTGAGCAGCTTGTCGATGCCGCCGACCGCCTGCATCACGCTCGTGAGCTCGCCTTTGCTCATCTCCTTTTCCTTAAGGTCAATAAACTGCACCTTAATGCGGCGCTCCTTAAAATAACGCTGCGCCTTCTTGGTATCGAAGGACTTTTTGGTGCCGAAGATTTGAATATTCATGGCCCCGCCGCTCTATCGAATGAAGTTGGTCGTTGCTCGATCTGCCTCGGGTGCGTTGATACCGGCGGCACGGCCTGCCTCGATGCAGCGCAGGAGCCAAGCCATGTTTTTGCCGATGTTTCGCATGGTGGCAAGGCCCTCGGCATCCCCATCGGCGTCGCCGGGCACGCGGCCAAACACGTTGTTCCAGTAGGTGGAAGCAACTACGGGCATTTGCTTAATGGTGAAGTACTTGTTGAGCACATCGAAGGTGGTCGACGTGCCGCCGCGACGGGCGACGGCGACGGCAGCGCCCGGCTTGTGTGCAAAGGCTTTGCCTCCGGCATAGAATGCGCGATCGAGGGCCGAGAGGATGCGCCCGCTGGGGTGCGCATAGTAGACGGGCGAGCCGAAGACAAAGCCGTCGGCCTGCTCGGCGGCAGCGATGAGCTCGTTCACCACGTCGTCGTCAAAGGTGCAACGACCGCCAAGCTTGCCGCACTGGCCGCAACCGATACAATCGCGAATGGGCTTGGCGCCCAGCTGAAACACCTCGGTATCAATGCCTTCTGCATTAAGTTGCTCTACGACCTCGGCGAGTGCGCGGGCGGTGTTGCCGTTTGCCTTGGGGCTGCCATTGACTAAAAGAACCTTCATCACAAACTCCCTCTGCTTTTGGTGACTTCTGCAGAGGATTATCGCACGATGGGGGAGGCGGCGCGGGCGCGGCGCTAATCCAGTTTGGTACCTGGCACCTGCACGGCTTTCCCGAGCAACGCTTTGAGCTCGTTCAAAATGGAAACGGGCTGACGGTCGACGCCGTCCAGATGAAGCGTGGCCACGCGAATGGGCGGCTGATATTCAAGCGAGCCGATGAGCACGGGAGAACCCAGGAACCGTTCGATGTCGCTTGCGATCTCGTCGATTGCCTCGGGGCCGAGTTCATCGAAGAGTGCCACGAACATCGGCCCCGTCGAGCGGAACAGGCGGCCCTTGCCGCGCGAACAATCCATGAGGCAGGCGGCGCTTTCGGCGAGCACGCGGTCGCCTGCATCGAATCCAAAGCGGGCATTGACCTCGGCGATATCGTCGACCTTAATGGCAATAAAGCCTGCCTCGCGCGCCACGCGGCGCATCTCTCCAATAGCGTTGACCAGCGCGTGGACATCGCCCAGGCCCGTTACCGAGTCGGTCGTATCTGCTAGGCTTCGGTTGATGATAATGCCCACATACATGCTGGGCTCGGTATCGGTGCCGTCCAAGCGGTAGCCCGTGCAGTCGCAAAGCACGTATTTTCCGGTGGCATCCATTACGCGATACTGCATGTAGTGGAAGTGCCACGTGCCGTTTATCACCATGTCGAGCTCGGCGCGTACGTTGTCGCGGTCCTCGGGATGAACGCGGGCGAGCCACATATCGACCGAGTTAAAAGGGTGCTGGGAGGGCAGGTCAAAATCGCGCACGGCGTTGACCGACCATTGCGATTCTCCAGTATCGAGATTGAGGATAAACGGATAGCGCGTCTCGGAGCTCATGGAGATCGCTTGGAACACCCGGTCGTTGCAGGGAAGCTGGTCGACGATCGGGCGTTGCGGCGCGTCATTGTCTTTCGGCTGCTGCACGCGATGCATAAGCTTATAGCGATACATCTTGCGATCGGCATCCATCGTCATCTGGCGACGCGTGTCGCCGGCAAGTGGATCGACGCGCGAGCAGCCAAAGCTAAAGCTGGCGATCATGGGCGCCTTGCCACCTGAGCTCGCCTCGATCAGCCCGGCACGTACCTGCTCCAAGCGCTGCTCGAGTTCAGTCTCGTTTGCGGAGAGCGAGATAAGCACAAATTCGTCTCCACCGATGCGGAACAGCATCTCATCGTGCTCCATGGTTTCGGAGAGCGTGCGGCAGATGCTCAGAATATAGCGATTGCCTTCGGCGTGGCCAAACCTATCATTGCAATGTTTGAGATGGTCGATGTCAATATAGGCGCAGGTGAAGGGGTCGCCTTTGCGCCAGAGTTGCTCGACGTGACGGTCGAGTCCGCTGCGGTTGCCCAAGTTGGTGAGCGGGTCGATATAGGCGTTGCTCTCAAGCAGCCGGCGCTCTTGTTGCAGGATGGCATGCGTCTTTTGCAGTTGCTCGCCAACGGCGCGTAGTTCAGCAGGTAGCGCGGCAACATCGAGTTCGGCGGTCGAGATGCCATTCGCAAGTCGCTGAAGATAGGCAATAATCGATTGCTCACCCAGGCGATATGACTCGTTCATGATGGATAACCTCCTTGGGCGGAACAACGGTTTGTATCATATCCCCAATTCGGTTTGAATTGGGGATATAAGTTAGCTAATGGAGACAAATGCCCCTTCGACGGTGGCGTTTTGCGCGCGAGCGAATCAGTTGTTATTGCCGCCATCGAGCAATGCCTCAAAATCCTTCGCCGGCATGGGGCGGTAGTAGAGGAAGCCCTGAGCGTAGCGGGCGCCCATTTGTCGTAGCATGTTCGCCTGCTCATCTGTCTCGACGCCTTCGACCACGACGGGCAGATGGAGCGACTGCGCCATTTCGAGCATCGATGAAATGATTTGCGTGCTGCGGCCTTGATCACGGTCGGTGGGCACAAAGGTGCGGTCGAGCTTGATGACGTCGACGTTGACGTTCTTGAGCATCGCGAGCGTGGACTGGCCGGTGCCAAAATCGTCCATATAGGTCGAGAAGCCGCGGGTGTGCAGGTCGGCCGTCAGTTTGTCCACGGCCTCGGACTCTCCCGTATAAGCCGTCTCAGTGATCTCGATACGCATGAGCTCGGGCGGTAGGTTGTATTGGGCGGCAAGCGCCCCCATATGCTCGGCCACATCGCAGGCAAGGATATCCACGCGCGACACATTAAGCGAAACCGGAACCACACGAAGTCCTCGATTGATGCGTTCGCGCAGCCACGAGGCGACACCCTGCCAAATGTACTTGTCGAGCGTCACCACAAAGCCGCTTTCCTCGAGTGCGGGGATAAACGTTGCGGGCGAAATGAGAGAACCGTCCTTGTCAATCCAGCGCGTGAGTGCCTCGGCGCCAATGATCTCGCCGGTTTCCATGTCGACCTGGGGCTGCAAGTGGTAGGTAATACGACCATCTGAGAGCGCGTACTGGAATTCGGTCAGCGTGTGGTGAAACGTGACTTCGCGCTCGTACTCCGCGGGGCAGAAAATGGCAATGCGCTCCTTAAAGTCGTTTTTTGCGCGTCGATTGGTAAACATGGCCTTCGCCTGCGCATCGATGGTGATCTCCTCATTGGAGTCGATGGGGTAAACGCCCATGGACGGCCAAAAACCTACGCCGTCGTTGTGCTTGGCTACAGCCTCGCGCACGCGCGCATAGACACGGTGAACGAAATCGTGCTCAAAGGGTATGAGCAGACAAAAGTCGTCTTGTCCCCAGTATCCCGCGACACCCATGTCGGCGTTCTCGATATCCTTGAGCACCGTGCCCACATCGGCAAGCATACGGTCGCCTTCGGCCTGTCCATACCATTCGTTAAATAGGCGCATGTGGCCCATGTCGACGGTGGCGATACACCAAGCGCCGTCGCGCCTTGCCTTGATGAAGGCATTGGCACGGCGCATAAACTCGCTGGGGCGGTAGAGGCCTGTGAGCATGTCGAGGTGCTCGGCGACGGCGCCTTTGCGTTCCATCTCGGGTATGGGCAGACTGTCGTTGGGAACAAGTCCGCCGGCCGTGCGAAGGCGACGATCGAGTTCGCCCAAAACGGTCGATGCTTGGGAGTCCAGGCGTTCGTAAAAGGCCGGGACGACAAGACAGACGGGAGCAATGGTGTCGCCTGCGATTTGCACAGGAGCGAAAACGGCCTCTTTAAGGTGGCGGGTCAGTTGCTCGAATGCCTCGTGGTCCAAATCGTTGCTGAGCACGACAAACTGGACGCTTCGTGAACGGTAGACCCGGCTCCTGCCGCGGGTGATCGACAGCATGCGGCCCGCGTATTCGGCAAGCATGTTGTCGACAGCCTCGGCCCCGTAGAGCTCGTTGAGCTTTGTCGTGCCACGAACGCGCACCGCTATAAGCCCTGTCTTGCAACGGTCGAGGCGGCAGGTATCGATGGCATTGACCAGCATGCGCTGCGTTCCGAGGCCTGTGGCGGCGTCGACGGTTTCGGCAAGTGAGTGGTTGACGAGCTCGCCGACATAGAGCGAGGGGACATTTCCGTCGCCGTCGATACGAAACCCGCGAGCACGGCAAAGGACGTAGTCGCCGACGGCGTTGCGCACACGATACTGCATGACGCGACGGTGCTTGGTACCGTTGTAGACTTGGTCGATGTCGTTGACGAAGGCCTCAAGGTCGTCGGGATGGACGCGCGTTTTCCAGTAATCGCGACAGTTGTCTATGTGCTCTGAGGGAAGGCCAAGATCGCGCAAGGCACCTTGTGACCAAAGGGTGCGATGTTTGTACAAGTTCTCGATAAAGAAATAACGACCTTCGTTGAGCATCGAAAAGGCGTCGAAAATACGATCGCTTATTTCGAAGTCGTCGGCGTGGACTTGCGTGATATTACGTCTATCGAGGTGCACGGCATGACGTAGCTTGTAGTCGTACATGCGATGGTCGGCATCGAGTGTCATACGGTTGGTGGCTTCGCCCAGGGCGGGGTCGGCATGCGACACTCCATAGCTAAACGAGTGGGGCATCTCGGAATCGTTGTTTTTGAGCAGGATCGTTCGGCAGTGTTCCAGACGTTCGGCGAGGTCGTCCTCGGTTGCAATCGTAGACAGGATGGCAAACTCGTCGCCGCCTATGCGAAACGCCGCCTCGTCCACTTTCATATACAGCTTGAGATAGAGGCTTACCTGCAAGATATAGCGGTTGCCCTCGTCATGCCCAAAGACGTCGTTGCAGTGCTTGAGATTGTCGATATCGATGAACGCCATGGTAACGGGGGTGTCCTGCTCCCAGAGCTCCTCGAGGGAACGGGCAAAGCCGCCACGGTTGCCAAGCCCGGTAAGCTGGTCGGTAAAGGCAGTCCTAATCAGATCATCCTGGCGCTCGAGAAGGTCGCGAACGGTCTTTTCGAGCGTTTCGGTGTAATTGCTGACAGTATCCATGTCGTAAGCGGCTTTCTGAGGTCGGGCGAATTGCGTCGGGCGAGCTCGTTGTGCACACGCGTTGTTGTTCGGCGCTTTGCGTGTATCCAGGCCCCGCCTCGCTGCGTTGTTGGGTTAATTTACCGGCTAATGTTCGCTGTTGATTACTGCTGAGTAGTATAAACAACAGTGCAGAATTATATATGGGTGCACATGCTGTGGGCGGCTATTATTCGACAAACGGTAGCGCGACGATGCGATGTCCGATAAAAATGCGACTGGGGTGGTATATGTTGACGGGTATACTTGTTCCGGTTTTAAACGCAGGAACGGAGATGGTCGCATGGCACAGCCGGATACGACGCGCACGGTGGGGCTGGCACTCGAGGGAGGCGGCTACCGCGGTATGTATACGGCGGGCGTGCTCGACGTTTGGATGGAGCACGGTTTGACCTGCGACCATATGGTGGGTGTCTCGGCGGGCGCGGCGTTTGGCTACAACTTTAAATCGCGGCAGATCGGACGCGCCATTCGCTATAACAAGGCCTATTGTGCCGACAAGCGCTATGCGGGTGTAGCAAGCTGGCTGCGGACCGGCGATATGTTCAATGCCGATTTTGCCTATCACGAGGTGCCTATCGAGCGCGATCCCATCGACTTGGAGGCGTATCGCGCCTGCCCCATGCGGTTTACGTGCGTGTGTACCGATATCGAGACGGGCAAGGCTGTCTATCACGATTTGCCTTATGGCGACGAGCGGGATATCGAGTGGATCCGGGCATCGTCGGCGATTCCTGTGGCGACGCGTCCCGTTGCTATTGACGGGCATAAGTATCTGGATGGTGGCGTGGCTGATTCTATTCCCAGTGCATGGCTGTTTGCGCAGGGGTATGACCGCAATATCGTGGTACTCACGCAGCCGGTAGGCTTTGTGAAGCAGCCCAACAGCGTGATGCCCATGCTGCGTCGCGTGTTCCGTCACTATCCGGAGTTTGTCGCAGCGCTTGAGCATCGGCATGAGGTTTACAATGCCACGCTCGATGACCTGGCACGTCGTGAGGCTGCCGGCGATATCTTTGTGGTGCGTCCGAGCGAATCGGTGAAGGTGCCGTCGCTATGCCGCGAGCCCGATGAGCTCGAGCGCATCTATCAGATCGGCCGCCGCGATGCGGAGGCGACTTTGCCGGCGTTGGAAGCGTATCTGGCGGGGTAAGGGTCGCATGCGGAAAGCGCATCCCGGAATGGAGGTCCAAACTGGGATGCGCTTTCCGCTATTGAAGATATGAGGCTGCGGAGCAACTGCTCGGCCTAGGCTTATGCCTGCTGCCAGGTGTCGACAAGCTCCTTGGCGGCGGCGTAGGGGTCGTCGGCACTGCAGACGGCGCTAACCACAAAAAAGCCATCGACGCCGGTGGCCTTGAGCTGCGGCAGGTCGGCCGTCTTAACGCCGCCGCCCACCACGATGGGCACGGGGCTTGCCGCGTGGAGTGCGGCCAGGTCCTCAAAGCTTTTGGTGATGATGGAGCCGTCGGCCGCGCGTCCGCAATCGCGCTTGGTCTCGGTCTCGTGGAGCGGGCCGATGCCCAGGTAGTCGACCAGGCTCATGTCGGCGGTCTTGACGTACTCGAGCATCTCCTCGCAACGGGCCGAAAGACCCACGATGGCGTCGGGGCCCAGCAGCTTGCGGCAGACCTCGACGGGAATATCGCTCTGACCCACATGCACGCCGTCGACAGCGATGCCCTGCTCGCGCGCGGCGAGTACGCAGTCCAGGCGGTCGTCGATCAGCAGGGCGACCTGACCGGTCTTGCCGGCCTGTGCGATTGCCTGCGCGGCGTCGCCAGTCAGTGCAATGATCTCGCGGGCACTTGCCACCTTGGAGCGCACCTGAATGCAGGTAAAGCCGGCGTCGAGCGCCTGGGCCACCACATCGCCCACGGGACGCCCCAGCGTGTTTTCGGGGCCGAGTACCAGATAGGCCGAGATATCAAGGTTGTCGCGGATGCTCATCGTGCTTCCTCCTGCTTCTTGATCTGTGCTTCCATGCGCTCGAGTTTGCCGGTCATGGTGTCGGTAAATCCGGGTCGAATATCGGCCTTGAGCACGACTTCGGTGCGGATGCCCTTGCTTGCCAACACAAAGGTTGCGTCGCGCACGACCTGCATGACCTCATCCCAGTCGCCCTCGATCTCGGTGAACATCGAGGTGGTGCGGTTGGGAAGGCCGCTCTCGCGAATGACGCGCACGACCTCGGCGACCTCGGCGGACAGCTCATCGCCGGTGCCGCACGGGGCGATGGCCACAGCGACGAGCGTGTTCATGCCGGTATTGGTTGCAGGCTCGGACATGGCTTATGCCTCCTCGAGCTCGAGTTGGTTATCGGCGATGTCTTGGGCGGTCGCGCGGTAGAGCTCGTCGATAAAGGCGACCTTAAAGCTTGCCGGGGCATCGGCGACAGCGGCGGCACGCGTGCCGGCAACGTTGTAGACCGCGGTGCCGCAGACTGCCGCCGTAAACGGATCGGTAACGCAGGCGTACACGGCCAGCACGCCGCCCTGCGAACAGCCGCAGCCGGTGATCTTGGACATGAGCGGGCTGCCGCCGTGGGACTTGGCCACCGTCGTGCCGTCGGTGATCAGGTCGACTTCGCCCGAGACCACTACGGCGCCGCCGGTGTAGCGAGCGAGCGCCACGGCAGCATCGCGGGCGGCGTCGACCGTGTCGGTGGTATCGACACCGCGCACGCGGCTCAGATCAGCCGCCTCGCCCTCAAGGCCCCACAGGCCGGCGAGCGCGATGATCTCGGAGGCGTTGCCGCGTACGATGGCGGGCTTGTACTGCTTGAGCTCGTTTACCAGCTGGGTGCGCAGGCTACCGATACCTAGGCCCACCGGATCGAGCACCCAGGGCTTGCCGGCGTCGTGTGCCGCCTTGGCCGCGCGGGGAATTGTCTGCTCGTAGATGGGGAAGAGCGTGCCCATGTTGAGATAGATGGCGCCGCCGCCGGCAACGAGTGCCTCGCCCTCGTCAGGCAGATAGACCATGGCGGCCGATCCGCCCACGGCGAGCTGCGCGTTGGCGACAAAGTCGATCGTCACCGTGTTGGTGATGGAGCCGGCCATCGGATTGGTGGCGCGAATCTCCTCCACGGCCTTGACCACATGTTGCTTAAGCTGTTCCGAATCAATCACTGCACATGCCTCCTTGGCATAGAAAAGGGGCGCTGTGCATAGACAGCGCCCCTGTAAAGGCGGCATGCTCCCTACGCCAGCATTAACTGACAGGTTCAAAGGATTGGGCCCCATGCCCTCTCAGCCTTGTGGTTTGCACCGCCGGCACTCCCGCATCGAATCTGTTGTTCCCTATACTAACGCACCTGCCAAAAAGGGACGGGTTTATTTTGGCAGGTCGTTACAATAGGTAGGACCGATACGAATGGGGACCTCATGATCAAACTTGTGCTGACCGATATGGACGATACGCTGATTCCAGCCGGGCATGACGGCGCCAGCGACTACGCCATCGAGGGTATTCATGCCATGCAAGCGGCGGGTCTGCACTTTGGTCCGGTTTCGGGTCGTCAGCCGTCCGCGATGGGCTGGATGTTCAAAAATCGTTCCGAGTGTTTTTCGACTGGCGCGTTCTGTAACGGCCAGGTGATGTTTGTCGGCGGCGAAGTGGTCGCCTCGCACGCAATCGACAACGATGCTCTGATGCGTTTGGCCGACTATCTGGAGCAAGAGACCGACGATACATTTTTAAAAGTCTATAGCCTGGGCGATGACTTTTGGGGCAACGATGCCTATTGCGTGACGAGTAATCCCGAGCGCGTTCGTCGCGCCATGGAGTCGGGCGGCAACGCATGGCTCAAAGGCGAAGAGGCCCCGTGCCGTCCTGTCGTCGATGACGCGCCGGTATACAAGGCGAATATCTGGAGTGCCCGTTCGCGTGAGGAGCTCGCGGAGTTACGCGAGCGCGTTGCCGCTGAGGTGCCGGAAATCTCGCTTGTGTTTCCCAACAACCGCGTGCGCCTGTTTGACATCCTTCCGGCTGGTTGGGACAAGGGCTGCGCTGCGCTGGAGCTGGCGCGCGCTATGGGCATGACGCCCGACGAGGTGGCCGTATTTGGCGATTCCGATAACGATTTGCCCATGATCGATGCCGTTCCCAACTCCGTTGCAGTCGCTAATGCCAACGAGGTCGTCACGGCGGCGGCGCGCTGGCATATCGGCGCTGCGGCAGATGATGCGGTCGCCGGGGCTCTGCATCAGATTGCCGCCTGCGCCGCGACGGGGGAGATGCCGTCGTTTATGCGCCAGGTGGACGCGGCGGGTCTTGGCGCCACGAACGTCTAGGGAGAACGTCATGAAGCTTCAGCAGCTCAGGTATGTTGTTAAGGTTGCCGAATGCGGCAGCATCACCGAGGCCTCGCGCCGGCTCTTTGTGTCGCAGCCTTCGATTACCGCGTCGATCCGCGATCTCGAAAACGAGATGGGTGTGCACATCTTTGAGCGCACCAACAAGGGCGTCATTGTGTCCGAGGAAGGCGAGACCTTCTTGGGCTACGCGCGTCAGGTACTCGACCAGGCCGACCTACTCGAGGGCAAGTACAAGGGCGCATCCGAGCAGGTGCCGCACTTTAGTGTGAGCTGCCAGCATTATTCCTTTGCCGTTAACGCGTTTGTCGATGTAATCCGCGAGTTCGATGCCGCGCGTTACGACTTTACCCTGCGCGAGGAGCAGACCCACGAGATTATCGAGGATGTCGCGCATATGAAAAGCGAACTGGGCATCCTGTACTTATCCGAGCATAACCGCGAGGTCATCGAGCGCATGCTGGCGGCCAACGAGCTCGTGTTCGAAGGACTCTTCTGCGCCGCGCCGCATGTCTTCGTGTGCGCCGACCATCCGCTGGCGGACCGCTCCAGCGTGACGCTCGAGGATCTGGAAGACTACCCGTTCCTGTCCTACGAGCAGGGCAGCTACAACTCGTTTTACTATTCCGAGGAGCTGACCTCGACGTTCGAGCGTCGCAAAAATATCCGCGTGCGCGACCGTGCGACGTTGTTCAATTTGGCCATGGGCCTCAACGGTTACACGGTATGCTCGGGCGTGATCAGCCACGAGCTCAACGGCCCCGGCATTATCTCGATTCCGCTCGACGTGGACGAGTACATGGAGATTGGCATCATCACGCGCAAGAACACGACGCTTACGCGCTACGGTCGGGCCTATATCGACGCGATTCGCCAGCACATTTAGGCTGCTGTGCTCCGCGCGGGTCAAATCTCTTTATGGCAGTCCAGACTGATATAGGAAACATCTATATCAAACTGTTATAAACGTATATTTTACGATGGTCATATGAGCGCTCATACTCTGTCCCAGTAAAGCAACCAATGCAAAGGGAGATATCTATGAGCACTTCGATTCAACCGAATGCGCCGTTTCGCGCCGATATCGTCGGCAGCTTTCTTCGTCCGCAGGCTGTAAAGGACGCCCGTGCCGCCTATGTCGCGGGTAAACTCGACGCTTCCGGCCTTAAGGCCGTCGAGGACGATGCCATTCGCGATTTGGTGGCCAAGCAGAAGGCCGCCGGCCTGCAGGTGATCACCGATGGCGAGTTCCGCCGCAGCTACTGGCACCTCGATTTTATGTGGGGCCTTAACGGCATTGAGCGCCGCACCTCACGCACGGGTTATATGTTCCATGATGAGGAGACGACGGCCGACACCGCCGTGGTTACTGGTCCCATTAGCGGCGAGAACCACCCGTTCGTCGAGCATTTTAAGTTCGTCAAGGCGCTTGAGGGGGAGGGCCAGGTCGCACGCCAGACCATTCCGGCGCCGACCCAGACGTTCTCTGAGGTCACGCTCGATCGCTGCGACGGCCAGCAGGAGAGCCTGCGCGCTGTCTATAAGACCGATGAGGAACTTGCCGACGCCATTGCAGCCGCTTATCGCACAGTGATCGCCGACCTGTACGCAGCAGGCTGCCGCAACATCCAGTTTGACGACTGTACCTGGGGCATCTACTGCGATACCGATTTTGTTGCCAAAACCGGCATGAGCCCGGTCGACCTGCAAAAGGTAAGCGAGCTGGGCGTGGCGCTCAACAATGCTGCCATCGCGGGCAAGCCCGACGATCTGGTTATCAACACGCATGTGTGCCGCGGCAACTATCACTCCACGTATGCCTTCGAGGGTGGTTACGATCCCATTGCGCCGTACCTGTTCGCACATGAGAACGTCGACGCGTTCTACCTTGAGTTCGATACGCCACGCGCCGGTGGCTTTGAGCCGCTTAAGTACGTTGCTCCCGGCAAGAAGGTCGTGCTGGGCCTGGTGACCACCAAGGCGGCTGAGCTTGAGGACGAGGACGTTATCGTCGAACGTATCCAAGAGGCCGCAAAGTATGTGCCGCTCGAGAACCTGTACCTGTCGCCCCAGTGCGGCTTTGCCAGCTGCGAGATTGGCAACAAACTGACCGAGGACGAACAGTGGGCAAAGATCGCGCTGGTCAAGCGCATTGCCGAGCGCGTTTGGAAGTAACGCTACCGCTTGCAGGTGACGGCGCGTGCGAGACATGGCGTATCACGTACAATGGTTCGGATCGTATCGTTCGGGCAGGTTATCCGATATGCCTGATCGCCCTTCCATTATGAAAGGACTTCCATGTCCCAATCCTCGACGCCCGCCGTATCTGAACTCGAGGAGACTGTCGAATAGTAGTTGTGTTCAGCTAAATCAAAAAATGGCGCCCGTGCGTACGCGTGGACGCCATTTTTAATGCGTCAGTATCCAGTGGATGCCGCGCGCCATGCGCAGGTCAGTTTGGGCAAAATGATTGCCGGGGTTGAGCTCCAGCGTTGTTGGAATGTCACGCTCGATAAGCAGCTCTTCCATCGCGTGCGTATCGTCGAGTACGTGCCGCATCATGCGGTTGGGCGTCTTGGTTTCCTTTTTACCGAGCGACAGATAGGCAGCGTCGGGCGTAGCTGTCATCGTGCGCTCGCGCGCGTAGTCGATAAAGCCGGGGAACCACAGCGACCCCGATGCACTCGCCACGCGCTCAAAGACATCTGTTTGCCAAAGTGCCCACAGTGCAAAAAGACCCGCCAACGAGTAGCCGGCAATGCCGCGCCAGGTGGGCGGGCAGGGAAGTGATGATTCGGCCTCTGGGATTATCTGATTCAGCAGTTCATCGAGAAACTCAGACGCCTGTCCGCCAAAGGACTCGGCATCTCGTATAGTTCCCTCACATTCCCAGGGGCTCAGCTCGCGATTCCAATCGAGCCCTCCAATGGCGACAAGGGTGAATGGCGGGCAGTCGAGCTCTCGGCAGCGCTCGTAGACTTCACTACCGTCGCCCATAACCACGGGGAGGTAGATGACGGGCGCGCCTTCCACACACTCTGAATAAACGGTTATCTGCTTATGATGCGCTTCCAAGGCAGGCTTCTCTCGGTGTTGTGATATTGACAGCCTCAATTGTCGCACGCTGGCACGGGGGCAGACGCTAAAAGAAAGGCGCGGAGCCGCTCGATGCGATTCCGCGCCTTGTTGTTTTGCTTTGGCAGCTTTGCCGCTACGCTACAAAGAAGTAGACGAGGAAGGCGAGGGCTGCGATCCACATGAGCGGCTTGATCTTGGAGGCCTCACCCTTAAAGAGCGCGACGATCACGTAAGCGATAAAGCCCAGGCCAATGCCGGCAGAGATGGAGTAAGTGAAGGGCACGCCGGCGACAATCATGAACGCCGGGAAACCCTGCGACACGTCGGACCAGTCGATCTCGGAGGCCTCGCTCATCATGAGGTAGCCGACGTAGACCAGAGCACCGCAGGTGGCGGCGCTGGAAACGATGGTGACGATGGGGGAGAAGAACGCGGCGAGAATGAACAGCACGCCGGTGGTGACGGAGGTGAGGCCCGTGCGGCCACCGTCGGCAGCGCCAGAGGTGGACTCGACGAAGGTGGTGATGGAGGAGACGCCCATAAAGCCACCGGCAGCAGCGGCCACGGAGTCGACGACCAGGATGGGACGGATGTCCTCGACATTGCCGTCCTCGGTCAAGAACTCGCCCTGCTTGGCGACGGCCATCGCGGTGCCCATGGTGTCGAAGAAGTCACTCATGAGCAGCGAGAAGGCAACGACGAGCAGCATCGGGTCGGTCAGAACCTTCACGATGGCCATGTTGCCGTCGGCGGTGCTGGCAAACGGGGCGCCAAAGGTCGAGAAGTTGAGCGGGGCGATAAGGCCCTCGGGCGCATGGGTGACGCCCAGCGGGATACCGGCGATAACGGCGACGATGATGCCGATGAGCAGCGAGCCCGGCACGTTGCGGGAAGCCAGGGCAACCGTCACGACGATGGAGATGATGCCGACGATAAAGGTGGGGGAGGCGATGTCGCCCAGGCCGACGAGCGTACCGGCGCCAGCGGTGATGATGCCGGCGTCGCACAGGCCGATCATGGCGATAAACAGGCCCAAGCCAACCGAGATGGCGTGGCGCAGGACCACGGGGATGGCGTCCATAATGGCCTCGCGCAGGCCGCACAGGACGAGCAGCAAGATGACGATACCCTCGAGGAAGATAACGCTCATGGCCACGTGCCAGTCACCGCCACACATGGTGGTGGCGATGCCCGCGATCATGGCGTTGATGCCCAGGCCCGAAGCGCAGGCGAGCGGGCGGTTGGCGAAGATGCCCATGCAGATGGTCATGATGCCGGCGCCCAGGCAGGTGGCGCAGGCGAGTGCTCCCGCATCGATGCCGGCGCCCGAGAGCACTGCGGGGTTGACGGCGATGATGTAGGCCATCGCCAGGAATGTTGTCAGTCCAGCGCGAAGTTCGGTCCCGATTGTGGACTTGCGCTCACTGACGTGAAAAAGTTCGTCCATGCATACCCTTTCCTTGTTCGGCCCCGAGTTTAGGCCGATTGACACGAACTCATTCACTATATCGCCTTTACAACCTTGCTGTTCCTCACATGTTGATGTTCGGCGCTTTGTAGCGGACGGGCGGTATTTTCCGTATGAAAATGTGTGGGTACCGTATACTTAAGCAGTTACAACGACCCCTATGGAGGAACGTATGATTAAAGAGCTCTGCCACGACGAGGCTATTCTGTCCCAGCGTTGCGAGGTCGCGACCGTCGAGGACGAGTCGGTGGCACAGGACCTGATCGATACCATCAAGTCGCTCGACGATGCCGGCTGCCTTGCCGCCAACCAGATTGGCGTCACCAAGAAGGTCTGCGTCTACCTGGACGATGCCGGCGAGCCCCATGTGCTCTACAACCCCCGTCTGGTGTTTGGTCTGGGCGCCAGCAAGATGGAGGAGAGCTGCCTGACGCACGAGGAGGTCACCAAGTCCACGCGCTACATCAAGTGCAAGGTTGCCTTTGACCAGATCGTCGACGGCAAGATGCGCGAGCGCAAGCAGGACTTTGTGGGCTTCGAGGCTCAAATGATTCAACACATGATTGATCACTGCTTAGGCAAACTCGTCTAGAGCGGTTCAATTGGGGACCGAATTTGCGGTCTTTGAGCCCGGGTATGACGTTGTTGTCATGTCCGGGCTTTTGTGTTTAGCGCCTTTTTGCTTGGTGACAATGAACTTAGCGAGAACGTGAAGCTAGGAGGCGCTATGTGTACGAGTATTCGATTTACCGATAATTCTGGCCACATGTATCTGGGCCGCAACCTCGACTGGAGCTTTGACTACGGCCAACAGGTTCGCGTGATGCCGCGCGGGTTTCACATTCCGTATTCGTTTATCGACGACGCGACAGCGGCGCACGCGGTGATCGGTATGTGCATCGATTACAGGAACTACCCTATGTTCTTCGATTGCGGCAACGATGCGGGCCTCGCCGTGGCGGGTCTCAATTTCCCGGGTTATGCCGAGTATGCCGAGGGCCCTGTCGACGGCAAGACCAATATCGCGGCCTATGAGTTTCCCCTGTGGGTGGCAGCGACGTTCTCGACGGTCGATGAGGTCGAGGCCGCGCTGCGCGACACGGTGATTGTCGCCAAATCTGCCGGAGAGGGGCTGGGCGTGTCACTGCTCCATTGGATTATCGGCGACAGCCAGCGCAGCATCGTGGTCGAGATGATGACTGACGGCCTGCATGTATACGACGATCCGGTCGACACCCTTGCCAATCAGCCGACCTTCCCGTGGCATATGGAAAACCTACGCACCTATATCACCGCCACAAGCGATTTTCCGCAGACGGCGACATGGCGTGGCGCCGAGCTCAAGCCCTATGGAGCCGGTGCCGGCATGCGCGGCATTCCGGGCGATTGCTATTCGCCGAGCCGTTTTGTAAAGGCGGCGTACCTCAATGCCAATTACCCGCAAAAGGAGAGCGAGACCGAAAACGTCGTTCGCATGTTCCGCTCGCTCGAGGGCGTGGTGATGATCGAGGGAGCGTCCAGGATGGGCGATGGCAAGTTCGAGAAGACTATCTACACCGGATGCTTTAGCGCGCGCACGGGCAATTATTACTACGCGATGTATGGGGATCCGTCGATTCGCTACGTGAGCCTGATGGATGCCGAGGGCGCGAGCCCCGATAGACTCGTGGTTCCCGAGCCGCGTCGTTCGTAGCCGATAGCTTTACCGCAATGCAAAGCGGCCCTGCATCTCCCGTGAGGTGCAGGGCCGCTGTCGTTGATTTGTGACGTCGCTAGAAGTTGGCGTCGTTGAGTTGTTCGTTCTCGAGGCCGTCGAGCTGTTGCTGTTCGGGCGTATCGGCGACGCTCTCGAGCAACTCGGTGGGATCGACGTTCATGTCCTTACCGGCTTCGTTGCCGTTGACCAAGTCGTCCGAGAAGATGTCGACTTCCATTTCCTCGGCCTCTTCGATCTGAACCTCGAGCGGCACCTGGGTGCGCACGAGCTTAACGGCCGGGCGCATGCGGGCAAACAGCGGCACGTACTCGATGATGATGGCCGAGTTCTCGAGACCGTACCAGCGTGCCGGGCTTCCGCAGGCGCGGCGGACGGCGTACTTGATGGCCATCACGCGGTGGTCATTGCGGTTGATGTCCGTTTCGGGGGCAAGCATCTTGCGCAGCATGCAAAAGCGGAAGTCACCCACGTTGCCGCGTGTCTCGTAGATGGAGTAGGTGTGATGTTGCGGCGGCAGCTCGCCCGATGCCATCAAGTCGCCGACGATCTGACGCAGATAAGCGTTGACGCGCTGGTTGACTTTAAAGCCCAGGTCCAGGCGAACGCGGAAGAGGAAGTCCGTGCCAAAGGTCTCGACGGAATACTCGTGCGTATAGGGTTCGTCGGTAACGTGCACGTTAATGAACCAATATGCCTTGGCGCGCTTGGGATGCTTATCCAGGATGGAATAGAGCACGTCGCGGTCGAGCGTGAGCGGGTCGGGGCTGTTGGTGAGAAATACCAGATTGTCGGCGAGCACGGGATAGGTCTCGTCGTTGCGCAGGCGGTTGAGCTGATCGATGTACTTGGAGACGGGCAACAGAATCGTCTGCGTGCGCTCGATGGCGGTGCCACGGCGCCACACGTACATAAGGCCAAACAGCAGTGCGGCCAGGAAGATCATCACATAGCCGCCGTCAAAGAACATGGTGAGGCACGAGGCAAAGAAGCACAGCTCAATGGCACCGAAGAGCAGGGCGAAGACGCAGGCGCCCAGCTTGTGCTTGAGAATGCCAGCGATATAGCTCGTCAAAAGCGTCGTGGTCATGAGCATGGTCACGGTAATGGCGAGGCCGTAGGCGCTCTCCATGCGCTCGGAGTTTTGGAACAGCAGCACGATGAAGATGCAGCCGACCCACATGATGTTGTTGACGAGCGGAATATAGAGCTGGCCCTTGGTGTCGCTGGGGTAGTGGATGCGCAGATGCGGCATAAGGTTGAGGCGCGTGGCCTCGGATACCAGCGAGAACGAGCCGGTGATGAGCGCCTGCGAGGCAATGATGGCCGCCACGGCCGAAAGCACGATGGCAAAGGGGCGCAGGGGCTCGGGAAGCATCATATAGAACGGGTTGACGATATCCATTGCGAGCATCTGGGGATTGGAGTTGTTGGCGAGCAGCCAAGCGCCCTGACCCAGGTAGTTAAAGATAAGGGCCGCCTTAACAAGCGGCCAGGATGCATAGATGTTGGCCTTGCCCACATGACCCATGTCCGAGTAGAGCGCCTCGGCGCCGGTCGTCGACAGGAAGACAAAGCCGAGCACCATGATGCCCGAATGGTTGATGGGCGAGAACAGGAACATGATGCCGCGGATGGGGTTGAGCGCGCGTAGGATGGACAGGTTGCCGATCATGTTGAACAGGCCGGCTCCCGCCAGGAACAGGAACCATAGCGTCATAAGCGGGCCGAACAGCTTGCCGATTGACGAGGTGCCGGCGCGCTGCATGGCAAACAGACCGCAGATAATGATGATGGTGATGATGATCACATTGGTCTGGCCGTCGCCCAGCAGCGCATGGCCCCATTCGATGGTGCGCAGACCCTCGATGGCTGTGGTGACCGTGACGGCGGGGGTGAGGATGCCGTCGGCAAGCAGTGCCGCACCGCCGATCATGGCGGGCAGAATCAGCCATGGTGCCACCTTGCGCACGAGGCTGAACAGGGCGAAGATGCCGCCTTCGTTGTGGTTATCGGCCTTCATGGCGATTACCACGTACTTGACCGTGGTCACGAGCGTCATGGTCCAGATGACGAGCGAAAGCGCGCCCAAGATCATGTCCTCGCTGACGGTACCGATGCCGCCGTTGTTGGCGACAATTGATTTCATGGTATACATGGGGCTCGTGCCGATGTCGCCGTATACGACGCCGAGCGTTACGAGCAGCATACCAGCGGAGAGGGGAATGGCTCCATGCCCGCCTTGACTACGCTGGTCTTGAAGGCTTGTCTCCAGCTTGTTGTGTGCCACGTGGACTCCCTTGGACATCTGGCCTCTGCCACGAGCAGTAGACCTTTATGCCATCTTTATACATATTAAGAGCATTTTGGCACATCGGGGTGTTTTAGACAATAATCCCCATCTGGGGATTATTCATATACGCAGGTAGTATTTCAGAGCAGGGGCTATTAAGCACGTGCTGTCTGGGCGATGCCAGCCTTGGTGTTTGCGCGTTTGCCGGCGAGTTCGCAAAAAATCGCGCCGCCGATGATAAACGCGGCGCCCATCAGGCGGACCGGTGTTATGGTTTCGCCCAAAAGGACGGCCGAGAACACGACGGCCGAAAGCGGCTCAAGGTAGCCGACGACGGCGACGGTCTGCACGGGCAGTTTGGCGACGGCGCTAAAGTAGAGCAGGCAACCGAGTCCGGTGTTGACAATGCCGAGCATGGCAACGGCGCGCCAATCGATGCCAGCGGCAATGCTGGGGGAGAGGAACGAGGGGACACCTTGCGTGAAGAGCGTAAGGATCAACGCGGTTACAAAGGCGGCACTCACCTGGAGCGTGGAGTTCTCGAGACCTTTGATATGTGGCGCTCCCTTGCTGGCAATGACCATCAACGCGTAGCAGAAGGCCGAGGCGATGCCGCACACGATACCTGCGATGGGCATATTGCCGCCGAGGCCTTGGGCCGCGATGAGGAAGGCGCCGCAGGCGACAGCTATGAAGCCGGCGATTTTGCCACCGGTCAATTTTTCGCCAAAGATAAACGGCGAGAGGGCCATGACGATGATGGGCCCGCAGTAGTACAGCAGCGAGGAAACGCCGACGCCGATTGTCTGGTAGGCGCGGAACAGAAAAATCCAGCTGGCGCCCAGCGCGGCTCCCGAAAGGAGGAGGGCTGCGGCTTCGCGGGGGCGAGATGGCGCCTGCAACTTATGGTGTTGGGTAATGGCGAGGATGGTTACAAGCGAGAGGGCTCCCAAAAACGTGCGCAGCAGCACGATATCGGAGCTCGGCAGCGCGATGGCAGCGGCGATGATGCCGTTGGAGCCAAACAATAGCAATGCTGCTAAGTACGTAAACAGTCCGTTGTTCATGCGCTTCCGTCCCATCTATATCCGAGCATGTTCACTATGGGTGAACTGGCTTTAGAAGAAAAGCGAATATAATGCATGGAATACATGACAAATACTCATGTAAGGGCGGGGACGTGCCGTGGAGACCAATATCCAAAAGATGCAAGTGCTGCTTGAGACGGTGCGTGCCGGCAGCTTTACGCGTGCTGCAGAGCGGCTGAGCTATTCGCAGTCGGGCGTGAGCCGCATGGTGGGCGACCTTGAGGCAGACTGGGGTTTTAAGGTGCTTGATCGCAGCCGCGAGGGCGTGGTGCTTTCTGCCGACGGGCGGCAGGTCATGCCGGCAGTCGAGGCGCTCTGCGAGGAATTCACTCGCTTGCAGCGACGCGTGGACGAGATGCGAGGGCTCATGCGTGGCAAGATCTGTATCGGTACGTTTTCGAGTGTGGCGACCCACGTGCTGCCGTCGGTGATCGCGCGCTTTCGCGCCGATCATCCGGATGTCGATTACGAGCTGTTGATGGGTGATTACTCCGAGATTGAGCAATGGGTGGCGGAAGGCCGCTGCGACCTGGGCTTTATTCCGCGCGAGCCACGCGGCGCCGGCATGGCGTCGCGGCCGTTGGTGCAAGACGAGCTGATGGCCGTGGTGCCAGCGGACTCCTCGCTTGCCACCGCGGAGGTCGTTTCCCTTGCCGATTTGGCCAACGAGCAGTTTATTCTGCTGGAACGGGGTAGCGACGACGAGATTACGCCGCTGTTTCGCCGCGCGGGGCTGACAGCGCGCTCAAAACTGTCGACCTGGGATGACTATGCGATTATGGCTATGGTCGAGGACGGCCTGGGCGTGAGCATTCTTCCGGCGCTCATCTTGCGCCGCCGCCAGTTCGATGTCGCCGTGCGCCCGCTCGAGGGACGTCCCCATCGGCAGATCAACGCAATATACCGCACCGCTGACGTTTCGCTTGCGGCGGCTCGCTTCCTTGAATATCTCTAAACGTGTACACGTCATTGTTCGCTTTGGGCAAATCTCGGAGTCTGGTACATTTTCTTATGAAATTGAACTTTCGAATGAGGCACGGCGCTATACTGCTTGCTAAATTGAACTTTGGTTCAATTCGTGTTCTATAAATTGAACTTTGCCAGCAAGGAGGTTCTAGTGGCCCAAGAGACGTTTAGCGATCGCCTGCGACAGACTATGTCCGATCGCGACGTTCGCCAGTCGGACGTAATCCGCGCATCGGAGATGCTCGGCAAAAAACTCGGCAAGAGTCAGATGAGCCAATATGTGAGCGGCAAGACGATTCCGCGGCGCGATGTGGCAGAGCTGCTCGCCCGCATTTTGGAGGTCGATGTTACCTGGCTGCTTGCCGGTGACGCCAATCAAGGCGAGGCATCATCGCCCCGTAACGTTTCCAAGCCCGAACCCCATCCCTCAGCTCAAATTCCAAGGAGCACCACCATGCGTACTTTTTCTAAATCCACCAAGCTTGATAACGTCCTGTATGATGTGCGCGGCCCCGTCGTCGACGAGGCCGCCCGTATGGAGGACGAGGGCGAGCGCATCCTCAAGCTCAATATCGGCAACCCGGCGCCCTTCGGTTTCCGCACGCCCGACGAGGTCATCAAGGACATGCGCCAGCAGCTGCCCGACTGCGAAGGCTATTCCAACTCGCGCGGTCTGTTCTCTGCGCGCAAGGCGATTATGCAGTACTCGCAGATCAAGGGCCTGCCCAACGTTCAGATGGAGCACATCTACACGGGCAACGGCGTGTCCGAGCTCATTCAGCTTTCGATGAACGCGCTGCTCGACAATGGCGACGAGATTCTGATCCCCAGCCCCGACTATCCGCTTTGGACGGCGTGCGCGACCCTTGCCGGCGGTCATCCCGTGCACTATCTGTGCGATGAGCAGGCGGATTGGTATCCCGATCTTGAGGATATGGAGTCCAAGATCACGAGCGCGACCAAGGCCCTCGTCATCATCAACCCCAACAACCCCACGGGCTCCGTTTACCCGCGCGAGGTGCTCGAGGGCATCGTTGAGGTTGCGCGCAGGCACCAGCTCATGATCTTTGCCGATGAGATCTACGACCGTCTGTGCATGGACGGCTACGAGCACGTCTCCATTGCCTCGCTCGCTCCCGATCTGCCCTGTGTCACCTTTAGCGGCCTTTCCAAGTCGCACATGATCGCGGGCTATCGTATTGGCTGGATGGTGCTTTCGGGCAACCAGCGCTGTATGAGCGATTTCATCATGGGCATCAACATGCTCTCCAACATGCGCCTGTGCTCCAACGTGCCGGCTCAGTCGATCGTCCAGACGGCGCTCGGCGGCCATCAGTCGGTTAACGACTACATCCGTCCCGGCGGCCGTGTCTACGAGCAGCGCAACTTTGTGTATGAGGCGCTCAACAAGATCGACGGCATCTCGGTGGTCAAGCCGCGCGCGGCGTTCTACATCTTCCCCAAGATGGATGTGAAGAAGTTCAACATCACCGATGACGAGCAGTTCGCTCTCGACCTGCTGCACGAGAAGAAGATCCTGATCACGCGCGGCGGCGGCTTTAACTGGGCCGAGCCCGACCACTTCCGCATCGTGTATCTGCCGCGCATGGAAGTGCTCAAAGAGTCGCTCGAAGACCTCGCCGACTTCTTTGATCATTACCGCCAGAGCTAGTGGGATAGAAGCTCCGCACTATGAAAAGCTCCCTGCAGTTGTTTTGCTGCGGGGAGCTTTCTTGAATCGGCGGAACTATATAACGATCCCGTCGCAGTGGTCGATTTCGTGTTGGATGATCTCGGCGGTGTAGCCCGAGAAGTTTTTGATGCGGTGGACGAAGTTCTCGTCCAAATACTCAACCTTAATGCGGCGATAGCGGGTACAGGGACGCTCACCGACCAGCGAGAGGCATCCTTCGCTCGTCTGATAGGCATTGACCTGCTCAAGAATTTGCGGGTTGTACATCAGGAGCGCCCTGTTGCCGTCTTTTACGCAGATGATGCGTTTGCGCACGCCGATCATGTTGGCGGCGAGGCCCACGCACTCGCGCTCATGCTCGTGGAGTGTATCCAGGAGATCCTGCCCGGTCGCGGCATCGTCGGGTCCTGCGTCTTCGGAAGGCAGACGCAAAAAGAACTCGGATTTCATGATGGGCTTAATCATGGCGGGCTCCTCATGTCTTATGCTTTCGTGGACTTTTAATAATAGCGCGGAAGGAAAGCTGTGCGTCCGCGTTACAATCTTTCGATGTTGGACCATGTTGCCAGACTCGTCGTGTACGGCGTCTGGCGTAAGTCTAGGGCTCATTTTTCGCCCTGGACTGTTCCTCTGGGGCGATGCGACTGTCGTTCCAAGAGGAAGGAAATGCATGGGGAGCAAATCTCAGCAACAAGTTCAAGTAACGCCATCGGCCACTGCGGCGCTTCTCGCCGTAATGTATATCGCAGCCTTTGTTGCCGCGTTTAACGAGAACATCATTAACGTGGCGTTGCACGACATTATGGCGGCCTTTTCGGTGAGTGCCACCACGGCGCAGTGGCTCGTTTCGGGCTACATGATCGTGACGTCGATCTTTACGGCCATCATGGCCTTCCTGTCCGGTCGTTTCTCGACGCGCAAGCTGCTGTTTTTCGCATGCGGATGCATGGTCGCCGGCGAAGTCCTGTGCCTGGTCGCTCCGTCGTTTAGCGTTTTGCTGCCAAGCCGTATTTTGCAGGCTGCAGGATCGGGCATCTTGTTTCCGCTCATGATGAACGTGGTGCTGTCTTGTGCCCCGCGTGAGAAGCTCGGTCTGTATCTGAGCCTGGGTGGTGCCTGCATTACGCTGGGGCCGGCGTTTGGACCCGTGATCAGCGGTCTTATGTGCACGTTGTTTGGCTGGAGGGCGGTGTTCGTAGTGCCGCTGGTGGGCGGTATTGCGGTCGCAGCGGCGGGCGTTAAGCTTGTTCAGAATGTCGGAGAGCGCTCGAACACCACGCTTGATATTCTGTCGGTTGTTTTGCTCGCGGCCGGCATTACGGCATTTGTGTATTCCGTAGGCGAGTTCTCGACCAATCTGATTGCCGGTATCGTGGCGCTGTTCGCCGCCATTGTGCTGCTCGGCCTGTTTGCCGCCCGTCAGCTCAAGCTCGAACATCCGGTGCTTAACGTGCGTCCCATGGCGAGCGTTCGCTTTTGGCCTGCGTGCCTGCTTGTGGTGGTGTCGATGATGACGACGTTCTCGATGAGCGTTTTGTTGCCGCTCTATTTTGAGGGCGCATACGGCATGACCGCACTTATTGCGGGCCTGCTCATTTTGCCGGCGATTGCCTGCAACGCCGTGACCTCGATTGTGGGCGGACGTGTGATGGACGCCCGTGGCGCATGGCCGCTGCTGCCGGTCGGCTTTGCCCTGATTGCCGTGGGACAGACTGCCATCTCGATGACGGCGGCAAGCATGAACATCGGCGTCGTCGTGGCGCTGACCGTTGTGGTGTATGCCGGAGTCGGTTTGGTGCTGAGCCCCTCGCAAACGGCCGGCTTGGAGACGCTGCCCGCCGCTGAGCATCCTCACGGAACGGCATTGCTCAACACGTGGAACATGATTGCCGCATCGTTTGGCCCGTCGCTGTTTATCGGCCTGCTCTCGAGTTCTGCGGCGACTGCCGGTGTCGCTGGCGCTGCGACGGACGTTGCCCAGGCGATTGGATTTGCAGCTGCCGTGCGTGTGGCGGCTGTAATTGCCGTGGTTGGGTTCGCGACGTCGCTGGTGTACGCTCGTCGCGAGTCGCACATGTCGCATTAATGTGTGCACATAGATTCTGCAGCTAGATTGAATGGCGACACCATAAACTAATGGACGTTTTGCCGAGAGGCATGAATGTTTAAAGCGCAAAGAGTGCGCGACGGGCCCCGCGAATGGGGCGATGATGCCCGAGAGGGCCAAGAAGGAGTCTCATGTCCGAGAACGAAGAGATCATGAACGAGACCGAGAACGAGACCATGGCTGCCGAGGTCGAGGCAGTCGAGACCGTAGAGACCGAAGCTGCTGAGGTTGAGGCTGCTGACGAGGTTTCCGCCGAGGAGGAGGCCGAGGTTGTCGAGGCCGCCGCTGATTACGATGACGAAGAGCTGATGGATAAGATGCAGAAGGCCGCCCGCCTGCTGCGTAGCCGTCGCTTTGCTATTTCCAAGGAGGAGGAGGCCAAGGCCGAGCGCATGGCGAACATCGAGCGCGCCATCAAGCTTCTTGACCTCAAGCCCAAGATGGAGCAGAAGGAAATGTCCGACCTGCTGGGCATGCGCCTCCGTGAGCTCGATGGCCTGATGGCCGAGGCCGAGGCTGCCGATCTGGTCGGCCGCATCGACGACGCCGAGGGCGATATGCGCAAGATCGTCGTCTTCGCCGCCGAGGATGCCGCTGAGGGCCTGGTCGAGCTTGCCAACAAGAAAGAGAAGCTCCTGCCCGAGCTTTCTTACGAGGAGGCTACCGAGCTGATGGCCGCTCTCGATAAGGTTATCGCTCCGCTCGTCGCCATGGGCCTGGACGAGGACCGCGGTCCTCGCGGCGGCCGTGACGACCGTGGTGGCCGTGGCGGCGACCGTGGCGGTCGCGGCGGCTTTGGCGATCGCGGTGGCCGCGGCGGCGACCGTGGCGGTCGCGGTGGCGATCGCGGTGGCCGCGGCGGCTTTGGTGACCGTGGCGGCGACCGTGGCGGTCGCGGCGGCTTTGGCGGCAACCGTGGTGGCTATGGCGACCGCGGTGGCAACCGTGGCGGCTTTGGCGGCAACCGTGGTAACGACCGCGGCGGTCGCGGTGGCGATCGTGGCGGTCGCAACGGCGGCGGCTTCCGCGGCAATCGTTTTTAGTTACGGCGTTTTACCAAACGCCGTAACGGGCCGACGCTGCGCGGGCCGCATTTGGACAATCTGACGTTCAACTTCAAGGGCGCGACCAGAAGGTCAGCGCCCTTTCGTTTCACGCCACCTTGTCACAAATGCGACCCGCTCGCTGACTTATGCTCAACCTATGGCGTCATCTCGCCCCAAAAGGGCCTCCCTCGCTCTGGCGGGTTTTCGCTGTCGGTACCAAAATATCGGCGTTGCCTTGATCCAAACCTACCAAAAGGGGGACAAGTTAATTTTGGTCGGTTTTATCTGGGCAAACGTGGCCGTCTATCGCAATGTAGTCGTTGGGAACGTTCTTGTTTGACTAGTCGTTTAAGAACATCCCCAACGACTACATAGCATGAGAGTGGATAATCTCCCGGTTTGAGTCTGCATTCGAGCTCAAAGTGGGAGATTATCCACTCTCATTTGCTATGCGTCCGAAAATCCACGCTCGTTTGATTTCTGCCTACATTTGGAGGAAGAGCTCGTGGAGGCGCGTGTCGTCGTCGAGCTCGGGGTGAAAGGTAACGCCGAGCTGGTTGCCCTGACGGGCGGCGACGATGCGCCCGTCGACTTTCGCTAAGGCCTTGGCGTCGCCGTGCACCTCGACGATGCGGGGCGCACGAATAAATGTTAATGGCACTTCACCGTCGATGCCGTCTACCTGCCCCTTGGTGTGAAAGCTGCCGAGCTGTCTGCCATAGGCATTACGCTCAACGAGTACATCCATGGTGGCCAGGCGCGGCGTCCCCTTATCGTCGTGGGCGGCAAGGTCGCGCGCCAGCAGAATCAAGCCGGCGCAAGTTCCCAATACAGGCATGCCTTCAACAATGCGGGTGCGAAGCCCCTCGAGCATACCGAGTTCGGCAAGTAGCTTGCCCTGAACGGTGGACTCGCCGCCGGGGAGGACCAGGCGGTCAAAGTTCTGCTGCAAATCGGCCGCCTGCCTCAGCTCAATACAGTGTACGCCCAGCTGGGATAGTCTTGCCTCGTGCTCGGCAAAAGCGCCTTGGACCGCCAGCACGGCGACCGTCTGGTCTACATAATCGCTCATATGCGACCCTTTCTGCCGGACTAGCGCCCGCGCTCCTCCATGATAATCTCGATCTCGTCGGCGTTGATGCCCACCATGGCCTCGCCCAGGTCCTCCGAAAGCTCGGCAATGAGCTTGGCGTCGGTGAAGTTTGCCACAGCCTTAACGATGGCGGCGGCGCGCTTGGCGGGGTCGCCACTCTTAAAGATGCCCGAGCCGACAAAGACACCCTCGGCGCCCAGCTGCATCATCAGCGCGGCGTCGGCGGGGGTCGCTACGCCGCCGGCGGCAAAGTTCACCACGGGAAGCTTGCCCGTGGCATGAACCTCGCGTACCAGCTCGACCGGAACCTGCAGTTGCTTGGCTGCCTCAAAGAGCTCATCATTGCGCAGGGCGACAACGTCGAAGATCTGCTTTTGGATCTTACGCATGTGGCGTACGGCTTGGACGACGTCGCCCGTGCCCGGCTCGCCCTTGGTGCGAATCATCGTGGCGCCCTCGGCAACGCGGCGCAGCGCCTCGCCCAGATCGCGGGCGCCGCAGACAAACGGCACGTCAAACTTGGTCTTATCGATGTGATAGACGTCATCGGCGGGGGAGAGAACCTCGGACTCGTCGATGTAATCGATCTCGATGGCCTGCAGGACCTGCGCCTCGACAATGTGGCCGATGCGGCACTTGGCCATAACGGGGATGGAGACTGCCTCTTGGATGCCCTTGATCATCTTGGGGTCGCTCATGCGCGAGACGCCGCCTGCGGCACGGATGTCGGCCGGGATGCGCTCGAGTGCCATGACGGCGCAGGCGCCTGCCTCTTCGGCGATGCGTGCCTGCTCGGGCGTGGTGACGTCCATGATGACGCCGCCTTTGAGCATCTGCGCGAGCTCGCGATTGAGTTTGACGCGATCGGCCTTGCTGGTCTGTTCTGCCATGGTTGCTCCCTTGGTTGGCATGTGCATTGCTTGACGGAACATCCTATCGGGGAGCTGGGTATGGCGAAATACTCAGTTTTCGAGATAATAACAAGGTCAGACTAATACCAGATTGAACAGCTCGATAAGGTCAGGTGGCAAACTCATGCTTGACTACAATTTGGAAAAACGCGGCGAAGCATCGCTCTATGAGTATGTTTACCAGCAAATTCGAGATGATATTGTAGCTGGACGCATTGCGGCGGGGGAGCATCTTCCGTCTAAGCGCGCCTTTGCCAGTCATCTGGGAATTAGTGTCATTACCATCGAGAATGCATATAGCCAGTTACTTGCCGAGGGTTATATTTGCTCAAAGCCGCGGCGTGGCTACTACGCTTGCGAGCTTCCGGATGCACCGGTTTTGCCTTTGGCTACGGGGAACATCGACCGAGATGTCGTCTCTGTGGGCCCTAGCGCGCATGATGCCAACGGACAGGTCGAGCGATTCGATGCGCTCTCTCCTTCCGCTTTGGAGGCGGCGCGGCTTTGGCAAAGCGCACTGCGGGCGACGCTGGCATCCGAAGACGAGCGCGAAATCTTCTCGCCCGCGCCAGCGCAGGGCACCGCTCGGCTACGACGCGCAATTGCTCACCATCTGCGCGGGGCAAGGGGTGTGAATGTCGACCCCGACAACATCGTTATCGGTGCGGGCGCCCAGCTGCTCGATACCATGTTGGTTCAGCTGCTTGGCGCGGACAAGGTGTATGCCGTTGAGGACCCGGGCTATTTGCGCCTGACGCGCATCTATCAGGCTATGGGCTGCAAAGTTCGACATATCCCGTTGGATGATGAGGGCGTGGACTTGAGCACTCTGCAGAAAAGCGGGACCGATGTCCTTCACCTGATGCCGTCCCATCAGTATCCGACCGGCCTGGTGACGAGCATCGCGCGCCGGTATGCGCTGCTGAGCTGGGCTGCCGAACGGCCGGGTCGATATCTCATCGAAGATGACTTTGATTGTGAGTTTCGCCTTGCCGGCAAGCCGATTCCCGCGCTCGCGTCAATCGATGCCGCCCAGTCGGTTATCTACACCAACACGTTTTCGAAGAGCCTTTCATCGGCATTGCGTCTAGCGTACATGGTGTTGCCCGATGAGCTGATGGAACGGTTTAGGCGCAACCTTGGTTTTTACGCCTCGTCGGTGAGTTCTGTTGACCAGGTCGCTTTGGCTCGTTTGCTGGAATCGGGTGATTACGAGCGGCATGTGAACCGCGTGCGCGTTCGTGCTCGCGAGGCGCGTGATAGCCTGACGGCGCTTGTGCGGAAAGCGTTTCCGACGGGGGAGGTCTCGATTGAACATGCGGACGCGGGCCTTTACTGCACCGTTGCCCTGTCCGAGGACGGAGCGGGGAAGAGTTTCGCGAAGGCTCTTGCTGACGCTCGTATTTCCTATGTCAACATCGCCGATTGCCTGTGGACGGGTGATCGGGCATCGACTAAGAGCGCTCCATCTTGCGTCCTCATTCAATACGACGACCTGAGCCCTCAGTCGCTCATCGTTCTTCAAGAACAGCTGCAATAAGCCCACGAAAAAGGCCCGAACCATGCGGTCCGGGCCTTATCGAGCTAGAGGTTATGTCTCAGGCGGCTGGCTTAGCCAAAGTAGCGCTTGAGCAGGCCGGCGAAAGCCTTGCCGTGGCGAGCCTCGTCGCGTGCCATCTCGTGCACGGTGTCGTGGATGGCATCGAGACCAGCGGCCTTGGCGCGCTTGGCAAGATCGGTCTTGCCGGCGGTGGCGCCGTTCTCGGCCTCAACGCGCATCTCGAGGTTCTTCTTGGTGGAGTCGGTCACGACCTCGCCCAGGAGCTCGGCGAACTTAGCGGCGTGCTCGGCCTCCTCGTGGGCAGCCTTCTCCCAGTACAGGCCGATCTCGGGGTAACCCTCGCGATGAGCGACGCGAGCCATGGCTAGGTACATACCGACCTCGGAGCACTCGCCCTCAAAGTTGGCGCGCAGGTCGGCAACGATGTCCTCGGAGACGCCCTCCATCTTGGCGACGCCCACGACGTGCTCGGCAGCCCACTCGAGCTGGCCCTCCTCCTGCTTCAGGAAACGAGAACCGGGAACGCCGCACTGGGGGCACTTAAAATCCTCGGGCAGCTGGTCGCCGTCGAACTCTTCCACATAACCGCAAACGGGGCAAACAAACTTCATGATTCGATCCTTTCGATCGATGGCGATTGTGCGCTCGTCCGGTCCCGTAAGGGCCCTCTCCGGACGTGCGTCTTGACGTGTTCTATTATCCATAAATGCAACCAAATGTGAAGCCTATTAGGAATGATTTTTAATAAAACATTTTTGAGATATGAAGATGTTGATTGATTAACGATTGGCAGGCTGTCTTTGACCGCCGCTGAGTACAATCGGTCAAGCAAATGTTGACCTATCAACAAATAAAGGAGTTTCCTTTATGCATCTAGCCCGTCGTGCCTGGTGCCGAACATATCAGACGGTTTTTCGCATTGCATTGCCGATCCTGCCCTATACCGAGCCGCGCATTTTGGAGCATGCCGAGGATGTGCCCGCGGTGCTTCAAAAGCGCTCGATCCAGAAGGTCCTTATCGTGACAGACCCTGGTATTGCACGTTTGGGGCTCACGGCATCACTCGAGCGTGCGCTTACGGCTCAGGGGATTGGCGTTACGGTCTATGCCGAAACGCGTGCGAACCCCACGGTCTCGAATGTGGAGGAAGCGGCGGTGCTGTATCGCGAGAACGACTGCCGGGCCATTATCGGCTTTGGTGGCGGTTCGGCCATGGACTGCGCCAAGGGCGTGGGGGCGCGCATTTCGCAGCCAAACAAGCCCATCAACAAGATGCGTGGCCTGTTGCGTGTCCACCGTCTTCTGCCGCTGCTTATTGCGGTTCCCACTACCGCCGGCACGGGAAGCGAAGTCACGCTCGCGGCGGTAATTACCGATGACGAGACGCACTATAAATACCCCATTAACGACTTTGTGCTCATCCCGCGTTTTGCAGTCCACGACCCCGAGTTTACGCGCGGGTTGCCGGCGTCCATCACGGGGCAGACGGGTATGGATGCCCTGACGCATGCTGTCGAGGCCTTTATCGGCCGTAGCACCACGCCCTACACGCGCAAGATGGCGCGTCAGGCGGTCCAGCTCATCCGCGACAATTTGCTTGAGGCCTATGAGCATGGCGACGACATGCGTGCGCGCCGCAATATGCTTTCGGCGGCGTATAAGGCGGGCGTTGCGTTTACCCGCTCCTATGTCGGATATGTGCATGCCATCGCGCACAGTCTGGGCGGCCGATACGGAATTCCGCACGGTTTAGCCAACGCGATCATCCTGCCGCACATGCTTCGCGCTTATGGTGACGCCGCCGCCCCCAAGCTTGCCGATCTTGCTCGCATGGCGGGCATTGCGCCGGCTACCGCGCAGGACAGTCTTGCGGCCGAGGCCTTTATCGATTGGGTCGACCGCATGAACGAGGCCCTGGGAATCCCCAAATATGTCTTGGGTATTCGCCGTTCCGATATTCCGCAAATGGCGGCCCATGCCGATGCCGAGGCCAATCCCCTGTACCCCGTTCCTCTTTTAATGGACCGCCTGGAGCTCGAGCATATGTACGAAGTTGTTGCAGGTGGTATGTTTGAGGACGAGAACTAGGAGGGTCCATGAACACCGAGGAAATTGCGCGCATCGTCGGCGATCAGCGCACTTACTTTAAGACGCACGCTACGTTTGGTGTCGATGCTCGCCGCCGCGCCCTCGTGCGCCTGCGCGAGGCGGTGCGGGCACACGAGACCGATATCGCCCATGCGCTCAAGACCGATTTGGGAAAGTCGCATGACGAGGCCTATATGTGCGAGATCGGCACGTCGCTTTCCGAGATTCGTCATCAGATCGCTCATGTGGTTCGATGGAGTCGTCCGCGACTGCGTCCGTGCGACCTTGCCAATGCCGTGAGCGTGTGCAAGACGCAAGCCGTGCCCTATGGCGTCACACTCATCATGGCACCCTGGAACTATCCGTTTTTGCTGACGCTCGAGCCGCTTGCCGGTGCCCTTGCCGCGGGCAATACCGTGGTCATCAAGCCGAGTGCCTATGCGCCGGCTTCGAGTGCGGTGCTCAGGCAGATTTGCGAGGAAGCATTTGATCCGCGCCTGGTGACGGTCGTCGAAGGCGGGCGTGCCGAGAACGAGGCGCTGCTCGATGAGTGCTGGGACAAAATCTTCTTTACCGGAAGCGTTCCGGTCGGCAAGCTCGTCATGGAGCGCGCAAGTAAAAACCTTACGCCCGTGACGCTTGAGCTGGGTGGAAAGAGTCCCTGCATCGTGGATGCGACGGCAAACTTGAAGGTCGCGGCACGGCGTATCGCCTTTGGTAAATGGCTCAACGTGGGGCAGACCTGCGTGGCGCCCGACTACCTGCTGGTCGATACGCGCGTGCACGATGAGCTGTTGGGCCTCATCAAGGAGGAGGTCCGCCGTATGTTTGGCGAGCATCCGCTCGATAACGAGGATTACGGGCATATCGTCAACGCCAAGCATTTTGCGCGTGTACGCGGGCTAATCGACCCCGATAAGGTTGTGCTGGGAGGCACGGCGCGCGAGTCGTCGCTCAAGATTGAGCCGACGATTCTAGACGGTGTGTCCCCCGATGACGCCGTGATGCAGGAGGAGATTTTCGGTCCCATCTTACCGGTGCTAACGTTTGAGAGCTTAGACGAGGCCGAGACGTTTATTACGGATCGTCCGACGCCGCTGGCCCTGTATATCTTTAGCCAGGATCGCGCGGTTCAGCAGCGCTTTGTGCGTTACGTGCCCTTTGGCGGCGGCTGTGTTAACGACACGATTATGCACTTGGCTACGAGCCATATGGGCTTTGGTGGCATGGGTGCGAGCGGTATGGGGCAGTACCATGGCCGCGAGAGCTTCGATGCGTTTAGCCACAAGAAGAGCATCGTGAACAAGGCAACCTGGCTGGACGTGCCGTTTCGGTATGCGCCCTACGCAAGCTGGAAGCACAAATTCGTGCGCATGTTTGTGCATTAGAATCAGATGGCGTAGCGACAAACGGTCGAAAGGCGCAGGCAGGATGAATTTGTGTCCGCACGAGTTCGTAGACTTCTCAATAAGGTTAAGCGCCGGTTTATCTGGCCGTTAGGGGAGTTGCTATGTACGAGCCTTCACGTGTTCTTCTGTCATTTCACATTGCAGGATTTCAGTATGGCGATGGCGCTTTGGTCCTAGGCGATCTTAAAGCGGGCGATAAACTGACGCTGTGTGCCGAGCGCGATAATCCCCATGACCCCGAGGCAGTTGCGATCTACTATGGCAAGACCAAACTTGGCTACGTTCCGGGAAACGAGGTCGGCCCACTGTCCTTGATGATGTATTACGGCCACGAGGACGTATTTGAGGCCCGTGTGCAACAGGTTGCCCCCGAGCGCAGTCCGTGGCATCAGGTGCGCGTTGGGCTCTATGTGGTGGATGCTCGCTAGTCGGTAAGGGAAGCTGCCATGTTTGACGACGATGACCTGTTCGATTTTACGGATGATCCGTTTGAGTGGGATCTGCTGCTCGACGACGATGATCTGGAACAGGACCGTAAGAAACGGCGGGACAAGAAAACTTAGGGTGACGCTTCGAAAAAGCAAGACAAACGCCGCCGCGGCCTGTTCGGCGGGCTCTTTGGCTAACCGCCGTATCGCTGTGTCTGTATACTTAGCACGAGTTTGACGCGTTGCGAAATGAGGACATAGACGATGATGTGGTTTACCGCCGACCTGCACCTGGGCGATACGAATATCTTGCACGATATGGATCGGCCGTTTGATTCGGTCGAGGAGATGAACCGCAAGGTCATCGATGCCGTCAATGAGTGCGTGGCGGCGGACGACCGTCTCTATATCTTGGGAGACTTTACCTATCGTTTGCCCCTGGCGGAGGCGGTGCGTCTGCGCGAGCGTATCGAATGTCAGAACGTGGCGCTCATCCGTGGTAACCATGACGGCGACTGGGAAGATCCCGACGTACCGCAGATTTGGGAAGACGTGCGCGATTACCTGGAGATTGCTCCCGGCTATGCCAAGGGCCATCGTCTGGTTATGAGCCACTACCCCATGCTCAGCTGGAACGGCAAGGCACGTGGCGCCATTATGCTGCATGGGCATATCCACAGCAGGGGAGACCGCACCAACGTGCGCAACCGCGATCGCGAGCGCCCTATCTTTCGCTACGATGTCGGTCTCGATGCCAACGAGTACAAGCCCGTAAGCCGCGATCAGATTCTTAGCTTCTTTGGGTTATAGGGCGCCAGAGCCACCACAAAGGGGACAGGCACCTTTGTGGTGGCTCTGGCGCCGTTGCCATTATGGCAGCGGCGCCTTTTTTGTCCGTGCGGCGCGGTAGAGTGTAGGCGGTCGAAATTTGCGTCCATCGAGGAGCTGCTATGAACGAGATCAAGTGCCCGCATTGCGGCGAAGTTTTTAAGGTCGATGCATCCGGCTATGCGGATATCGTCAAGCAAGTACGCGATGCCGAGTTTTCGCGCGACCTGGACGAGCGTGTGAAGGCAGTCCAGCGCGAGGGCGAGCAGGCGCTGGAGCTTGAGCGCTCGCGTTCGACGGCTGCCTTGCAACAGGCAGAGTCTCAGCGCAATGCCCAGCTTGTCGAGCAGAAGAACACTGCGGATCAGAAACTGGCGCAAGAGGTTGCCAAGCGCGATGCTGAGCTTGCCGAGCTGCGCGCTAAGCTCGAAGGCGCTGCCGCAGAGCGCGAGAGTGCAAGCCAGCGCGCGGCGGTTGAGGCACGAGCCAATGCTCAAAAAGAGAATGCTGAGCTTCAGCGCGAGATCGACAATTTGCGCGCGCAGCTGGGACGCAAGGATGACGAAGCCAAGCTCGTCGAGTCGGCGGCGCGTAACGCTGCTCAAAACGATTTAGCCGCACGCGATGCGCAGATTGCCGAATTGCAGGCAAAGCTCTCCGCGGCGGATAAAGCCCAGGAGATGGCGCTTGCCGCCGCTGCGGCTGAGTCGAAACGCGAACTCGATGCCGCTCGCAGTGAGGCCGAGCGCGCGCTTACTGACTATCGCGCGAAGGTGCAGGAGAAGTTTTCTGCCGCTAAGGCACAGTCCGAGCAAGAGGCCGAGGGGCTGCGTGCCCAGCTGCGCGAGCAGGAGCTGATGGCAAAAATGAACCTGTCAGAGGCGGTCGCCGCGGCGGAGCGAGAGCGCGATGAGGCGCGTGCCAAACTGACGAGCGAGCTGGCGGTGCGCGATTCTCGCGAGGAACAGGTCAAAGCGGCACACGAGCTCGAGCTTGCGCAGGCCAAGCGTGCGAGCGATGACCTGATTCGCTATAAGGATGAAGAGATCGAGCGCCTTAAGGACATGAAGGTCCGTCTGTCCACCAAGATGGTGGGCGAGTCGCTCGAGCAGCACTGCGAGACCGAGTTCAACCGTCTGCGCATGACGGCGTTTCCCAACGCGTACTTCGAGAAAGATAACGATGCGTCCGAGGGTACCAAGGGCGACTTTATCTTCCGCGAGCGCGACGCGAGCGGTAACGAGGTCATTTCGATTATGTTCGAGATGAAAAACGAGAACGACGAGACCGCGACCAAGCATAAAAACGAGGACTTCTTTAAGAAACTCGATCACGATCGTCGCCAGAAAGGCTGTGAGTACGCGGTGCTCTGCACGCTGCTCGAGCCCGAGAGCGAGCTCTATAACGCAGGGATAGTCGACGTGAGCTATCGCTACGAGAAGATGTACGTGATTCGCCCACAGTTTTTCATTCCCATGATTACACTTCTTCGCAACGCCGCCATGGGTTCGCTGCGCTATAAGCAGGAGCTGTCGGAGTACAAGCAGCAGAATATCGATGTCACGAACTTCGAAGCCAAGATGGAGAAGTTCAAGAACGATTTTGGCCGCAACTACGAGATCGCGAGTCGCAAGTTCCAAACGGCAATCGATGAGATCGACAAGACGATTAGCCATCTGCAGAAAACCAAGGAGGCGTTGCTGTCCTCCGAGAACAATCTGCGCCTAGCCAACAAGAAGGCCGACGATCTTACCATTCGCAAGCTCACGTGGGGCAACAAGACCATGAAGGCGGCGTTTGACGAGGCACGCGGGGCTGCGCCAGAGACAAACGATGAGCCCGCCGAGGCGGATTCGTATGAGGTCGAGGATGCCGAGTAAGGCATAGCGTATAGTGCAAAAGCGGGGCCGCTGGCGATATTGCCAACGGCCCCGCTTATTTCGTTCCAGTATGTTCGGCTAGTTCTCGAGCAGGTCCTCGATAAAGCCGACACGGTAGTTTTTGAAGATGACCTCGCCGCCGTCTTGCGTGGCGTCCAGGTCGACATCGCCCATGATGCCAAAGTCGTGGTCGCCATCCTCGTCAGCAAAGATCTGGTGCACATGCCATACGTGTGCGGTCTTCTCATCGGACTCATCGATGGAAAACATTGCTGCGCTGCGGGCATCTCCGTCGGTGAGGATCTCCTCATGCTGCTCGTGGTAAGCGTCGAGCGCTTTTTGCCAGCGGATCTCGCTCATGCCCCAGTCGTCGTCGAGCTCGCCCAGGTCGCGAACGTGTTCGCGGGCGGCAAGGGTCACGCGGCGGAAGAGCGCGTTGCGCACCAACAGCGTGCAGCCGCGACGGTCCGCCACGACCTCGTCGATGCCCTGCGGCGGCGCAGCATCGAGGGCTGCCGGGTTGCCGGCGTTCTCCCACTCGTCCACCAGGCTCGAGTCCACCGAGCGCACCACAAAGCCCAGCCACGAGATAATGTCGCGCAGGCGCTCGTCGCGCTTCTCGATGGGCACGGTACGGTCGAGTGAACGGTAGGCCTCTGCCAGGTAGCGCAGTAAAATGCCCTCGGAGCGGGCGATGCCGAGCTTTTGAATGTAACCCTTAAAATCGCTCGCGCTTTCCAGCATATCGCGCAGGACACTCTTGGGAGAGAGCTGGTAGTCGTTTGCCCAAGGCACTTCCTGGCAGTACTTGTCAAAGGCGGCGTCGAGCAAATCCTCGAGCGGCTTTTCGTAGGTGACGTCCTGAATGCGCTCCAGACGCTCCTCATAGTCGACGCCGTCGGCCTTCATCTCGGCCATAGCACGATCACGTGCTGCGCGCTCCTGTGCGCGCAGCACCTGCTTGGGATCCTCGAGCGTAGCCTCGACCATCGAGATCAGATCCATGGTATAGGTCTCACTCTCGGGGTCGAGCAGCTCCAACGCGGCAAGCAAAAACGGCGAGAGCGGCTGATCGAGTGCGAAGTCCTCGGGCAGATCGACCGTCAGCGCGTAGTCGATGTCTGGTGCGGCGTCAGCCGGGGCGTCAGGTGCGGGCGGCACCTCGGTGCGAACGACGACGCCGGAGTCGATGAGCGTTGCGAAGATCTCGTCGGCGCGAACTTCGAGCTTGGCCTTTTCCTCGGGGGCCTGCAAGCTCGTCTCGATGAGGTCGTGCACGCGGGCGCGAGCGTCGCCGCCCTGCTCGACCACGCTAATCACCATGGAGTGTGTGATGCGAAGGCGTGGCTTGAGCGTTTCGGGCTGCGTCTCGATCAGGCGCTCAAAGGTCTGCTTGTTCCAGGTGACAAAGCCCTCGGGGGCCTTCTTCTTTTTAATCTTGCGGAGCTTCTTGGGGTCGTCGCCCGCCTTGGCCATGAGCTTGGCGTTCTCGATCTCGTGCTCCGGGGCCTCGGCGATGACCATGCCCTCGGTATCAAAGCCAGAGCGACCGGCGCGACCGGCGATCTGATGGAACTCGCGGGCGCGCAGGCGACGCATCTTGTAGCCGTCAAACTTGGTGAGCGCGGTGAGCACCACGGTATGGATGGGCACGTTGATGCCGACGCCGAGTGTATCGGTGCCGCAAATGACGGGCAGTAGGCCCTGCTGCGCCAAGCGCTCGACCAGCAGACGATAGCGCGGCAACATGCCAGCATGGTGCACGCCGACGCCGCATCCAAGCAGGCGTTTGAGAATCTTGCCAAAGGCCGTCGAGAAGCTCGTTCCCTTTGCTGCTTCTTTGATGGCCTCGCGCTGCTCCTTGCTGGCAATGCCAAAATTGGCGAGCGACTGCGCCGTCGCAAGGGCGGCATCCTGGCTAAAGTGCACGATATAAAGCGGGGCCTCGCCACGGCGCATGGCGAGCTCGACCGTGCCCTCGAGGGAGGTCGTCACATAGTCGTAGCTCAGCGGAACGGGACGTGGGGCATCGACAACCAAGTCGCAAGCAGTGCCGGTGTGTTCCTCGAGTGAGGCGGCGATGGCGGTGACATCGCCGAGCGTGGCGCTCATGAGCATAAACTGCGCGTGGGGTAGGGTGAGCAGCGGCACCTGCCAGGCCCAGCCGCGGTCGGGGTCGGCAAAGTAGTGGAACTCGTCCATGGCCACGCAGCCCACGTCAGCGCCCTCGCCCTCGCGCAGTGCATCGTTGGCAAGGATTTCGGCCGTGCAGCAGATGACGGGCGCCTTGGTGTTGATATGCGTATCGCCGGTGATCATGCCGACGTTATCGCGGCCAAGCACCTGTACCAGGTCGAAAAACTTCTCGCTGACCAGAGCCTTGATAGGGGCCGTGTAGTAGCAGCGCTTGCCCTGTGCCATGCCCATAAAGAGCATGCCCAGCGCGACAAGCGACTTGCCCGATCCGGTCGGTGTTCCCAAAATGACGTGATCACCGGCAGCCAGATCCATGAGGGCCTCTTCTTGGTGATCCCACAGCTCAATGCCGCGGTCGCTCGTCCATTCAAAGAAGCGTTCGAAGGCTTGGTCGGGCGTGAGCCACGGTTCGGGCTCACTGCCGTCCTCGGGCTCCCACCAGGTGGGGGAGAGCGCACCGAGCGAACCGAACTCTGCCTCGGTTCCCGTGCCGCCCGAGAATGAGCTGGCAGCGCCGGCGCCGGAGACGGTGCTGGCGGCGGTATCTGTCGTGGTCTGTGCCATGTGGTTGCTTTCTCTCGCGATTGTCCGCCAACTATTATGGCGTAGCGGCGGCGTGGGGTGCCAGCGCGCGAGAAAATGCAGGAAATGGGCGTTCTGCCCAGCCGTTTAGTGTAGTCGCTAGCTAAGTGAGTAGACTTTTTGCGATATTGCGAGCACATGGCTTTTGCGCAAGGGTTCTACCTGCACTTTTATGTTTCGCTATGCGGGCTGTGCTTGGCTATTGCAAAATAGTCTACTCACTTAGGTTTGAGGGCCGTTCGCTGGAGCCTATTTGCGCTTGTTTGCCAACGCCGCGACCATCAGAAGCCCCTAGGACTCTTGCGGTAGACGCTTCTTGCCCTTGCGGGCACGGTTTCTAAAGTTCTCGACGGCCTCTTCCATGCCCAGAGGCACATAGGCGAGCTCATCGAGGTTATCGGGCAGGTAGCAGGCTAGGCTTTGCTCCTGCGCGCGGCCCGCCGCGAGCTGTTCATCGCTGGGCTGCGCTCCAGGTGTGGCGCAAATGCCATAGACGGCGGCACCCATCTCGCGCGTGCGGCGCTCGTACTCGGTCTCGGGATGCTCGGGATGGTCGCGGCGGACGTCGTCGCTTACCCAAAGCGTATCGTAGCCGGCCGCGGCAAACTGTCCCAGGGCGTAATCGCGCAACGGCTTGCTGTCGCTGCGCAGTGTGACGGTAGCGCCGGCTGAAAAGAGCGGGCGGTAGAGCATCAGATGGTGGACATGGACGAGTCGTTTTTTGGCGTACTTGGCCTTGGGCTGCGGCGTGGGAAAGTTGATGGTGATGGCATCGAGCTCGCCTGTGTCAAACAGCTGCGGCAGCGATGCGGCGCCTCGGGGCAGGACGAGTGCGTTGGTCAGTTCCTGTTCGCAGATTTTCTGTGCGGCATAGGCGATGCAGATGGGCTCCTGGTCCATACCGATAAAGAGGGTGTTTGGCTCGTGGGCCGCGCGTTCTACAAGGTACGTTCCCTTGCCACAGCCAAGATCCAGGTGAAGGTGTTCGAAGGGCTTGCTGCCTGCGGGAGCACAGGCCTTGCGCCAATCTCCGGCATAAGCCTCGGGGTTCGTCTCGATCGCATCGGCGTAGCGCTCCAGGCGCTCCTCGAGCACAAAGTTCTTAGGCGTGCGAACGTGGACGGCTCCCATGAGGCTCCTTGGTCATAAGTATGGAACGCATAGCTGCGCGTTCCGTCAATGGGTTGAAAAAGGGTGGGCATAGTTTGCCCGAAAGATGCGGTGCGGCTCGGCGGCGAGTCGTCGGTGCCTACAGACGCTTGAGAATCACATAGCGGTTGAGCTCGCCGCTGCGACCGTCGGCATGGAAGCGCTCAAGCTCGCGCACGGGGACCTCGCCGCTTTTGTAGAACGTACGGACGCCGCGCACCAGGTCGGTGATCTGCTGATCGTCAAAGTGATGGCAATAGCGGTAGGCGTGGCGGTCGTTTTGCCAGCCAATGAGGTGGTCGCCGGCTTCAAACTGCGCGGAATCGTAACCCTCAAACGGCGGGGTGAGCTCGGCGCGGGCTTCGGCTCGAACGGCCTTGCGCGCCATGCGCTCGTCGTTCATAAACTCCCAAAAGCTGATGGCGATGATGCCGCCCGGGCGCGTCTGCCGCACCAAGGCGTCGAGTACGCGTACGCGGTACTCGCACGACGGCACGTGGTGCATAAAGCCAAAGCAGACCGAGATGTCGGCGAGCGGGGCGTCGAAAAGCACGTCGGGCGTCTCGGCGGGGTTGAGCATCATGAGGGCGTCGAGCACGTCGAGCTCCTGGAAGTGCAGGTTGGGAATGCGCAGGGCGTGGCCATGTGCATCGATAGCCAAATCTTGACACGAGTCGACACCATAGAACTCAAACGGGCAACTGGCATCTGCCGAGGGATTTGCGCCGTCGACGCCCTTGGCGGCAAGTGCGCCGCCGGCGGCAAAGTTCTCGAATCGCATATTGCCGCAGGCAAGATCGAAGACGCGGACGGGATGCTCGATCGTGGCGGCGTTGAGCTGCCCGAGCGCGATGTCCATGGTGCGCACCCAGCCGGGCCACGGGGCCTGGCGCGTATCGGAGAAGGAGGCGGAGTGCTCGCGATAGAAAGTGTTGTTGAGCTGGATGAGCGATGAGGCGAAATCGCGGTTCACGGCGCGGGACTCCCTCCGTTGGCGGTGCGGAATAAACAGTACGACCATACTACCGTTATCGCCGCAACGGGGACAACCGAGCTACGGGTCATTGCTTTGTTTGGACACATTTTCGCAGCTCACATGCACCCGCAACCGCCGGTTGTCAAAAATCTCACTAGAATAGGTGGCATGCTTTTGGCGGTGGCGGATAGATTTTTAACTGTGCAAGGCGCCTTAAGAACAAAAACGGTCCGGCGGCACGGCTGGCATCACATAGGAGGAACCATGAATGTAGAAACTGCGCAGCGGCTCGCCGACCTTCGCCGCAGCAAAGGCTTTAGCCAAGAAGGGCTGGCGCGAAAGCTGGGGCTGTCGCGCCAGGCGGTCAGCAAATGGGAGCGCGCGGAGAGCTCGCCCGATACCGAGAACCTGATCTCGCTCGCCAAGCTTTATGGCGTGAGTCTGGACGAGCTGCTCAATCCGAGCGACGAGATCGAGGACGATATCGAGTTTGAGAACGAGGACCGCGCCCGCCAGCGCGAGGCCGAGGCGGCGGAACGTGCCCGCACCCATGAGGCAGCGGCGCGTGCGACTGAGGCGGCAACACAGGCGAGTGATGCTGCGGCTAAGGCGGCGCAAGCGGCAAGCTGGAGTGCGCAGGCCGCCAATGCCGCGACGGCGCAGGTGACGGGCGGCGGCGCGGCCGCTCCGACTCCGGTGAAGGGCCCCTTCCAGTCGTTCCCGTATTGGGCCGTGTGCTGGCTGCTGTTCTTTTTGCTGATGTTCCTGGTTGGTGCCAGCCCTTTTCCCGCACTGATCTTCTTTACGATTCCCATCTATCACTGGGTGGCGCGTGCGCTCGATGGCGATTGGGCGCGCGGGGATATCCAGGTTGGTCCGGCGCCGGTCGCGGTCAAGGCCCAGGGGAAGGATACTTCTGCGGAACCTGATGCTGACGTGGCTACCGCAGCCACCGCTGAGCCGTGTGCCAAAGAGGGTGACGAATGATGAAGCTTTCGCATGAATCCAAGCTGCGTCTGGGCGTTGGCATCGGAGCGTTTGTGCTCATCATCGGGCTTGTTTTTGGCATTTCGCGGACTTTGATTCATTTTGATGGCCCGTGGGATCTCGACGATGTCGTATCCGGCTTGTCTGGTATGGACGATGCGGTTGACGAGGGCAATCTCTTGGACGACGGCAGCTATTCCGCTCGGCCTCAGCAACTTTCGAGCGAAACGTTTGATGCCGACGCGTTCACATCGCTTGACCTGGATGTGACGTCGGGCACGGTCGAGGTCAAACACGTCTCCGGCGGGCCGGTGCGCGTAATTGAAAGCGGTCGCGTGGCAACGGGGACCGTTGCCTTCGATGCGGCAACCCAGAACCTGGCCGAAATCAAGGGCTCTACGCTCAAGATTCGCCAGTTCGATTGCGATGACGAGCGCGCCATTGACCGCACGGTTACCGTCGAACTGCCGCGCGAAGTTGCCGATAACCTGGTCGGCATTACGGCCAAGGTGGGATCGGGTGATCTGACGGTCGCGGGCATTGCGTGCCATGACCTCAACCTGACTTTGGACTCGGGAGATGTTGAGTTTACTGGCACCGTGACCGATACCCTGAATGCCGAGGTCGGTTCGGGCGATGTGACGTTCGAGCTCTATCAGGCCCCCGCGAAGTCGATGGACGTGAGTGTGGGCTCGGGCGACGTGGAGATAACGGTTCCGAACTCGACGGGCTTTAAGGCGAGCCTAACTGTGGGCAGCGGTGACTTCGAGAGCGATTTCCTTCCGCTTGGCTACGACGGCGAGACCATATTGAATCATGAATTCGACAACGGTGATAAGTCTGCCACGTATCGTTTTAAGGTCGGTTCGGGCGACATGTCGTTTGATCCGGAGTGACGACGGCGGGCTAAGTCCGCAAACATAGATGCTTAGATGCGCTGTTTGATGAAGGCGTCGGGGCCGCGGTCGGCTTCGGCGCCTTTGCCTTTACAATGGGGACATGGAACAGATTATCTTGAACATACTCGACGCTCTGCGTCGCGGTGAGACCGTGGACGACAAAGCGCTCGTCAAACTGATACATGCCGAGGCGCGCCGCGAGGGCGCTGATAAGCGCGATTTGGCCAAGCGTCGCCTGCTGCCGTTTTACCAGCGGGTGAAGCGTGAGGAACCGGCGCGTTGGGCGGCATGGAATGTCAATCCCGAGCTGGAGCGTCAGCTGCTGCAGGTGCTTCGCATGAAGCCTCGTCGCACGGCTTCGGGCGTGGCGACCATTACCGTTATCACCAAGCCGTGGCCGTGCTCGGGCGATTGCCTGTTTTGCCCCAACGATCTGCGCATGCCTAAAAGCTATCTGCATGCCGAGCCGGCGTGCGCCCGTGCGGAGCAAAACTGCTTCGACCCGTATCTGCAGGTGAGTGCCCGTTTGACGGCGCTTTCGCAAATGGGGCATGCGACCGATAAGATCGAGCTCATTGTGCTCGGCGGTACCTGGAGCGACTATCCGCAAGGGTATCAAACGTGGTTTATGTCGGAGCTTTTCCGTGCGCTCAATGACGATGCCGTCGCCGGCGTGGCGGCAAACCCCATGTTGGCGCGTCCGGGCATCAGCCGTGCCGAGGCGGGGCGCCTGCTCGATGACGCTCCCGCCGATGCGCTGCCGCCGGTGGTGGCGGAGCGCCGCGAGCGCTATCGGGCTGCCGGTATTGCGACCGACGAGGCCGAGCTTGCGAGCGGTGTTGCCGACGAGCAGGGGCGTGTGGATGCTGCCGTGGGTGGCTATAACCGCGCGGTGCGTCGTCTGTACGGCCCCGGTACGCCGTGGGACAAGGTCACTGAGTGGCAGACGGCAACGATGGAGGAGCTCGAGCGTCAGCAGCGCATCAACGAGACGGCGAAGCATCGCGTGGTGGGGCTCGTTATCGAGACGCGCCCCGATGCCGTAACACCGCAGACCCTCGCGCTCATTCGCCGCCTGGGCTGCACCAAGATTCAGATGGGTATCCAGAGCCTCGACCAGCACCTGCTCGATATCAACGAGCGTCGCATTTCGGTGGCACAGATTGAGCGGGCGTTTTCGCTTGCGCGCCTGTTTGGCTTTAAGATCCACGCGCATTTTATGCTCAACTTGCTGGGTGCCACGCCCGAGGGGGACAAGTGCGACTACGAGTGCTTTATGACCGAGGGGGCCTTTATGCCCGACGAAGTCAAGATCTACCCGTGCGCGCTCATCGAGGGTTCGCGTCTGGTGGGCTGTTACGAGCGCGGCGAGTGGCGCCCCTATACCGAGGAAGAGCTGCTCGATGTGTTGGCCGATGACATCGTGGTGACGCCGGCGTTCTGCCGCATCAGTCGCATGATCCGCGACTTTAGTTCTGACGACATTATGGTGGGCAACAAGAAACCTAACCTGCGTCAGCTCGTTGAGAACCGCCTGGCTGCTCGGGGCGACGGTGCGACGGTGCGTGAGATTCGCTATCGCGAGATCAGCACGGCGGGTGCCGACCTGGATGAGTTGACCCTTGACGAGGAAGTGACGTACGAGACGCCGGTGACGCACGAGCGCTTTTTGCAGTGGGTGACTCCCGAAGGCAAGATCGCCGGCTTTTTGCGCCTGTCGCTGCCCGACCGTTCGTTTGTTGCCACGCACGCGGACGAGCTGCCGACGACGCCGGAGGAGGCGATGATTCGCGAGGTGCACGTGTATGGCATGGCGGCGCGCGTGGGGGATCAAGGCCAGGCGGCGCAGCATCACGGGTTGGGGCGTTTGCTCGTAGAGCATGCGTGCGAGATCGCCCGGGATGCGGGTTATGCACGCATCAACGTGATTAGCGCGATTGGCACACGCGAGTACTATCGCCATCTTGGATTTTATGACCATGGCCTTTATCTGCAAAAGGAGCTCTAGATGAACAAGCCGAGTGTTTCTGCCGGCGTCGTTGCCGGCGTTGCTCTGGGAGCCGCGGCGCTTGGTGCGGCCGCTGTCGCTGCTCGTGCTGCCTGTCTGCAGGTCGCGCGAACCCGCAATGGGCTGGCGCGTGTGAAACGCGTGCACGATGAGGGCGGCGATGAGATTCGCGTGTTGGTGCAAGGCGGCGTCTACCAAAGCGCAAGCTACGTTGACGAGCGTTGGGCGGAGCCCGTCTTTGCGTACTATCGCGCATTTGACGATGTGTTCGAGGCCGAAGACGCAATGCGTGATGCTTACGGGCATGGTATCGACCGTATGCTCATGCTGGGCGGCGGCGGGTTTGCCTATCCTAAGTTCGCTCTGATGTCGCACGAGGGCTTGCGCATGGACGTCATCGAGTATGACGGAGAGATTACGCGCCTGGCGCGCCGCTGGTTCTACCTAGACGAGCTGGAGCGCACGGTTGGTGATCGCCTGCGGGTGATTACCGCCGAGGCGCGATCGTATCTGGGCGTGACGAGTGTGGGGCATCGCCGCTACGACGTGGTCGTGAGCGATTGCTTTGGCGGTGCCGAGCCCGTGCGCGAGCTGGCAACCGTTGAGGCGCTACGTCTGGTGCGGGGCAGCTTGAACCCGGACGGCATCTATGTGGCCAATATCGTGAGCGCGAACGAGGGGAGCGATGTGACGTTTCTGCGCGATTGCGCTGCCACGGCGCTCGAGGTGTTCGACCACGCTTGGGTGATTCCCTGCGGCGACGCGGAGTTCGGCGGCGAGGAAAACTACCTGCTCATTGCCAGCGACGGCGACTACGCCTTTGCCGAAGCCGTGCCCTTCGACACCGATTTCCTCGGCACTGCACTCCACGACTAGCGTTGGGAGTAGTCAATTTGTGACGGGCTCTATGGTTTTGTCAACCATGCGCTTCATCTATTTTCAGCATGACGCATCTGGACGCCCGGTGCCAACTCGCTTCTTCTTCGGTTGATTCCGCCCGCTAGGCCAAAAATGTCATTGGAAGTGCCAAATGAACAAGCAAGCCACTACGCAACTGCACATCTATTCCGCCTTTTTCATTCTCGCGGGATTTGTTTTAAATCGGGGAGTGTTTCTACTTTTCCTTGCGGAGAAAGGAATGTCTGTCACGGAAATCGCGCTTTATCAAGCCCTGTTTAACATTGCGACGGTCGTCCTCGAGCTGCCAACAGGGCTGATAGGCGATTTCTTTGGAAAGAAGTTCTCGATTCAAGTGGGCGTGCTGCTGCTTTTCTTCCATACGGCTGGCGTGCTGTTGCTCTCAGGCCCCTTTCTCGTCGCGCTTTCCCTTGTTGAGGCACTCGCCTACTCCCTTCAATCGGGATCCGAACAAGCACTTTTATATGAAATTGCCCGAAATGCCGGTCAAGGAGAGCGCTTCCTCACCATCAACGCTCGGCTGCTTGCCGCGCAATCAATCGCGACGGGAGTGGCAATCGTACTTGGATCATTCATTGCCCAAGTATCTTGGAGTGCCCTCTACGTATGCGTTTCCGTTTTCTATCTTCTGCAGCTTTCCCTTCTGTATCCCATTGAGAGGACGGAAACGACCCGTTCTGAAAGCTCTGGGGAGGAAAGGTTTGACGTAGCCAAGATCTTCAGACGCGAAACCTGGTGCGTTGGAGAATCCGCTTTTGCTATATTGCTTCTCCTAATCGGCACAAGCATGCTCGACGGATTCTACGGGAGTTATTACAACTTGAATCAGTTGGTATTCGACGCGTTTCATGCTCCCGTCTCCATAATAGGAATCTTTTTCGGTGCATCCTATGCAGTAAATGCGACGGCCTACATTGCGGCAGATTTCTTCTCATCGCGTTTTGGGAAAAGAAATACCATGCTCGGCTCGATGCTAATCGAGGCGGGCCTTTTCTTGATTCTTCCGTGGTTCGCTTCAAATCCTTTGTGTTTGTTTGGCCTTAGCATGGTGCTTTGTTTCCTCCCAGAAGTGGTGTACATCACTTCGGAAAACTTAATCCAAGACGGGATAGCGGACGATCTCCGTGCGACGATCCTTTCCGCCGCGTCTCTGGTAAGGGCCCTCTTTTCTGCAATGTTTTTCTCCATATTTGGATATGTGTTGGGGTTATATCCCATTCAGATAGCGCTCGGTGTTATTGGCGCGATGGCGATAGCGATTACCGCCGTTGTTTCATTAAAAATTGGTGGAATACATGCCTTCAAGAATTGATGTATCGATTGACGAGCTGCCAGAAGTTTCGAGCCTTCTTGATGGCTACGGGTGTACGCGTTAGCTTTGAATCGGTGGGCCTTAATGCCGAGGAATATCAGCGTTTTATCGATGCTTGCGGAATAGTAATGGTCTCGGGCGAAGATTGCTATATCTTACCAGGGATGAACCGTTTAATCCTGCCCCAGACTAGTGACTTATAATTGCGGCTTCCCGTCTACGTCTGCACTAGACGTGGATGCGGGAAACTTCCCCTTAATGCAATTCACAATATGTTGAAAACTCAGGTCGTGGAACGCGATGGGTTTTAGTTTTTTTGGTACTGCAGTCGGCAATTTACTCTGCGGGTTTGGCACTATGAAGGAATTAGGCTTTTCCTGTAACGTTAAAATTACAACGATTGGTGGTTGCAGCTCTGCTTAGCAAATCTAATCCCTGAATATTAAGCACATTACGCGACAGGTGTACTTTACTGTTCTATCCCTTTTTGCCCGTAAAGACAGGGGGTCTTCTTCCGGTTACCTTTTGTTTTTGCAGGGGAGGGGCCATTTTGACGGCTACTGCATACGAGATTGATCTTATTTGCGGTCCATCGAAATCGTTGGACGACATTAAGTAGCTAAAATAGCCCCGTTCCAAAAAGACTGGTTAACAAACCCCGTGCCAAAAAGATTGGTCTTAGGCGTGGTCGCGCCAGTCGAGAACGCGCTGCTTCATGCCTTCGATGTCGAGCACGCCTTCGGCAAAGCCCTTGCGCACGAGCTCTTCGGGAACAAACTCGTCGTAGCGGTCAAAGTAAGGCACCTCGCCGGGATAGACGAGCTCGATGGGGTCGAAGTCCTTCTCGGCCTCGGCGGCGAGCACCTCAAAGAATGTCTCCTCGTCGGCCTTCATCTTAAATTGCATAAAGTACGGGCGCGACGGGTCGAGTCCGCGAAGGCCCAGCTCCGCGGCACATTTAATCTTGAGCATGCGCTCGAGTGCCAAAAAAGCGTAGCTGCCCAGCCAGGGGAAGAGCACCCAGGTGTCGCCACCCAGGTTGATGAGCGGCTTAGTTCCCGCGCCCGAAATCTCGGCCGTATGGCGAGCCTGCGCCAGACGGGCCCGCGCGTTACCCATCAGGTACGGATACGCCGCGTGCTCGTTGAGCGCCTTGCGCATACGCTCGAGTACGTGTGTATTGATGTCGCCGGGGCAGTCGCCAAAGTAGGCCGGCACCCGGCCCTTGACCTGCGTGGCAAAGACGGTGTGACGCTTCCAGTCCACTTCCTCGACAATCCAGCAATGGCCGGCGATGGCAATGCGCTCACCGGGCGGGGGCGGGTTGACAATCGTGCCCAGCTCGGCCGATTCGCTGCGAACGGTGAACTCCTCGTTTTCCTGGAACACGGCGTAGAACTTAAAGTTGTTGATGATGCGCTCGCCCGCGAGACCCACGATGAGCCCGCCGCCCTCGGTGACTTGGATATGGTCGATCTTAATGAGGTGACGCAGCAACACGCGATAGTCATCGGCCGAGATGCGATGGAAATAGCTGAGTGTGAGCACGCGCTGGGCAAGCTCTGCCGGCGTGAGTTCGCCGGTGCTGGCAAGCGTCGACATAGTCTGGTGGTAGAGCAGGCTGTAGGGGAGTCGATCGAGCTCGGGCGGCTCGACCCACTTTTCCTCGCGATAGAGTTGTACGAGCGCGATGCCCTGCAGGAGCTTCCACGGAATGGTCTCGGGCATCATCGTGCGCGGCTCGGGTTCCTCCTCGCGCATGACAAACCACATCTCGGGCGGAAGATCGCGGCGCCCCGTGCGGCCCATTCGCTGCAAAAAGGAGCTGACGGTAAACGGCGCGTCGATCTGAAACGCACGCTCCAGACGGCCGATATCGATACCGAGTTCCAGCGTGGAGGTGGTGACGGTTGTCTGTGCCTGCTCCTCGTCGCGCATGAGTTCCTCGGCCGTCTCGCGCAACGATGCCGAAAGATTGCCGTGATGGATGAGGAAACGGTCGGGCTCGTGCCGGCTCTCGCAGTAGCTGCGCAGCATGGAGCATACGGCCTCTGCTTCTTCGCGCGAGTTGGCAAAGACCAGGCACTTGCGCCCGCGGGTGTGTTCAAAGATATAGCCCATGCCGGGATCGGCGTTTTCGGGCGCGGTGTCGGTGGGGTTGAGGAGTGCCTGTTCGGGTGCTCGGGGGATGTCGACTTCGCCCTCGGGGGCCGAGGAAGTTCGGCGGTCCTTGGGAGCGGCCTTGCCCCGTGCCCGCTCACGACGTTGACGGCGCTCCTCCTGTGTGAGCTGTCCGCTGTGGCGCATGTCTTGTTCGGATGCGGGCAGCGCCGCGGGCGCCGCTGCCTCGATGCGCTCGCACACGAGTACTTCGGCCTCTTGAGGATCTGTGCCCATGAATCCCCGCTGCTGTGCCTGGGGGCCCGAGTTGTAGAAGTGCTCCATGGAGATGCGCCACACGCGGCGCGGTTCCTCAAAACGGGGGATAACGCAGTCGCGTCCCGTTCCCTGCGAGAGAAAGGCGCCCGTGCGTCCGGGGTCGCCGATGGTAGCGGAAAGGCCAATGCGGCGAGGCTGTACGCCGGCCATGCGTGAGAGTCGCTCGATAAGGCAGAGCGTTTGCCCGCCACGGTCGCCGCGCATGAGCGAATGGACCTCGTCGATGACCACATAGCGCAGGTCGCAGAACATGCGCGGAATCGCCATGTGCTTATGGATCAGGAGCGCCTCGAGCGACTCGGGCGTAATCTGCAAGATGCCGCTCGGCTTTTTGATGAGCTTAGCCTTGTGCGACTGCGAGACATCGCCATGCCAGTGCCAGACGGGGATATCGGCCTCTTCGCAGAGGTCGTTGAGACGGACGAACTGATCATTGATGAGCGCTTTGAGGGGGCCGATGTAGAGGGCGCCCACGCTCGCGGGCGGGTTCTCCCAAAACTCGGTCAGGATGGGAAAGAAGGCTGCCTCGGTTTTGCCGGAAGCCGTGGATGCCGTTAGGAGCACATTGTCTTGTGTGTTAAAGATGGCATCTGCCGCCGCAACCTGAATGGAGCGCAGGCTCTCCCAATCGTGGGAGTAGATGAAGTCTTGGATAAACGGAGCATATCGGTCAAAGGCGTTCACGGGGCCTCCTTTCAAAAACGAATCTCTCAACGCGGTGGGCAGTGGCTTGCTGCATTAATGCCTCGACGTTTGCCCAGATAAAACCTGCCAAAATAAACCTGTCCCTTTTTGGCAGGCTAGATGGTGAATTCGGCGAAGTTGCGGTCGCCGTCTGCGGTGCCGGTGTCGCCTGTTGCGGCTGCCGGTGCCAACGCGTCGCCGCCGACGCTTTGCAGCAACTCGGCCACGTTGGCATCGGGGTTTTGACACAGGATATCGAGCAGCTCGATAAAGTCACGGATGACCTCACGCGGCGTCAAGTGCGTATCGGCTCCCACGCGGCCAAACTCAATCTTGAGGAAGTCCACCAAGTCGTTCTCGGTAAGCGTGGGCGTCCAGCCAAAGTAGCCGGCATGGATCTGCATGAGCTTTTCAATGAGCACCAGCAGCTCCTCGTAGGTGAGCGGCTGCAGGCGGATGATGGGCGCGAGCATGTCTTTGAGGTCATCGCGCGCAAAACGGCCCTGAGCGAGACGGCTCCGAAGGGCCTCGTAGGAAAAGACGCCGCGGCGGCGGTCTTCGATGGAGGTTGGCGTGCCGCCCATGATCATGCCCAGGTACTGCGCTTTGCCCTGGAGCGTGTCGTTGTACATGGTCAGGATCTTCTCGTAGTTATATTGGCGCGTGATCGCGTTGGGAATCTTGTACAGATTCACGAGCTCGTCGATGAGCACCAGCATGCCCTTGTAGCCGCTGCAGACCAAAAAGCGCGCAATGAGCTTAACGTAGTCGTACCAGTCGTCATCGCTGATGATGGTCGAGGAGCCTAGCTCGGCTCGCGCTTCGCTCTTGGTGCGGTATTCGCCGCGAATCCATTTGGTCACCCGACTCATAGCTTCTTCGTCGCCCTCGGATACTGCCGTGCGGTAGCGGCGGAGCATGCGGGTGAAGTCAAAGCCGTGGACCATCTCCTCGAGCGGGGCCAGTTGGGTATTGACGACTGACTCGTCGACGTCGGCACACGAGGCGACCCAGCGATCCAGGATAAGGTTGAGCGCGCCGCCCTCGGGGCGCGTCTTGGTCGATATGTTGCGGATGAGCTCGCGATAGGTAGCGAGGCCCTGGCCCTGGCCGCCCTGTAGGCGGCGCTCAGGGGAAAGGTCGGCATCGGCGACCACAAAGCCCTCGCCCATGGCATGCGTTCGGATGGTCTGGAGCAAAAAGCTCTTGCCGGCGCCGTAGCGACCGACTAGGAAACGGAAGCTTGCGCCGCCATCGGCGATGAGGCTCAGGTCGGTGAGCAGAGCACGGATCTCGACCTCTCGCCCCACGGTGATATAGGGAAGGCCGATGCGCGGGACAACGCCGCCCTTGAGCGAGTTGAGAATGACGGCGGCGACGCGCTTGGGCACGCGGGGTGCTGCGGATGCGGTATCACTCATGGTCTAGGTATCCTCTCACGTCTGCTTCGTAGTCCTCAATAATTTGCGGTCCTGCTGAGCCAAATTCAATAACGGTGTCGCCCACCAGGTCAAAGAGCGCCTCGTTGATGCTGTCGACGAGCATGTCCTCGCTCTGCTCCGATTGCACTACCGCCAATGTCGCTTGCGCTGCGTTTTGCTCGAGCAGCGCGCGAAGGAAGGCATCTGCGGCGGGCGCGAGTTCGGTTGCGGTGCCAGCGGGTGCAGTCGATACGACCGCTGGCGTCGGTGCGAGGAGCGGTGCCACGACGCCAAACTGTTCGGTGGAAATGGTTGGCTCGTCGGCTTTGTTGCGCTCCGTAGGCGCCGCGATCGGCTCGGCCATCACGTCGGTCGCAGGCTTGGCTTCCGGTTGCTCGGATTCCGCCGTATCGACCTCTGTGGGCACATCGTCCTCGCGCTCTTCGTCGATTAAAAGTGCTTCGCGCGTTTGCGCAGCGGCGCTCCGAATGTGCCCCAGCTGAGTCAGGTCGATATCGATCTTGACGGGCTGGTGTGCGGCGTCCCACGAAAGCCATGCCACAATCTCGTCATCGATAATCTTGGCCAGATATTTGGGGACCTTTTCTTCCTTAAGGGGATGGGCGGGGTCCAGCGCCAGGCGCAGGCGTTGGTCGCAGGCGCGCATCATTTCACCGAGCTTGCTGCTCTTTTGCCTACTACCATGGATACGCATACATTCCCAAAAGCCGTTTTGGCAACGGTAGATATGGATGGGATCCAGGCGGTATTCGCAGTCCTCGTGGCGCTCGGGCGCAAAGAATACGGCCGAGGCAAACATGGTGTAGGGCATGGCCGTCTCCTCCCCAAACAAGCTCGCTACGATGCCGGTCTTTCGGTGCGTGTCATAGTAGCGCGACATGCGGACATACACGGCGCATGCCACGTGGCGCAGATCGCGGTGGTGGCTGCGGTCGAGCCGCGAGTTACTTAGGTTGTACGTGGAGAGGGCGTTGATGGCGGCCATGAGTCGCTCCTCGCGCACCTCATCGGGCGGAAGGGGGAGCGTGGGCTCGGAGGTTTTGCGACGTTTGGGGGTCTGGTCGGACGGTGCCGGTGCCGGTACAAGGTCTCGTGCCGCGCGCCGCAGCTCGATAAGGGCGTTATCGAACATGACGGTTTTAGAATCACGAAGCAGCTTGGGGTCGAGCCCGTGGAACACGGCGTAGTCCTGCAACCACACGCGTGCAAACCGGTCGATGCCGGGCTCAAAGGCGCGGTAGGCATCCCAAAAGGCCTTGATCTTGTTAAAACCATCGAGCGGATTATCTACGCCGATGCCGCAAATCAGCTCATAGAGATACAGAAAGGCAAAGGACGTAGACGTTTCCTCGACGGTCCCGCGGCGCACTTGGGCGCGCCAGGTAAAGTAGCCGCGCAGCTGTCGGTCGCTCATGGCGTTGTAGGTGGGAAAGTACGACTTAAAGGTGCCGTTGTAGGGACAGTCGTCCTCAAAGTCGGCCATCAGCAGGCCCTGGCGGTAAAAAAGCTCGGCTTCCGAAAGCCAGCGGCCCGCACCGCCCTTGGGGTCATCCTGCCAGCGCGATATCTCGCGCATTTTACGGTACTGGTCGGGGAGGAAATTCTGCATCTGTCGGCCGGTTTTGAGAATCGGCTCGTCTGCGTAGATTTCGTTTGAGAAGCGGGTGGACTGATGGGTCCGGGCCTCGGCCATAATGCGCTCGATGAGCATCTTGATGTCCTGGTCGGCCACCGCTTCTCCTCTCCTAACGCAGCTACGGTGACCTCATATCATAGCACAGCATCAAACAGATGTTCGAGATACCGCTGCGTTGATAGATTTAGAACAGGAGGGCGTAGATGACGGCGATGACGACGGAGGGGAGCATATTGGCCGTGCGGAAGGTCTGAGGACGGATGAGGTTGACGCCGACGCAGAAGATGAGCATGGAGCCTACGAGCGAAAGGCTGTCGAGGGCTGCCGTGGTCATGATGGGGGAGAGCGCGCCGGCAAACAACGTGATCGTCCCCTGGAACACGGCGACGGGCAGGGCGGAGAAAATGCAGCCGCGGCCAAGCGACGCCGTCATGGTGCAGACGATGATGCAGTCCAATGCGCCTTTCAAGGCAAGCGTTGACCAGTCACCGAGCAGACCGTCCTGAATCGAGCCCACGATGGCCATGGCGCCGATGCACACCGTGAGCGATGTCGAGACAAAGGCGTTGGTGAACTCGTTGTCACCCTCGCTGCCGGTTTTTCGCTTGAGCCATTCGCCAAGGTTCTCGATGGCGGCTTCCAAGTTGACGGCCTCGCCGATGAGCGAACCGAGCGCAAATGAGACGATGAGCATGGTGGTGCCGGTGGTCGCTAGCGCCTTCCCATCGATAAGGAGCATCTTTTGCATGGTGCCGCCAAGGCCGATAAACAGGACGCACAGCCCCGATGCTTTCATGAGCGTGTCTTGGATGCGCGGTGTGATGAAGCGGCCGCCCGCTAATCCCAAAAGACCGCCCGCAACTAAAAGCACAACGTTGATGATTGTTCCCAAGCCCGGCATGAGCCCTCCTGTATTGATGCCAACGTGGCAATCGTAGCAGAACGAAATGCGAGGCACATCGCGACTCATCTAATACGTTATATAAGTGGTGTTAGGAATGATGTGCAGCATTTAAGCCTCAGGTGGTTGTCGGGACATAGGGATAGTATTCAAAGCGCAGTGTCATAAGCCGCTGCGGGGATTCAATAGCCGCGGCGATGATATTGGCATCGCGGGCACGATCAAACCCTTCGAGTTCGATCTGATACGAGACGTCTTGCATAATGTCCAGACGTCGCCAAGCTAGGAGTGTGTCACCATCGAATTCCAAGGTCTTGCCTCCGTCTGGAGCAACGGCGTATAGACGCAGCTTGGCGGTGGTTGCAGGGTCGACAACCGTGACCTTTTTAATTTCGTTTCGAGTATTCTTGGCGCCCAACAAGGTGAGCAGTGTTGGGGCCACGACCTCGCCCGATGGCAAAAAGACGACTTCGATGGATTCAGGAAATGCGATGATAGCCGACTTGCGGACGGGCTGATTGGCGGCGGCAACTTCGATGTTCGCAGCGTCGATGACCTCCGTGTGGTCGAGCGCGGCAAGCACGCAGCAGTTACCTTCATCGATCTCTTGAGGATCAGCAAGCCCCAGACTGTCCGCGAACTCGGGATCGTTTGGATCGGCAGCGGGCTCATTCGGCGCTTCGAAAGAAGCTGGGACGCTGTTTGTCGGCGACAGCGTGTCGCCCGCACCTGCTTCTTTGTCCGCGCTCTCTTCTTGTATGGTTGCGTTGATGGGTTCGTCGTTTGGGGGGAGCGTCTTGGCGTCAAACGCGGAGGGGAGAATTCCGATGGCTCCGGATCCGTTCCACTCCATTTCGAGAAGCGCCGGGTCGGCAAGAATGCGTTGCCTGCTTTGCGCGCGGGCATCGATTTCAATAGGGCCTGCCTCTATCCCTCGTGTAAGGCTGAGTGATCCGGCTGGCTTCTCGAAATGAGCGTCTGTGTCTTTGGTACTGACGGCGTAGAACAGCAGGGACGCTTCTCCCGCCGCGATGGCATCGGTACCGGCTTTGGTCAGCCGCAACGATGCCGTGAATGAGAGGGTGGGCTGCGTGTCGTCTGCATTCGCGGCGGCGCAGCCCAGACATATACCGCCTCCTTTCTCAAAAAACGTACCGTCGAAGGCGACCTTCGCTCCGTTCGCCGAGTCATCGACCGAAGCGATGTCGATGCGCAGCTCTAAATTGCATGGATCGCCATCTGCATCGAGCACAACCGAGCGCCACGTGCAGACGGCGCACCCCGCCTGGGAGCCGTTTGCCTTGTTCGAACGATTGATATCCACGACTATCGAGCCGTCCGTATTACGACGAAGGCATCCCGAGGTTGAGATTGCGGCCTGTGCGATCGAAAAACGCTTGCACGCAATGGCGCTCGACGGATTTGGTGCGGAGCTTAGGGCCGCTGGTAAGGAGTCTGCCATGACAGGAGTCGCCCAAGCGGCGACAGGCGTTCCGGTTGCGAGCGCGCCGCAGAGTGCGACGACGGGCAAAAGGTTCTTCGATGCCATGGGGTCTCCTTAGCTAATTTAGTGCGGCCTGTTCATGTTTTGTTCTGGCTGTGTTTGATGTGCAGACCGAGGCCGGCGGTTCCCGCGCCTGCTGCTGCGGCGCCTGCTGCCAAGAGCCATCGTTTGTCGCCTGTCTGCGCCAACGGTTCCTCGCGGTCGCTGCGGTCGAGCTCCGAGAGGTCGACCGTCACTTGCGTGGCGGCCTGCGCCTGTTCTTGCTGGGCAAAGGCCATGGCTGGCCCAAACGCTAGGATGCTGACGGCGGCGGCCAGGGCGACGGCCTTATGCCGTGTGCGCACCGGGCTCGACCGTCCAGGTGATCGTTGCAACCTGATCGCCTTCGCCGGTTACGCGGAAGATGTCGCGCGTGACGCGGGCGACGTTTCCGCTTGTCTTGAGCTTAATTTTGTCCGTGCCACCGGCAATGCCCTGGTAGCCCATGTCGAAGGCTGCATTCTTGGAAAGATCGAGGCCCGTTCCCTGCATTGCGGCGCTGGCGTTCTGGAGCGCGCCGTCGGGGCCGACCTTAAAGTCGATGGAGTTCTGCGCGGTTCCGGCCTTGGCGTCGGCGGCAATGGTCCAGGTGTTCATGGCGTCGATCTTCATGTTGGTGACATGGATGCCGTAGGCCGAATGATTGTCGATGGTGGTCGCGTCTTCTGAGGGGCCCTGAAGCGTGCCGTCGGCCTTGGCGACGAAGGGAATAACCGTCGGAACTTTGAACTCAACGTTGTCGATCTCGGTCCTGACCATTACCTTCGTGGTTCCAACGCGCCCGGCTGCCATAGCTGGCGTCGGGGCGGCGCCCATTGCGAGCGCGAGCGCGAGCCCTGTGCCCACGACGAGCGCTCTGACTCCGTTCATGTTCCTGGTGATGTCCATGGTCGTTCCTTTCTATTCGCCGCGGGCCGTCCCCGCGATGATTGGACGAATGCTGGTGAATTGCATGCGGTGCCGTGTCGGCCGGAAGGCTAGTTCTCGGTTTGCTCAACCCGTACCTTGACACGTGTCGGATTGCCGTGGCTGTCGAGGGTCTTTGCATCGAGTGCCTGGATCTCGATGTACGCCTCGCCTTCTTTGATGTCGCCGGCGGGGCACGTCTCGATTGTCTTGCCGGTCTCGACCACACCGGATTCGTACATGGTCTCGTCGTTTTGGATGACGCGGAATCGCTGGGGAAATTTATTGTCTTGGACGTTTTGCACGTTGACGCGCAGTTTGCCGTCCTCCTGCAGCTGAGCGACCGGCGCGACCGAAATCGTCATCATGTTGTCGCGGACGATGGCGTCGAGCTCATCTTGGATTTCCTGGCGCGTTTTGCCCTCGGCCGTCGTAACCGAAGCGCCCGCCTCGGGTACGGGCTGCGACTGCCAAACGTATAGTCCTACGGCGACAAGGGCACAGACGATGGCCAAGCAGGCAACGATGAGCTTCTTGCGACGACCCAGGCCTGCAAAGTGGGGTGGCTTCTTCGCGCTCATGCGGCATCCTTGGCGGTATAGATGCGCGCAAAGGTGGACGGGTCCGCTCCAAAGAGCATGTGAAGCATCAGGCGGCGCGAGTAGACGAGCTCTTCGAAGTCGGGAGGGAGCTCGATGTCGTGGATATGCGCGATGTGGTGGGCGAGCGCCGAGAACGACTCGGGGTCGCAGATCACATCGGTGGTAACGTGGTAGACCGTCGTATCGGGGAATGCCTCTTCGTCGAAAGGCAGGAGATGGGGATCGTCGTCGACTTCGATGGCGATGCCGTACTGGGGCCAGTAATATGCCATGGGAACCTCCCTGCTTCTGGGGCCAAAACTTCTGTCGGTTTTGGCTGTCGATGCCGACGGTATCAGCTACTACTTGACCAATTGCTGACCAAATGCTTGACGGATTGGTGTCTCCGCAGGTAAAAGGCGGCAAAAATACTCCAACTTTTTTCGAGCGACAATCGCGCGGTCGGCGACGGCGGGGCCATATGTGTCAAAAGCATCGTCTGCCGAGGAAATCAAGCCGCTCGCCGAATTGCACGAACGTAAAAATCGCCAATTATGGAGACGGTCTCGAACACGTCGACGAAACGATGCGGTAACATCTCCCTGCAAACACTGTAGTTAGCTAAAGGGGGAGTTCGCGTGTCTGCAACCATCAAACCCTTCACCGACGAGTTCGAAGAGTATGGTCGCGATGAGTCTCGCGCATCGGGCGAGGCCTCGAGCATCTCGTTTCCGACAACGGAAGACGAGGTCCGTGCCATTTTGGAAAAGCTCCATGCCGAGCGTGTCCCGGTAACGGTTCAGGGCGCCCGAACCGGCCTTGCCGCCGGTGCCGTGCCCCACGGCGGGCATATCCTCAATACTTCCCGTATGAATCGCTACTTGGGCCTTCGCCGCGATGAACAAGGCAAATTTTTGCTGCGCATGGAGCCGGGCGTTGTGCTCTCGGAGCTGCGCAAGCAGCTGAGCAAGAAGGTGCTGCCGACTGCTGGTTGGGACCAGGCATCGCTTGAGGCCTACGAGGAGTTCCAAGAGGCCCCCGAGCAGTTCTTTCCCACCGATCCCACCGAGACGTTTGCCTGTCTGGGCGGCATGGCGGCATGTAACGCCTCTGGTGCCCGCAGCTACGCCTACGGTCCCATGCGCCCACATATCACGGGACTCCACGTCGCACTGGCTGATGGCGATTTGCTTGAGCTTCAGCGCGGCGAGGCTTTTGCCCAGGGCCGCCACCTGTCGCTCGTGACGGCAGCGGGCCGTACGCTCGAGCTCGATCTTCCCGACTACACCATGCCCAAGACAAAAAATGCCTCAGGCTATTTCGTTGCGGACGAAATGGACGCCATCGACCTCTTTATCGGTGCTTGCGGCACGCTCGGCGTTATCACCGAGCTCGAGATTGCCCTGCAGGCGGCGCCTGCGGTCGTTTGGGGTGTGAGCTGCTTTTTCGATAGCGAAGACAAGGCCGTGTCCTTTACCGATTCCATGCGTCCCGTCCTGTCCCATGCGGCTGCCATCGAGTACTTCGACGCTGGCGCCCTGGATATTCTACGTCGCCAGCGCGAGCAGTCGACGGCGTTTGCCTCGCTGCCGGCGCTCGACAAAGAGGCCAAGGTCTGTGTCTACGTGGAGCTCGACTGCGATGACGAGGCCCAGGCGACCGAGGAACTGTACCACCTGGGATGGGTGCTCGAGTTTGCGGGTGGCCGCGACGATGCGACATGGGTCGCGCGCACCGAGGTTGATCGCGAGTGCCAGCGGTTCTTCCGCCATGCGGTCCCCGAGAGCGTCAACATGCTTATCGACGAGCGTCGCCGCACGGATCCCACCATCACCAAACTGGGTTCGGACATGTCGGTGCCCAATGCACGCCTTGCCGATGTCGTGGCCCTCTATCGCCGCACACTGGCCGAAAGCGGGCTTGAATCTGCTGCCTGGGGGCACATCGGTAACAACCATCTGCATGTGAACATCCTGCCGCGCGATGCGCAGGACTACCGTCGCGGTGGCGAGCTGTTTGCCCAGTGGGCTGCGGAGGTAACGGCTATGGGCGGTGCCGTTTCTGCCGAGCACGGCGTCGGCAAGATCAAGGCGGGCTTCTTAGAGACGATGTACGGTCACGAGGCCATGGTCGAGTCGGCGCGGCTCAAGCTCCAGCTCGATCCCGACGGGCAGCTGGGTCGCGGCAACCTGTTTTCGGAGAAGCTCTTGGATGAGCTTGTCCAGAAAGGGGGCGCGTGAAGATGAGCGATTTCCATATGGTGGTGTGCGTCAAGGCCGTGCCGGGCAGCACCGAGGTCAAGATGGACCCCAAGACCAATACCATCGTGCGCGATGACAAGCAGGCGGTCATTAATCCCTTTGATGCGAGCGCTTTGGAATGCGCGCTGGCGCTGAAAGACGACTTTATCGGCTTTGGCATGGACGTGCGCGTAACGGTGGTGTCGATGGGCATCCCCGCGACCGAGTCGCTGCTGCGCGACTGCATCGCCCGCGGTGCCGACGACGCGCTGCTGCTGACCGATCGCGCCTTTGCAGGTGCCGATACCCTGGCGACCACCTATGCCCTCAAGTGCGGCATCGAGGCGCTCGACGAGGACTTCGACCTGCTCATCTGCGGCAAGATGGCGGTGGATGGCGATACGGCCCAGATTGGTCCCGAGCTTGCCGGTGCCTTTGAGATTCCCTGCGTGACCGACGTGAGTTGCGTGCAGAGCGCGGGCTTTACGACCTGTGGCTCGCTGGCGCTCATTCACGGATGCGATGCCGGCGAGGAGACGGTGTATCTTGAGATGCCGTGCGCGATGACGACTGCCAAGGAGATTGGCCAGTTGCGTATGCCGAGTATTGCCGGTATTCGCGCGGCGGAGGAGGCGGACGTGCGCGTGGTCAGTGCCGCCGACGTGAACGCCGACCCCGCGCGTTGCGGTCTTGCCGGGTCGCCGACACAGGTCGTGCGCTCGTTTGTGCCCGACCGTGACCAAACGTGCGAGGCCGTTGAGGGAACGGCGTCCGAGCAGGCGGTAAAACTTGCCAAGATTATCGAGGGGATGGCATAGATGAGCGGACTGATTATCGATAGCGAAACCTGTATCGGCTGCGGTCGCTGCGTTCGTGCCTGTGCCTCGGGCGGCATCGTAGTGGAAGGCGAGCGACCCAACCGATGCGCCCATGTAACCGACGGCTGCATCCTATGCGGTGGGTGTGTCGACGCCTGCCCTGTCAACGCTATCTCGATCGAGCGTGACGAGGCTGCTGGTGCGGTGGACCTTGATGCATATCGAGACATTTGGGTATTCGCGCAGACCGACGAGCGCGATACGGTGACTCCCGTTGCCTATGAGCTTATGGGCAAGGGGCGCGAGCTTGCCGATGCTCGCGGCTGCCGTCTGGTGGCACTGGTCGGCATGAGCCCCGAGGGCTCGCTCGGGGACCTGGAGCATCTGGTTTGCGCGGGCGCCGACGAAGTCCTGGCCTGTCGCGACGAGCGCCTGCGCCAAAACGATGCGGAGGTCTACGCCCGCTTGATCTGCGATTTGGTAGCCGAACGCAAACCCGAGGCCATCCTATACGGTGCGACCGCTTTTGGTCGCGAACTGGCACCCGGCGTTGCCGTGCGTTTGCAGACGGGCCTTACGGCTGACTGCACCGTACTTTCGATGGATACAGAGACGGGACTGCTGCAACAGACGCGTCCGGCGTTTGGCGGCAACCTGATGGCCACCATCATTTGCCCCAACCACCGTCCGCAGATGGCAACGGTGCGCCCCGGTATCTTTAAGGCTCCCGACTTCGACTACGGCCGCTCTGGCACGATCACCCAGATATCGCTTGCGGATGATGCTAAGGCTCGTGTCGAGATCTCGATTCCCGCCGAGGAGTGGGGACAGCAGCCCTCGATCGCCAATGCCGAGCGCCTGGTCGTGGTGGGTCGCGGCATTGGTTCCAAGAAAAACCTGCCGCTGATGCGAAGGCTCGCCGAGGCCCTGGGAGCCGAGCTCGGCTGCACGCGACCTGTCGTGGAGGCCGGCTGGTTGGAGTATCGCCATCAGATTGGCCAGACGGGTGTATCGGTCTCGCCCAAGCTCCTCGTGAGCATCGGTGTCTCGGGTGCCATCCAGCATCTCGCCGGCATCGGTGGGGCGGAGTGCGTTATCGCCATCAACGAGGACCCAGATGCCCCCATTTTTGGTGCTGCCCAGTACAAGGTTGTTGGGGACGCCGTCGAGGTTGTCGAGGAGCTGCTGGCCCAGCTTGAGCGCTAGGCGCGCGCCAGCCAGTCGCGCATCTCGTCCTTTAGGCGGCTCCAAGTTGCCTGCGTGGCGGGATCGGTAAAGGGGCGCGTAATACCAAAGGGCGCGTCGAGCAGGCGATAGATATCGCCCTGCACGCGCGCCAGCGCACGGCTTGCCGGATAGACGAGCTCAAACATAAAGCAGATAAGCCCCACCAAGAAGTCGGCGGGCTCATCGCGCTCATCGCGTGCGACGCAGCGGTGCTCGTCAAAGGCGGCAAGTGTCGGCGACGAGAAGTGGCTGGCGAGAAATGCGTCCTCATCCACCTTAAGGATGGTCTCGACAGTGCTGTCGGCGATGGTGCGCATAATGTCGATCTTGTCGCCATCGCGCACGATATCGCAGAAGCTCCGCGTGCGCTCGTCGAGCTGCGCGGGTAGACGGAAATCGCTGTGATAGGCAATGCTCGCTCGGATGAGCTCATCTTCTGCCGGGTCATCGATAAAGTCGCGGATGCTCGTTACGGCGGGTGCATCGGCGGGATTCTCGCCAAAGAGGACCTCGATGCCCAGCGCCGCATGGCTCATGCTCTCGGCGTCCTTAAAGGTGTCCCAGCGTCGCAGCTGCTCAAAGCGGCCCATATCGTGTAGCAGGCCGCAAAGCCATGCCAGGTCAATATCTTCTGACGACCAGCCCTGCTCGCGCGCTACGGCATCGCATGCCTCGGCCACGTGGTACGTATGCTCGATTTTGAGCGCGATGCGTGGGTTGGTGGCGTCGTAGGCATCGGTGTAGCTTTTGAAGGCCGCGCGCGCCCGGTCTCGATCGATAGCTGTCATAATGACTTCCTAAAAAGTTGTGTCTTTCGATCCGGTGGCAATTGTAGGTGAACTCGGTTGCTGCCGGATGATGATTCTGCCGTGTCGCTACATGCGGCTCGGAGACCTTGTCAGGATGAGAAACGTATGGTGCTCAAAATCGTTAGAACCGTCTGGCCAGTGATGCTTACCTATGTTGCAATAGGCGCGCCGTGCGGAATGATCATGGGGCAGACGGGAATGGAGCCCTGGATGGTCTTTGCTCTAAGCAGTACGTTTGTGACGGGCAGCGGCCAGTTTATGATCTGCAACCTGTGGCTGGCGGGTGTGCCTGCAGCATCGATCGTCGCGAGCGTCGCCGCAATCTCCTCGCGCTTTGCGCTTTACTCGGCATCGATCGCACCGCATCTGAGGGGTGCCTCGAAGCGTCAGACGCTGGCTGTTGCCGCGACACTTACCGAGGAGGCATATGGCATCTCGCTTGCCAAGTTGGTTGAAGGGGAGGATTGGGGCCCGCGCGAGTCCTTTGTGCTCAACGTAATCCTCATCGCAACATGGGGCGTTTCGTGTACGATGGGCGCCATCGTCGGCGCCGTTGTCGATGTTCCCACCGCCATTGCAGCCTTTGTCTGCACCTCGCTCTTTATCTGCCTGCTCTTTTCGCAGCGGCTGTCGCGCGGTAACGTTGTCGCGGCGGTTTCGGGCGCGGTGTCCGTCGCCGTATGCAAGTTCTTGGGCCTCGCGAATATTGCCGTGCCGGCAAGCGTCGTGGTCGGCATTGCCATTGCGCTGGCGTGCGATGCTGTATTTGACGGAAGAGGTGCCCGCGATGCCCGCTAACGAGTTCTTGGTTCTGTGGCTGTCGTCGTGGGCTGCTATCGCGTTCTTTCGCATCGCGCCGGCGTTCGCCTTGCGCGGGCGGACCCTGTCGCCCCGCATTACCGAGGCCCTGGGCTATATCCCGCCCGCTGCCTTTGCCGCGCTGGTCGCCAACGACTTGGTGAACCCCGGCGCGTTCGACGCGGGACTCTGGCCTGCCTTGGTTCCCTGGATTGCGGCCACCGGCGTCGTGGCGGTGGCAATCAAGACAAAGTCGATGTTGTGGTGCTGCGTTTCGGGCATCGTGTTCTATATCGTTTTGAGCCTCGTATAGGAGCAGGACGCGTTATCGTCCCGGCCTAACGAATCGAATTTCTCACCGAGGCGGTCTGCTTCTTCTGGTACCATGGTCAAACTTTACTGTAGCAAAGCGTGACGTGGGCTTTTGTTCTGCGTCAGCGGAAATGGGGGTTTCATGGCACAGGAAGCGACCGCCAGCGAGCAAAAGAAATTCAAGGTACCGCGCATCCCGGGCGACATCATGATCTATCCGATGATCGTCGGCCTTTTGCTCAATACCTTCTGCCCGCAGGTCTTTGAGGTCGGCGGCTTCTTTACGGCTGCCTGCCGCGGCGGCTCCAACACCATCGTTGCCGCGATCTTGCTGTTCGTGGGCGCCGGCATCAGCTTTAAGTCCACGCCGGGCGCCATCAAGACCGGCATCGTCGTGCTGATTCCTAAGCTTGTAGTGGCAGCCGCGCTGGGTCTGGGCGTCGCGTACTTCTTTAACGATAACTTTTTAGGCCTGAGCTCGGTTTCTATCATCGGCGGCATTACGTTTTGCAACATGGCGCTCTATACGGGCATCATGGGCGAGTTCGGCGATGAGTCCGAGCAGGGCGCTGTCGGTATCCTGTTCTTTACGGCCGGCCCCGCCGTCACGATGATCATCCTTGGTGTTTCGGGTCTCGCCAACATCCCCGTCGGCACCATCATCGGATCCATCCTGCCGCTCGTTATCGGCATGGTCCTGGGCAACTTGTTCCCGTTTATCAAGAACCTGCTGGTCCCCGGCGCCAATCCCGCGATCGCCGTTATCGGCTTTCAGCTCGGTGCGTCCATGAGCCTTTTGAGCTTTATCACCGGCGGTATTTCGGGTATCCTGCTGGGCCTCATCACGCTCTTTATCGTCGGTCCCATTACCTTTGCCTTCGAGCGCTTGTGTGGCGGCAACGGTAAGGCGGCTGTGGCATGCTCCACCATTGCCGGCACGGCCATGACCACGCCGGTCGCCCTCGCCGAGGTCGCTCCGCGCTATGCCGAGCTTGCGCCCACCGCGTATGCGCAGATCGCCACCGCCGTCATCATCACGGCAATCATGGCCCCGATTCTGACCGGCTGGGTCGATAAGAAGTTCTGCCAGGGCAAGGAAGACCTGTCGCCTGCCGGTGTCGAGGCCATCGAGGAGGCTGTCGCGGCCGACATCGATGGCGAGTAGCAATCGATACCCATCAATGATTCCGGCGTGCAACTCGCGCCGTTTGAGCGCCCGAACGAGAGCTGTCTTGCAGTGACGTTCGGGCGCTCTGCTATTATTCCCCTTACCCCTGCGGAGAAAGGGGCGTTTATTGCCCAGACACGAATCGGGCGATTCTGACCACTTGGATATTGAAGGGAGGGCGTCTAGTGGTTAAGGCACTCAAGATTGAGATATTCCTGCTATGCATGATTGTTCTTATCGGGCTTGCCGTACGAAGCCGTCGCTCCCTGTTCTCGAGCACCCAGCAGCTTTTGTTTAGCATGCTGGGCTACACGTCTGCTGCCTACATTTTCTTCGATATGATCTGGACGCTTTCGGATTGTGTGGACGGCACGTTGGGCATTGCAGCCAACTGGATTTCCAACGCGGTTTCGTTTTCGCTCTTCGCCATCGCGTGTCTCATTTGGTTTATCTATTCCGAGACGATGCAGGGCTCTCACCTTGTGACCTCGCGCTATAGGGTGGTGCTTGTAACGTTGCCTACGGCTCTGGTGGTCGTGCTGGCTTTTACCAGTTACTGGACGCACGCCCTGTTCTATATCGATTCGCAGGGCGTGTATCGTCGCGGCTTTGCCTATATGATCCAGCCCATTGTCAGCTACTGTTACGTTATACATACGTCCCTGCATGCGTTTGTGCAATCTCGCAGGGTCGAGAGCCTGCAGACGAAGGCTATCTATCGAACCTTAGCATTTTTCGCCATTCCGGCCCTGGTGGGCGGTACCTTTCAGATCGTATACTCGGTGCCTGGCCTTTGTGTCGGCATAATGATTAGCATGTTGCTGCTCTATATCATCTGCCAGGAGCAGCTCATCTCGACCGACCCGTTGACTGGCCTCAACAATCGCAACCGTTTTGAGACCTATATGCTGTCGCTCTTCTCAAATGTTGGTCATACGGACGATGTGTATCTTCTCATGATGGACGCTGACGGCTTTAAGCAGATTAACGATCGCTATGGACATGTGGAGGGTGATCATGCTCTTCAGGTCTTATCTGCTGCGCTCAAAAAGGTCTGCACGGCGTCTGGCAGCTTTATCGCACGTTATGGCGGCGATGAGTTCGTAGTCCTTCAAAAGGCGGCAGCGGAACAGGACATCATACGTCTGTGCGCGGCAATCAACGACGAGCTCGCGCGCGCCGAGGTGCCGTATCTGTTGCGGATGTCCATCGGCTACGCACGGGTCGGTGACGGCGTCGATACCTGGCAAGACTTGCTTCGCGCTGCCGACGCGGAGCTCTACCGCGTCAAGGCCGAGAAAAAGAAGGCCGGCGTCCAGATACGCTAGGAAAAGGGGCACACGACCGTGGTGGTCGTGCGCCCCTTTTTGCGTTTGTGGGGGCCACCGGCCATAATGCCCAGGCGCGGTGCGGCAAGACGGGCGTCTGCCGCCGCGACTCGGTACGAAATCAACGAGAACCAGTGTGCTCCATTAAGCTAAAGTTTGCGAACACCCTCTCTAAAAAGGTGAGCTCGCTAGGCCTTTTTAGGTTTGTTGACAATGATGATGCCGCTGCAGACCAAGAGCAGGGCAACAAGTACGGTGACGGGGCTCGTGCCAGCGCCCTCGCCGAGCAGCAGCGCGCTCAGCACCACACCAAAGACGGGGTTCATAAACCCAAAGACCGAGACGCGGCTGACGGGGTTGACGGCAAGCAGGCGCGACCACAGCGAGTACGCGACGGCGGAGATAAGCGCCATGTAGATGATGAGCGCGATGGCGGGGGCGACTTCGGTGGGGGACAATGTGCCGCCCATCAAAAAGCCGATGGCGGTGAGGACCAGGCCGCCGACTAAAAACTGCCAGCCGGCAAGCAAAACACCGTCGTGCTTGCGCGAGAAGATGCCGATCAGGCAGGTCGAAAGAGCGCCCGCGACAGTGGAGGCTAGGATAAAGCCCTCGCCATCGAGCGTGAAGCCAAAGGTGCCATCTGCGCCCGAAAGGTTGACAAGCGCGACGCCGGCAAAGCCCAACACGCAGCCAAGCACCTTGGCCGTATTGAGCTTCTCGGTGCGAAATGCCAGGGCGGCAAAGAGGATTGCGAGGAAGTTGGCGCTGGCCTCGATGATGGAGCTCGACATGGCACTGGCGCGCGAGAGTCCCAGGTAGAAAAAGAAGTACTGCCCGATAGTCTGGAAGAGCGACAAGACAAAGATGGGCTTGATGTCGCGCGCTTGCGGTACGAGGGGGCGGCGTTGGGCCGCGCTCATCCCAACGATAACCAGGACGCCGGCAAGCGTAAAGCGTAAACCTGCAAAGAGCAGCTGTGAGGCGCAATCGTGCGCGGGGATGCCAAAGAGCCCGTAACCGATCTTGATGCAGGGGAAAGCCGACCCCCAGAGTGCACAGCAAACAAGACAGCCCAGGATGAGTCCGGGCAGGGTGGCGAGATACGGCTTGCGGCTTTCCATGATGTCCTTCCTACATGCGCGAAGCAAAAAAAGAACCCGCCACCGGATGTGTCGGTGGCGGGTGTTGTTACCCGAAGGGATTGTACCCGATGGGAAAGGTTTAGGCGAAGTAGGCCACGCCGCTCTCAAAGATCGGCATGAACTTATCGCCGGGGACATGCTCGGGCACGTTGCGGTACAGGTTGTCGCCGCGGCGCTCGGCATGACCCATCTTGCCCAGGACGCGGCCGTCGGGGCTCGTGATGCCCTCGATGGCGAGTGCGGAGCCGTTGGGGTTGACGGAGAGATCCATGCTGGGCTTGCCGTCCTCGCCCACGTACTGCGTGGCGACCTGGCCGTTGGCGATCAGCTGGGCGAGCACTTCGTCATTGGCGACAAAGCGGCCCTCGCCGTGGCTGATGGCGACGGTGTAGGGGTCGTCCAGGCTGCACTGCGACAGCCACGGGGACAGGTTGGACGAGATGCGGGTGCGCACCAGGCGGCTCTGATGGCGACCGATGGTGTTGAACGTCAACGTGGGCGCATCGGGCGTGGCATCGACGATGTCGCCGTAGGGCACCAGGCCGAGCTTGATCAGGGCCTGGAAGCCGTTGCAGATGCCCAGCATCAGGCCATCGCGGGCCTTGAGCAGGTCGCGGACTGCCTCGGTGACCTCGGGAGCGCGGAAGAACGCCGTGATGAACTTGGCGGAGCCATCGGGCTCGTCGCCGCCCGAGAAGCCGCCGGGGATCATGACGATCTGGCTCTGGCGAATACGGCGGGCGAGCTCGTGGGTGCTCTCGGCGACGGCCTCGGGCGTGAGGTTGTTGATCACGAAGGTGTCGGCCTCGGCACCGGCGGCACGGAAGGCGCGGGCGCTGTCGTACTCGCAGTTGTTACCGGGGAACACGGGGATGATCACGCGCGGGCGGGCGATCTTGGCGCCGCCGTACACGTGGATATCCTTGGCGCGGAAGTCGATGGTCTCGACCTCGGGGGTCTCGCCGGCGCTGCGGTAGGCGAAGACGCCCTCGATGCCGCTCTCCCAGGCCTCCTGGAGCTTGGCGAGCTCGATGACCTCGGAGCCGGTGTCGATGACATAGCCCTCGACGGTGGTACCCAGGGGCTCGACGACAACGCCGTCGGCGACCTCGGGCAGCTCGGCGTCCTCGGCGAGCTCGACGATAAAGCTGCCGTAGAGCGGGGTGAAGAGGCTCTCTACGTCTACATCCTCGGCAAGCTCGATACCGATCTGGTTACCGACGCACATCTTAAAGAGGCTCTCGGCGCCGCAGCCGTAGCCGGGCGTGGAGATGGCCAGGGCGTTGCCGGTAGCAGTGAGCGCCTCGACGGCGTCAAACGCCGCGAGCAGCTGCTGAGCATCGGGGCGGTAGTCCTCGCCATAGGTGGCGGGGGCGATGCGGACGACGCGGTGCGTGAGGCCCTTGAACTCGGGCGAGACGGCGCGGGCGGCCTTGCCCACGGCGACAGCGAAGCTGATCAGGGTCGGCGGAACGTTGAGCTCGCCGGTCTCGTCCTCAAACGAACCGCTCATGGAATCCTTGCCACCGATGGCGCCGGCACCCAGGTCGACTTGGGCCATGAGGGCACCCAGGACGGCAGCCATGGGCTTGCCCCAGCGCTCGGCCTCGGTGCGCAGGCGCTCGAAGTACTCCTGGAAGGAGAGGTAGGCGCGCTTGTGCTCAAAGCCGGCGGCAACGAGCTTGGCGATGGACTCGACCACGGACAGGTAGGCGCCCGCAAACTGGTCGGCCTCCATCAGATAGGGGTTGAAGCCCCATGCCATGGCACTCGCCGTGGTGGTCTCGCCGTCCACGGGGAACTTGGCGACCATGGCCGAGCTCGGGGTGAGCTGCGTCTTGCCGCCAAAGGGCATGAGCACGGTCGCGGCGCCGATGGTGGAGTCGAAGCGCTCAGAAAGGCCCTTGTTGGAAGCGACGTTGAGGTCGGTGACGAGCGAGGTCATGCGCTCGGCGAGCGTGGTGCCGGCCCAGCTGGGCTGCCACACGCTGCGGGCACAGACGTGGGCGACCTGGTGCTTGGGTGCGCCGTTGGAGTTGAGGAACTCGCGGGACAGGTCGACGATGGCGACGCCGTTCCAGGCCATGCGCATGCGCGGCTCGGCGGTAACCTCGGCGATAACGGTAGCCTCCAGGTTTTCCTCGGCGGCGTAGCCCATGAACTCCTCGACGTCACCGTCGGCGACGGCGCAAGCCATGCGCTCCTGGGACTCGGAGATAGCGAGCTCGGTGCCGTCCAGGCCGTCGTACTTCTTGGTCACGGTATCAAGGTCGACATACAGGCCGTCGGCAAGCTCGCCCACGGCGACCGAGACACCGCCGGCGCCAAAGTCGTTGCAGCGCTTGATCAGACGGCAGGCATCGCCGCGGCGGAACAGGCGCTGCAGCTTGCGCTCGACCGGGGCGTTGCCCTTCTGGACCTCGGCACCCGAGGTCTCGATGGACTCGGTGTTCTGGGTCTTGGAGGAGCCGGTGGCGCCACCGATGCCATCACGGCCGGTGCGGCCGCCCAGCAGGATGATCTTGTCGGTGGGGGCGGGGCACTCGCGACGAACGTGGTTTGCCGGGGTAGCGCCCACGACGGCGCCAACCTCCATGCGCTTGGCCACGTAACCGGGGTGATAGAGTTCGTTGACCTGACCGGTGGCAAGGCCGATCTGGTTGCCGTAGCTGGAGTAGCCGGCGGCGGCAGTGGTCACGAGCTTGCGCTGCGGCAGCTTGCCCTCGAGCGTCTCGGAAACCGGGACGGTGGGGTCGCCGGCGCCGGTGACGCGCATGGCCTGATACACATAGCTGCGGCCCGAGAGCGGGTCGCGGATGGCGCCGCCCACGCAGGTGGCGGCACCGCCGAAGGGCTCGATCTCGGTCGGGTGGTTATGGGTCTCGTTCTTAAAGAGGAACAGCCAGTCTTGGTCCTCGCCATCGACATCGACCTTTACCTTGACGGTGCAGGCGTTGATCTCCTCGGACTCATCGACATCGGTCATGACGCCGGTCTTCTTGAGGTACTTGGCGCCGATGGTGCCCATGTCCATGAGGCAGACGGGCTTGGCGTCGCGGCCGAGCTCATGGCGCATCTCCATGTAGCGGTCGAAGGCCTGCTGCACCACGGCGTCGTCGATCGTCACGTCATCCAGGACGGTGCCGAAGGTGGTGTGGCGGCAGTGGTCGGACCAATAGGTGTCGATCACGCGGATCTCGGTGATGGTGGGGTCGCGGTCCTCATCGCGGAAGTACTGCTGGCAGAAGGCGATGTCCGCCTCGTCCATGGCAAGGCCGCGATCGGCGATAAAGGCGGCAAGGCCGGCCTCGTCGAGCTTGCGGAAGCCGTCGAGCACCTCGACGGGCTGGGGCTCGGGGGTCTCCATGTACAGCGTCTCGGGCAGGTCGAGCGAGGCGATGCGTGCTTCGACGGGGTTCACCACGTAGTGCTTGATGGCCTCGATGGCGGCTTCGTCCAGAGTGCCCGAGATCATATAGACCTTGGCGGAGCGCACGGCGGGGCGCTCGCCCTGGCTGATGAGCTGCACGCACTCGCTGGCGGAGTCGGCGCGCTGGTCAAACTGGCCAGGCAGGAATTCGACGGCAAAGACGGCGCCATCGCTTGCGGGGAGCTCGTCGTAGGTCACATCGACCTGGGGCTCGCTAAAGACGGTCGGCACGCAGGAGCGGAAAAGCTCCTCGTCGATGCCCTCGACGTCGTAGCGGTTGATGATCCTCAGGGCCTCGATGCCCTTGATGCCGAGAATTTCGGTCAGCTCGCCCTTGAGCTGCTGAGCCTCGACGTCGAACCCGGGTTTCTTCTCCACGTAGATACGAGAGACCATTGGTTCCTGCCTTCCTGATCGGTTGGGCGTACGGTACGGTATGCGGCAGCGGTCGGTTTACGGGGCAAGCCTCGCGGTCGCCTTGAGCCACATGTTTGTAAACCTCACTATGATACGACAGCTCGCGGCGCGTTGAGGACGGCGAGGGTGCTACAGTGAAGCGCAAACAAGAGAAAGGCATCACATGGCATTCGTTTCGCTCGCCATCATCGCACTCGTGGCCTTTGCGAGTCCTTTTATCGCCTCGGCGATTCCCGGAAAACCCGTTCCCGAGACGGTCTTTTTGCTCGTGCTCGGCGCGGTGCTGGGACCCCATATGCTCGGCGTCATCCATGTAGATGCCGAGGTCTCGCTTGTGTCCGAGCTGGGCCTGGCCTTCTTGTTCCTGCTTGCCGGCTTTGAGATCGACCCCAAGAGCATCACGGGCGTCGAGGGGCGCTACGGCTTGGCGACGTGGGTCGTCACGTTTGGTATCGCCTGGCTTGCCGTGCGCTTTACCCCGTGGTTCTCGGTCAGTCATTTCGACGGTATCGCCGTGACGCTTGCCCTCACTTCGACGGCGCTCGGTACGCTCGTGCCCATCATGCGTGAGCGCTCGCTCACCGGCACGCGCGTGGGCGACTCGATTCTCGCGTATGGCACCTGGGGTGAGCTCGGCCCTGTGCTTGCCATGTCGGTGCTGCTGTCTGCCCGCACCGGCATCCAAACGCTTGTAATCCTTGGCTTGTTTGCGGTGGTCTGCGTGTTGCTGGCCGTGGTCCCGAGCCGCTCCAAGCGCGTCGGCAGCCGCTTCTTTGCGTTTGTCGAGGAACGCGCCGATACCACGTCGCAGACCTTCGTGCGCCTGACGGTGCTCATCCTGGTCACACTCGTGGCGTTCTCGGCCGTCTTTGATCTCGACATCGTGTTGGGTTCTTTTGCCGCCGGCTTTGTCTTGCGCTACATCATCCCCGAGGGCAACCATACGCTCGAGACCAAGCTCGACGGCCTGGCCTACGGCTTTTTGATTCCGGTGTTCTTTACCGTATCGGGCGCAAAGATCGACCTGACGGCCGTGGCGTCGCGCCCCGGGCTGCTCGCAGGCTTTATCGTGGCGTTGCTGATCATTCGCGCCGTGCCCATTCTCATCTCTATGAGTATTTGTCCTGCGACGCGCGATGTGTCGGCGTATGGTCGCATTACCGTGGCCCTGTACTGCACCACGGCGCTACCGATCATCGTTGCCGTTACGAGCGTTGCCGTCAACGCGGGCGCGCTGTCGCAAGACATCGCGTCGGTTATGGTTGCCGCCGGCGCCATCACGGTGTTCTTGATGCCGCTGCTCGCACAGCTCTTCTACCGCGTGGTGGATGCTGCGCCGGTCGCCGCCGTGGCAGAGGTTGCCGAGCATCCATCCGATGCGCTCGACATCCTGCGCGCCCATCACGACCTAGCGAGCTTGCTCGCGCGCGAGCATGAGCTGCTGACTTCGCATGGCCATGGTCGCGTATTCGAGGGCCTGCCTACGCTCGATACGATTGCCGAGCGTTTTTCCGCCGAGGCAGCGAGCGACCACATCGATGCCCGCATCGTGGACGCGGCGCACCTGCTTGCCGATAAGACTTACGGCGACGAGATCGACCCCGGCAAGCTCACCCCGCTCGAACGCCGTCGCCTGGAGCGCGCCAAGCTCGCCGTGCGCGAATACCGCCGCCGCATGCTGGAGCTCTATGCAAGAGAAGAGGCCGAGGACGACGACGGCAGGTAGCCAACGCCGTCGCGGAAAATGCATCTCAGAATCCGCGTCCAGAGTGGGACATAGTTTCCGAAAGAAAGCCCTGAGGGAAGCTGCGCCCCGTTCTGAGCTGAAATACCGGGACGCAGCTTCCCCTGCAAGCAGAACAAGGCGCGCTGCCTGCGGTTGACGCAGACAGCGCGCCTTTTGCGTTGGGCCTCGTTGAGGTTCGAAGTCGTGGCTTGCGACCTTTAGGAGCGGGCGGCTCCGTCGACGGGGAGCACGGCGCCCGTGACATAGGAGGACATGTCGCTCGCTAGGAAAACGAAGGCGTTGGCGACGTCCTCGGGCTCGCCCATGCGACCCAGCGGAATGGTGGCGATGATGGGCTTGATGACCTCTTCGGGCAGGTTGGCGACCATATCGGTCTTGGTCACGCCGGGTGCGACGGCATTGACGCGAATGCCCATGGGGGCGAGCTCGCGCGAGAGCGACTGGACCATACCGTTGACGGCAAACTTGGACGTGGGATAGCCAACGCCGGAGGGCTGACCGTACTTGGCGACCATCGAACTCGTGGTGGTGATGGTGCCGCCATGACCTGCCTCGGTCATGATCTTGGCGGCTGCCTGGTGACCATTAAAGACGGCGACGACGTTGAGGTCCATAACGTTGGCGAACTCCTCGGCCGTGTAGTCCAAAAGGGGCGAGCGCTGGGAGATGCCGGCATTGTTGACGACTGTATCCAAGCCGCCCATGTCGGCTGCGGCCTGGGTAAAGGCCTCGGTCACGGCTTCGAGCGAGGTGAGGTCGCAGGAGCGGCCCCAGACCTTTGCGTCGGGATAGGCGGCTGTCAGCTTCTCAACGGCCGCGTCGGCAGTCTCCTGGCGCGAGCCAAAGACGGTGACGGCAGCGCCTTCCTCGATAAAACGGCAGGCGATGGCATAGCCGATGCCGCGCGTGCCTCCGGTGACGATTGCTTTCTTGCCCTCGAGCAACATGGTGCTTCCTCTCTTCGCGGGCGGACATTCGCAGCACAGCGTAGCGGTAGCCGGAATCGGCCGCGTTTGCATATCGGTGAACGGTAGCCCGCGTTACCGATGAGCGGCTCGCGCAAATATGCTCTGCCGTTGTGCTTAGGGCAGGTGACAAAAGGGCTCCCGTCCCACATCGGACGGGAGCCCTCAAGGCGCGTATTGCTAGGCGAGCGTTGGGCTAGTTCGCCATGACGCCTTCTGTCCAGGCCTCGACGTCCTCGATGCGCAGGACGTTGGCGACCTCGGCCACGCAGTCGACGCTGGCAAGCTCGGCGGCGGCAGCCTGGACGTCCTTCTCGAGCGCGCGGTGCGTTAGGAAGATGACCGAGCAGGCATCGCTGACGCCCGACTTGCCGTTCTCGACCTGGTTGATGAGCGAGATCGAGATGTTGTGCTTGGCAAAGATATCGACCGTCTCGGACAGGGCACCCACGCGGTCGGCGACCTTCAGGCGTACATAGTACTTGGTCTGGAGCTCGTCCATGGGCTTAAAGGCGAGGTTGTGGCCATAGGGCTCAATCTCGGGCAGCGGAGCCACGCCGCGGCTGATCTGCTCGGAGAGCGACAGGATGTCGCCCACGACGGCGCTCGCGGTGGGGAAAGAGCCTGCGCCGGCACCGTAGAACATGGTCTCGCCCACGGCGTCGCCTACCACGTAGACAGCGTTCATGGCGCCGTTGACCTTGGCAAGCATGTGGTCGGCGGGGATCAGCGTGGGATGCACACGGACGTCGACGCCGGCGTCGGTATTGCGGGCGATGCCGAGTAGCTTAATGGTGTAGCCGAGCTCGCGGGCCTGGGCGATGTCCTCGGCGCCGATGGCACGGATACCCTGCTGGTAGACATCGTCGGTGGTCACGCGGGTGCCAAAGCCGATGGAGGCGAGGATTGCCGTCTTGCTGGCGGCGTCGAAGCCGTCGACGTCGGCGGACGGGTCGGCCTCGGCATAGCCCTTTGCCTGGGCGTCGGCGAGCACGTCAGCGTAATCGGCGCCCTCGGCGTCCATGCGCGACAGGATGTAGTTGGTGGTGCCGTTAAGGATGCCGGCGATGGTCAGGATCTTGTTGCCCACCAGGTCGTGCTCAAGCGTGCTCACGATGGGGATGCCACCGCCGCAGCTGGCCTCGCACTTAATCTGCACGCCGCACGCGCGCGCCTTCTCGGCGAGCGTCTCGACATGACGGCCCAGCAGGGCCTTGTTGGCAGAGACGACGTGCTTGCCGTTCTCGAAGGCGGTGGTGAAGATTTCGGTCGCGGGGTGCTCGCCGCCGATGAGCTCGACGACGATGTCGACGGCGGGGTCGGTGACGACATCGTGCCAGTCGCTCGTAAAGGCCTCACGCTCAATACCGGCTGCCTCGGCCTGCTCCCAGGCAAGCGCGCAGGCGCGGGTCAGCTTAAGGTCGATGCCGTAGGCTGCCAGGTACTCATCGTGGTGGCTCTTGATCAGACGGGCCACGCCGCCGCCGACGGTTCCCAGACCGATGAGGCCGACGTTCACGGTGCGCAGGGGTTCGCTCATAGATAGCTCCTTCGTGCATCTTATGGATGGATTAACCGCTTAAAGGTTGAGTGCATTCTAGCGTGAACAGAGGGCGCGTGCTCGCCAGGCAACAGGAGTCGCACAAAACGGCACCCCCGAAACGCTGCGGAAACATTGGAAACATGCTCGCTACAAACGAACTTCCGTAACAAACTGTCAACGTTTGCGCCATAAGGTTTGCCCTGTGCTACTGGGGCATGCAGGCGCTCGTCGGCCCCGTCACGACTGGTGCCGCCGTCGCCGTCTCGGGCGAGATCCCCGACGATGTGCTCATGACCCCGTTCTCCGCCGACGATGAGAAGAATGCCGACTTCGTCAAGGCCTATAAGGATGCCTACGACGAGGCGCCCAACCAGTTTGCCGCCGACGCTTACGATTGCGTCCACGCCATCGCCGAGGCTATCGATAAGGCGGGGATTGACATTTCGGCCGACGGTGCCGACATTGCCGGCGACCTTGCAAAGCCATGCGCAAGATCAAGATTGAGGGCCTGACAGGCGAGCTGACGTGGAATGACGAGGGCCAGGTCGAAAAGCCCGCCACAGCCTATGTGATCCAGGACGGCAAGTACATCGCCGCCTAAGTGCGCATAAAGCGCGACCGGTGAGGCCGTTTTATTCAGGGCAGGGACGCCTGTAACAGAACGGAAACATTACTTTCACACAATAAAGTGGCTAAACCGCATAAACCTATAAAAATACGCATAAATATGGATAAATGGACAAAACAAAAGAAAAGTTGTAATAATCGCCACTTTCCTTAACTAAAGCGTCTAGTATTTTGCGAACGCCGAACACGGCGAAGGATGGCCTGTCGGGCAACCGAAACCCGACGAGATTTGAGAGGAGAGCCGCATGTCGAGCCTCACCGGTAAGTCATTGAACCCTGTTATGAATCGCAGGAGCGTTATCGCGAGCGCAGCAGGTCTGGGGGCGATGTCCATTCTAGCTGGCTGCTCCTCCGACGGCGGCGACAGCGGTTCCGCTTCGAGCGACGCTTCGTTCAAGATTGGCACGATCGGCCCGCTGACCGGCGCCAACGCGTCCTACGGCAAGTCCGTTACCCAGGGTGTCGAGCTTGGCTGCAAGGATTTCTCGACCAAGGAGCTGCCGCTTGCCAGCAAGGCCGAGGATGACCAGGCCGATGGCGAGAAGGCCGTCAACGCCTTCAACACCCTGCTCGACTGGGGCATGCAGGCCCTCGTCGGCCCGACCACCACGGGTGCGTCGGTTGCCGTTGCCGCAGAGTGCGGTAACGACCCCAAGACGTTCATGATCACCCCGTCCGCGTCCTCCGAGGACGTCACCGACGGCAAGGATTGCGTCTTCCAGGTTTGCTTCACCGACCCCAACCAGGGTGTCAACGCTGCCAAGTTCCTGGCGCAGAAGTATGCGGACGAGAAGTTCGTGCTGTTCTATAACTCCGGCGACGCCTATTCTTCGGGCATCGCAGATTCCTTTAAGGCCCAGGCCGCTGAGTCCAAGCTCGAGATTGTTGACGAGGAGACCTTTAAGGACGACTCCGCCACGAGCTTTACCAACCAGCTGACCAAGGCCAAGCAGGCCGGTGCCACCATGATCTTTGCGCCGATCTACTACACGCCGGCGTCCGTCCTGCTCAAGAACGCCAAGGACATGGGCTACGACGTCAAGATGATGGGCTGCGACGGCATGGACGGCATCCTGGGCGTTGAGGGCTTCGATACCTCTCTTGCCGAGGGTCTGCTGCTCATGACACCGTTCTCCGCCGACGACGAGAAGAACGCCGACTACGTCAACGCTTACAAGGATAAGTACGGCGATACCCCCGACCAGTTTGCCGCCGACGCCTACGACGGCGTGCACGCGGTGGCCGAGGCCCTCAAGGAGGCCGGTCTTGGTGTCGACGCCGACCCGACCGAGGCCGCCGAGAAGCTGTCCAAGGCTATGCTCAAGATTACCGTTGACGGTCTGACCGGCAAGCTCACCTGGAACGATAAGGGTCAGGTCCAGAAGGAGCCCACGGCGTACGTCATCACCGACGGCAAGTACGTACAGGCCTAATTGGCCGCCTTACATAGAGCGGTTTTGATCCCAAGCAGGGGAGGTTTTGGCCTTCCCTGCTTGCTTGGTATCTAGGGACGATGTAACGTCCCTGTTTCATACATCAACTGGAAACCTATTCGAAAGGGGGATGTGGAACATGACGGTCTTTATCCAATACCTGGTCAACGGCCTGTCCATGGGCAGCGTCTACGCCATCATCGCGTTGGGCTACACCATGGTCTACGGTATCGCCAAGATGCTCAACTTCGCTCACGGCGACGTCATCATGGTCGGTGCCTATGTCTCGTTCTGTGCCACGTCGTATCTCGGCCTCCCGGGCTGGGTATCTGTAATTCTTTCTTGTGTGGTCTGCACGGTTCTCGGCGTTCTCATCGAGGGTCTGGCCTATAAGCCGCTGCGCCAAGCAGGCCCGCTGGCCGTTCTGATCACGGCTATCGGCGTGTCTTACTTCCTGCAGAACGCCGCGCAGCTTCTGTGGGGCGCCACGCCCAAGAACTTCACTTCGCTCGTCACCTTCCAGGTGCCGGAGTTCTTGGCCAAGTTCAACGTAAGCGCCGTCTCGCTCGTCACCATCGTCGCCTGCCTGGTTATCATGGCCGGCCTGATGTTCTTTACAGGTAAGACCAAGATGGGCAAGGCCATGCGCGCCGTGTCCGAGGACAAGGCCGCCGCTCAGCTCATGGGCATCAACGTCAACCGCACCATCTCGATGACGTTTGCCATCGGCTCGGCGCTTGCCGCCATCGCCGGCGTGCTCCTGTGCTCCTACTCGCCGGTGCTGCAGCCCACGACGGGTGCCATGCCTGGCATCAAGGCCTTCGACGCCGCCGTCTTCGGCGGCATCGGCTCCATCCCCGGTGCCTTTGTCGGCGGCATTCTCATCGGCATCATCGAGGCGATGGCGCAGGCTTACATTTCCACGAGCCTTGCCAACTCCATCGTCTTTGGTGTTTTGATCATCGTCCTGCTCGTCAAGCCTGCCGGCCTCTTGGGCAAGTACGTCCCCGAGAAGGTGTAGGTGAGCGTTATGAAGTTTCTTAAAGACAAGCAGACGCGTCACGACTTTGTCACGTACGCCATGTGCATCGTGGCCTTCGCCATCGTGTTCTTTATGCAGTCTAACCACATGATTCCGCGCATGATCGCCGGTCAGCTGGTTCCCATCACGGCCTATATCGTCATGGCCATCTCCCTTAACCTCGTCGTCGGCATCGCGGGCGACTTGTCGCTGGGCCACGCGGGCTTTATGAGCGTCGGCGCCTATACGGGCATCGTTACTGCGGTCGCCCTCGAGAGCGCCGTTCCCTCCGATCCAATACGTCTTGTCATCAGCATCGTGGTCGGCGCCATCGCTGCCGCTATCCTGGGCTTCTTGATTGGCATCCCGGTCCTGCGCCTGAGCGGCGACTATCTGGCTATCGTGACCCTGGCTTTTGGCGAGATCATCAAAGAGATCGTCACCTGCCTCATTGTGGGCGTCGACTCCCGCGGCCTGCACGTGATCTTTAACATCACGGGCAACTCTACGATCGACGACCTGCACCTGCTCGAGGACGGCACCGCCATCATCAAGGGCGCCCAGGGCGCCTCGGGCGTGTCGACGTACTCGACCTTCCTCGCCGGTGCCATCCTGGTCATGGTCGCACTCGTGATCGTGCTCAACCTGGTTCGCAGCCGTACCGGCCGTGCCATTATGGCCGTGCGCGATAACAAGATTGCAGCCGAGTCCGTAGGCATCTCCGTCACCGAGTACCGCATGATCGCCTTCGTGGTTTCCGCTGCCCTCGCCGGTGCTGCCGGAGCCCTCTTCGGCGGTAACTTCTCGCAACTCTCCGCCACCAAGTTCGACTTCAACACGTCCATTCTCATCCTGGTGTTCGTGGTCCTGGGCGGTCTGGGCAATATGCGCGGCTCCGTCATCGCGGCGGCGCTGCTCACGGTGCTTCCCGAGCTGCTCCGTCAGTTCTCGGACTACCGCATGCTCATCTACGCCATCGTGTTGATCCTGGTCATGATCTTTACCAACAACCCGCAGCTCAAGGCGTTCTTCGGTCGCGTCAAGGACCGCTTTGCTTCCAAGAAGGAGGTGGCAGCCGATGCCCAGTAAATTTGAGTTCAACAAGGGCAAGATGGTCCCGTATCCTTCTGGCGCCATCGTTCCCGACCGTGACCTAGGCGAGCGCCCGGCACTCGAGTGCATCCACCTGGGCATTGAGTTCGGTGGCCTTAAGGCAGTCGACGACTTTAGCCTGACTATCGGCAAGACCGAGATTGCCGGTCTGATCGGCCCCAACGGCGCCGGTAAGACCACGGTCTTCAACCTGCTCACCAAGGTGTATCAGCCCACGCACGGCACCATCCTGCTCGACGGTGAGGACACTTCGGGCAAGTCGGTCTACCAGGTCAACCGCATGGGTATTGCCCGTACCTTCCAGAACATTCGCCTGTTTAATACCATGACGGTGGAGGATAACGTTAAGGTCGGCCTGCATAACCAGGAGCGTTACTCCGGCTTTGAGGGCGTGCTGCGCCTGCCGACGTATTGGAAGCACGAGAAGGCTGCTCACGAGCGCGCCATGGAGCTGCTGTCCATCTTTGATATGGAGCATCTGGCAAACGAGCAGGCCGGCTCGCTGCCTTACGGCGCCCAGCGTCGTCTGGAGATCGTCCGCGCGCTTGCCACCAACCCCAAACTGCTGTTGCTCGACGAGCCTGCCGCCGGCATGAACCCGTCCGAGACCGCGGAGCTCATGGAGAACATCGTTAAGATTCGCGACACCTTCGGCATTGCCATTATGCTTATCGAGCACGACATGTCGCTCGTCATGAATATTTGCGAGGGTATCTGCGTGCTCAACTTTGGTAAGGTCATCGCCAAGGGCACGGCCGAGGAAATCCAGAACAACGACGCCGTTATCGAGGCATATCTGGGCAAGCAGGATAAGGGGGAGAACTAAATGGCAGAGCCGATGCTTTCCGTCTACAACATCAACGTCTGGTACGGCGCCATCCACGCCATCAAGGACATCTCCTTTAACGTTAACGAGGGCGAGATCGTGGCCCTGATCGGTGCGAACGGTGCCGGCAAGTCCACAACGCTCAAGACTGTCTCGGGCCTGCTGCGTTCCAAGACCGGCTCCATCAAGTTTATGGGCGAGGACATTACTCATACGCCCGCTGATAAGCTGGTAAGCAAGGGCCTGGCCCAGGTGCCCGAGGGACGTCGCGCCTTTTTGCAGATGACGGTTGAGGAGAACCTGGAAATGGGCGCCTATACGCAGCCCAAGTCCACGGTGGCTCCGGGCCTTGAGCGTGTCTACGAACAGTTCCCGCGTCTTAAGGAGCGCCGTCGCCAGGTCGCCGGCACCCTTTCGGGCGGCGAGCAGCAGATGCTCGTTATGGGCCGCGCCCTTATGAGTAACCCCAAGCTGCTCATGCTCGACGAGCCTTCCATGGGCCTGGCGCCGATTCTGATTGAGCAGATCTTCCAGATTGTCGAGGACCTGCACAAGGCCGGCACCACGGTGCTTCTGGTCGAGCAGAACGCTCAGATGGCGCTCTCGATCGCCACGCGCGGCTACGTGCTCGAGACCGGCAAGATTACCATGACCGGCACCGGCCAAGAGCTGCTGCACGACGACAACGTCCGCAAAGCTTACTTGGGCGGTTAGGCGGTTCCGCCGTTCTACCGTACGGCGGACCAGTCGACGCTGCGCGGGCACCAGAGCGACAACTTTTCATTAAAATATGGCGGCATGACCAGAAGGTCTATGCCGCCCTCTTTTCATGCCAATCTGTTCGCTCTGGTGCCCGCTCGCTGTCCGTCCTCTGCCTGCGGCGTTGGAGGTAGTCGTTGGGGACGTTTTCCTTCGTCCCCACCAAATCATTTTGCTCTGTCATGCGGGTTGGTTTTTAAAGTGCGACAATGCCGTGTGGAAATAGAAATGTCATCTGGGGGTCTATCTATGGTGTACGAGTTTTGTGCCGAGAACTTTGAGCGAGTGCCGGCGGCTATCGATGCCGGTGCAAGGCGTATCGAGCTGTGCGACAACCTTGCCGTTGGTGGCACCACGCCTTCGGCCGGCGTTATCAGCGCTACGACCAACTATGTCCACGAGCACGATGCACGGGTGATGTGCATGATTCGCCCGCGTGGCGGCGACTTTCACTACAATCAGGACGAGCTGCGTATGATGGAGATGGACCTGGGCCTTGCCGTAAGCGCCGGCGTTGACGGCTTGGTCTTTGGCTGCTGCAAGCCCTGCGCTGGCGGATGGGCGTTCGACGAGCTTACGTTGGGCGCCCTCGTGATGGCCGCGGGCTGCGCGACCGAGGAATGCAAGCGTGAGCCCATCGACATCACCTTCCACATGGCGTTTGACCAGCTCTCGCCCGAGGCTCAGCTCGATGCCATTGACACACTCGCCGACTGCGGCATCACGCGCATTCTGACGCATGGTGGCGCTGCCGGTACGCCGATCGAGGACAACTTCGAAAACCTGGCCCGCTTGATCGAGTATGCGGGCGACCGCTTGACCATCCTTCCCGGCGGCGGCATTTCCACGGCCAACCGCGATACCGTGGCGGCGGCACTGGGCGTCTCCGAGCTCCATGGCACCAAGATTGTGCCGCTGGAGGTATAACCCGTGGCGCTGGTATTCGATGTTCAGCAGGCGAGTAGCAAGCCCGACGACAACCGTCGCCCCGGTACCGCGTGCCCCTTTTGCAACACGGAGGGGCTCGCCAACATCATCCAGCGCGACGGTGACTGCATCTGGCTCGAGAATAAGTTCAAGACCTTGCGGGCCACTCATTAAACCGTGCTGATCGAGTCGGCCGATCACGATGCCGACCTGGTGACCTATGAGCCGGATGAACTCCACCATGTGATGCGGTTTGCTCTGGATTGCTGGCAGCGGATGATTGGCTCCCGGCAGTATCGCAGCGTTCTCATGTACAAGAACAAGGGCCCACTTTCGGGCGGCAGTCTGGTCCATCCGCACATGCAGATTGTGGGTTTGGAGCAGGAAGACGGCTATGCTTCGCTGACTTCTGCCAATTTCGAAGGCATCAATGTCTGGCGACAGGGGAGAATCGCGGTCAACATCTCAACCGAACCGATCATGGGGTTCTTTGAGATCAACGTTTCAGCCCCGCAGGGAATCGCCGCCAGCGATGACACGAGAGACCAAGCCGAGGCGGATCTCTTCGCCGACGCAATCCAGGTAGCTCTGCGCTATATCTTGCACGAGCACCATGGCGGTCGTGCAGAGTCGTACAACCTGTTCTTCTATCACATGAGCGGCCGGACCATTGCCAAGGCGCTTCCACGTTGGGTGGTTTCACCCTACTTTGTCGGGTATCGGCTGGCTCAGGTCAATGCTGAGACCACGCTCGATGTCGATGCGGAGCGACTCCGCGCACATCTGGAGGCGCTCACATCGTAAAGTGAGCGCCCGCACACTGCGGACGGTTTAGCGCGCCATTGCATCGCGGCCGGCCTCGACGCGCTTGCGCTGGGCGGCGCGCTCCTCGCCGGTCAGACGCTCAAAGAAGTGCCCGATAAGCGAGGCGAGCACCTGCTGAAACAACGTTCCACACATGACGGGAAACACAACTTCGCCCGGAAAGTATTGCGTGGCGATGACGGCGCCCGAAGAGATATTGCGCATGCCGCAGGTAAAGCACATGGTGGTCGTTTCGCTATATGGCAGATGCAGCGCGCGGGCGACCAGAATGCCGACGACAAAGCCGCTGATGGCGAAGACCAAAATAAAGAGGGCGACTTCCAAGCGCACCGCGTTCATGTGCAGCACGTACTCGCTCATGGCGGTGGAGTTGGAGGCGATAACGCCCATCATCATGAACTTGCAGGCGGGCGAGAGCGCGGGGGAGAGTTTTTCGTGCCCCCATCCGCGCGTGAGCTCGTTGATCACGATGCCGAGCACGGCGGGGATGGCGATCATAAAGGCCATGTTCTGCATCATGCTCGGCATGTCGATCGAGACGGTGGCGCCCAGCAGGAGCTTGAGCGTAAGCGGAATCGTCACAGGGGAGATGACCGAGGACGTCAGGATGATGGTGAGCGCGAGCGGGCCGTTGCCGCCGAACATGCTGATCCACATAAAAGCGGTGACTGCCACGGGCACACTGTATTCGAGCACGATGCCGCAGACAAGGTTGGGGTTGGAACCAAAGAACAACGATCCCATGGCGTAGGCCGCGATGGGAATAAGCGCCGCCGAGACCAACAACGCCAGAATCAGGTGCAGCGGACGGTGGAACACCTCGGCTACCTGGTGAAAGGTGTTGCTGAGCGCACCTTGGAACGTCATAAAGGCAAACAAGGTGGGAACGATGGGCTTGAGAACGCCGATCTGTTGAGGAAAGAGCACGCCGAGCGCCACACAAATCGGAACGATGATTTGCATGTGCCCCGCGAGAAACTTGCCCAGTCCAACCCATTGCTTCATATGCTCTTGTGACTCCCTTTGCTCGTGAATCCGTTTTGACTGGATATGCTAGACGCTCACATGTGTCCGTGCGTCAGAAACGCTCGATTATTTCGAGGCTATTACTGGCATCGTTTACCGAAACCGCGGCGTGCTGCGGCGATTTGCGTCCGCGCCGCACGGTATAATAAATCCGTTCAACAGATCTGCCTGCCGAAGCGGGCATACACAGAGGACTCATCGCTATGAACCGTGAGAGGTATCGCGGCGACCTGCCCCTATCGGGGGTGGGTGCCTATGTCATCGCTTAAGACGACGCATCGCTGGGCGGTCGCTCAGCAAAACCCCGAGCTCGAAAAGGAGCTTTCGGCTGGTCTGGGCATTCCCGGGCTGGTGGCGCGCATTATGGTCGCGCACGGCATTGGCTCCATCAAAGAGGGCCAATTGTTTTTGACGCCTTCGCTCGATCGCGACTGGGCCGACCCACTCATTATCCCGGGCATGTCGGTCGTTGCCGACCGCGTCGAGCGTGCTATTCGCAACCACGAGCACATTGCAGTCTTTGGCGATTTTGACGTTGACGGTATTACGTCGACCTGCCTGTTGACCGAGGCGCTGCGCACGTTTGGCGCCGATGTCACGCCGTTTATTCCGCACCGCTTTGATGAGGGCTACGGTCTTTCGCGCGCGGCACTCGACCGCGTTAACGAGCTCGCTCAACCCAACCTGATTGTGACCGTCGATAACGGTATTGCTGCCAAGGAAGAGGTCTCCTATCTGGAGAGTCTGGGGATCGATTTGGTGGTCACGGACCATCACGAGCCGTCCGACCAGGTGCCGCAGGGCGTGCCCCTGACCGACCCCAAGCTCGAGGACGAGGGCCCCTCGCGCGAGCTTGCCGGTGCCGGTGTGGCGCTTAAGCTGGTGCAGGTCCTGGGCGAGCGTTTGGGCAAGCCGTCGTATTGGCGTTCGCTGATAGAGGTCGCGGCGCTGGGCACCGTGTCCGACATGATGCCGCTCACGCCCGAGAACCGCGCGCTGGTTGCCGAGGGCATCCAGCAGATGCGCGTAACCGCTCGCCCCGGCTATATCGCGCTTGCCGCGCTTGCCAAGGCGGACCTTTCGAGCATTACGGCGGATGGCCTGTCATTCTCGCTCATTCCCCGCTTAAACGCTGCCGGCCGCATGGCCGATCCCAAGCTGGCGCTCGACCTGCTGCTTGCCCGCAATCCCATCGAAGCAAGCGCGCTGGCGGCTGAGCTCGAGGAAATCAACCGCCAGCGCCGTGAGATCGAGGCGGAGCTCACGCGCGATGCCATGGCAAAGGTCGAGGAGACCTATGACGGCGGACGCGCGATCGTCGTGGGCGGCGAAGGCTGGCACGAGGGTGTCAAGGGCATCGTGGCAAGCCGTCTGACCAACCGCTATCACGTGCCGGCGCTGCTGTTCTCGATCGAGGACGGTATCGCGCGCGGCTCTGGTCGCTCGGTGGGCAAAGTTAACCTGTTTGACGCCGTCGAGCGCTGTTCCGACCTGCTGATTCGTCGCGGCGGACATGCCGGTGCGGTGGGTGTGACCATCGAGGCATCCAAGCTCGATGAATTCCGTCGTCGCCTTTCCGCCGTGCTATCGGAGATTCCCGCCGAGGACTTTGAAGACATCGACGAGGTTGCCGCCACGGTCGACCTTTCCGAGCTGAATATCGAGACTATAGAGCAGATTTCCCGTCTTGAGCCGTTTGGCCAGGGCAACAAGGTGCCGCTGCTGGCCGCCGAGGGCGTGACGATGTGCGATCGCGCCGTGGTGGGCAAAACCGGCGAGCACATGCGCTTTGTGGCGACCGATGGCGCCGCGAGCGTGCCGGCCATTATGTTCCGCGTGCCGCAGATCGATAAACTCATCAATTGCGATAGTGCCGTCGACTTGGTGTTCGAGGCCGTGGCCGAACATTGGCAGGGACGTGTGAAGCCCAAGCTCATGATTAAAGATGTCTTGGTGCGCGATACCGCGGCGCCCAATATCGACGATCCGGCATGCGAGCTTCGTCGTGGCGTGCAGCCGGCGGATTCCGGCCTGCGCCTGGAGTCGCGCAAGCGCGAGACGCTCGCCCAGCTTTCCTATACCGAGCTCACGCGCTCGCTTATCCATAGCTTTATCGGCTCGAACCAGCCACATCGCGCGCAGGTCGAGGCGCTCGATGCCCTGGCCGATCACCAAAGTGTTCTGGCCGTTATGGGAACGGGGCGCGGCAAGTCGCTCATCTTCCATGTGCATGCCGCGCGTGAGGCGGTGCTTCGCGGACGTTCGAGCATCTTTGTCTATCCGCTGCGTGCGCTCGTTGCCGACCAGGCCTATCACCTCTCGTCGACGATGGCAGCGCTCGGTATTGGTGTTGGCGTGCTGACCGGCGAGACCGTGGAGGCCGCACGCGATGATGTGTTCGCCGGCCTAGCTTCGGGCCGCACCGGTATCGTGCTCACGACGCCCGAGTTCCTATCTATCCACCGTGACCGCTTCGCACGTTCGGGCCGCATCGGCTTTGTTGTTATCGACGAGGCGCACCACGCCGGCCTTGCCAAGGGCGGCGACCGCAGCGCCTATCTCGACATGCCCGATATCCTCAAAGCCCTGGGCGACCCGGTCGTTATGGCTGCGACGGCCACCGCGACGGCTCCGGTCGTGGCCGAGCTTGCCCGCATGCTGCCGATCACTCGCACGGTGGTCGACGAGACGGTGCGCGAGAACCTGCGGCTCGAGGACGACCGTGATCTTGCAAGTCGCGAGAACCGTTTGGTGTCGATTGTGGCGACGGGGGAAAAGACCGTCATCTACGTCAATTCGCGCGACCAGTCCGTGGCGCTCGCCAAGACGTTGCGCAAGCGTGTGCCCGATTGCGCAACCCATATCGCGTTCTATAACGCGGGGCTTGCGCGTTCCGATCGCCGTCGCGTGGAGGAAGCATTCCGAGACGGAAGCCTCAGCTGCATCGTCTCGACATCTGCCTTTGGCGAGGGCGTCAACCTTCCCGATATTCGCCATGTCGTGCTCTATCACATGCCGTTTGGCGGCATTGAGTTTAACCAGATGAGCGGCCGTGCCGGTCGCGATGGCCAGCCCGCCGTGATCCATCTGCTCTATTCGTCGCGCGACGCCCGCATTAACGAGCGCCTACTCGACTGCTATGCGCCCGAGCGCGACGAGCTCGTCACGCTCTATCGCGCGCTGCAGACCATGTGGCGCTCCAACCGCGGCAAAACCGGGGACGATTCCTTTAGCGCGAGCGATATCGACATCGCACAGATGTGCCTTGCCATCGATGCTCGCACGCCGGTCGACGAGCGTTCGGTGGAAAGCGGCCTGGGAATCTTCGAAGAGCTTGGTTTTTGTCGAGTTTCGGGGTTTGACGACACCCGTCGCATCGCGATGGCCGAAAACCCCGGCCGCGTGCAATTGAGTAGGTCAATTCGCTATTTGGAGGGCTTGCGCTCGCGCATGGAGTTTTCGGCTTTCCGGAGCTGGGCGCTCGATTCGTGCGCTTCTGATATGCTAGCCAAAGTTAACCGCCCGATCGTACCGCGGGCCTAGGGGAAGGGGACCTCGATGGATGCCGCAGCCCGTACCGCCCATGATTCCACCCTCCAGCCGTTTTCGGAGATGGAGCACTATAAGCATGCCGATGAGCTGCCGCCCGAGATTGTGGCGGACAGCTACGACAAGCTGGAGCGCCTGTGCCTCAAATATATGAATGAGGACGACTTCTCCAAGGTGGAGCAGGCCTACTGCTTTGCCGCCGAGAAGCACTGCAACCAAAAGCGCCGCTCGGGCGAGATGTACATTAACCATCCCGTCGAGGTTGCCATCATTTTGGCCGATCTCAAGATGGACTGCGATGTGGTGTGTGCCGCGCTGCTGCACGATACCGTCGAGGATACCGAGACCTCGCTCACCGATGTTTCCGGCCTGTTTGGCGATACGGTGGCCGAGCTCGTCGATGGCGTGACCAAGCTCACCAACATCGAAGTCGACAGCATGGACGAGAAGCAGGCGCTCACGCTGCGCAAGATGTTCCTCGCCATGTCCAAGGACATCCGCGTCATCATCGTTAAACTTGCCGATCGTCTGCACAACATGCGAACGCTGGCAGCCCTGCGCGAGGATCGTCGCCTGTTTAAGGCTCGCGAGACCATGGACGTGTACGCGCCTTTGGCCGACCGCCTGGGCATGAGCTCTATTAAGTGGGAGCTCGAGGACCTGTCCTTCTTCTACCTGGAGCCCGATGCCTACCAGCGCATCGCGCGTATGGTAGCTGAGTCGCGCGAGGTCCGCGAACGCTACCTTGCCGAGACCATCAAGACGCTTACCGATGAGCTCAACCGCATTGGTCTGGAGGACTTCCAGATCAACGGCCGCTCCAAGCACTATTGGTCCATCTACCAAAAGATGAAGCGCAAGGGCAAGGAGTTCTCCGAGATCTACGACCTGGTGGCGCTGCGCGTTATTACCCATTCGGTGCGCGATTGCTACTCCACGCTCGGTGCGGTGCATACGCTGTGGCACCCCATGCCTGGTCGCTTTAAAGACTATATCGCCATGCCTAAGGTCAATAACTACCAGTCGCTCCACACGACGGTCATCGGCCCTACGGCTCGTCCGCTCGAGATTCAGATTCGAACCTACGAGATGCATGAGCAGGCCGAGTACGGCATTGCCGCCCACTGGCTATATAAGAAGTCGGGCGGATCGTCTGCTTCCAAGACCAATGACGCTCAACGTTTGGACGACCAGATTAACTGGCTTAAGCACTCACTCGATTGGGCTGCGTCTGATGAGATTACCGACGCCAAGGAATACCTGCATTCGCTGAAGGTCGACCTCTTCGATCAGGAGATCTTCGTCTTCACGCCCAAAGGCGAGGTCATGGCGCTTCGTGCCGGCTCCACGCCGCTCGACTTTGCCTATGCCGTTCACACCGAGGTGGGAAACCATTGCGTCGGCGCCAAAATCAACGGTGCGGTGGCTCCGCTCACGCACGAGATCAAGACGGGCGACCGCGTTGAAATCCTGACTAACAAGAGTTCCAAGCCGTCGCGTGATTGGCTCAAGATCGTCAAGACGCCTTCCGCCAAGTCAAAGATCCGTCGCTACTTTGCCGCCGCGACTAAGGACGACGACGCTGCCGCCGGCCGCGATATGCTGGCCAAGGACCTGCGCAAGCGCGGGTATGGCATCTCCACGCCGCGCTCCACGCGTGCGCTCAATGCCGTGGCGGAGCAGTTTAACTTCAAGCAGCTCGAGGACCTGTTTGCCGCCGTCGGTGCCGGCAAGGTTGCCCCGCGCGCTGTGGGCAATAAGGTCGAGCAAATCTTGGACCCCAAGCCCGAGGAACAGCTCACCAAGGCCGAGGCTATCGCCGAGGTCGTGAAACAGCCGGCCCGCGGCTCCAACCGCAAGCCGCAAAAGCGTGGCAAGAGCGCAAGTAACGGCATTATCGTTAAGGGCGAGAGCAACAGTGGCCTGCTGGTCCGTCTGGCTCATTGCTGCAACCCCGTGACGGGCGACGATATCGTCGGCTTCATCACGCGTGGCCGAGGTGTCTCAGTGCATCGCGCCAACTGCCCCAACGTCAAGGGTCTTATGGAACATCCCGAGCGCATGATCGATGTGGAGTGGGATGGTGCTGCCGACACTCTCTTCCAGGTCGAGATCGTGGTCGAGTGCCTGGACCGCATGGGCCTGCTCAAGGACGTCACCATTGCCATTGGCGATGCAGGCGGCAATATCCTTTCCGCCGCCACCTCGACCAACCGCGAGGGTATTGCGACCCTGCGCTTTATGGTCGAGATTTCTGATGCGAGCGGCCTGGATCCGCTGCTGGCTTCCATCAGCAGTGTCGATTCGGTCTACGACGCTCGCCGTCTTATGCCCGGCGAGGGCGGAGCGCAACTCAAGCGCCGTGTGTAGGTGCGAGAGCCTCTCAGCATCATAGATATTGGTTACGTTCGAGGCATCGTTTGGTGCCTCGAGCGTATTTTAGAAGGAGGGTATGCGCATGGACGATATGACTTTGGACCTGACACCCCGAGGCACGGCTTCGATTGAGGCGCTCGTCAACGGCCCGATTCAGACCAACAGCTACGCCGTGATTTCGAATGACGAGTGCTTAATCGTCGATCCGGCGTGGGAGGGCGAGCGTCTTGTGGAGCATATCCGCACCGCGCATCCCGAGGTGCGCGTACTCGGGTCTGTCTGCACGCACGGTCATGCCGACCATGTTGGTGGGGTTGCCGGGGTTCGAGCTGTCGTTGGCGACAGCGCACTATATGAGTTGTGCGCTAAGGACGTGACGGTACCTCGCGCAAATATCGAGGAGCAGCGCGCCATGTGGGGTATCGAGACGCCCGATCCGGGTGAGCCGACGCGCTTGCTTGCCGAGGGCGATACAATCGAGGTGGGCGACGTCTGCCTGCAGGTGATCGAGACGCCGGGGCATACGCCGGGCGGCATCGTCCTGTTCGCCGCGACCGAGCAGGGAAACATCGCCTTTGTGGGCGACACGCTTTTCCCGGGCAGCCACGGTCGTACCGATCTTTCCGGCGGTGACGAGGCGGCGATTATGCGCTCGCTCTCCAAACTTGTCAAGATGCTTCCGCCCGATACCGTTTGCTTGACGGGCCATGGCGATTCGACCACGATGGCGCGCGAACTTATGCAGAACCCGTTTATGCAGATGTAGGCTCGAAGCCGTCTTCCGAACCACGAAGACCGCTCAATCGTCAAGCTATTTTCCCCAGTGGGTCGATTCTGTGGGGCAAACGGTCAAAATTTGTCCAATCGGATGGTATTCGTGAACAAACGAACGTTTATGCTCGGGTATGTCGTGGTAAAATCTCAGGCGTTATCGGAGCAACCTTACAGGAGGTTTCTTTTATGCTCGTCAACGCAGCAGACATGCTCAAGAAGGCCGAGGCCGGCAAGTATGGTCTCGGTGCCTTCAACACCAACAACCTCGAGTGGACCCTGGCTATTCTCCAGGCCGCCGAGGAGGCCAAGTCTCCGCTGATCCTTCAGTGCACCGCTGGTGCCGCTAAGTGGATGGGCGGTTTCAAGGTCTGCGCCGACATGGTCAAGGCTGCCGTCGAGGCCACGGGCGTTACCGTTCCCGTCGCCCTTCACCTCGATCACGGTTCTTACGAGGACTGCTTCAAGTGCATCGAGGCCGGCTTCACGTCCATCATGTATGACGGCTCTCACGAGGAGACCTTCCAGCTTAACCTCGACCGCACCAAGGAGCTCGTTGAGCTTGCCCACTCCAAGGGTATGTCCATCGAGGCCGAGGTCGGCGGCATCGGCGGCACCGAGGACGGCGTGACCTCCAGCGGCGAGCTCGCTGATCCTGCTGAGTGCAAGCAGATTGCTGACCTGGGCGTCGACTTCCTTGCCTGCGGTATCGGCAACATCCACGGCGTGTACCCTGCCGACTGGGCTGGCCTTTCCTTCGAGCGTCTGGGCGAGATCAAGGCTCAGACCGGCGACCTGCCCCTCGTCCTGCACGGTGGCACCGGCATCCCCGAGGATCAGATCAAGAAGGCCATCTCCCTGGGTATCTCCAAGATCAACGTCAACACCGATCTGCAGCTCGTTTTCGCCAAGGGCGTTCGCGAGTACATCGAGGCCGGCAAGGATCAGCAGGGCAAGGGCTTTGACCCCCGCAAGCTCCTCAAGCCTGGTCGCGACAACATCGTTGCCCGCACCAAGGAGCTCATGGAGGAGTTTGGCTCCGTCAACAAGGCGTAAGTAGCGGTTTAACTTCCCGCCGGAGGCCCCGTTCACCCTACGCTTTTCCCTTGCGCTCACCTGACTTTGCCAGAAGTCGCGCAATGGGAAAAGCTCCGGGTGAACGGGGCCTCCTTTGTTAACTCGCTACAGGGTTACTGGGCTGAATTCATTTTTAGAGGTACCGTTTATCGGTGTTGAGGGTTCCTTTATTGGGGCTTTCTTTTTTATCTCGCTACAATGGGCTTCAAGAGTTCTAATGACTTGGAGTTTGGTATGGCTGTTATTAATGTGCTGCCTTCGGATGGGAAGGTTATTGACGAGGGGCCGGTTGGTTGCTCTGTTGATGTTTGCAATGATGACTTCCGTTTTCTAGATATTGGCTTGCCACCCGAGATTCTGCGTTTAAAGGACGCGGGGTATCTTTCGCAGGCTATTGAGGCTTGCGACCGCCTACTTGCCCAAAATCCCGATCCCTCGCTTGCTGCCTGCGTTCGTGCCGAGCGGTATCGCATGCTTGAGACGCCGCTTCATTTTTCGGTGTCGCGCGATCGGGCTATTGCGATGATTCGCGAGGAGTGGCCTGAGTTTACCGAGGAGCAGTTTGACGATCTGATTGACCGTAAGCGTATTGACTGGCGCTTTATCGATGGCGAGCTGTTCGTTCTCGACAACTTCCTCGATTCGCTTCGCGTATATCCCAAAGAGGTCCCCGGCATGCGTCCCGATCCTACGGACGGAATTGCACTGCGCAACGAGATGCTCAAGGAGATGGAGTCACAAAACGGATTGACTCGCGTTATTACGCTTAAGGCGTCCTTGTCTGTCCCCGGCGCTCTAGAGGGGGAGACCGTTCGCGCTTGGCTTCCCGTAGCCGCCACCTGCCGCCAACAGTCTCAGGTCGAGATTCTCGACATGACGCCGGAGGGTGCTGTTGCTCCCGCGAACGCTTCGGCGCGTACCGCCTCGTGGTCTTCTTCGAGTGAGCGCTCATTCTCGGTGACTTATCGTTATCACATCGATGCTGCTTATTGTGATGTCTACGGTGGCACACTTCCGGTTCATCCGCGTATGGACGCGCCTCTGCCCGAGGATATTTCCGAGGACCGTCCGCACATTGCATTTACGCCGTATCTGCAGCAGCTGACGGCCAGCGTTGTTGGCGGACTCGAGGATCCGCTCGATCGCGCCCGTGCTATCTATGATTACCTGACGCAGTATATCGACTATCGCTATCAGCCGCCGTACTTGCTTTTGGGATCTATTGCCGATGACTGCGCGCATTCGCTCCGCGGCGATTGCGGCGTTATGGCGCTCACGTTTATCACCATGTGCCGTATCGCGGGCGTGCCTGCCCGTTGGCAGAGCGGCCTCTACGTTGCGCCCGATTCGGTGGGGTCGCACGACTGGGCAGAGTTCTATACGCCGCAGACCGGTTGGCTCAACGCCGACGTGTCATTTGGATCTTCTGCTCGCAGGATGGGGGAGGAGTGGCGCCGCCGTCACTACTTTGGCAATCTCGACCCATGGCGTATGGTGGCCAACAATCGATTCCAGGCAGAGTTTGAGCCCTCTTTCGACGGCATGCGCGAGGACCCTTACGATAACCAGATGGGTGAGGCTTCGGTCGACGGTCGCGGATGCCGTCAGCGCGAGATGCTACGCACGGTCGAACTCATCGAAATGCTCGAAGTTCCATTTTCGGACTAATCGGTAGAAAGCTGTGATAAACTAACTCACGCATTGCGTGCCCGAGTGGCGGAATTGGCAGACGCAGTGGACTCAAAATCCACCGTTGGCAACAACGTGCGAGTTCGAGTCTCGCCTCGGGCACCATACATGCAAGTGAGCGTTCGAGGGGGGTTGCGGCCCCCTTTTTCGTGCCGAACTCGCGTGAGCGCGCGAAGCGTTAAGCAAACAGGCCTGTGGCCTGTTTGTAGCGGAGCGTGGCGAGGGCGCCGCGCGCCCGAAGCCCGGGGCTTCGCGAAGCGAAGGCCCTTCGAGTCTCGCCTCGGGCACCATACATGCACCTGCGCTTCAAGGGGGTTGCGGCCCCCTTTTTCGTGTACGTAATGTGATAACGCGCTGTACGTGTTATTATTCGCAAGGCGTTGGTCCCGCAATGCCCTAAAGAGGAACCCGAGGGTTCCCACCTTTTGGCGCCGATGAGCAGCTGACTGGTCATACAACTTAGATTCCCTTCCTCAAATCGAGGAACTCTATGTGTACGACCTGGTTGCTGAGAAGCGCCGGGTTATTTTTTTATGAATGGAGGTAGGGAAAATAGCTAAGTCTGATGACACCCGCATCAACGACGAGATTACTGCATCTTCGTGCCGTTTGATTGGCGTCGATGGCTCTCAGCTCGGCCTGTTCGCCATCCGCGATGCCCAGCGTGTCGCCGACGATCAGGGTCTCGACCTGGTCGAGATCGCTCCCAACGCGGAGCCGCCGGTCTGCAAGGTCATGGACTACGGTAAGTTCAAGTACCAGCAGGCCATGAAGGCCAAGGCTGCTCGTAAGAACCAGTCCAAGGTCGAGGTCAAGGAAATGAAGTTCCGACCCAAGATCGACGTTGGCGACTACGAGACCAAGAAGGGCCACGTTCTGCGTTTCCTCAAGAAGGGCGCACGCGTTAAGATCACCATCATGTTCCGCGGCCGTGAGATGGCTCACCCGGAGCAGGGCCTTAACGTTCTCGAGCGTCTCGCCGAGGATCTCAAGCCTTACGCTACGGTCGAGTCTAAGCCTAAGATGGAAGGCCGTAACATGCTTATGCTGCTCGCCCCGATTAAGGGCGCCTTCGATGAGGATAAAGCGGCAAGCGATACCAAGTAACTAGTGTTCTGTAACCGATTAAGGAGTATTTCATGCCTAAGATGAAGTCCCACAGCGGCACCAAGAAGCGTTTCCGCAAGACTGGCACCGGCAAGCTTATGCGCGCCAAGGCTTTCAAGAGCCACATCCTGAGCAAGAAGTCCACCAAGCGTAAGCGTGGCTTCCGTCAGGAGACCGAGATCGCCGCTGCCGACCGCAAGGTCATCAAGTCGCGTCTCGCCTAAGTTCGCGTTCCCGTTTTTCGTTTTACAGTCTAGGAGTTGATAGAACATGGCACGTATTAAGCGCGCTGTTGCCGCCAAGAAGAAGCGCCGTACCGTTATGCACCGTGCGAAGGGTTACTACGGTGCCGCTTCGCGTACTTACAAGCATGCTAAAGAGCAGGTCCAGCACTCTCTGCAGTATCAGTATCGTGATCGCCGCAACAAGAAGCGCGAGATCCGTTCTCTTTGGATCACTCGTATCAACGCTGCTGCTCGCCTGAACGACATTTCTTACTCTCAGTTCATGCACGGCCTGAAGATTGCCGGCATCGAGCTCGACCGCAAGGTCCTGGCTCAGATGGCTTACGAGGACATCGAGTCCTTCAACGAGCTGGCTACCATCGCCAAGAAGGCTCTCGAGGCCTAATAGATTCTCTTGAATCGCTAGGGGAGTGTCGCGTTGTGAGCGGCGCTCCCTCTTTTTATCTGAAGCGCGGTTTACATTGCTAAAAGCGCGGGTAGATAAACACTTACAGGTGACCGATCTTTATATATCTCTTAACCGAAGGGTCATCATCTGATACGTGCAGTATTTCCGCACCAGCCTTTCTATGACATATATAGGAAGCGATGTATTGTGTAGGACTTGTGAAGAGTGGAATTCCCGCCCACGGCGCCCCTCCGGTCTGGCAATATATCTCCTTGCCGCGCGGCCCGGTCGGACCGGGAACCAGCGAAGGCGTGCACCTTGAGAACCGGATACTGCGAGGATGGACACTTCAAGTGTCGCATCCGGGCAGACATCGAACCATTTGAAATGGTCTAACTTGGATTTGTTTTTCGCAAGGCCGCCGAGAGGCGGCCCCGAGAAATTCCTTTTCCTATCTAATAGAACCATATGAATCGAACGGAACCGATCAGCGAATGACTGAGAGGACCGGACGGGCTCGAAGCCCATATATTTTGGACGGAGAGTTCGATCCTGGCTCAGGATGAACGCTGGCGGCGCGCCTAACACATGCAAGTCGAACGG
>DBGFTB010000012.1:0-4285 GCA_048532905.1 Collinsella aerofaciens
GGGACGCCGGGCTCCACGAGCTCGAGGGTGCCGTGGAAGAAGTCGGCCGAGGTGATGTAGCGGGTGCGTTTCCACTGCATCTCCTCGAGGATGCACATCGAGAACAGGATGGTCTCGCCCCACAGGGCGCCGGAGCCGATGAACATGGTGTAGGGGGCCAGGGCGTACTTCTTGGCGAGCTCCTCGGCGCGCGGCTCGAAGCGCTTGCGGATGTCGAGCATGTCCTTCCAGATATCCTTGGTCTGCTCGATAAACAGATCGAACTTGGGGAAGCAGCCGCGGCGGTTGAGCAGGCGCAGGCCGAAGCAGTCGGCGAGGTAGTAGCCCTTCTCGCAGCCGCCCGAACCATGGTCAGAAGCCATGGCGACGCAGTTCTCGGCGCCCACAGCCTGGCCGATGGGGCCCTCGGGCTTGGTCATGGCGTAGACACGAATGCCCTTTTCCTTCATCTTCTTGACGGCCTCGAGGACCTCGGGGGTGGTGCCGGACTCGGAGGCGGTGAGCACGACGGACTTCTCGGTCATGCGCTTGTGGCCCATGGCGTTCCACTCGGCGGCGTGGATCAGGTAGACCTCGAGGTCGCGGTCGCCGAACTTGTTCATGAGGTACTCGAGCTGCATGAGCTCGTCCCAGGTGCCGCCGACGCCCATCAGGAACACGGCGTCGTAGCCCTCGTCGGCGACCTTGTCGGCGAGCGCGGTCATCTTCTTGCCGGTCTCGTAGAGCGCCTTGCCGTCCTCGAGATAGCCCTCCTGGTCGAAATGCATGATCTCGATCTTCTCGGTTTCCTTCATTTGTCTCTCCTTTCTGGGGTTGTTTCCACATCCCCCATGCCAACGGGCATCAAACCCGCTTACATTCCGTAACACTCGGCCGCTTTGGCCTTAAGCGCATTGACTGACTCTTCGTAGCCCTCTGCCTTGACCTCCATTTGCTTGGAGACGGCATCGAGATACGGGTGCACGTCCCATGACTTCAGACGTTCGGCGATCATTGCCGCAATCGTCTGGAAGAACACGAGATTGGGAATTGCGCTGAGCAGCGGAGCCACCTGAGGCACCGCAACCTCGTGAGCCCTACCCCTGGGATGGGCCGTGAGCAGCACCGTTTTTGTCGTAACATTCGATAGCGCATCGGCGATATTCGCAAGACGCTCCGACCCCTGCGGATCGTCGACGATAAACACCAGATAGCCCGGAACGATCTGCATCTCGGGACCATGAACAAACTCCTCGCCCTCGTGATGCATGGCAGGAATCTTGATGGTCTCGCTCAGCTTGAGCGCTGCCTCCTCGGCAACACCGTAGTTGGGGCCGTTGCCGACGACCATGGCGGGCGTGTGCTCAGAAAGCTCGAGCATGTGTTCTTGGACATATGCCTCGGCGGTCTTGCACATCACGGCATTGGCCTGGATAGCCTCGCGCAGGTCGTCAAGACGCTGGGCAACGCCCTTGGCGTCAATCGTTCCGCGCGCCTGACCGCCGTAGATACCAAAGAGCACCAGGTACTCAACGAGAACCTCAACGCCCAGAGTCACAAAGTCCACCGACTCGACGCCCACACCGTAGTCAAGAACGATGTCAGCGTGCTCCTTGATGGGCGCCTCGACGTTTGCCGTGAGCGCAACTGCAGCCATATCGTGTGCGCGCATGTAATCGAGCGCCGCAATCGTATTGGTCGAATAGCCACTCTGCGAGACGGCGATGTTGAGCGCATGCCGCGGATAGGTGTGTTCAAAATCGACGAAGGCCTCGGGCGTCACAACGGACACCTGCATCTGCAGCGCATCTTGCAGGTAATCGCGGGTGCAATCGGCGGCATGGCGCGACGAACCCGAAGCAACGACGCGCAGTGCGTCAAAAGAACCGGACTGAAAAATATCAACGAGCTGCGCTACCAGCTCAGACGAACGCTCGAGGTTCTCTCCCATACGCACATGGGCAAGCTGAACGTAATCGAGCATCTTCATCGTCTCACCTCATAACAAATCATTAGTATTTGATACCAATCACAGTTATAGGTTACGGCTTTTTGATACCTCTTTGTCGATTAATTTATCCCCTTCGGCGAACGGTCGATTTTGAGCCATGTAAGGTTGTATATACAGCTGACCCAACGATCAAAACTGGTTAGTTTCCCAGCCGTTATTCACAAAATACCAGCTAGTACGTATAGGTGTAGCCGCCCGTATCGCCACGATTGAAGGACTTTACATACTCGATAGCCTGACCGCTCGCGTCATAGCTCACGCATTCCAAAAGCAAAACAAGATCGCCCTGTTCCAGTCCAAGGAGGCCGGCATCTCGTGCGCCCAGTGCCTCGATATCGAGCTTTTCCTGTGCCATGACTGGCTTTCGGCCCAGCATCTCATAGGTCTCGTACAAACTGAAGACCGACACGTCAATATCTTCGATGGTTGGGAACAGCAGGCAGGGAATCAGCGCCGTCTCAATCGATACGGGGCTACCGTTTATGCAGTTCACGCGTCGAACGGAATAGAGCAGGTCGTCCTCGGCGATGCCAAACAGGTCGGCGTAATATGGCCCCGCATAACGCTTGGAACGCGCGAGAATACGGACGGACGGCTCGCCGCCCGAAGCACGGACCGATTCACGGAAACCGACCGTGCGTTCAAAAAAAGCAGGTACTTTCTGCGCCACAAAGGCACCTTTTCCCCGAACACGGCGAATCTGCCCGCGTCGAACCAGCTCATCGACAGCGCTTCGGATGGTCAAGCGTGTCGTACCAAATTCCTCGGCGAGGTCTTTTTCGGACGGAATCATGGAACCCGTGGGATATGCACCGCGCTCGATACGTTCCTCGATGCAGCGTCGAATGCGCATATAAACCGGGGTGGCATCTACTGTTTCAGCCATTGTTCACCTGCCACGCTCCTCATGCCGTTCTCTTCGCCGTTATCGGCAAAGCGGAACTTTGTGGGCAAAATCACCGATTTGCAATGCTCCACAAAACGCATGTCCTTATCAAATTCGATCGAGCTCTCATAGAACACCGGCGTTCCCTCTTCTTGCTGGAGCAGCTCGGCCTCTTCGACGTTCAAACGCGAGATGGAGATATGCTCACGTCCATGCTCAACGCGCACGCCACCTTCTTTGAGCAAGACATCGTAAAGGCTCTCACACTCAAAATCGTGCTCGGGAAGCGATGGGCACAGGGACAGGTTAACGTGAGCGGTCTCGATTGACGCCGGCTCGCCCTCAATAAGTCGAACGCGCTGCATGCGGAGCAAGGGAGCGCCTACAGCCACCCCAAGCTTGTCGGCAAGCGCCTCATCCGCCTCGATGGTCCCGGTGGAAACCAGACGAGAAGAGGGGTGCAGGCCGGCAGTCCGCACAGCATCGGAAAAGTTATACGTTTCCTGGAAGATGTTCAGCGGCTTGGGAGGACACACATACGTGCCCGATCCGCGACGGCTCTCGAGCGTTCCACACGAGATAAGCCGCGTGATACCGGCACGCAACGCCGTACGCGAAACGCCAATCTCTTCGCACAGCACGCGCTCGGCCGGCAGGCGATCGCCGCCGGCAAGCTGATGGTGCTGGATATACCAAAGAATTCCCTCAACAGCATGATCTTTGGGGGGAATTGCATAAGATTCGCCTGCCATTGCACAGACTCCTCATTCAGAAACGTATGCCGCCAAAATTAGGCCAGCCCTCCCATGGCATCAAATTCTGCCTTGATCTTCTCGGCGACATTCCGATACGACTTATATAGACTTGAATCGCGTTTGACTTCGTCGGTCATAACGGGAATCTCTAATTTGGAAACCTCGTCTTTTCCCGTCTGAACCGCCACAACAACGCCCATACCAAGACACATATTACGCTTGGCAGCATTTATTTTTGCTGCCTTGGCAGGATTTGCCAGGATACGCTGGGCAAATTCCTGTTTAGAGACCGCTTCTTCGGCCTCCGGATCGCCCGCCTCGGCCACTTCGCACTGCAACACGTCCGCATAGTCAAAAATCTTCGGCTCGCCGCCGCGCTGATGCACGGCCCACTTGCGGCGCGTGGCATCCTGGTAGATGGCCGGCAAAAATGTAAACCGCGGCGGGTCCAAAATCGTATCCGTGATGGTAAACACATCGGGATCAAAGGCATCCTGCGGGTTTTTCTTCTTGAACAGCCCCATATCAGCCTCCCGTACTAGCATTAAACAACTCAAGCTGAATATAGCACCAATTTCAAGCCGCTGCCTTACCCTATCGGTGCGCGGCGTCTAAGGCTCGCCCAGCGGAAGAGTTAACGGACGAGGGCCGGGG
>DBGFTB010000013.1:0-10809 GCA_048532905.1 Collinsella aerofaciens
TAATTAAGTTTCCTGCTCTACAGTCCTGCGCAAGACGGAAAGCACATTAAGTGCTTTCCTTTGCGTGCGGAACTCGCGATAAACTTAATTACGCGCCGCTCCCCGCCCACGCCGGGCAAACATCGTTGGACTTATCGCTGACATGAAATGGGCGCTTGCATATCGTCTGCTAACTTGGCACGGTACAATGCTTTCAGATTTCAATTTGTAAATTAGTGGGGTTAATTCATGGCAGAATCTCGTGCGGAGCGTAAGGCTCGTCGTGCTTTGATCGAGGCGGCTGAGGGGTCAGAGGAGAAAAAATCTTCTAAGAAATCCAAGTCGTCTCAGGACGCGAAGGGTAAGTCGGCCAAGGGCAAGGCTAAGGCCAAGCGTTCTGACTCTCGTCGAGGCGGGGATAAAGCGCCTCAGACTCGTTCCAAGCGCTCGCATAAAGATCGGGTTTCGTCTGCGCGTAAGGCCGTGGACCCCAAGTCTCCCTGTTCGATCATGAAATCTTGCGGTGGGTGCACGGCGCTCAATCGTCCTTATAAAAAGCAGTTGGCAGCTAAGCAGGCTGCTATGGAGGAGCTTTTTGCTTCGCTTTGTGAGCGTGAGGGCATTGCTGTAGATCCTATTCGTGGCATGGGTGTCACCCTGGGCGACCCGGGCAAATATCCTGCGCCGCGCGGTTTTCGCCATAAGGCCGCCACTCCCTTTGCTCCCGGTAAGGAGGGCGCTGTCCGTTGCGGTTTCTTTGAGCGCGGCACGCACAAGATCGTTGCCGTACCCGAATGCCCCGTCGAGGCACCGGGCGCCCGTCAGATTCTCAACGGCATCGCACGCGAAGCTGAGCGGCTGCATATTCCCGCCTTTAATGAGGACAAGCATCTTGGTTTGCTTCGCTATGCCGTCGTCCGCTGCGGTTGGCGTACCGACCAGGTCATGGTCACGCTCGTGACCGCTCAGCGCGACTTGCCGCATGCGCAGGAGTTCTTTGAGGCTGTCGCCGCACTCGATCCGCGCATCGTCACCGTCGCCCAAAACATCAACGGACGCCCCGGCAACGCCATCCTCGGCGAGGAAACCCGCATCGTGTATGGCGCCGAATGCATGCGCGACCAGCTGCTCGGCTGCGAATTCGACATCTCCCCCACCGCGTTTTATCAGACCAACCCGCAACAGACCGAGCTGCTCTATCAGCTCGCTATCGACGGCATGGATTTGCACCAGGGCGATGTGCTCATGGATGCCTACTGCGGCAGCGGTACCATCGGTCTTTGCGCAGCTAAAGATGCCCAGAACAAGGGTATCGGCATTATGCTGCTCGGCGTTGAGCGCAACCCGGCGGGCATTGCCGACGCACGTCGCAATGCCGAGCTCAACGGCCTCACCCGCAGCGCTTGGTTTATGGCCGACGACGCCACCGACTACATCCTGGATGCCGCCGACAACAACGAACGCGTCGACGTTCTTTCCATCGACCCGCCGCGCGCCGGCTCCACGCCCGAGTTCCTCGAAGCTGCCTGCGCACTTAAGCCGCGCCGCATCACCTATATCAGCTGCAACCCCGTGACCCAAGAGCGCGACCTGCACCAGCTCCTCGACGGAGGCTATCGCCTGCTCAAGATCACGCCAGTCGACATGTTCCCTCACACCGACCACACCGAAACCGTAGCGGTCCTCGAACGCCGCTAACCAACCTCAGTAGATTTTTGGGACAAGAAAGGGGGCGACCCGCCTGGGCCGCCCCCTTCGCTTGGTTTATAAACTCCGCTACATCCCATTGCGCAGATCGCACACGCCGGCTGCCGCCATCTCGCACAGCAGCGTCTCGCGGTCGCGCGTCACGATCAAATCCAGTGGGAAGTGAATCTCGTCGAGCATCTTGCGCGCGTGATCGAGCTTGCCAATGGCCATGCCAATGTGGGCATCGGTCGACACGCCAATGCCCACGCCCAGCTCGGCGCAGCGCTCGGCAATCTTGCGGCATACGGCCCAATGCTCAGTGTCGACACCGTGTTCAAGACTATGGTTGTTGATCTCGATAATCTTGTGCTTGGCCTTAGCTGCCAACAGCACCTCGTCGATATCGAACGGCACGCCCGAACGCCCCGTGTGACCCAGCATGAACACCTTGGGGTGCTCCAGGGCATTGATATACATCTCGGTCGTCTGGGCCAGCGTCGCGCCCTCAGCAATCTGCGGATTATGCACGCTCGCAACCAAATAATCCAAATTACGCGTAACCAAATCGAACAGCGAATGCTGACGGCTGTACGAATCGCCGGCAATATCGAGCGTGACAGGAGTGTCCTCGCCAAACAGGCTTCCGTCCAGCGAAACGATATCGGCCTCGGCACCACGCAGCACCAGCACGCCGCTCCAAATGCGCGGCCAGATATCCTGGTTGATAAAGAACTGGTAACTGCGCAGGTCATTGGGGCAAGCCGTAACCATAGAGCTCAAATGGTCGGCAGATCCGAGCACCTGCAGACCACGCTCTGCCGCCCAGTACACATTCTCCTCAATGGTCGAATATGCATGCGCAGAGAACATCGTATGGGTATGAATGTCACAAGAAAGCAGGTAGGGCATCAGGTCTCCTTATCTGGCACGGCCGTCGCTTATATTCATTGTACGCATAGCCTTCGATAGTCGTAAAACCACTCCATCCCAAAGAGACAACGTCCATGACAACGGGGTCCGGCTTAACACCAAACCCCGTTTCACGTAAAACATTGTAGGCAGAGCGCTTTACTTTTAACGATACTCGTCCGCCAACTGTTTCCAAGCGGGTAGCGAATTGACAATCGTTTCGTAGCTCACGCAATAGCCCAGGCGGAACCAACCCGGCATACCAAAGCTGTCCGAGGGAACCGCAAGCAACTCATACTTCTTTGCGCGCTCGCAAAACGCATTCGCATCGGGCTCCAATGCTTTCACCCATAGGTAGAACGCGCCATCCGGCTCAACATAGGTGTAGCCATACTCCGCTAGTGCGTCGGTAAGCGCGGTGCGGTTGCGTGCATAGGCCTCAACGTCACTCGGCTCATCGATGCAGTCGATAATTACGCGCTGAAAGAGCGCCGGCGCGCACACGAAGCCCAGCGTACGGGCGGCACCGGCAACGGCCGGCATCAGACGGGCAGCCTGCGGATTGGTGTTGGGAACCAAGATCCACCCCACGCGCTCACCCGGCAGCGACAGCGACTTGGAATACGAGTAGCACACGATGGTGTGCTCGTAGATCGAGGGCACCCAAGGCACCTCGGCACCGTACACGATCTCGCGGTACGGCTCATCCGAGATGAGCATAATCGGATTCTCGGGATCGCGCTGAGCGTTGGCCTCGCGCAGAACATTGGCCAGTCGCGTCAGCGTGTCGCGCGTATATACGGCACCGGTCGGGTTGTTGGGCGAGTCGATAATGACGGCTGCCGTCTTGTCGGTGATCGCCTTGAATACGTTATCCACGCTCAGCTGGAATGTGTCCTCGTTGGCAAGCGCCTCGACACACGTGCAGCCGGCCTTCTCAATCCAAACGCGATACTCCGGAAAGTACGGGGCGATAACAATAACCTCGTCGCCCGGATTCGTAACGGCGTTGAGCGCGCAGGTGAGCGAAGCCGCGGCACCCACCGTCATAAAGACGTCTTTGCCCTCATAGCTCGTGCCAAAGTGGCGGTTGAGCGATTCGGCCACAGCGGCACGACATTGCGGCAGGCCCGGTGCGGGCGTGTAGCCGTGCAGCTGGTCGCTCGGCAGCTCCAGGGCCTTCTTAATGGACTCCGCCACAGCAGCGGGTGCCGGAACGCTCGGATTGCCCAGCGAAAAATCGAATACGTTTTCCGCACCGATCTGCGCCTTGCGCTCAAGGCCATAGCTAAAAATCTCACGGATGATGGAGCTTTCCGCACCGCGAGCATACATAGTTTCGTTGATCATCTGTTCCCCTTTCGCATAGGCGCTATTGTACGCTTTAGCCGAGCAAAGTGCCGCAGCAATGTTGATTGGGGACAGACTTAAATGCGTGAAAACGCTCATTTAAGTCTGTCCCCAATCAACAGACGGCCCCATATCGCTCAAAAGAAAAAGCCTCCGCAGGTTTCCCCGCGGAGGCTTTCGCCACAAAGACTATTTGTCGGCGTCGGTGTCGGCATCGACGACGGCATGGTCATCGTCAGCATCATCGGATGCGGCTTCGGCATCCTCCTGCATGGCCGCCTGCGCAAAGGCCGCGGCATCAGCCGCCAGCTCCTCCTCGCTCATTCGAGGCACGCGCTTCTTGGTCGGCATGCCGGCCGCCTTGGCATTGCGCTCCTCCTTGGCCGCCAGGATATCGCCCTCGCGCTCAAGGTAGGCATTCCACTCGTTGCCGAGCAGGGCGTTCACGGCGTCGCCCTCGACGGTCTCGCGCTCAAGCAGCACCTTCGCCATCAGATCGAGCTGATCGCGACGGGCGTCCAGAATCTCGACCGCACGACGATGGGCCTCACGCATAATGCGCTGGACCTCGATATCGATGCGGCGCGCCGTCTCCTCGGAGTAATCCTGGTGATCGGCGTAATCGCGACCAAGGAACACCTGATGTTGCGCCTCGCCAAACACTTGCGTGCCCAGCTCCTCGCTCATGCCCAGGCGCGTGACCATCTCGCGCGCCATCTTGGTTGCGCGCTCCAGATCGTTGCTCGCGCCCGACGTGATGTCATCGCACATGAGCTCCTCGGCAACGCGACCGCCCAAGAACACGGCGAGCTCGTCGAGCATCTCGTTCTTGGTCTTGAGGAAGTGGTCCTCCTGCGGAAGCTGCAGCGTGTAGCCCAGCGCCTGGCCGCGGCTGACGATCGAGATCTTGTGGACCGGATCGGAGTGCTCCAGGATGTGACCCACCAGGGCGTGACCGCTCTCGTGGTAGGCAATCGTGGTGCGCTCGGCCTCGGTCATCACGCGACCCTTGCGCTGCGGTCCGGCAATCACGCGCTCCATCGATTCCTCGACCTCGTCCATCGAGATCACGGAACGATGGCGGCGGGCAGCCAACAGCGCAGACTCGTTGAGCAGATTTGCCAGATCGGCACCAGTGAAGCCAACGGTCATCTGGGCGAGCTTCTCAAACTTAACGTCCTCGTCCATCGGCTTGTTCTCGGCATGCACGCGCAAGATCTGCTCGCGGCCCTTCACATCCGGACGGTCGACCGTAACCTGACGGTCAAAACGACCGGGACGCAGCAGCGCCGGATCCAGAATGTCGGGGCGGTTGGTGGCGGCGATCAGGATGACCGACTCGCTTTCCTCAAAGCCGTCCATCTCGACCAGCAGCTGGTTGAGCGTCTGCTCGCGCTCGTCGTGACCGCCGCCCAAGCCAGCTCCGCGCTGACGTCCCACGGCATCGATCTCATCGATGAAGATGATCGACGGGGCCTGGGACTTGGCCTCCTTAAAGAGGTCACGCACACGGCTGGCGCCGACACCTACGAACATCTCGACAAAGTCGGAACCCGAGATGCTAAAGAACGGCACGCCCGCCTCGCCGGCAACGGCCTTGGCCAGCAGCGTTTTACCGGTGCCCGGAGGGCCAACCAGCAACACGCCACGCGGGATCTTGGCGCCCAGCTTGCGATAGCGATCCGGATCGCTCAAAAAGTCACGGATCTCCTCGAGCTCCTCGACTGCCTCGTCCACTCCGGCAACGTCTTCAAACTTGACCTTGGGGCGTGTGGCCTCGTTGGTCTTGGCGTTGGTCTTGCCAAACTGCATGTTCCTGTTGTTGGCGCCCATCATCTGGCGCATAAAGTAGAACATGATGGCGATAAGGGCGATCGTCGGAAGCACACTCATCGCCAAGTCGCCCCAAAAATCGGGATCGTTGGTGTTGACGATGTACTTGGTATCGGGGTGCTCCGCCATGAGCTCGGCAAGCGAATCGGAGCCGACATAGGTCGAAGAGAAGCTCTTGAGCTCGCTCGTATCGCCCTTGTCCTTTTTTGTCTTCCAGTAATGACCCGTCACGCTTCCGTCTTGAACCGTATAGGTCAGATCTTCGACGCAATCCTGCTTGATGGCGCTGACCATCTCGCTCGTCGCGAGCTTAACGGTATTGCTGGAGCTGGCAAAGCCGGAACCCATATTAAAGAAGGCATAGCCCAGAAGCGCGCAAGCCAAAAGAAAATACAGCCAGCCCGTACGCGTGGGCTTCTTGCCTCCGGGCATCCCCGGGATCTTAGGCTCCCGGGGAGTCTGGGAATTGTTATCGTTATGGTCGTCGGGCATCTTACGAATAAACCTCCGGTTTCAAAATGCCCAGATACGGAAGGTTACGATAGCGCTCGGCATAGTCGAGGCCGTAGCCCACCACAAAGGCATCGGGGCAATGGGTTCCAACATACTTGGGCGTGATGGCCGAGGTGCGGTCCTCAACGTCCTTCCACAGGAAGGCAGCGACCTCCAGCGAAGCGGGCTTGCGGCTCTCGAGGTTCTTCATCAGGTACTTGAGGGTCAGGCCCGAGTCCAGAATGTCCTCGACGATCAGCACGTCGCGACCACGGATGTCGATATCCAGATCCTTAATGATACGCACGATGCCCGAAGACTTCACACCGTCGCCATAGCTCGAAACAGCCATGAAATCGATGTTGGTCGGTAGCTCAATCTTGCGCATCAGGTCGCCCATAAAGACAACGGCACCGCGCAGAACCGCGATCAGCACCAGATCCTTACCCGCGTAGTCGCGAGTGATCTCCTCGCCCAGGCGAGAAACGATGCCGTCGATATCCTCCTGCGTAAACAGAACCTTCTCGATATCCGGATGTTGAGAAGCCATGACAACCCTTTCTTGTGCTTAATCGCCCACACACCGCCGTATGGACGCGAACTACACATTCTAGCAGCGCACGGGGTATATTTTCCAGCCCGCGCACCATCAGCGCGGGAATACCGTCAACGCCGCACAGAATAGCTGGCGTAGGACGCTATTCCGCATCGACCACACGAAGCAGATATGCCACGCGCGTTGCGGCCGTGCACTTAAAACGCTCGTCCGCGCGAACTCCGGCGACCCACACCACGGCACCTCCCGGCGCCGTCCTCACCATGGGCACGCCGGCGCGCTCGGAAACGGGAATGCGAGCCTCGCCTAGCAAGTCGGATACTTTCTTGCTTCGGCCACTCATCCCTAACGGGCACATCACGTCTCCCGGTGCGGGACCGTCCACCCACAGGCGCGCCAATCGCGCCTCGACAGGGATCTTGCCACGCGAGCCCGCCAGGATCCGCTCACTATCGCTGTCGGCAAAACCCAGGGCAGCCGCGTCTACCAAAGCTGTCACTTCCCCGGCAGCCGCAAGCTCACGGGCGCGACGCACGATATCGCATCCCGGCTCAACGGCCATCGGTTCTGTGACCAGCATACGTCCCCCGCCCAACGGCAAACGACCGGGTACGGTAACCCAGTCCGCGACCAGGCCCTCGCGAGCCGCCGGCGCCTTAAACGCCAGCATGCCAAACTCAATGCGTGCGTCAATCCCCGCCGGAAGCGCGACCGAGCCGGCGCCCTCGGCAACGCAGGAAAGGACTCGCTCCACATGTCGCATCTCTGGACGAGCGTCCGGATCGATGCGCTTAATCGCCAGTCGCACGATGCGCCGCGCGATTACCACCTCGGCCGCAGCAAGGCGTCTGGCATCGAGCACTAGCGCGCCCGCCGCCTCCTTGCGCAGGCAGCTTCGAAACGCCTGCGCCGACAGCTGGGATAGAAACGCGTCTTCGTCACCCAAGATCTCACAGGCGGCGCCAATCGTCTTGCACACGCTCGCATTACGCTGTGCCACCACTGGCATTACCCGATGGCGCACGTAGTTTCGCAGATACGAGATATCCTCATTGCTCTCGTCTTCACGCCACGGCTGACCATGTACCTGTAGATAGCCCACAAGCTCGCCATGAGTTAGGTCGAGCAGGGGACGCACCACGATATTCCTCCGGCGAGGAATGCTCGATAGACCAGCGGGCCCCGAACCCTTAATCGCGTTCATCAAAAACGTTTCCGCGCGATCCGAAGACGTGTGCGCGGTGCAGATACGAGCCGCCGTTCGCGGTGCCCCCGTCTGGGCGCAGAGCTCGCGAACATACCTCCGCGCCGCGGCATAGCGCACTTCGCGGGCCGCGGCCTCAATATTGCCCGACTCCCCATCAAAATAAGCGTGCTCCACGCACAGCGGTAAACCATATTTCGCGCAGAGCTCACGCACAAAGGCCTCGTCGCCATCGGACGCCTTGCCGCGCAGATGATGGTTTACATGCAGCACATGCAGGCGCTCGCGAGCAATGGGGGCAACACCGCGCCCGTCTTGGATATCCAGCTTTGATGTGCACGCCATAAGAAGCAGTGCCGTCGAGTCCGCGCCGCCTGATACCATGAGCACGACAGGAGCAGCCTGCTGCCTCGTTCGGGTCTCATCGACTGCCCCGGGCACGGCATGGTGTCCGTAATGCTGTGATACCGTAGGCATTTGCTTCCTCCTCTATTCGTCCGCACCCATTGTATCCTTTGGAATCTTATGTCTCGTCTGCACCTTCATATCCTTGGCAGCGGCTCAAAAGGCAACTGCGCGCTCATCGAAGGCCCCCGGGGGGGGCTCATCATGATTGACGACGGTCTTTCTCGCCGCGAGACATTAAAGCGCATGGCAGAACTGGGACTCTCGGCAGACAACGTCTCGGCTCTTCTCATTACTCATGAGCATAGCGATCACATCAAGGGTCTCGATGTCTGGTGCAAGCACTGGCACGGTCCCCTCTTTGCCAGCAGGGGCACACTTTCGAGCAAAGAAAATCTTTCGCATCTGCCTGTCGAGGAATTCGACCCCGGTGACACCCTATCCATTGCCGGCATCCACGTGCAAACCTACTCAACATCACACGATGTCATAAATCCAATCGGCTTTCGATTCGACGCCCTCGATGATTCCATCGGCTTTGCTACCGACACCGGAGAGCTATCGAGCCAAGCCATGAACACCCTCAAAGATTGTCGAGTCCTCGCGCTCGAAAGCAACCACGATGTGACCATGCTGCGCGAGGGAGAATATCCCCGCTTTCTTCAGGAGCGCATCCTGTCTGCAAGGGGACACCTCTCCAACGGCCAAGCCGCCGAAGCCGCGCGCGAACTTGTTACCGATCGCACCGAACAGCTCATTGCCATGCATATCAGCCAAGACAACAATCGTCCGAGCCTTACCGTCAAAAGCTATGCCAAAGCTCTAGCCGCAACCCTGGATGACGAGCTCGGCAGCTCCGCCACCCTTCTCCAAGGATCGCGAAAACTCTCGATACGCCCCGCAAGCCAGTATCGGCCAGCAACCATTCAATAGACTGTCCTAAACAGCAAAAGGGGCCGGGAATCGCTTCCCAGCCCCTTTTGCTGTCTTTTAATAGCGCAGAACACCAACGAATTTAGTCGATGGAGATCTTCGTAACGTTCTTCTTCTCGACGATCTTGGGAACCGTAACGGTCAGGATGCCGTCAGCGTACTTAGCCGAGAGGCCCTCGCTCGAAGCGTCCTTAAGATACACGCCACGCGTCGCGCTGTACGAGCTGAACTCCTTCTGCAGGAAGTTCTTGCCCTCGTTCTCCTCGTCTTCCTCGACATTCACGCTAATGGACAGACGGCCCTCGTTAAGCTCGACATCGATATCGTCCTTGGCGACGCCGGTCAGATAAGCCTTGACCTCATAGCCATCGCCCTTATCCTCAACGTCAACGGGGAACGCCTTAGAGGCAATCGAGCTGTTCGCTAGGTCGCTCATATCATCAAACAGATCGAACAGCGAGCTTGCAGAGGGACGAACGCCAAAAACCGAACGATAAGGAACCATGCTTGCCATGTTTACCACTCCTTTATAGGACTGCCGAGTCATCTTCCAGGTGACTGGGACTTCTTTTGACGCTCTTATATATGCCCACCCAGTGCTCATATATACATCGACTATAAAGTTTTTTGAGTCCAGTACTATAAGCATATCTAAGTGCGTATGACTTAGGTTTTAGGAAGGTTAAGGTTCTTTGAACCAGAGCTTAAATACCGAGTATGTCCCCAGCTACAAATAACAAGGGGCTTACAATGAGCGCGTACACGTTGTTGGTAACGAGCTAAAGGGCATCATGGACGACCAAAACCAGAACAAAATGTTTATGCCGACGCAGGGGGAAGATACTTCCACGCAGCCGCCACGGTTCCATCGTCCCCACATCTCGCAAGAGCCCATTAATGATCCGGAGCCCGAGTATGTGACGAGAAATCGATATCAAACACTCGAGGATGCACAAACGGGGCGTAAACATATGGGCGTCGCCTCGGGAGACCCTGTATATCTGAAAGACGCACCATTATCTAAAAACAGCGCAGCTAGTGATGAGCCGATGAAAGCATCCGCCACTCATCAACAAAGAGGTCCTCGACCAAAGCAAACCTTGACGCATTCGGCTCGCTATCTCGAAACGCCAAAACAGGGAAAATCAATCTTCGTTTCATCAAGTAAACGACGCAAGCAGCATCGACTGACAATCCTGCTTTTGATCATTGTGGCCATAGCAGTTGCCCTTGTTATTCGATTTATCTTCTTAAAATAAAGGCTCAATACCAAAAACGATAAGATCGTCTGGTGTAATAGAGTCATTTACGCCCCATAAACGCAAAAAGGGGGAGGCCGCGAGGCCTCCCCCTTCTCAGTTCAAGCGTACGGCTCGGTGCCGTCCACCGGTCAGCGGCGCCCTGGCCTCCCACGGGCTGACCCCGCAGTACTCTCGGCGCGATGGGGCTTAGCTTCCGG
>DBGFTB010000014.1:0-28342 GCA_048532905.1 Collinsella aerofaciens
TAATTAAGTTTATCGCGAGTTCCGCACGCAAAGGAAAGCACTTAATGTGCTTTCCGTCTTGCGCAGGACTGTAGAGCAGGAAACTTAATTACGCGCCGCTCCCCGCCCACGCCGGGCAACCTCTCCCTTGTACTTTATCAAGGTAGAGTGTATGATTCTGGACGTTACACGACTCACTTTACTTAACTAAAGTGCCATCAAGGGGGAATACCATGAACACCGATATGTCTCGTCGTCAGTTTGTTGGTCTAGCCGGCTCGCTCGCCACGGTGCTGGGCCTTGGTCTTGTCGGTTGCGGCGGTGGTGCCGGCAAGGGCTCTGCTGCCGGTTCTGCCGCAGCCAAGGATGTGAAGGGCGCTGCGGAGTCCAAGAAGCTCGTGGTGGGCTTTGATAAGTCCTATCCTCCGTACGGCTTTGTGGGCGACGATGGCGAGTACACCGGCTTTGATCTCGATCTGGCCAAGGCTGTTGCCGATAAGCAGGGCTGGGAGGTCAAATACGAGGCCATCGACTGGGACGCCAAGGATACGCTGCTTAACTCGGGCGCCATCAACTGCATCTGGAACGGCTTTACCATGGAGGGCCGTGAGGACGACTACACGTTCTCCGAGCCGTACATGCTCAACGAGCAGGTGCTGGTGGTAAAGAAGGATGCAGGCGTCAAGAGCTGGGACGATCTTGCCGGCAAGACCGTGATTACCCAGACCGATTCCGCTGCGCAGGATGTGCTCGAGGGTGACCAGAAGGATCTGGCGGCGACGTTTGCCACGCTCGACACGATCGGCGAGTACAACACGGCCTTTATGCAGCTCGAGAGCGGCGCGGTCGATGCCGTGGCGTGCGATCTTTCGATTGCCCAGTATCAGCTTGCCGCCAAGCCCGATGCCTATACGCAGCTTGATGAGCCGCTGTCCAGCGAGCACTACGCCGTTGGCTTTAAGAAGGGCGACACCAAGTCGGCCGATGCTGTAGCCGAGTCGCTCAAGGCGCTCTACGAGGACGGCACGGTCAAGGACCTCTGCGATAAATATTCAAGCTATGGTTTGTCTTTCGATAATTGGGTGCTCAAGTAATGTCTATTCAGGTCATGATGCAGATGCTTGGCCAGGGGTTCTTGGTCAGTTTGCAGCTGTTTGTGCTGACGCTGCTGGGGTCGATTCCGCTGGGAATCCCCGTGGCGTTTATGCGCATGAGCAAAATCGCGCCGCTTCGCTGGATTGCGCGCATCTATATCTCGGTTATGCGCGGCACGCCGCTCATGCTGCAGATGTTTGCCATCTACTTTGCCCCGTACTACGTGTTCGGCATTTCGCTCACGCCCGATTCCAAGTGGACGGCGTGCGTCGTAGCGTTCATCATCAACTACGCCGGTTACTTTGCCGAGATCTATCGCTCGGGCCTGCAGTCCATTCCGCGCGGTCAATACGAGGCCGCCGAGGTGCTGGGCTACTCGCGCCTGCAGACGTTTTTGTACATTGTGATGCCGCAGGTTGCCAAGCGTGTTCTGCCGGCGATGGGCAACGAGATCATCACGCTGGTCAAGGACACGTCGCTGGCGTTTGCCATCGGCGTGGGGGAGATGTTCTCGACGGCCAAGGCGCTGGTCGCCTCGCAAGTGAGCATGGTGCCGTTTGCGATTGCGGCGTTGATCTACTGGGTCTTTAACTTTGTGGTCGAGATGCTGCTGGGCGCCGCCGAGAAAAAATTGGATTACTACCATGATTAATTCGGTAATGAATATATCGAACGCGCGTAAGGCGTTTGGCGGCAATGAGGTGCTCAAGGATATCTCGCTCGAGGTAAAGCGTGGCGAGGTCGTGGCGATTATCGGGCCTTCGGGTGGCGGCAAGTCCACGCTGCTGCGGTGTGCCACGCTGCTCGAGACACTCGACGGAGGCTCGCTCTCGTTTGGTGACCTTGCCGTTGCGACGGATGCGGGTTCGGGCGCGGTCTATGCGAAGGGCGATGTGCCCAAGCGGGCACGCTCGCGATTCGGCTTGGTGTTCCAAAATTACAACCTGTTCCCGCACTATACCGTGATGAAAAACATCATCGATGCGCCGATCCGCGTGCTTAAGCGCCCGCGCGAGCAGGCGGAAGCTCGTGCGCGCGAGTTGATCGCGCAGATGGGGCTTACGGGCAACGAGAACAAGGTTCCGTGTGAGCTTTCGGGCGGTCAGCAACAGCGCGTGAGTATTGCCCGCGCCCTGGCGCTCGATCCGGAAATCTTATTCTTTGACGAGCCAACCTCGGCACTCGATCCCGAGCTGACGGCCGAGGTGCTGCATGTCATTAAAGACCTTGCCGCGCAGAATATGACGATGGTAATCGTGACCCACGCGATGCAGTTTGCGCGCGATGTTGCCGACCGCGTGGTCTTTATGGATGGCGGCCGCATTGTCGAGGAGGGTCCTGCCGAGCAGGTCATCGACCATCCGCGTGAGCAGCGCACCCGTGAGTTCTTGAGCCGTATCGAGGGATAGGCTCAGGTATTTACTCAACTATTAATTGAGGCGAAGCCGTCGCAGGTCTTACGGTCTGTGGCGGCTTTTTGTTTGCATCGACGGGGTTCAATAATCGCCTCACAAGCTTGTCTCTTCCTCTCGCCGCCTGTATTCATACGTGCGCCGAAAGGTATGCATGGACGGCCGCCCGTGAGGGTAGGGTGGTGGCATAGGACATTTGGAGGGTGAGTCGGCTCGGTTGCCGACCATGCTGCTCCCGGGATGGCACCGACCGCGAACTCTCCCCGTTGGCGTCGCGCATTGCGCGCGGCCCTGCAAGGAGGTCATCATGGGTGCTCCCAAGACCGGCAATGTAAGGAACGTGGTGCTCGTAGGCCAAGGCGGGGTGGGCAAGACTTCACTCGCCGAGGCCATGCTCCACCTTTCCGGCAAGACCGCCCGCCTGGGCGGCCACGACGGCACCAAGCCCACGCTCGACTATGACCCTGAAGAGGTCAAGCGTTCATTCTCCATCTCGACGACCATCGCGCCGATCGACTGGAAGGGCGCGCGCATCAATGTGCTCGATGCCCCGTGCTACCCCGATTTTATCGGCGACGCCTTTGCCGCGATGAGCGTCTGCGAGACGGCTCTGTTTGTGGTCGACGCCGAGGCCGGCCCGCAGCCTACGACGGTTAAGCTCTGGTATGCCGCCGAGGACCTGCGCCTGGCGCGTGCGGTGTTCGTAAACCGCCTGTCGCGCTCCGAGGCCAGCTTTGCGACCACGATGGACCTGCTGCAGGAGCGCTTTGGCACGCGCCTGGGCGCCGTGACCCTTCCCTGGGGCGAGGGCGAGGACTTTGACGGCATCATCGACCTGGTGCGCATGAAGGCGCGCCATTGCAACGGCACCGAAGCCGTTGAGTCGGAGATTCCCGAGGAGTATCGTGCCCAGGCCGAGGAAGCCCATGACCATCTGTGCGAGCTGGTGGCCGAGGCCGACGACGAACTGATGATGAAGTACTTGGAAGGCGAGGAGACGCTGACGCAGGAGGAGCTTGAGGGCCTGCTGTCGAAGGCGATTGCCGAGCGCATCTTTGTGCCGGTCTTTGCGGGCGATTGCATTAAGGAGCAGGGCGTCAACTCGCTGATGGACGACATCGCGACGTACTTCCCGGCGCCGACCGACTACGGCGAGATGCCGCTTATCGACGGCGATTCGCTCAAGATTTCGAGTGACGATGATCGTCCGGTGGCGTTTGTGTTTAAGACCCTGGCCGATCCGCAGCAGGGCCGCATCAGCTTTATCAAGGTGCTGACGGGTACGCTTGAGCCGGGCCTTGAGCTGGTCAACGCGCGCACGCGCAAGGGCGACCGTCTGGCTCACCTGTATGTGATGTGCGGCCGCGACATGACCGAGGTCGGTCACGCCTATGCCGGCGACATTATCGTGGCACCCAAGCTGGCGGCCGAGACGGGCGATACGCTCTCGATTACCGGCAAGGTCGAGGCTGCGGCGTTTAAGTTCCCCAACTCGCAGTACCGCATTGCCATCGAGGCCGAGAATCGCGGGGACGAAGAGAAGCTCTACACGTTTATCGAGAAGGCCTGTAAGGCCGATCCGACTATGAGCATCGACCGTGACGAGGAGACCGGCCAGACCATTATCTCCGCCGTGGGTGAGGCGCAGGTTTCGGTGCTGCTCAACCGTTTGGAGGACCGTACCAAGGTCGTGGCCAAGAGCGTGCCGATCCGCATCCCGTATCGCGAGACCATCCGCCGCACGGCGAGCGCTCAGGGCCGCCACAAGAAGCAGACCGGTGGTGCCGGTCAGTATGGCGACTGCTGGCTGCGCGTTGAGCCGCTCATTGGGCCCGACGGCACGAGCGATGGCTATGAGTTTGTAGACGAGGTCGTGGGTGGCCGCATCCCGCGCTCGCTCATCCCCGCCGTGGACAAGGGTGTCCAGGAGACCATGAAGGACGGCATCATTGCCGGCTACCCGCTCACGGGCATTCGCGTGGCTGTGTACGACGGCTCGTATCACAGCGTCGACTCCAACGAGATGGCGTTCCGCGCGGCGGCTCGCATCGGCCTGCGCAAGGCGTGCGCCGATGCCGACCCGGTGGTGCTGGAGCCCATCGAGGAAATCACGGTGACTATTCCCGAAAGCTACGCCGGCGCTGTGATGGGCGACATCTCGGCATCGCGCGGTCGCGTGACGGGCATGGAGACCGATGAGCGCGGCGACACCGTGGTCATTGCCCAGGCGCCGCTGGCAGAGCTGACGGATTATTCGACGCGCCTGCGCTCTATCACGCGCGGCACGGGTGACTTTACCATGAAGCCCGCAGGCTATGAGCAGGTGCCTTATGACGTTCAGGCCAAGCTGGTCGAGCGCTATGAGGAGGGCCGCGCCAAGTAACGCGTGGTTTTGCCTGCAACATGCATGCCGATGCAAGGGCCGCCCTGGGTAACCGGGGCGGCCCTTTTTGATCCCTTGGGGACGGAGGAAAACGGATCATTTTAGGTTTTGGGGCAGCTTGGTCGGTCCTAGTCTCCCGAGGCCTGGTTGCGGCCGGTAGCGTAGTCGATCTGCACGTGCGGCTGCAGGTTGTAGCAATATACGTGGAAGCAGAGGGTCTTGCCGTGGTCCTCGACCGATTGCGCCTCAAGGCGCATGCCACGGCAGACAAGTTCCTCTTCGTTATACATGGGCGTGACACGGTAGAGCACATGGTTACCCGTATCGCGGATGTAGCCGAGAATCTGCTCTTCAAACGGCAGCATGCCCGTCTCGTTGAGATAACGCGTGCCGGTGAGGAGATTCTTGCGATTGGCGTTCTCGCCGCAGAGTGACCAGGCGATAAGGTGGCAGCGGTTGTAGAGGCTCTGGCCTGGAATAAAGTCGTAGCGCTGTTGGTGCCAACCGGCAGGATGGATGCGCGAGATGTCGCCGCGCTTTCCCTGTCCGAGTGATTCGGGGCCCACGCAGGCGAGCGCTTTGCGGGTGCGGCCCAAGCTGTCGAGCTTGGAGAACTTCTTAAAGCAACCTTCTTCTGTAGCGCGCTCGTATTCATCGAGGGTGAATGACGGCGTGCCGAGCGGGTGCGTGCTGTCGGCGCGCAGGGCAACGTAGGGGTTGCCGGCGTAGTCGGGAATGCTGCTGAGATATACGCCGCGGGCGCGGTGGAGATCGGGGTTTTCGACCTCGTCGATGGGGGTGGCGGCGCTGTCTGTGGAAGCACCGTCGCCGGTGTCGGTTGCGGCGGAATTGGAGCCATCGCCGGAGTCTTGGCTATTTTGAGAGTCCGAGGAGCTCGCTGTTCCCGATTCGAGTCGGGCAACCAGGTCCGCCTCGTCGTCGGTGCGGCTGGGACTCTCGTCTTGCTTCTCGGCCAGAGCCGCTGCCTGCTCATCGCTTTGCGGCGACAACAGCTTGGGCGCCCCGTCGAGCGACCCTGTGAACAGCGCAAACCCCAGCACCACGGCGGTGCCGATGGAAAGTACTTGCTTGTAGGCGGACTTGCGCGACATGGAGGCTCCTGGATGGACGGTTGGGAATCTACCAGTCTAGCAGGAGCCGGCAAGGGCCGTTCTGTCGAACAAATACTTAAGATTTGAGACAAACGCTACGGATTCATTTGCCTCATATGGAGCTGCGGCGGTTGTGAATATGGGGCCATTCGGCGTTTCCCCAGATAAAACCCGCCAAAATAAACCTGTCCCTTATTGGCGGGTCAGTTAACGCAGTCCAGGTTGAGCATATGCGAGCGAGCGGGCTCCGGGTGCGGCAAGGTGACGTGAAACAAGCGGGCGCTGACCTTTTGGTCGCGCCCGTGCAGTTGAACGTCAGATTGCCGTGCCCGGGGCCTGCGCAGCGCCGAGCGGTTACGCCGTTTGTAAAACGGCGTAACCTAAAGGTTCATGTTGCCGTGAATGTAGGGGGTGACCTCGGGGGAGATATGGTCGCAGCCCAGCTCGCGCAGCGCGGACTCGATAACGGCGGGCAGCGGGGTCTTGCCCTTGTCGTCGACGGCGGCACCGCCGAGGGTGGCAATCTTGGCGACATCTGCGGGTGCGGCCTCGATATGCATGCAGCCGCCGACCAGGCGCGCGCGTACCTGTGCCAGATCAAGATCGTGCAGGTAATCCTCGCAGGCGCGAATCAGGGAGACCTTCTCGCGCGTAAGCTCCTCGCCCGTGGGGACGCGCGTGGCAAGACATGCTCCCGCCGGCAGGTTCCAAACGGGATAACCCCATGCGCGCAGCAGCTCGCGCTCTTCGTCCTTGGTAAAGCCGACCTCCATAAGGGGTGAGCGTACGCCGAGCTCTTCTGCCGCACGCATGCCGGGGCGGTAGTCACCGCGATCGCTTGCATTGCTGCCATCGATGACGGTGGGAAAGCCGAGCGACTTGGCGTGGTTGACGATGGCGGTAAAGCCAGCGTGCTTGCAGTGGTAGCAGCGATTGGCATCGTTGCAGGCTACTTGGGGGAGCTGCAACTGATCGACCGAAAGATTGAGCACGGGGAGCTTAAAATGCGCCCCTTCATTGGCTTGTCCATCAACGGACTGCTCAAACGAAGCCTGCTCGGGCGTGCCGATGAGCGGCGTGGTGAGATGGACGAGGAGGGTATTGGTAGGCATGATGCGGGCGCATACGGCGGCCAAAAAGCTGCTGTCAACGCCGCCGGAAAACCCGATAGCCACGCGCCCGTATGCCAAAAGCAGCTGTTCGAGCGCCGATAGCTTGTCTTGAAGCTCCTCTGCGGGTGCCGTGGTGTCTAAAATCATGAAACGTTCCTTATCGTTGAGTACTCGATCGAAAACTATAATCCTAATGCGTTACTTGCCATAAGACTTCTATCTGTGTAACGAAAGTGCAATATGGTATATACGTTATATACAAGTTGCCAAATGCGGTAGAGTTGCAGCAACGCGACAGCGAGAGTCGATGGGGGACCGATATGATCAAGGCTGTTATTTTTGACATGGATGGAACGCTGGTCGATACCGAGCGTTTGGGGATTAAGGCCTGGAAGGCAGGCGCCGCTGAGCTGGGGCTCGCGATTGATGAAGCGCTGATCCATCAGTTTATCGGCCGCACGCTGCCCGATGTCATGGACATCCTTGATGAGCATTACGGCAGCCACGAAACCACCGAGGCGGTCTATGTCCGCCACAAGGAGATTCGCGACGAGATGGTCAAGACCGAACTGGAACTTAAGGCCGGCGCCGCCGAGTGCCTAGACGAGCTGCTGGCTGCGGGCTATCACGTTGGTCTAGCGACGTCGTCGCGCCTCGTTACGGCCGAGCGCAACCTTAAGATGGTTGGCCTCTTTGACAAGTTTGAAACGGTAACGTGTGGCGAGGACGTCGTGCACGGCAAGCCCGACCCCGAGATGTATCTGCTCGCCTGCGAGCGCGCGGGCTTTGCTCCCGAGGAATGTGCCGTGGTCGAGGATTCGCGCAACGGCTGCGTCTCGGGCATTACGGCCGGCTGCCATGTCTTTGCCGTCCCCGATATCGTGCCGCTGCCGCAGGACGTGGTGGATGGCTGCGAGGCCGTGCTCGATACGCTGTTCGATCTGGCGGCGGCGGTCAAGGCCGTGCGCTAGACAATTGCGGCGTTGAAACGAGCAATTGCTTACGTTTGCGCTTAAGCAAAAGGGGCCCGGCAATGGTCGGGCCCCTTTTGCTTAAGCGGCGACTTAGCATACTCGCGGGCGTGCTATAGATACGCACCGAGGTTGATGGCCGTGGCGTCGGTCTGGCTGCTTGCCTGGGTGCTGGCGCGTTCCAGCAGGAACGGCCGCACGAGTTCTTGGCGGTTGATGTCCTCGATGGCCGTGACCGCGGTGACGGTGCGCGCGGCAGAGCTGACGTGGATATGCTTGGTCTTTGCCGGGGCCTTGTTCTCGATTTGCTCCATGAGCAATTGAACGCCCTTGCGGCCAATCTCGTAGCCCGGGGGCGCTACCGTAGTGAGCGGGACCGATCCACTCCAAGCGAGCGGGTTGCCATCGCAGCCTGCTACGCGTACTTGCCCGGGGACAGAGATGCCCTTGTCGACCAGCGCCGAGATAACGCCCGAGGCCAACACGTCGGTCAGGCCGACGACAAAATCGGGGCGTTCGTTCGCGGGGCGCTCGGCGATTTGGGCACCGATGCCGTAGCCGTCGGCAGCGGTATTCCATTCGCCGGCGTCGATGACTTCGATCTTGATATCGGGGTGCAGGGCGAGGGCCTTGTGAATGCCAAGCACGCGTAGGGTGAGCTGCATAAATGCTGCTCGGCCGACGACGACAATATGGTGTGCGCCGCGGGCGATGGCGAGCTCGGCAATGATGCGACCTTGGGCCTCGTTGTCGGCCGCTACGTAGTAGCCGGGCTCGGAACAGTGGATGTCCAGATGGACGATCGGCACGGGCATTTTAGTCATGGCCGGATGCCAGTCGGGGGACGCCATGGGCTGAACCATGACGCCGGACATCTGGGTGCCCATAAAGTAGCGCAGGTAATGGTTCTCGAGAATATCGTCATTATCGGCGTTGGCGATGAGCAGGTCGTAGCCGTGCTTGCGGGCCTCGTTGTGGGCGCCGCTGGCGATTTGGAGCGAAAAGCCGTGGTCGAGACGGGGGAGCACCAGGCCAAAGGACTTGGTGGCGCCGCCCGCGAGCTGACGGGCGCTTTGGTTGGGCAGGTAGCCAAGGCGATTGATGGTCTCGTTGATGAGCTTGAGGGTCTCGGGGCGTAGCTTTTCGGGGTGGTTGAGCGCGTTGGAGACCGTGCCCAACGAAACCCCGGCCTCGCGCGCGACGTCGCTGATTTTTACCTTTGCCATAGCGGCCCCTTTGATGCGTTTCAAGTACAAGCCAGATTGTAGCATCCCAAACCTACCAAAAAGGGACAGGTTTATTTTGGCAGGTTTATCTGGGGAAACGCCGTTGCCGGCGCGACCACCACGAAGGGGGCAGGTACCTTTGTGGTGGTTTGAACCGGCTGGACGTGTGTGCATCGAGTGGTATCTAAGTTGAGATACCACTTCTGGTATATCAGCTTGCGTTTGCGTGAGTACAATACTCGAACGTTATGCGTCTCAGCGCCCCCTGTGCGTGGACGTTTTGCAGTCAAGCGGACGAAGGGATTTATCCTATGTGCGGAATTGTCGGCTACACCGGCTCTGATATTGCAAAGAACATCCTGGTCACGGGCCTCAAGCGTATGGAGTATCGCGGCTATGACTCCTCGGGCGTCGCGCTCGAGGTGGGCGAGGGCGCCGCGGCGCACCTCGATGTCATCCGCCGCGTGGGCAAGGTCGCGGGCCTGGAGAGCGAGCTTTCCAACATTGACAGCGACGCTACCTGCGGTATCGGCCACACCCGTTGGGCCACCCACGGCAAGCCCTCCGTCGTTAACGCTCACCCCCACACCAGCTGTGACGGTCGTATCGCCATCGTCCACAACGGCATCATCGAGAACTTCGCCGAGCTGCGCGAAGAGCTGGAGGGCCGCGGCCACCACTTTAAGAGCGAGACCGATACCGAGGTCTTCGCGCATCTGATCGAAGAGGCTTATGCCGAGACGCACGACCTGATGGCCTCCGTGCGCGAGGCTTGCACCCACGTGGTCGGTGCCTATGGCCTGGCCGCCGTGTGCGCTGACGAGCCCGGCGTGATCGCCGTGGCCCGCAAGGATTCCCCGATCGTGGTCGGCGTGGGCGAGACCGGCGCCTATGTCGCCTCCGATGTCATCGCGCTCATCGACGCCACCCGCGATGTCGTGGTGCTCGAGGACGGTCAGTTTGCCAAGCTCGCGCCCGCAGGCGTCGAGTACACCGACGAGGCCGGCAACGTTATCGAGCCCAAGGTCACCCACATCGACTGGGACCTGGATATGGCAGAAAAGGGCGGTTATCCCGACTTTATGCTCAAGGAGATTCACGAGCAGCCGCGCGTCGTGCGCGACACGCTGGTTGGTCGTATGACACCGGCCGGCGAGCTCGACATCGACGAGCTGGGCCTTTCGCTCGAGGAACTCAACGACATCGACCGCGTCTACGTGATCGCTTGCGGCACCAGCTATCACGCTGGCCTCATTGCCAAGAATCTCATTGAGGGCTGGGCTCGCATCCCCACCGAGGTGGAGGCGGCCAGCGAGTTCCGCTATCGCAACCCCATCATCACGCCGACGACGCTCGTCGTGGCCGTGTCCCAGTCGGGCGAGACGGCCGACACTCTCGCCGCCATCCGCGATGCGCGCATCAAGGGTGCCAAGGTCTTCGGCATCACCAACGTGGTGGGCAGCCCCGTGGCGCGTGAGAGCGACGGCGTCATCTACACCAAGGCCAACAAGGAGATCGCGGTCGCCTCGACCAAGAGCTTCATCGGCCAGGTTGTGAGCCTGACGCTGCTGGCCCTGCTGCTGGCGCAGGTCAAGTACCGCTTGACCACCAAGCAGGCGCGCATGCTGTTCCGCGAGCTTTCCGATACGGCCGAGCAGATCCAGTGGATTTTGGATACCCAAACCGAGGCCGTTCATGAGGCCGCCCTGCTGTGCAAGGACGCGCAGTCCGCACTGTTCGTGGGTCGCGGCATGGGTGCCGCTATTTCCTACGAGGGCGCGCTCAAGCTCAAAGAGGTCAGCTACCTGCACGCCGAGGCATATGCCGCCGGTGAGATGAAGCACGGCCCCATTGCCCTGATCGACCTGGGCTTCCCTGTCATCGCTGTGGCCACCAAGAGTGCCACCTACGACAAGACCGTGTCGAACCTTATGGAGTGCAAGGCGCGCGGTGCCAAGGTCATCGTCGTTGCCACCGAGGGCGACGATGAGATCAACAAGATTGCCGACTGCATCATCCGCGTGCCGGCAGTCCGCGACGTGTTCAGCCCCATCACGGCGAGTGTCCCGCTGCAGCTGCTCGCCCGCGAGGTCGCCATCCTGCGCGGCTGCGACGTCGACCAGCCCCGCAACCTGGCGAAAAGCGTCACGGTCGAGTAGTTGGTTCCGCCGTTCTAGCGACTAAGGCCCGGCTCCGCATCTGACGGAGCCGGGCCTTTTTTGCATTTGACCAGATAAAACCTGCCAAAATGAACCTGTCCCTTTTTGGCAGGTTAGCGGAGCTTGCTGGTCTCGAAGTACTCGGGGAACTGGTCCAGAACCTCGGTTTGGTTGCGGAACATCATGTGCAGGTGCTTGCTGACCAAAAAGCTCGCTTCGATGGGGTCGCGACCGGCGATAGCGCGGCGAATCTGCTTGTGCTCGTTCACGATGTCCTGATTGTCGAGAACCTGCGTGGCGGCGCGCAGCCAGCGGAAGCGCTCCAGGTCGGCATTGGTCTCTTCGAGCCACGACCACACGGTGCTGCGACATGCGATGCTAAAAATCATGTGATGCATGAGGTTGTCGCTCAAAAAGAAGCCGATGCGATCCTCTTCGGCCATGGCCTTTTCCTGCAGCGCGATGGCACGGTCGAGCTGCTCGATGCCGGCCGACGTGGCGCGCGCACAGCATTCCACGATCACCTGCTTTTCCAGATGCTCGCGGATGTAACAGGCACTCTCGGCAAGGGTGAGGTTGATGGGTGAGACGTAGGTACCGCTCTGGGGCACGGTGCGCACCAGGCCCTCTTGCGCCAGACGCACCAGTGCCTCGCGCACAGGGGTGCGCCCCATATCCAGGTCGTCGCAAAGTTGCTTGACGCCCAGCTTTTCGCCCGGCTTGTAGTCCAGGTAGACGATTTTGCGTCGAATGGTGTGGTAGGACTGGTCCTGTAGACTCGTTTCCTGCTCGCCGACGTGCATCGATTCTTCCATAGCGCCTCGCAACTGTTCTATCAAACTCATATGTCAGTTGTTAATTATGCCGCGAATCAGCTCTCCGCGGTGGGTAATTCGGCTGTTGCCTGAGAACTAATGCGGCATCTTAGTCTGTGTTTGCGCAAGGCTGCGCTCAATGTTGCCGTATCATAAGCCGTCGCAAACGTGAAATAGAAAGAAGGAATCCCATATGCAACTGGCAAATATCGTACGCGAGCGCTGGAAAGGCGTTTTGTTCTGCCTGATTATCGCCATTCCCGCGACGTTGCTCGGCAAACAAATTGAGGTGGTCGGCGGTCCGGTGTTTGCCATCCTCTTTGGCATGGTCCTGGCGCTCGTCTTTCCCAAGAATCGTCGCGAACAGCTCGCCGCCGGCGTCACCTATACGTCCAAAAAAGTCTTGCAGTACGCGGTTATCCTGCTTGGCTTTGGCATGAACCTCTCCCAAATCCTGTCCAAGGGCGCCCAGTCGCTGCCGATTATCGTGGCGACGATCTCGACCTCGCTTGTCATCGCCTTTGTGCTCTGCCACGTTATGAACGTGCCGGGCAAGATCGCGACGCTTGTAGGTGTGGGTTCGTCGATTTGCGGCGGTTCAGCCATCGCTGCGACCGCGCCCGTCATCGATGCCGACGATCGCGAGATTGCCCAGGCCATTTCGGTCATCTTCCTGTTTAACGTTATCGCGGCGCTCGTGTTTCCAACGCTCGGCGGCATGCTCGGGCTGACCAACGAGGGTTTTGGCCTGTTTGCCGGCACTGCCATCAACGACACCTCGTCCGTAACGGCTGCGGCGAGCGCTTGGGACAGCATGCATCCCGGCGCCAATGTGCTCGAGAGCGCCACGGTTGTCAAGCTCACCAGGACGCTGGCCATTATTCCCATCACGTTGGTCCTCGCATGCTGGCAGATGTATCTGGCGCGCAAGGCTGGCGGCGACGCCAAAAGCACGTTCTCGCTTAAACGCGCGTTTCCCATGTTTGTGCTGTTTTTTGTGCTGGCGAGCGTGATCACCACGGTGTTTCAGCTTCCCGTGTCCATCACGGCGCCCATCAAGGAGCTGTCGAAATTCTTTATTGTGATGGCCATGGCGGCTATTGGTTTTAATACCGATATCGTCGAGCTGGTCAAAAAGGGCGGCAAGCCCATCGCGCTGGGCTTTTGCTGCTGGATTGGTATTGCGTGCATGAGTTTGGGAATGCAACACGTGCTGGGAATCTGGTAGAGAAGTAGCTTGTTTGCGTGCTGCGTGCTGGCGAGCACATTCTCACGGTGGAGCGATAGGAGCTCTTGCGGGTATGGCTTGTCCGCAGGTTTATAAGTCCCGAAGAGCTCTTATCGCCCCGCCAGGATGACGATGCGGGGCAACACCTATACTCGCAGGACGGCGCTTTCTGCCCTATAGTGTTTGGTGAGCAATATCGTTCAATTTTGAAACACTCGGTCGTGCGACCGTCGGCGGTTGCACGTTGCTGCGGACAGGGGCAAATAATGGATAGCGATGTCAAGCTGAACATCTTGACCGAGGCCCTGGCTGCTGCCGGGGCCTCGGCATTGGCAATCGATGCGCGTGGAGACGTCGCGATCTCGACCATGAATGACGCGGCGCTCGAGCGGGATGTGGCGGCTTTTGTCGCTGAGCGCCTCGACCGTATAGGAGACGGCGCGCGTCTTGTTATGGGGCGTGCGGGTACGCGCCTGAGCCTGACCGTTCGCCCCACCGACAAAGAGGGCGGGGGCCTTTGGGTGGTCGTGGCGCGTGAGGTGCGCGGTGCCGCGGCGCATGCGGGCATCGAGTGGCTCAACGCCGACGAAGTTGAGGCCCGCTACGAATCGAGCGCGTACGGCATCGTTGAGGGTGCCGCTGCGGTGGCTGCACCGGTTGCCGAGAGCTACGCGCGCGGTGTGCCCCTTATGCTCGAGGGCGAGCTGGGAGCGGGTCAGGTCGAGATTGCCAAGCGCCTCTATCTGGACGGTCCTTTTGCCGATCAGCCCTTTGTTTCCGTTGCGCTCGATGAGCTCACCGAGCGCGGTTGGCGCCATGTGCTCAAAAGCGCCGAATCGCCGTTGTTCCAAATGGGGCTGACCCTTTGCATTGAGGGCTGGAACGCGGTTGGCCCCCAGCGCCTCCGCGAGCTTGTCTCCACGATGACCGACACCGCGTTGGCGACGCGCTGCCATGTGGTGCTGACGGCGAATGACATGCCGGGCGGCGGCGAAAGTGATCAAGCCGCCTTTGTGACCGAGCGCTTCGCCTGTGCGGTGAGCGTGGCGCCGGCAATCGCCGAGCAGGGAGCCGCGTCGACGAAGGCTGCGCGCTATTTGGAATATCTCGCTGATGCATTTGGGACGGCAGCGCCCACGCTGTCTGTCGCGGCGACGAAGACGCTCGATGCTTACCGCTGGCCGCGCAATTATCTGCAGCTCCGCGAGGTCTCGGAACGACTGTATATATTGGTGGGGGCGGGCACGGTGGACCGCGCTGTGGCGGAGGAAGTGCTCGCCCAAGAGGACGTGATTAAGACCGCAACCTTTGGCGCCCCGACGCTCGAAAGTGACCTGTATATCCTGCGACCGCTGGCCGATACCGAGCGAGATATCGCGCATCTGGTTGTAGACCATCTCCACGGCAACCGAACCCGTGCGGCGGAGGTGCTGGGCATAAGCCGTACAACGCTGTGGCGCTTGCTGAAGGACGATGACCGTTGAGCGAGGCGCCCGTGACCGCACGCGACGCGTGTGCTACAGTCCAAAGCGTTATTGTTTCGATTTGGTTACGGCGTGCGAGGGCATATGGCTGAGACTTCAAAACCGAGCCGCAGAAGGCGGAGTGCCGCGCCGGTCAACCGACGCACGACATCGGTGACGTGGGGCAAACACGCCTCGGGGTTTGATGGCTCGTTCAAGCGCACTAAATACGGCTATCCTTCGGCAAGCGCCCGCTTGGCAATGCAGGCAGAGTCCTCGCTGTGGGGCCGCAAACGCGTGGTGGGCTCAAAGCTCAAGCACGACGGAACGCTCGGCTACATCAGCCGCGGGGCGGCTCGCCGCAGCGGGCTCAATCCCGCCGGCTGGCATCGCTACGTGCCGATCGTGGCCGCCGTTGCAGTGATCGTCATCGCGCTCGCTGCGCTCGGATATGCCGGCGGTGGCGCCAACTTGGACGCAATGTTTAAATCGCCCGAGCTCGCGCATGTAGGTACAGAAGTTGTCGAGGGCGCACAGACCCAGACGGGCGTTGCGCCCCAGCGCGGTATCGTCGCGGCGGCCTCCACCATCGCCGATGCGCAAAAGGACGAAGACAAGCAAGGCGACGACGCCGAAACGACTCAAACGAACGAAACGACGACAACTCAAATATCAACATAGCTTGCCGGCAGAAGGGGACGTTCCTTTTCTGCCGGCAGTTTGGGACACTCCTGCGCTACCTAACGTACACCACGTTGTCGCGGCGCGGCTTTGCCTCGGGTAGCGTGTCCTCGGCGTAGCCAAGAATGCAGTTACCGACACCGCGCAGACTGCCGTCGGCGGGCAGGCCCCAGCTGGCCAGCAGCTCCAGGCCCTCGGGCGAGTCAAAGACCTCATGCGCGCGGTGAATCCAGCACGAATCGACACCCAGCGCATAAGCGGCGTTGAGCAAGTTGCCCATGGCGAGCGAGCCGTCTTCCAGATGTGTGGGCACGCTGCGGTCAACCAGCACCACCACAACGGTCTTGGCGCCATAGAAGGGGTCGCTGTTGCTGCCCATGACTTGCGCGTTGAGCTGCGAGAGACGCTCGACGGTCGCGGGGTCGGTGACGGCGACAAACGTCACCGGCTGGCGGCCCATGCCGCTCGGTGCATATTGGCCGGCTTCGATAATACGTGCAAGCTTTTCGGCCTCGACGGGACGATCGCTGTAGTTGCGGCAGCTGCGGCGGTGAATGAGTGCTTCGATAGTCTCCATGGTGTCTCCTTGCGGTGGCGTTGCAGATGCCCCGTTCATACCCGTCGGGCTCAAACGATAGACGGTCAATTGCCCGGCCAAAAGGATAGATTCCAATTGGGAAAGTAGGTTTGCATAAAAGTACCTTCAGAATGTGACAAACAAATGGGATGGTTAAACGTTTTATCCCGTCTACCCTGCGGTTTTTTACCACTTGCCTAAATGACGAACGCATAACCTCTGATAAAGGTTTTACTAAAGGAGTACCAACGTTTATCAACGCGCCGTGGTGGCGCCGGGCCAGGAGGTAACTATCATGTTCCAGGCTGGAGATGTCGTCGAGACCGACTTCGAAGGATTTCTGAAGCTGCTGCGTTCCAAGACGCGCGCTTTCGTGTCGATCAACGATCACGAGTACTACATCACGCACACCGATGGCTATTGGCGTGTTCAGGATTGCGAGGCCCTCAACGACAAGGGCCACTTTACTGACTGCTCCGAGCTGGTCAACACGGTCTGCGAGGTCGTCGAGCTGCCGTGGATTGCCGGCAAGAGCCTGCATGACAGCTTCTCGGGCGCTACGGTCTATGAGGCCGTCGCCGCCTAACAGGCAATAAAACCCGATTTTCACGTGACCGCTGGCGCCGCCCCCGCGCCGGCGGTCTTTTTCTGCCGATAGGCCATAAAAATGCACGCATTTGCGGAGAGCCTGTTGACGATAGTCAAAACTCGGACTAATCTAGAGACACATAATTGGTCAAAAATCGGACAATTGAATGGTGGGATAGATGAATAGTGCGGTTACGCTGGTCGACTTCGATCGGTTGCTCAATGGACTCGACCATATCTATTCGGAGTTCTCGCGCGCCTGCGGCCTTTCGGACTGCGCCTATTGGATGCTCGTCGACACTAGCACGGCGGGCGGCAGTATTGCCGTAAGCCGTCTGACAAGCGAATGGTTCTACAGCAAGCAGACCATCAACTCGGCAATTAAAACCTTGACGGCGCGGGGCTTCGCAACGTTGGGGTTTGCCGAAGGCAGTCGTAAGAACAAGGTTGTGAGCCTGACCGAAGAGGGCAGGCGATTTGCCGAGCGTTATGCGCTGCCGGCACTCAAGGCCGAGCAGCGAGCCTTTGGCGCGCTTGAGCCATGTGAGCAGCGCGAGATTATGCGCTTGATCGGCAAATTCTCTCAGGTGCTCGGCGATGATTGCGATGCCTTTAAGCAGCATATCGCTGCCGAGAGCCAAGCCGAGAATCAAGGTGAGGGGGAGTCGTGCGACTGTTAATGAGGTTTTTGAAGCCCTATCGAGGGCTTGTCGCAGTGACGCTGCTGGTGCTGCTGGTGGATAACGTCGGTACGCTGCTGGTTCCCACGATGCTGGCGAACATGGTCAACACCGGTATTACCACGGGCGATATCGACTACATTTTACGCAACGGCCTATACATGTTTATCGCGACCGGCATGGCTAGCGGCGGCACGGTGCTGGGCTGCTATCTTTCGGCGCGCCTGGCCGCCAACGTGGCTTGCGATATCCGCAATGCCGTGTACGACAAATCGCTCGAGCTCGCGGCCAGCGATTTTGAGCGCTTTGGCACCGGATCGATGATCACGCGCTCGCTCAACGACATCAACGTGATTCAGCAGGCGATTCTGCAGACGATTCAGCTGGTGCTGCCCGTGCCGTTTTTGGCTGTGGCGGGCATCATCTTCGCCTGGTTTATCGATCCTGCCATGGGCACGCTTCTGGGCGTAGCCGTTGCGATTGTGCTGGTGGCGGCGGTCTTTACGGTTGCCAACGCGGCACCGATTTTTATGCGCCTACAGGGCTTTATCGACCGCATGAACGTGGTGCTGCGCGAGAATATTGTGGGCGTGCGCGTCATCCGTGCGTTTAACAAGGAGCGCCACGAGGAACGGCGTCTGGACGAGGTGTTTAGCGAATACGCCGCCAACGCCATCAAAGTCAACCACCTGTTTGTGGGCCTCGACAGCTCAAGCTTCTTTTTGATGAACATCGCCGAGGTGGCGGTGCTGTGGGTGGGCGGCAACCGCGTAGGCGCCCACGCCATGCAGATTGCGAGTATCTCGGCGGTGCTTGAGTACGCAATCCTGATTCTGTTTTTTGTGATGATGGCGCAGATGGTGGTGCTGACGCTTCCGCGTGCTGCCGCGTGCCTGAACCGTGCGCAGCAGGTGTTGGAGATTGAGCCGAGCATCGTCGATGGCCAGCGTACGCTGGGTGACGGGGCGACTGCCTCCGAGGACGATGCGGATGCTGTTGCCGTGTTCGATCATATGTCGTTTCGCTTTGACGATGCCGACGAGGATACCCTGTGCGACCTGAGCTTTGCCTGCCGTCGCGGTCAGACGACTGCAATCGTTGGCTCGACAGGCTCGGGCAAATCGACGGTGGCAAAGCTTCTGCTGCGCTTCCACGATGCCACCAAGGGCTCCATTCGCCTGAATGGTGTGGACCTGCGCGAGCTTACGCAAGGCGAAATCCGCGGGCGCATTGCCTATGTGCCGCAGAAGGCGTGGTTGTTCTCGGGCACGGTGGCGAGCAACCTTCGCTTTGGTAACGAAGGCGCGACCGAGGACGACATGCTTCACGCGCTTGAGGTTGCCCAGAGCACCTTTGTACTCGACCAACCGCAGGGGCTCGATACCCCGGTTGCCCAGGGCGGTACGAACTTTTCGGGCGGCCAGCGCCAGCGTTTGGCAATCGCCCGTGCGCTCATGAAGCATGCCGATCTATATATCTTCGATGACAGTTTTTCGGCCCTGGACTTTAAGACCGATGCCGCCCTGCGTCATGCGTTGCAAGACGAGACGCGTGACGCTGCGGTGCTCATCATCGCGCAGCGCATCTCGACGATCTTGCACGCCGACCAGATCGTCGTGCTCAAGGATGGCGAGGTTGTGGGCTTGGGCACGCATGGCGAGCTTATGGAAACCTGCGAGGTGTACCGCGCCATCGCGGAATCGCAGATGAAGGGAGGTGAGTAGCATGGCCGAGGAGCTCAAGAAGCAGGGCGGCGTTGATGACGCCGTTGCCGCGGGGCTGGTCGAGGAAACGGCTGCCGCGTCGACCGAGCTGGATGACGCCGCCAAGGCTGCAGCCGAGCGCGAGGCTCGCCGCCAAGCGCTCTACGAGGAAAACGAGCGCGCCGAGGACGAGCGTGCCCGCGCCGAGGCAGAGCGCATGCGCGACGTGGACGATGAAGACGAGGACGAGACGCCTCGGGATACCTGGGCGACGGTGCGCCGCCTGTGGAGCGAGGCTGCCGGCGACCACTGGCGCTTCTATATCGTGTTCGCGAGCATTGTGTTCTATGCCATCTTTAACACCGCTGCGCCGGCATATAGCGCCCGTGTGATCGATGAGCTGTGGGGCCACATTCAGGTGGCGTTTGCCAACAACGCCACCTTCAGCATCACCTGGGAGAACTGCGGCAGGACTATCTTCATCTACTTTTTGATTTGGACGGCCGCCGCTTCGTTCTACGCGCTCCAGAGCTTTTTGATGTCGAGCGTGGCCGAACGCCTCAATCTGCGCCTGCGCAACCGCATCGCGCAAAAGCTCAACCGTCTGCCGCTCGCCTATTTTGACGCGCATCGTCCCGGCGAGGTCGTCAGCCGCGCGACCAACGACTTGGACAAGATGTCCGAGAGCATGCAGCGCGGATTGCTGCAGCTGCTCGTGTCGATTGGCACGGTTGTTGGTGCTGTGAGCGTGATGTTCGTGTTCAGCGTGCAGCTTACGCTCGTCTTTCTGTTCTTTACGGCACTGTCGCTGCTGGTGACGAAGGTCGTCTCGCGCCGCACACACGATGTGACGGGCGAGCGCCAGGAGTGGGTGTCCAAGATTACGAGTGCGGTCGAGGAAGGCTATTCGGGCCGTCTGGTGATCCGCGCGTTTAACCGCGAACGTCAGAGCTCTGCCGAGGTGCACGAGGCCTCGGGCGAGCTGGCGCGCGTGAGCACCAAGGCCGACTTTATGATCAATGCTGTCGGCCCCGCAGTGCGCTTTATCGGCCGTTTGGCGCAGATCGTTATTGCGCTTGTGGGCTGCAGCATGCTGGTTGCCGGTCACATGACCGTCGGCGTGTTCCAGGCGTTCTTCCAGTTTATCTACGAGGCGTCCGAGCCCATGACGCAGTTGTCGTTTACCTTCAACTCGCTGCAGAGCGCGCTGGCGAGTGCAGAGCGCGTGTTCGACCTGCTCGATGAGCCCGAGATGGAGGCCGATCCGCTGCCGGACGAGGCCGCCAAGCTGCCGGGTCGCGTGGAGGGCCGCGTCTCCTTTGAGCACGTGCGCTTTGGTTATTCGCCCGACAAGCCGCTTATGCGCGACGTGTCGTTTACCGCCGAACCGGGCCAGAAGATTGCCGTGGTGGGAACCACGGGCGCAGGCAAGACGACGCTCATCAACTTGCTCATGCGCTTTTACGAGATCGACGGTGGCCGCATTACGCTCGACGGTGTGGATACGCGCCTTATGAACCGCGGCGAGCTACGTCAGCAGTTTGGCATGGTGCTGCAGGACGCCTGGCTGTTCGACGGCACGATTGCCGAGAACATCGCCTACGGCTGTCCCGAGGCAACGCGCGAGGAGATTGTTGCGGCTGCGCGCGCCGCCCAGGTCGACTTCTTTGTGCGCACCATGCCGCAGGGCTACGACACGCGCGTGGCCAACGATGCCGAAAGCATCAGCCAGGGCCAGCGTCAGCTGCTGGCCATCGCACGCGTGCTGCTCAACAACCCGGCGATTCTCATCCTGGACGAGGCGACCTCAAGCGTGGACACGCGCACCGAGCTTGCCATCGGCCGTGCCATGGACGCGCTCATGCGCGGGCGCACGAGCTTTGTGATCGCGCACCGTCTGTCGACGATCGTGGACGCCGACCTGATCTTGGTCATGGACCACGGCAATATCATTGAGCAGGGTACGCATAAGGAGCTGCTCGCAGCCGAGGGCGCTTACGCCGACCTCTATCTGAGTCAGTTCGCATAATGTGACAAAGGGACAGTCCTACATGTCACATCAAAAAGAAAGGCGCGCCGGGGATGAATTCCCTGGCGCGCCTTTGCGTTGATGCCGATGTCGTTTTGTGCCGCTTGCGTTCCTAGCGTTCGTCCACGAGCTTGGCGACGAGGGCCTTGAGCTCGGCCACCTCTCGCTCGAGTTCCTTGACGCGGCGGGCGTTCTCGGTGATGCCCTGGCGGTTGAGGGCACTCTGCTCGGCGGCGTCGTCGGGCATGTACTCGCGATGCTGCTTGGCGTCGAAACTCTCCTCGAACACACGGCAACCGTTGCGCTTGATGATACGTCCCGGCACGCCCACGACGGTGCAGTTGTCGGGGACGTCCTTAACGACGACCGAGTTGCCGCCGATCTTGACGTTGTTGCCGATGCGGATGTTGCCGAGCACCTTGGCGCCCGTGCCCACCGTGACATTGTTGCCCAGGGTGGGGTGACGCTTGCCGGTCTCGTTGCCGGTGCCGCCGAGCGTGACGCCCTGGTAGAGCACACAGTTGTCGCCCACAATGGTGGTCTCGCCGATGACGACGCCCATGGCGTGGTCGATAAAGAAGTGCTTGCCAATCTGCGCGGCAGGGTGAATCTCGACGCCGGTGATGTGGCGGGTGATTTGCGAGAGCACGCGGGCGAGCGAGCGATGACCGTGCTCCCACAGCCAGTGCTCGGGCACGTGGTTCCACTTGGCGTGCAGGCCAGGATAGGAAAGGAAGATGACCAGACCGTTTTGCGCGGCGGGGTCCTGCGCCTGGACGGTCTTGATGTCCTCGCGAATGGTATTGATAAAGCTCACCGGCCGCCCTCCCTTAGCGCCATGGCAATGCGATTCAATAAAGTATAGCGATTCGCTAGGGATTAAAAAGGACAATCTTGGCGGCTTTGCGCTACAAGTGTCAGTTATGCAAACTTGCTGGTAATGGAGTCATGCTTTTGTGGGGTTGCGCACGAGGGGGCACCGCAACCGTATACTGGTCAACTTGGACGTATCCGCGCCCACAACTGAGAGGTTTTACTTCATGGGTTTCATCAATTTTATTGCCGAGCTGCTTAAGGACCCGCGCACCGCGATCGCCAGCTGGATCGCCGCCGGCCCGCTTATGGCCTACGGCTGCGTGTTCCTGATCATCTTTATCGAGACGGGCGTGGTGTTCTTCCCGTTCCTTCCCGGTGATTCGCTGCTGTTCGCCTCGGGTTTCTTTGCCCACAACGGCGGCTTTAACATCGTGGCGCTTCTGGCCACCGCATGGGCCGCTGCCATTTTGGGCGATCAGTGCAACTTTATGATCGGTCACTTCTTTGGCCGCAAGATCATCGCTTCGGGCAAGGTCAAGGCCATGACGCCCGAGCGCATCAAAAAGTCCGAGGACTTCTTGGACAAGTGGGGTCACCTGGCCATCTTCCTGGGTCGCTTCTTCCCGTTTATCCGCACCTTTGTGCCCTTTATCGCTGGCATGGGCGGCATGCACTGGCGCAACTTTGTCGTCTTTAACGTGCTGGGCGGCATTACCTGGTCGACGGTCTTTACGCTGCTGGGCTACTTCTTTGGCGGCATTCCCTTTGTGCAGGAGCACTTTGAGCTGCTGATTATCGGCATCGTTGCCGTGTCGATCATCCCGACCGTGGTCGGTCTGGTTAAGGCCAAGCTGGGCAAATAGAACGCGTAGCTCGAGCCAGCGCGCAGACCGTACAGTTGAGGCCCGTCACCGCTTACGGTGGCGGGCCTCTTCAGCTTCGGTCAAATGAAAATACTTTAGTTAGTTAAAGAAAAACGTTTTATCCGACGCGCGTGCGGAGTACAATCTCGTGCATGCGAATCGACGTACCATCGGCTTTGATGCTGTTCGCGTGTCCCGTCCGGCTCTACGCTCCGGGCGTGCGACGTTGCGACGCGGTCGGCCTCGGTCCTTGCGTGCGGGTTCGCGAGTATGCAACTGTGTATGTAAGGAGCGACATATGACTGTCGAGAAGAAGGATATCGATTGGGGTAGCCTCGGCTTTGGCTACATGAAGACCGATTACAGCTACGAGGCCCATTGGAAGGACGGCGAGTGGGACGAGGGTGGCCTGACCACCGATCACACCCTGCATGTCTCCGAGTGCGGCGGCATCTTCCATTACTGCCAGGAGGTCTTTGAGGGCCTGAAGGCCTACACCGCCGAGGACGGCAGCATCGTCTGCTTCCGCCCCGACATGAACGCCGAGCGTATGTACAACTCTGCGCAGCGCCTCGAGATGCCCCCGTTCCCCAAGGACAAGTTCGTCGAGGCTGTCAAGCAGGTCGTTTCTGCAAACGCCGCCTGGGTTCCGCCCTTCGGTTCCGGTGCGACCCTGTACGTGCGTCCGTTTATGATCGGCTCCGGTGACGTGATTGGCGTGGCTCCCGCTCCTGAGTACACGTTCCGCATTCTCGTGACCCCGGTCGGTCCGTACTTTAAGGGTGGCCTTAAGCCCGTTAAGCTGCGCGTTTCCGAGTACGACCGTGCCGCACCGCACGGCACCGGCAATATCAAGGCCGGCCTGAACTACGCCATGTCCCTCAAGCCCACGATGGAGGCCCATCGCGAGGGCTATGCCGAGAACCTGTATCTCGACTCCGAGTCCCGCACCTATGTCGAGGAGACCGGCGGCGCCAACGTCCTGTTCGTGAAGGAGGACGGTACGCTCGTCGTTCCGCAGTCGCACACCGACTCCATCCTGCCTTCCATCACCCGTCGTTCGCTCGTTCAGGTTGCTCGGGACCTGGGTATGACCGTCGATCAGCGCCCCGTCGAATGGGCCGAGGTCAAGGCCGGCACCTTTGTGGAGTGCGGCCTGTGCGGCACCGCTGCCGTCATCTCCCCGGTTGGCGAGATCGACAACAAGGTTTACGGCGCCGACGAGACCGTGACCTTCCCGGCTGGCTACACCGAGATCGGGCCTGTGATGAAGAAGCTTCGCGAGACCCTGACTGGTATCCAGTCTGGTGCTGTCGAGGACAAGCACAACTGGGTTTACACCGTCGCGTAATTTGTCTTACCTATCCGGGCAGAGAACAAGTTCCCTCCCGGCGCGTCCTCGGACATGCAAGAAGCCCTCGCTGCGCACTTCGTGCGGCGAGGGCTTCTTGCGTCCTGCGGAGTGCGCCGGGAGGGAACTTGTTCTCTGCCCTGCGGGTTCGGCGATGTCACAACGGGCAATGATTAATCTGAATAAAGATGGTGCGCGGCCTTTTAGGCTGCGCTTTTGCTTTGCTTCGCGCCATGTGGGGGCGGTGGCGACGTGCATTTTTGCGAGTATTCTGCAGTCGAAGGTCCCTGCATACCGATCTCGGGCAAAAAATCGGGAGTTCTCGATGTTTTCTACGAATGATGGGCGGGGTTATGGGCTGGCAGCGTTTGATTTGCAGGGATATTCGCGGTCTTTGGCATTTATCGTGGCACCCGAAGCTCTTGGTTATGTTGAATACTCCTAAAAATGCACGGCGCTTAGAGGGGGACCTTCGCGAAAAAGGAAACTGCCCCGTCGAAGTATGCATTCGACGGGGCAGTTTATGCATTTGGCCGATTAAGGATGCGCTGCCAAACTACTAGAACTTGACGGTCGGGGCCTGACGGGCTGCTTCGGCGGCCTCGAAGCCCTGGCGCTCCTTAAACTGGAAGATGCCGGCAAAGATGACAGCCGGGAACGTCTGAATGGCGTTATTGTAGCTGAGCACGCAATCGTTGTAGCTCTGGCGTGCATAGCTAATCTTGTTCTCGGTATCCTCGAGCGATGCCTGCAGCTGCGTAAAGTTGGTGTTTGCCTTAAGATCGGGATAGGCCTCGGCTACGGCGAAGAGCTGACGCAGCGCACCGGTCAGCACGTTGTCGGCTTCCATCTTGGCCTCGGGCGTGGTGGCCTTGACGGCGGTGTTACGCGCGCTGATCACGGCGGAGAGCGTCTCCTGCTCGTGCTTGGCGTAGCCCTTGACGGTCTCGACCAGGTTGGGGATCAGGTCGTTGCGGCGCTGCAACTGCGTATCGATGTTCTGCCAGGCGTTATCGATGCGGTTACGCTTGGTGACCATGTTGTTGTAGATGCCGGCGATGGCGCAGGCAATCACAATGACAACAACGATGCCGATGATGACGGGAAGCATGATGTCTCCGTTTCGAATGGCCGCGGCGGCATGCGCCAGCTGCCGTTGGTATAACGCTACTAGTATACCCGCAACGTTTTGCCGTGCCGAACTTTCCGGTAAGCGTTGTGTTTTCGGCGGGGTTGGCACCGGGGCAAAGCGCGCGAGGTACAGGTGTAAGATATGCGACAGATTGACGAGTGTTGTCTTTGCCCTGAGGATGGCGATACCAGTGGACCTTCGCATTAAGAAAACCTACCGCGCCCTGTTCGATGCCTTCACCGAGCTTCTCGAGGAGCATCGTTTTGAGGACCTGACGGTTGCCATGCTGTGCGACCGCGCCATGATTCGCCGCACGACCTTCTACAAGCACTTTCGCGACAAGAACGATTACTTTGCCTTTTATATCGATGAGCTCATGTCGGGCTTGCCGCAAAAACAGCCCGATGAGGCCGGCGCGGTGTCTGCCGAGGACGTGCGCGCGCTTCGACACGCGATTTTGGACGATGCCATGGATTTGATTCTGGCGCACGAGCGGCTCATGGATAACATTTTGGCGAGCAGCATGTCGGGCATGTTGACCAACGTTATTTGCGACCGCATTGCCCGCTCCATCCGCGAGCGTGTGATGAACGTGCTTGCCGAGGATGCCCTGGCCCCCGTGTCACTCGAGACGACGTCTGAGTTTGTCGCCGGCGGTATTATTCGACTTTTCACGATATGGTGGGAATCGGGCCACGATCTTGAGCGTCGACCTGAGATAGCCGACGTGGTCGATGCGCTGTTTGAGCGGACCATGACACCGGTGCATCACTAGGAGTGGCGGAGAGAGGGGGATTCGAACCCCCGGAACGCTCTCGCGCTCAACGGTTTTCAAGACCGCCGCATTCAACCGCTCTGCCATCTCTCCGTGAGTCGTAATGATAGCATCGTTTTGAATTTGCAACAGGGAAGGCGAACGATGACGATCACCGAAATCGACGAGAAGTTCATGCGCGAGGCGCTGGCGGTGGCGCGAGCCGCCGCGGCGGTGGGCGAGGTGCCCATCGGAGCCGTAGTGGTGCGCGACGGCGAGATCGTCGCGAGGGCGCACAATCGGCGCGAGCTCGACCAGGATCCTTCGGCTCATGCAGAGTTCGCGGCCCTGTGCGCTGCCGCTCGGTCGCTCGGTCGCTGGCGCCTTTCCGATTGCACGGTCTACGTGACGCTCGAGCCATGCTGCATGTGTGCGGGGCTTATGGTTAACGCGCGCGTGGGGCGCTGCGTGTATGGCGCGGCTGATGCCAAGGCGGGCGCGCTGGGATCCCTATACGATTTGAATGCCGACTCGCGCCTGAATCATCGGTTCAATGTGACCGCCGGCGTACTGGCGGATGAATGCCGCGAGCTGCTGAGTAGCTATTTTGGCGGTCTGCGCGGAGCGGGCGGCGCTGATTGCGGTTGCGGTGCCGATCTTGAAGCGCACGCCGCTCACGCCGCAGCGCTTGCAGGTGCCGGCGAGGATGCTGGCACGGCGGTTGACTTTGGTCCTGCGTGCCGCCGGCCCCGTCGTGTGCTGCTGGCGATCGACTCCTTTAAGGGCAGCGTGTCGAGTGCGCAGGCGGAGACGACGGTTGCCGAGGGCGTGCGCCGCGTTTGGCCCGATGCCGAGGTGCGTGCATTGCCGCTGGCAGATGGTGGCGAGGGAACGCTCGATACCATCGCCGCATGCGGTGGCGAGCTCTCAACCTGCGATGTCGCAGGCCCCTTGGGCGACCGCGTGTCTGCCCGGATGCTGGTGGACGACGAGCGCGACTCGGCTGTAATTGAGATGGCCGAGGCGGCGGGTATTGGGTATTCGCCTTGCACGGAGTCGTCGGCGCTGGCTGCTACAACCTATGGCGTGGGCGAGCTGATGCTCCGTGCGGTTCGTGCCGGGGCAAAGACTATCTATATTGGCTTGGGCGGCAGCGCCACCAACGATGGTGGCGCCGGTATGCTGCAGGCACTGGGCGCGCGTGTGGTCGATGATCAGGGCTGCGATGTCGCCCCCGGTCTTGCGGGCCTTGAACACGTGGCGAGCGTTGATTTGGCGCCAGCGCTTCGGGCGCTGAACGGCGCGCGTGTCGTGGTGCTTTCTGATGTCGAGAACCCACTCGTGGGGCGCCGCGGTGCGCTGGCAGTGTTCGGTGGACAGAAGGGTCTGCCGGCGGATGATGCCGAGGCGCTGGGCAAGTACGACAGCTGGATGGTCGGCTACGGCCGCCTGCTCGATGCGGCAATTACCGGGGTGCGGGCTCAGGGATTGTTGCGCCTGCCCGAGGGTGCGCGGACATTTTGCTCGGTGCTCGGCGTGCCCGGCGCGGGTGCTGCCGGTGGCTTGGGCGCGGCGTTGCTGGCGCTCGGTGCGGAGCTACGCTCGGGCGTGGAGACGGTGCTCGATCTGATTGGGTTTGACGAACGCATGCGTGATGTCGACCTGGTCATAACGGGCGAGGGCAATATGGACGAGCAGTCCGCCGCCGGTAAGGCACCGGTGGGTGTGGCTCGCCGCGCCAAGCGATATGGCAAGCCGGTGGTCGCCGTCGTGGGCGGTCGCGCCGTCAACCTGGACGCGGTATATGGGCAGGGTATTGACTTGGTTTTGCCGATCTGCCGCAAGCCCATGCCCCTCGACCAGGCGCTCGGTGTGCAAGAAGCCACAACCAACCTCATCTGCGCCGGCGAGTCTGCCGCCCAATCCTACGACCTCGCTCGCCTCTAAGGCCTATCTCCCTATAAGTTGCGGTGAAATACGGAGTGTTTTTGCCTTTAAGGTGCCAATACAGTCCGTATTCCACCGCAACTTCGAGAATGTCCATTCGAGGTTGGCTGCCTTGGGTCTTGGGTCGGTGTTAGCGCCGGGCGATTTTAGCCGCTAATAGTCAAACTATTTTGACCAATCCCGGTCACCGAATAATGGCCACCGTGCCTCCCCGCCGCCACTACGCTGGTGGTGCCAACACGCCGGCGTTAGGAGGACCATTGAGG
>DBGFTB010000015.1:0-26836 GCA_048532905.1 Collinsella aerofaciens
GCGTGCTCATCTCAAGCCATCTGCTCGACGACCTGGCAGACCTCACCGACTCGTTCTACTTCATCGAGGCCGGCACGCTCGTGGAAAAGACCGAGTCGTCCTCGCAGACGCTCAAGCAGGAATACCTCGATACATACGAGCGAGGTGAATGACATGATAGGCAAGAGCTATGCAAAGATAGCGATTGTTGGCTTTGTACTTTGTCTTGCAATGGTGCTATGTGCATCATTTGCGAGGTATAGGTCCGAGCAGTCGTTCATCGATGGCGCTGAAAATGGGTTTGGCATAGACGGGATGTATGTCAACGATGGCGCGACCAGGCCGTCTATGGCGATTCTTGCAGGCGAAGACATGGAATGGCAAATCTGTAATGACGATGGCTCTTGTCTGAGTGGTCGTTTGGCCGCAACGAGCGACCCGAATTCGTTCGATCTTCTCGACAATGATGGAGCGGATTGCGGTTCAGTTCACCTGTCGTATGCATCACGAGATGGGATGGACGGCATTCTCTACGTCTCCCACGAGTCTGGCGATTTCAAGATGCGCAGGACTAACCGAGTGCCGGCTTTTTTCGAGGAGTGAGAATTCCCGGCGGTCTGCCGATCAGGCCGCCGGGGTATTGAACCCCGCATTCATCCGTACACACACGGATGAATGCGGGAAGTTTCCGGATGAAGTTGATAATCAAGGAAACAAAGCCGTTCTGCCTGGGACGGCTTTGGCCTGGACTTTAACTACAACATCGCAATCGACACTTATCAGCTCGCGCAACGCGCATGGCCAGATCTCGGACGCTGGTGCATGGAGGACCTTCGAGATTTACTGGACATCCAAAACGACGACGCACACCGCGTGCTCGCCGACTGCAAAGACGAGATGGCTGTCTACAATGCGATCAGAAACGGCGTGAAGTCCGGAGAGCTTTCTGTGGAACCGCCGCGCCGTCGCGCGAGCAGACCGGGCAACCCGGGCAATCTGGTCCCGACTCTCCCGGTCGTATTCCTACGATATCGCCCCTAAATCACCAATGTGTCAGATAAAGAATGATGCAATGGTTATGATCAAGCATACGGCGGATGCGGCGACTGCGCCTTTTTTCCTCTCCTTTAGTCCGACGAATAGGGTTGCCGTAAAGTAAAGGGCGGAAATGCAGTCTATGGCAAGCAAAACGAGTTCCTTGGGCGGTTTCAGCAAAAGGTCGCTAGCAAAGAGTAATGCAAGCAGGGCAAAGCCGATTGTGTTCAAGTATCTCGATTGATTTTGCGACAACATGGCAACTTCCTTTCAGAACATGCAAGTGAAAAGTCGGTACGATGTCATTGCGGTTGCAAAAAAGCCGCCGCTAGGACCGGTTGTCACGAGACCGGCGATAACGCATTTTCTCGGTTTCAAGCTCATGACTGACCCCTCTCTCATGGTACAACGCATACATTATGAGATATGCACATTATCTCGCTAATCAATTTCAATATCCATCATCCAACTAAAGAATACTGACTCACTGGTTCAGCGACGATGCGTTTTTACCCTCGCGTTCCCACTCGCCGCGTCGGCGGTCGGAAGGGTCTCCGTCTCGCAATCAGCGACCTTGTAACCATATCTGTCGAGCCAGGCGGCAAGCACGTCCCAATCGACGCGCTTCCAGTCGCCGCCCGGCGCGTGCTGCATCACGAGGCCTCCGGCGACCATGAGCGCGTGGATATGCCCTCCTTGCAGGCCAGCGATGATCCCGCCGGTGCATACGATGCCAGGTCGCTGTGCCGGCATGGCGCAAACGTATTGGCCTTTGTGCCCCTTTTGGCAACTTTAGCATGGCTGTAGGTTAAACCAACCCACAGCCATGAGCACGTTAACGTAGTACTATGCTAATTACACGGATAAGGCAGGGGTATTTTTCTTTGGTGAATAAATTTGTATTTCATGGCAAGGGGAGTGGCGTTAAGGTTTTCACGCTATATCAGTTGCCGTGTTCGCATTCTCTGCGCTATTTCTAAAAGTGGAGCGTTGCCAAAAAGATAGCGGAGGTGACTATTCACATTTGTGGTTCGTGAGCGGATTGGTGTTGAACGTTGACAGCTCTGGCGATTTTACCATGTCGGTCGAAAGCGAAGATCCATATAACGACGGGTCTGATCGTCTGACCATTCTGGTTGATTCAGAACATACGCGCTATGTAAGCGATAGCCCCGTGAGCGTTGGGTCTAAAGTTAAGGTAGGCTATTTTCTCGATTCCCGAAAGAAAAATGCGATTCGCTGCTCTTCTGTGGATGTGTTGGAATATTTTTTGAGTAACTATCAGTAAAAAGCTGCGAGCAAAGGCCGCTCCACGTGGGGCGGCCTTTTTGGTGGATAGACGTTGCGGAGGATGATTGATTGAGGTTTTTACTCCGCATGGAAATCGAGTGAGGATTCTGTTCCGCGAGGGGCGTGTTTTGAGGCTCTTGGCGGTACGTAATTCTCGTTCGGCGTCTTGACGGGACAAAACCCTCGGTTGACTTTTTGAAGCGTCCCTAGAATCAGCTGTTACGATAAAAACGGGGGGGGGGTAACTCCGCGGACACGGCCTAGTGCGCTGCCATCCAGTGCCGATTCTGCCATACTCGCAATTCGGCGAGGATGAGGAGTATGAATTGATCGGGGCTTATAGGACAAAATGTGTGTCCTATAAGCCCCAAGGATGACGATTCCAATACGGATGACGACACCAAAACCGGCATCGACGGTTCCATGGACGATTCGGATTCCAAATAGGCCCTGTTAGTTTATCTACTTCTTTGCCGGTGTCGTATACGAAACCGCTATACCCGCGGCAATTGCCATGAGACAGCTCGCGATGAATCCGAACTCATACTTCAAAACGTTTGTTGCGGTCAGGGCGATAATCAACACGGTCGCAATTTGCAGAATTATCATTATTGCGAAGAGATTGATTCCTTGTTTGGCCGAAGTCGCTGAGTGAGTTTGGCTTTGTTGATTCAGGTTGTAGCTGACAACAAAAGCGACCAGTTCGCTTGATACGGGGCCGACTACATAGAAAAAGATTGCGTCAATGAAGCCTATAGTGTTGTAAGTTGTTTCGCCGGAAAAAACAGCGTATAAAGCATATCCAAATCTTGGCTGATTCATGTATGAGTACGAAAAGACGAAGAGCGTCAATATTGCTACTACCAGAAGTGCATTCAGGACAAATCGTTTGCTTTTCATCGATCGCTCCTTCCGGGTGACTCTTATTTGTAATTCTACAGCATTCATTTGTTTTTCAAAGAATTTGACTGTCCTAAATAACATGCACTTTCGCTGGAGGGTCGCTGTTTGGCGGCCCTCTTTTTTGCACAGGCGCGGTGGGATGGTAATAATCGGGCGGGAGTCAGCCGCTCTGATAGAATCGTCCTTGCTGTCGGCAGCCCTCGTGCCGGGCAGAGCCCTCCATCCGATGGGAGGTGATGCCCATGACCGATTTCACTGAGCTCGTGAAGCTTCTGACTGCTATGGTCTCGCTCCTCACGGCCCTTGTCGGCCTTTCCAAGGCACTCAAGCAGGGTTCGAAGCCCAAAAAGAAAGGCCACCGTCGCTAAGACGATGACCCAACTTCATTAAGCAACGGCTCTGCCCAGCTCTCTACAACTTGGGCTGCCGTCGGCACCATTTTACCCTCCTGACGAGGACTTCGTCCATATTTCAAAAAACAAATTGTGTTTGCTATCGAAGCCTTGATTATCAACTTCATCCGAACACTTCCCACATTCATCCGCACATGTGCGGATGAATGTGGGAACCCGATACCCTGAGGGCCGGACCGGCCGGCCCCGGGAGATCGGAGGACGGCATGTCCGGAAAGAGGAAGAAGGGTTCCGCGGAGGCGGCCCCGAGGGCCTACGGCAGGCTCACCAGGCACGAGCGGGACACGGTCCAGAGGATGCTGGAGCGCAGGGCCTCGTGCAGGGAGATCGCCAGGGAGCTGGGCAGGTCGCCCTCGACGTTGGATTGGCTACACTGATGTGGACAGTTCCGGGAGGGGCGCGAGAGACGGGAGGGCCGTATATGAGGGACCCCAGGCACCCGAGGCATTTCACCGACGAGTTCAAGAGGCAGATAGTCGACCTCCACAGCGCCGGAAAGCCCAAGCGCGAGATCATGGACGAGTACGACCTCGGCAAGAGCACCGTGGAGAGGTGGATCAAGTCGATAAACGCGACCGGCTCGCCGCGCGCCGCGGACAACCGCACGCCCGAGCAGAACCGGATCCTGGAGCTCGAGCGCGAGAACCGCAGGCTCCGGATGGAGGTCGACGTCTTAAAACAAGCGGCGCTGATATACGCTCGAAAGTGAGGGCCATAGCGGCCAACGAGGGCCGCTATCCCATATCAGCGCAGTGCAGGCTCCTCGGCGTCGCGAGGTCGACGTACTACTCCATGCGCTCGCGGGCCGACCGGCCCGCCGCGCCGGACCCCGCCGCGCCGGCCGTGGTCGCGGCCCACGCCGCCAGCAAGGGCCGGTACGGCTCGCGCAAGATAAAGGCGTCGCCCGGGAGGTCGGGCGTCACCGTCAGCCGGCGCCGGGTCTGCCGCATCATGAGGGAGAACGGCCCGGTCGGCGCATACGGCAGGAAGAGGTTCAAGGTGCACCCCGGGGCGGTCAACGAGGCCGACGTGCCCAACGTCGTCGCGCGCGGCTTCGGCGGCAGGGCGCCGCGCACCCATATATGCAGCGACCTGACCTACGTGCGCGTCGGGGCCTCGTGGAACTACGTCTGCCTGCTCGTCGACCTCTACAACAGGGAGATCGTCGGTCACTCCGCCGGGCCCAGGAAGGACGCCCGGCTGGTCAAGTCGTCGTTCGCGACGCTCTCCTTCCCCATCTCGGACATCGAGGTATTCCACACGGACCGCGGCAGCGAGTTCGACAACGCCGAGATCGACCTGATGCTCGAGGCCTTCGGCATAGAGAGGTCGCTGTCGGTCAAGGGCTGCCCCTACGACAACGCCGTCGACGAGTCGACCAACAGGATACTGAAGGCCGAGCTCGTCCACCGCGAGACGTTCGGCACGACGCGCGAGCTACGGGCCAAGCTCTCGGACTACGTGCACTGGTACGACAACTTCAGGATCCACTCGACGCTGGGCTACATGTCGCCGGTCGAGTTCAGGGAAGCGGGGCTGTCCCTCCCGGAATCGTTCAAATAGATGTTGCCAATCCAACAACGCGCAGGCCCGCGAAAGGTTCACGAGCTCCCCCGCGACGCGGCTGGATCCTCGGCTGCCCCTCGTAAAGGATGCAGAAGACACGGTCGAGGTCCGACGGTTCGACCAGGCTGTACCGGCAGTCCGCGTACAGTGCGCAGCCCCTCCCGCGCGGGTCGCCGTCCGAGTCCTCATCCGGCTCATGATGGCGCACCTCAACCCAAAGGCCCTCCAACACGTCGTCGAACCCGAAATCGAGCTCCGCCTGGACGCTCTCGCCGAGCGCATCGCCCATGGCGAGCTCCGGCACCTTCGTCACACGGCCGCCCAGCCACTCAATCTCTGTCATCGCGCGCGTGGTGTAAGCCCCTTCCAACACGGGATTGTCAGCTCAACCCGACCCTTACCCATACGGACGAACATAACTCGCCAGGGGAAGCCCCTGAAGGCCGTGCGCCACAACATGAGGCCGAATCCGCCCCCGGCTGGACAGGCCAACAACGAAGGAGCACACGGAACCGGCGCGGCGTTACAACCGTCCCGGCAAGCGTGTCACTTGTCCAAGTTATGATGCCGACAAACCCGGAAATGCTCCAACGAAGCGCCGAACGAGCGTAACAATATAAAGCCGTGCAACACGCGTTGGACGACCAGAACATCCCAAACAAAGGCCTGTCGGTCCCACCTTCAAGCCCAATAGCAAAATGTGCATCAGCGGATTTGCAGCGATACAAGTTTCAACCGTCACCATCACACCGCAGCGCGCCTAGTCCCACTCATCCTACTGCAAATGTCCCAGAACGAGAAAACGACCAGCTTAACATGCCAACCTTTATATCCGCACGCGCGTAATTCAACTCATAAGGACCGGCTATCCCTTACCTGTGACACAATCTCAAACGCACAGAACAGAATCATCAGTCCAATCATCGTATAAGAGGCAGCCGAACCTTCAAGCACTATTCCACAAAGAACAATCTCCGCGCAGCCAATAAGAACTGTTATCAGGCGCTCTGCCTTTTTGCTCTCGCCGCTCGCATAAAAAGGCGGCAAAGTGCACAAGATCACATATAGCCCGGGAAGGGAATACAGGATCGATAGTCCAAGTCCCCCATCAACCGCAGTGCTTTGCGTAAGAATCAACTGAACCCAAACGGCAATTATCACTGAGCAGGTTGTCGATAAAAGAAGACTAGAAATATAGCACGCAACAAAGTCCCGTCGCATTCGAGCAGAGAAATCCGCGAACTCTCTTCGCCGCGTGGAAACAATAAGGTACACAGAAATTGCAATAGAACCAATCAGAGAAAACAGCGGAACAACCAGCAATTCAAGCTTATTACCCCATCGATCAACCACACCCCCACTCCAATGAGCGGGAATTGTATCAGGGAGGACTGACCAAGCCGCCCATAGAATCAGAAATGGAAGAATAGAGAGGATGAAAGATGATAACACTGCAGTAGTTTTTTTTGAGGCTCTCATCGATTCCGCATCTCCTTGCGCGCCCACATTCCACTCCGCCTTAAATCAAGTATACGTTTTGGAACGGGATGTCACTCCGAACGCCTTACCCTCTTAGTGTGAATGCCGCTGCGGCATTGTTGACTCATCCTTAGTAATCGCGTCTATCCTCTGCAGCATCAGCCAAAGCAATCCGAGAGGAGCCGCACATGCATGCAGCGGATATTCCTTTCGGGGGGGGGTATCTCCCAGATTTACCCGCCGCCCGAAGGGGCAGTCGACAGTCGAGTACGTACTGATCATCGCGATCATCGTCCTGGTGGTGCTGATCGCGGGACCGTGGGTCTCGTCGGCGATCACAAACCAGTTCAACACGGTGGCGGGGGCGCTCGGCAACGGAATCTCAAAGGGGAGCTGGGAGTCGGGCGGCACGGGCGGCGGCAACGGATCGTTGACCGACGCCGACATCGTGGACCCCGTTCACGGGATAGCGTTCGCCGTGTACTCGGAGGACGACCACAGCCTCATGTTCTACAAGCGCCGCGGGGTCCCCAGAGTCGGTGACATGCTCAACAGCCGCCGCGTGACGGCGGTGTATACGGGGTTCGAAAATGGATACGCCACCGCGACCGTGGGAAACGACGGCAAGACGACTGCCCCCTGGTGGCCTAACAGAAATAATATCGTGGCCGTAAAGGCCATTGACGATGGCATAGAAATCCACTCGTTGGCATTTTGCTTTCAGTACATGGAGAACTGCAAGAGCTTTGATCTGGCAAAGTTCGACATGTCGAACTGCACAAATCTGCAGCACGCATTCGCGTATTGCGGCAATGCGACTTCCTTCAGTATTTCAAGCTGGGATACGTCCTCGGTCGTCGAATTCGACTCGGCGCTCAAAAACCTTTACAAGGTCGAGGAGATTGACATCTCCGGATGGTCGACGCGGAAAGCCGGCGATTTACATCTCCTTTTTTCCACCGACAGTTCGCTGAAAAGCGTGAAATTTGGACCAGGGTGGAAGACCTCAGATGTTATGGATATGCTCGGCATGTTTAGCTATTGCAAAAATCTAAACCTCGACTGTTCCGATTGTAATGTCCCAACCTATGCCAATCATAGTGACTTCAATCACTGCGCCCCCGGCGTTATCCTCCCGAAGGCGTGGCAGTAGGTCTGAAGAAACAAAACGGCAAGCAGTTTATGTGGCGCGGGCACCCGTGCCGCCGTTGCCTCAGCGGCATGTTACGGGCTAGTCGGTTCGCTTTAACGTACGCTCTGCATGCAATATCAATCCCCATGCGAAGGGAGTGTCGCATATGCATGCAGCGGCAATTAACCTTCGGGGGGTGGGTATCTCCTAGGAATACCCGCCTCCGAGGCCAAGGAGCCATCGAGTACGTTCTGGTCATCGCGATTATCGTCCTGGTTGTGATGATAGCCGGCCCTTGGGTCTCGTCGGCAATCAGGAACCAGTTCAACACGGTGGCGGGAGTATTGGTAGACGGGACAGCAGGTGGGACTTGGGAACCGAGCGGTTCCGGCAGCGGTAACGGCGCGGGTTCCGCGACCGTCCAGGCGGCGCTCGCCAAGGACGCGAAGGACACGCGAAGGACTGGACCCTCGGTGAGCAGAAGGCAGTTGCCGAGGACATCGCCGCCAAGGGCGAGGCGTCGCCCGCCTACGCCAAGGCGAAGGCCGCGATGGATGCCGGCACCGAGTTCTCGATGAAGCTCACCGATGGCAAGACGCTGACTTACCGCATTATCGGCATCAATCATGATGACCCTGCAGGCGGATCCGGCAAGGCGGGCCTCACGTTCCTCACCACCACGACGGGCATTTGGTCCCCCATGAACGCGATTGACACCAACGCCGGCGGTTGGGAGAAGTCTGAACTCCGTCAGAAAATGAACTCCGGCAAGATCTGGAATCTGATGCCCTCCGATTTCCAGTCCAAGGTGAAGGCCGTCAAAAAGCTATCGAACAATGTCGGGGGCGGTGATGAGAACAAGAACGCCGCCGTGACGGCTACCTAGGACAAGCTGTTCCTGCTCAGCTACTCTGAGATCGCCCCCCCACCTCCTATTGGGCATCCTATCCCTGGACTTCCTCCGAGGGCACCCAGTACGAGGCCTTCAAAGGCAAGGTGACGGAGAACTATTCTGTTAATGCCTGTCTGAAGATTGGCAGCAGTTGGTGGGAGCGCTCGGTGAATCCGAGCAACTCCTACTACTTCCTCAATGTCGACAGAAGCGGCGACCCGACGTACGCCGACTACGCGGGGTACTCGTATTGCGTCTGCCCCGTTTGGTGCTTCTAGCTCAAATTTGATCTGATGTAAGGCCCGTGCAATCCTGCATGGGCCTTTCTTTTGGCAATTGCTCGACCGATTCGTGGTTTGAAACACAAATTATCGAGTTAAGGAGACATGGGGTCATACAGCGGCTCTCAGGGCGCCCGTAGCACTCCCCCGCCATTACCCCTGCGGCGTCCTCGTATAGAGCCCATTCTTCTTGGCGTTTCGTTGCAACAGCTCACTTGTCCACCGGTCAAGTGAGCTACTGGAATAAATACAGCGACACGCTTGTTCGTTACAGTGGCTATATCGGTGTATATCGCCGCGATAAATACAGCCCGTTCTTGGCGTGTACCTGCTGCGCGTATGTAGAATCATATCGCGTTAATAAATCGGCTCAAGCGCGTGCAAAACGCGCAAGTAACCGCAAAAAGCGATTATCGCGCAGGTAGATTTTTGGCACCCTGTTGCTTAATCAAAATTAAGCAATTGCTTAAAACAAAAAAGGTCAGGCACTAGGTGCCCGACCTGTAAACTTCTGGTCGGGACGACTGGATTCGAACCAGCGACCCCTTGACCCCCAGTCAAGTGCGCTACCAAGCTGCGCCACGTCCCGAAGCTTATGTTTGTTGCTCTGCTCTCGCTTGCAACAGGGAGTATATTAACCCGAAACTTTAGACTTGTGCAAGAACTTTTTTATAAATTTTGAAGCAAGTCCAAAATTGTATCTGCGAGCTGGGGTTTTGTTAGCACGGGAAGTTCTTGCGTACCCGTTGTGCTCACAATCCAGGCCTTGTTAGTGTCGGTTCCAAAGCCCGAATCGGCGCGCGAGACATCGTTGGCGATAATGGCATCGCAGCCCTTGCGGGCCAATTTGCGCTCGGCGTACTCGACAACGTTATCGGTCTCGGCCGCAAATCCGATTACGCACCGCTCGCCCTTCTGGCGCGAGAGCTCGGCCAAAATATCGACCGTTTCGACCAGTTCGATGCGATCCAGGCGTTCGTTGGCCTTTTTGAGCTTATGGTCCACAGGGGTGGCGGGGGTATAGTCGGCGACGGCGGCCGCACAAATTGCCGCATCGGCCGTCTGGAAGGCGCTGAGCGCTGCCTGCAGCATTTCAGCGGCGGTCTGCACGCGCACGCACTCCACGCCGCGGGGGACATCGAGCGATGTCGGTCCCAGCACAAGCTTGACCGCAGCACCGCGGCGAGCGGCCTCCCCTGCCAGGGCGATGCCCATCTTGCCTGATGAGCGGTTGCCAATGAATCGCACCGGGTCGATTGGTTCGTGCGTGGGGCCGGCAGTGATGACGACGCGCTTGCCTGCCAGGTCCTGAGGCACGGGTTTGAGCACCTCACAGACAGCCTCGACGATGTCCTCGGGCTCGCTCATGCGTCCCGTGTCCACGTCGCCGCAGGCAAGGTAGCCGCTGCCGGGTCCCACAACATGGACACCGCGCTCGCGCAGCGTGGCCATGTTGGCCTGCGTCGCCGGCGCCTTCCACATGCCGTTGTTCATAGCGGGTGCGATCACGATGGGTTGCGGCGTTGCAAGCAGCGTGGTGGAGATAAGGTCATCGGCGATGCCGGTGGCCATCTTGGCGATGATATTGGCCGTCGCGGGCGCCACGACCACCAGGTCGGGTTCCTGCGCCAGCGAAATGTGGTGGATGGGGTCGGAGGGATCGTCGAATAGGCCCACGGCAACGGGCTCGTTGGTGAGCGCACGGAAGGTGAGCGGGCCCACAAACTCCGTGGCATGCTCGCTCATAACGACCTTGACGCGCGCACCGCGCTTTTGCAGCAGGCGCACGATATTGCACGACTTATAGGCGGCGATCCCGCCGGTAATGCCCAGCAGGATCGTTTTTCCCTCAAGTTGCATTGAATTGTTGGATGCCGCCATCGTTTAAGCTTCCTTGCTCGGGAGTACCAGGAGGCGGTGGCAGTACGGGCAGTGCGTAATCTCGCTACCGTCGTGGTTGAGGTCGCTCATGGACGATGCCTGCAGCGCGGTGTGGCAGACTGTGGGGATGTTGCCCTGGATGGTCTCGACGGCCAGGCCGCGGAACTGCTTGAGCAGACGCTCGTAGTCGGTGAGCACGTCGGCCGGCAGCGTGGCGGCAAGCGCGGTGCGTTCCTTAGTGGCGGCGTCAATCTGAGCCTGCAGGTCGGCAGCCTTAGTGCGGGCGGCCTTGGTATCGGCCTTCACGCCCTCCTCGAACTTGGCGATAATTGCCTGTGCGCGGGTCTCGCGGTCGAGCGCCTCCTTATGGGCGACAACGACATCCTTGCGGGTGTGCTCAATCTTGTCCAGGCGCTTGGCCAGGGTGGCGAGCTCGTTTTCCAGGTCCTGAACCTCGCGGTAGTCGGAGCCGTCAACGTGGCGCTTCTTAGCGGCCTCGATGGCGTTATTGGTCTGGATCTCGGTGGTGTTGAGATCGTCGAGCTCAATGTCCAGATCCTTGCGCTGGGCGTAGAGCTTGGTCATCTCGGACTTGAGCTTCACATAGGTCTTGCGCTTGGAAGCGAGCTCCTTGAGCTCCGGCATATTGGCAAGTTCGCTCTTGTTGCGGGCGAGCTCCAAATCGATCTGTTGCAGCTTGAGTAGCGTAGCGCCGGCGCTCATAAGTTCTCTCCTTTTGTCACAGTCCACCATTGGCAAGGGTTCAGTATTTTAATCGCATGACGGGGGTTGACCCCGGCGTCAACTGCAGAGTTCATCAATATATCAACGAACGGCTCCTCGGAGCGGTCGTGGCCGAGCAAGATGACGCCCAGACCGCGCAGAGCGAGGTCCTGCGCCACGTGGTATCCCGCCTCGCCCGTCACGACAACGTCCGCGCCCGCGGCGATGGCGAGCTCTCCAAAGTCGCCCAGGGAGCCGCCCAAAATGGCGACGGTGCGGCACGGGCGATCGGCTTCGCCCCACACACGCGGGTCGCTGCCGAAGGCCGTGGCAGCACGGGTGGCAAGATCGCGCAGCGTGCACGGGTCGTTGAGCGTTGCAAGCGCGCCCAGGCCGGTTGCCTCGGGGTCGTCCACGTGCTCCAGTGAGCTCACGAGTGCGGCACCCAGCAGCTTGCTCAGGCAGACACGGGCTTCGTTCGAGCGGTCCAGGTTGGTGTGGAGCGATATGATGCTCACGCCGCAACGGGCCGCCTCATAGAGTGCCGCGCTGCACTGGGGGCGAGTGGCATCCGCTGGACAAAACGCCTCGGGCGCCTTGATATAGACAGGATGATGCGTCAGCAGCACGTTGACACCGGCCTCGAAAGCACGGTGCACATTGGCTTCGGTCGCATCGAGTGCGCAGGCCACGCCGGCAATCTCGGTGGCAGGGTCGCCCACGGATAAGCCTACGTGGTCCCAGGGCTCGGCGTCCGTCTTTGGATAGCGTGCCAGCAGAGCGCGCTCGAGCTCGGCGACGATCATGCGGCACCCACGATCGTCAGCAGCGCTTGGGCAAAGTCGTCCAGATCGGCTGGGTTCACGCGGTCATCGAACGAGATGCGAAGAGCGCCGAGAGCTTGCTCGCGACCGATGCCCATCGCGCTCAAAACGTGGCTGGGGTCCATACTGCCGCTCGAGCACGCCGAGCCTGCCGATACCTCAAAGCCGGCGGCGTCGAGCTTGATGATGAGCTCCTCGGAGTCCATGCCGTCAATGTAGATCGACACCATGCCGGGCAGACGATCGGCATGCGCATAGTCGCCCATGGTGGCGTGAATGCGCGGATGAGCCGTAAGCGTGGCGTAGAGCTTGTCGGAAAGAGCTTGCAGCGTCGTACGCTCCTGGGCCACGCGGGGCGCCAACGTGCGGGCGGCAGCGGCAAAGGCCAGCTGCGTGCGCAGGTCCTGCGTGCCGGCACGACGTCCGGCTTCCTGTCCACCGCCAAAGATGCGCGGACGCAGCGGCGTGCGGTTCTTAAGGTAGAGTGCGCCGGATGCCACGGGGCCGCCGATCTTGTGCGCGGCAACGGTCATAGCATCGACGCCCAGCTCGGCGGCATCGAGCGGAATGTGCAGATAGCCCTGGATGGCATCGGTGTGGAACAGAGCGCCCACGGTATGCGCGGCCGCGGTCAGCTCGCGGATGGGCTGCACCACGCCGGTCTCGTTGTTGGCAACCATGATGCTCACGAGCGCCACGTCGTCGCCGAGCAAGTCGCTCAGCGCGGCAGGCTCAATATAACCTGCACGGCAGGGCTGCACCAGGTCGACGGTAAAGCCGGCAGCACGCAGCAGCGGCAGGTTGTCCAGAATCGAATCGTGCTCGATGGCAGATACGATCACGCGGTTACGCTTGCGATCGCGCTGACGAGCGCCCTCGGCAAGACCGAGCAGCGCCAGCTGGTTGGCTTCGGTGCCGCCGTTGGTCAAAACAATCTCGGACGGGCGAACGCGCGCGCCAAAGCTGCGGGCAATCTCGCGACGCGCCACTTCCAGGCGTGCAGCGGCCTTGCGGCCGAGCGAATGCAGCGAGTTGGGGTTGACGCCGGCAAGCTCGCTGTCGTCGTACTCGCGCTGCGCAAGGCGCGCCTCGACGCGCATGGGCGTCGAGGCGGCATAGTCAAGATTCACGGGTATGCGGTTTTGACCTGCGGTCATAAGGTTTTATGCCTCCTGTGCGGCCTCGTTGCCCAGCTTCTGCAGCAGCGCAACCTCGGCAGCGGGATCTTCGGACTTAAATACGGCGGAACCTGCGACGAGCACGTTGGCGCCAGCCTTGACGACCTCGGCGATGTTCTTGGAAGAGATACCGCCATCGACCTCGATGAGAGGCGAAACGCCGTGACGCTCGCACATGGCCTTGAGCTCGTGCAGTTTGGCAATGGTGCCCGGGATAAAGCTCTGGCCGCCAAAGCCGGGGTTCACGCTCATGAGCAGCACCATATCGACGACGTCGATGATGCTCTCGAGTACGCACACGGGCGTGGCGGGGTTGAGCACCACGCCGGCCTTGATGCCGCGCTGCTGCAGATGCGTGAGCGTGCGGTGCAGGTGCGTGGAGGCCTCGTAGTGCACGGTGATCATGTCGGCACCGGCATCGGCGTACCAATCGACGGTCTCGTCGGGGTTCGACACCATCAGGTGCGCATCGACCGGCACGTCGGTGGAGCGCTTGACGGCCTTAAGGATGTCAACGCCAAAGGTCAGGTTGCCGGTAAAGTGGCCGTCCATGACGTCGAAGTGCACGTAGTCGGCGCCGGCGATCTTGTCGAGTTCGCCCTTGAGGTTGGCCATGTCGGCCGAAAGGACGGACGGAGCGATTTTGATGGAACCCATGGTAGTAGCCTTTCTGCGCTAGTCGGTGAGTCCGTAGAACTCTTGAGAGGGGACGCGGTCGGTGAGAATCTCGAGCGCCCTATCCAAAGTAACACCGTTGTAGAGCGTTTGCTCCACGGCAAAGGTGAGCGGAATGTCTACGCCCAGTGAGCGGGCAAGCTCGCTGACGCTGCGGGCCGCGACGGCGCCCTCGACCACCATATGCGTGCGCTCCTGATACTCGTCGAGCGACACGCCGTGGGCAAACTCGTAGCCAAAGGTGCGGTTGCGCGAATGCTCCGAAGTGCAGGTGGCAATGAGGTCGCCCATGCCGGCAAGGCCCATGCAGGTGATGGCCTGGCCGCCGCGGGCATGCACCAGACGGCTGATCTCGGCCAGACCTCGCGTCATGATAAGGGCGAGCGTGTTGTCGCCCGCGCCGGAGCCGGCGGAAATGCCACACACGATGGCGATGACGTTTTTCATGGCGCCGCAGACCTCGACGCCGGTCATGTCCTGCGACAGGTAGATGCGGAAGGCCGTGGATAGGAGCAGGTCCTTAAAGGTCTCCCCTATCTGCGGGTCTTTGCTGGCGATGACGGCGGCAGAAAGCCCGCCGCGGCAGATCTCTTCGGCATGGTTGGGGCCCGAGAGTGCCGCCACACGCGCCTCGTTGCCGATCTCGCTGGCGATGACCTCGCTCATGAGCAGGCCGGACTCGGGCTCAATGCCCTTGGTGAGGCAGAGCACCGGGGTATCGGCGGCGATAAAGGGCGCGGCCTGGTGGCACACGCTGCGAAGGTGCGTCGAAGGAACGGCAAAGATGATGGCCTCGGCGCCGTCGAGCGCCTGCACGAGCTCGGTCGTGGCGACGACGTTGCCGGGCAGCTCGTAGCCCATAAGGTAGCGGGGGTTGCGGTGTTCGCCATTGATGCCGGCGGCCGTCTGCTCGCTATGGGCCCACATGGTCACGCGCTCGGCTCGCGCGGCGGCAAGGCCGGCGACGGCGGTTCCCCAGGAGCCAGAGCCAATCAGCGCAACATTCATGACTCTCTCCTACTTATCGTCGGGCTCGGTGACGCGCTTGGTAAACGAGAGCTTGGACTCCTTACCGGTCATGAGCTTTTTGATGTTCGCACGATGAGCCCACACCACGGTGATGCCGATCATCGCCATGCAAAACTTAAGTCCTAGGCTGCTGTACGGAAAGACCGCACAAGCGGCAATGGGAAGACCGATGGCCGCGGCAAGCGAGCCCACCGACACGAACTTGGTGATGGCGACGGCCACGATAAACATGCCCAGCAGCGACAGACCAATGGGCCAGTACCAGGCGAGGATAACGCCCAGACCCACGGCGATACCCTTGCCTCCATGGAAGTTGAGGTAGGGCGAGAAGATATGGCCCCACACCGCAGCCAGGCAAATGACGCCGAGCACCCAGTCGCCGGCGGCACCGGGAGCCATAATGCTCACGGGGAAGCCATAGCCCACGCTCGCAATGAGCGGACGCGCGATAAGGACGCAGATGGCGCCCTTAAGGCAGTCGAGCAGCAGCGTGAGTGCGGCCACCTTGGGGCCGGCCACACGCAGCGCGTTGGTGGTGCCGATGTTGCCGGAGCCCGCCTTGCGAATGTCGGTGTGGTTGAACACGCGGCCCAGGATAAGGCCAAACGGAATCGCTCCGATAAAGAACGAGACCACGGCGCAGATGGCGGTCAGCAGAATCGGATTATGCATCCTTTTGCTCCTTCTTCCTAAAGAAGAGTCGAATGGGTGTGCCGGCAAAGTCGAAGGTCGAGCGCATGCGGTTCTCGATGTAGCGCTGATAGGTGTCGTTGACCAGATCGCTGTGGTTGACGAAGAACGTGAACGTCGGCGGGTTGACGCCCGTCTGGGTCACGTAGTGCATGCGCAGGCGGCGCTTGCCGTCCACCACGGTATGACCGAACTCGCGCAGGTCGGTGAGGAACGTGTTGAGGCGCGAGGTGCTGATCTTTTGCGAGCGCGTCTTCTCGGCGGCGTCGACCATCGCCCAGATCTTTTCGACGCTGCGGCCAGTGAGGGCAGAGATGCGCAGGTACTGGGCCCAGGGAGCCATGACGCCCAGACGGCGATCGATGGTCTCCATGCAGGCCTCGCGCTTGCGGTCGTCGTCGAGCAGGTCCCACTTGTTGAGCAGCACCACGATGGCGCAGCCGCGCTCGATGGCAAGGCCCATGACCTTTTGGTCCTGCTCGGTGACGCCCACGGAGGCGTCAACGACGAGCAGCGCCACGTCGGCGCGGTCGATGGCGCGCAGGCCGCGAACCATCGAGTAGTACTCGATGTTCTCGTACACGGTGCTCTTCTTACGAATGCCCGCGGTGTCGACCATGCGGTAGTGCTTGCCGTTGCGCTCCACGACCGTGTCGATGGCATCGCGCGTGGTGCCGGCGATGTTGGACACAATGGAGCGGTCGGCGCCCAAGATGCGGTTGAACAGCGAGGACTTACCGGCGTTGGGGCGGCCGATGATGGCGACGTTGAGCGCGTCGGGGAACTCATCGGCGACCTCGTCCTCTTCCTCCGGAAGCAGGGCCACGATATCGTCGAGCAGGTCGCCCGTGCCATGGCCATGCAGGGCCGAGAGCGGCGTGGGCTCGCCGATGCCGAGGGAATAGAACTCCCAGATACTGTCGTTCTCGCGATCGGGGTTGTCGAGCTTGTTCACCAGCAGAAAGACCGGCTTGTCGCAGCGCTTGAGCATGCGGGCGACCGACTCGTCCTCCTCGGTGACGCCGGTGCGGCCGTCGACCACAAACAGGATGACGGCCGCTTCCTCGGCGGCGGCGAGGGCCTGGTCGCGGATGGACGTGGCAAACACGTCATCGCTCTTGAGCGGCTCGATACCGCCCGTGTCGACGATGGTGAACTCGCGGCCGTTCCAATCGGCCGTGTGATACGAGCGGTCGCGCGTAACGCCGCGAGACTCGTGGACGATGGCGTCCGAGGTCTGGGCCAGGCGGTTAACGAGCGTGGACTTGCCCACGTTGGGGCGTCCGACGACGGCGACGATAGGTTTCATCTGCTCTCCTTTAATGGGTAGGGTCAGCGGGAATAGTTGAATTGGCGGGCGTTATGCCAAGGATGTGCTCCAGGGTATCGAGCAGCTCATGCGGCATGGTCGACACCACATGAACCTCGGCGCCGCGACTGGTAAGGCTTGCGAGTAAATCGTCACGATGATACTCGTCAAGCGTCATGCCGTCAGCGTTGAACATGAGCTTAGGCATAAAGAGCATAACCCCCGAGAGGTCCTGCGGCAGCTGTTCCAGAATGTCGCAGGCGACGATGAGGCCGGTCACGTCCACGTTGCCGCCAAAGTAGCGATTCTTGATGGCCGTGACGGTGCCGGCGAGCCCCTGCGGCGATTCCACGAAACGTGCCACGGTGTCGCGTGCGCTGGCGCCCGAGAGGCACAGCAGGTGCTGGCTGCGAGCGGCGATGGCCTCGCGGACGCGGGCCAGTCGCTCGGCATCGGCGGCAAGCACATCGTCCGTCTCGTCTAGGTATGAGCGGATCATGCCGATACCGTCGTAGTACTGCGGATAGCCGTCGTAAAAGTCCGCCTCGGGCGGATCGATGCCGGCGTCCAGGTAGAACTCGTCGCTCATCTGGAAGGTGTGGCGGCCAAAACGCTCGAAGGCGCGGTCCTGGTAGGGACGGATCATGGCAATGGTCTCGCGCGCCAGTTCGGGCTTGTCGCTGTATGACCAGCTAAAGCGGTTCTGATGCTTGGTAAAACCGAGCGGCACAATGCCCAGGCTTGTGATTTGCTCGTGCTCCTCGCAAAAGCGCAGGGTCTTTTCCAGCTCCTCGCCGTCGTTCATGCCGGGGCACAACACGATCTGCGCGTGAATCTCGATGCCGGCGGCCATGATGGCCTCGAGTACGTCCATGCCGCGCTGGGCGTTGCGGCCCATCATACGACGGCGGACGTCGGGGCTCACGGCATGGACCGACACGTTCATAGGGCTCATGTTGCGTTGGATGACGTTTTGCACGTCCTCGTCGGTGAGGTTCGTGAGCGTGACGAAGTTGCCCTGTAAAAAGCTCAGGCGGTAGTCGTCGTCGCGAATATAGAGCGTGGAGCGGCCGCCCTTGGGCAACATGGTCATAAAGCAGAACACGCAGGCGTTTACGCAGGTACGCATGCCGTCGAAGATGGGGCCATCGAACTCCAAACCCCAGTCCTCACCCGGGAAGCGGTCGAGCTCGACGGGGGTGACGGTGCCGTCGCGCGGGTCGAATACCTCCAAATCAACGGTGTCGTCGTCGGCCTCCCAAAGCCATACGATCATGTCGGTGAGCGCCTCACCGTTGACCGTGAGCACGCGCATGCCCGGCTCGATACCCACATCCCATGCGGGCGATTCGGGACGCACATTCTTAACGAGCGCGCCCTCACCCGGCTCGGGGTCGCGGCTGCGCCCGTAATCGGCCACCTCGGCGGCGTATGCGGGTACGGTCTGGTCCATGGTTAGCGGCAAAGCTCCTTGATGCGCGCGACGGCGCGTTCGATGTGTTCTTGTGGGGTGGAGGCTCCAGCGGTGATGCCGATGTGGCGCGCCTCGGCAAACCAAGCGGCCTGGAGCTCGGAAGCTTCCTCGATGTGATACGTGCGCTCGCAGGCGTCTGCGCAAATTTGCGCCAGGCGGCGGGTGTTGCCCGAGTTCTTGCCACCCACGACGACCATGCAGTCGCAGCGGTTGGCAAGTGTGGCTGCTGCCTGTTGACGCTCACTTGTGGCAGCGCAGATGGTGTTGATCACACGCAGCTCCTGCACGCGCGGGGTGATAGCAGCCACGACCTCGGCGAGGTTCTGCGCAGTCTGGGTGGTCTGCACAACCAGACCTACCTTGCCCTTGAGCGGCAGCGCTTCCGCATCGGCAGCGCTGCTCACGACCTGCGCGTCACCACCAGCGTGGCCCAGGATGCCCTCGACCTCGGGATGCCCCGGCTCGCCTACGACTACCACGCGGTAGCCCTCGCGCACCAGGCGCTCGGCTGCCATATGGACCTTCTTGACGTAAGGGCAGGTGGCGTCGACCACGTTGAGGCCGCGCTTGCGGGCAGCATCGATTACCTGCGGCACCACGCCGTGGGCGCGGATGATCACGGTGCCGGTTGCGGCGTCGTCCAAGGTGTCGGCCAGACCGACGCCTGCCTCAGCAAGCTCGCGCACCACGATGGGGTTATGGATGAGCGGCCCCAAGGTGTGAACTTGAGTGCACTCCTCTGCCTGCGGCGCAGCGGCCAGCGCCATATCGAGCGCACGCTGTACGCCGTAGCAAGTGCCGGCGTGGGCGGCGATCTCGATGGTAGGCGCGGTTGCCTGGCCGGACACAGTCGCGGTGGTGTTCGTCACGTTCTCGCTCATGGCTAGAACCTGCCCGGATGCTCGGCGCACAGCTCGTCTCGCATGGCGTAGACGCGGTTCATGGCCTCGGACTCAAACCATTCCAGGCGCTCCGTGCGTTTAAGCCCGGCCGGTGCGTCGGAAAGCGAGACGGCCTTGCCGGCGCGGATCCAGCACTTCTTGGGACGCATGATCTTTTTGCCCGAGGGCGTGATGTCGGACCAGCCGCAGATGGCGAGCGGGTTAACGGGCGCCTTGCCCATCTGAGCGATGAGCGCAAAACCGCCGTGGACCTCGGGCTTGATCTCGCGCGAGCGGATGCGCGTGCCCTCGGGGAAGATCAGAACGTCCTCGCCGCGCTGCAGCGCATGCTGGGCGGCGCGCAGGCACTTCATATCGGCAGTACCACGCTCCACGGGGATGCCGCCTACGCGGCTAAAGGCCCAGCGCACAATCTTGCTCTTGGCGAACTCGGACTTAAAGATGGGACGAATGCGGCGGCCCCCAAAGAACAGCGCCGTCTCCACGGCCAAGAGCTCGGCCATCGAGGTGTGGTTGCAGATGACCACGCTGCCGCGGCCTTCCTGGCGCTCAAACAGCAGGTCGGCTTCCTCGACTTTCCAACGCCACATGAGCTTGGAGAAGGCCCAAAGGATGGCCATGACTACGGCGACGGTGCCGCGGATGAGCGCCGGGAACTCGGCATAGGGAGCGTTGTAATAGTCCTCGGGCGTCTGCTTAAACAGGCGCATGGGCTACCTCCTTTGGTTGATGAGGTCCTCGATTATCGAGACGACCTCATCGATGGTGTGGGCGGTGGAGTCAACGTGCACGGCGTCCTCGGCGGGCACGAGTGGGGCGACCTCGCGGCTGCTGTCGAGCTTGTCGCGCTGCTTAAGGGCGTCGAGGGTCTCGTCGACCTCGGCCTCGAGCTGCTCGGACGTGAGCGGCTGGGCGTCGTTTTGGTGACGCTGCAGCACGCGGCGGCGGGCGCGCTCGCGCGGGTCGGCGGTCAGGAAGACCTTGACTTGCGCGTTAGGGAACACGACGGTGCCGATGTCGCGACCCTCGGCCACGATATCGCGGTCCTCGGCGGCGCGGCGCTGATGGATGAGCATGGCGGCGCGCACGCCCGGATAGGCCGAGACCTTGGAGACGTTGGCGTCCACCTGTGGGGCGCGGATGGCGGCCGAAGCGTCCTGGCCGTCAATGGTCAGGCGCGTATCCTCGCCGGTGCCGTTGGTAAAGCGAATTTCGATCTGCTCGGCGAGGGCGTCGATTGCCGTCTCGTCGTCCAGATCGATGCCGCGGTCGAGCGCGGCGAAGGTGACGGCGCGATACATGGCGCCCGTGTCGAGCTTGTTAAAGCCCAGCTGGCGGGCGATCTCCTTGGCGATGGTGGACTTGCCGGAACCGGCGGGGCCGTCGATGGCGACGATCATGCAATGCTTCCTTTCGATGATTGACGTGCTGGTATGGTTCGCGGGCGTTGGGGCGCGGCGGGTTGCCTAGCCGGTGTAGCGCTCGCGGTAGGTGTTGCGCTTGGGTGCGGAGCCGTGGCTGCCGTGGTGACGCGTGCGGCTGGCGGGCGTGTCTTGGGGCTTGCCGCCGTTGCGCTTGACGCTCGCTTGCTTGGGCGGGATGCCGCCGCTTTTGAGGATCTGCACCTCGCGGTCGGTGAGCTTGCGCCATGAGCCCTTGGCCACGTCCTTGAGCTCCAGACCGGCAAAGTTACAGCGATGCAGGCGGATCACCGGGTGGTGGATCTTGCTCAGCATGCGCTTGACCTGATTTTTGCGGCCCTCGCGGATGATGACCTCCACGGCGGTAGTACCGGGCTTGATACCTTGCGGAGCCACGGCCTCGGCCTCGCGCGCGTTAATGACACGGCAGATTGCCGGCTGGCACAGGCCGTCGTCGAGCTCGATGCCACGGCGGAGCGGGTCTAGATCGCGGTCGGACAGTTCGCCGTCAACGAGTGCCTGGTAGGTCTTGTAGACGTGCTTGCTGGGGTGTAGCAGGTCCTGCGAAAGGTCGCCGTCGGTGGTAAAGAGCAAAAGGCCTGTGGTGTCGCGGTCCAGGCGGCCCACCGGGAATAGTCCCGGAAAGCGGTCGCGCGGGACCAGATCGGCCACGCAAGGGCGCTCCTGCGGATCGCTCATGGTGGTGAGGTAGCCGGTCGGCTTGTAGAGCATCAGGTACACGGCGCCCTGGTTGAGCTTGACGGGCATGCCGTCGACTTCGATGTGGTCGCGGTCGACATCGACCTTGGTGCCCAGCTCGGTCGCGACCTCGCCGTTAACCGTCACGCGGCCGGCGGTCATCAGGTCCTCCGAGCCGCGGCGGCTCGCCACGCCCGCGCGCGCCAAAAAGCGCTGCAGGCGCATGGTGTGCGGATAGACAGGCTGGGCGTCGGTTGCGGGTGCTGCGTTGCCCATGGCGCGCGTCTCCCCTACTTCGTTAGTCCTCGTCATGCAAATCCTCCGAGGTCTCGTCGACGACCAGGGTCTCCAAGTCCTCGACTGCCTCAACATCTTCAACATCGGTATCGAGCAGTTCACGCTCTTCGTCCAGGTCCTCGGCCTGCTCCTCGAGCGTGGACTGAATACTGCGGCCGCTCAGGCGTTCGCGGATAAACTGGCGCGACTGCTCGTCGGGGGCAAACTGCTCCAGGTCGGGCAGGTCGCGGGTGGAGCGCAGACCGAACTTTTCCAAGAAGGCGTTGGTCGTGCCGTAGATGTTGGCTTGACCGCGCTGGGGGTCGCGGCCGAGCTCGCGCACCAGGCCCTTGTCCACGAGCGACGCGATGACGCCGTCGGAATTGACGCCGCGGATGCCCTTGACCACCTCGCGCGTCACTGGCTGGTGGTATGCGATGACGGCCAGGGTTTCGAGCGCCGCTTGCGATAGCTTTTGCGTGTCCCAGCTCAACACATAGGCCTCGACCACGTCGTGGTAGGCGGGGTGCGTAAACAGGCGCCAGCCGCCGGCGACCTCGCGCAGCTGAAAGCCGCGGTTGGCCTCCTCGTACTCAACCTTGAGCTCGGCGAGCAGCGACGCGCACTCGCCGGGGGCGATATCCAGCGCACCTGCCAGCGCGGGCGCGCTCACGGGGTCGCTCGACACCAGCAGCAGCGCCTCGAGGGCGCCTTTGAGGCTGTTTGCCTCCAACGTGGAAAGGGTTGACATGGTTGCGGCTCCTATTCGGTGAGCTCGGGGCCCTCGCCGAGCACATAGGCCTCGGCGCCCTCGACGCGGTTGATGCGGATGGTTCCAAAGATCTCGTCCTGGCTCAGCGTGAGCGAGCCGCGCTTGGCGAGCTCAAGCATAGCTAGGAAGGTGACGACGAGCTGCTCGGTGGTGGCATCGCCGTCCAGTAGCTCGCGGAAGGTGCAGGTTTGGTGCGCCATGGTAAAGCGGTCGACCGAGGCCACGGTCAGGTCGAGCGGCACGCGATGCGGCGCCACATGCTCGGCCTCCAGCAGGAAGGTCTGGCGCTTGCCGTCCAGGTCGGCACAGATGACGGCGAGACCGCGCAGCGTGATGCCGGCCAGGTAGTCGGGCATAAGGCCCAAGAACTCGGGGTCGGGTCCGGCCACGCGCGGGTGCATGCGGCTTTCGGCCTGCATGCGGGCACCGAGGGCCGCAGCCGCGCCCTTAAACTGTTTGTAGGCAATCAGGCGCTGGATCAGGACCTCGCGCAGGGCGTCGCCGTCGAGCGCGCTGAGCTCCTCGAGGTCTTCGTCGAACTCGTCATCGTCGTCATCGGCTTTGCGCGGTGTCTCCTGAGGCACCAGCGAGGCCGCCTTGATGTCCAAAAGGGTTGCCGCGACCAGCAAAAAGTCGCTCGCCACGTCCAGGTCCAGCGCCTCGATGCGCTCGGCCTCGGCCAGGTATTGCTCGGCCACCTCGCTGATGGAAATGGCGCCGATATCTACTTTTTGGCGGGTTACCAGCTGCAGCAGCAGGTCGAACGGTCCGCTGTAGACCTGCGTCGACACACGATACGACATATTCGACCTCCTTTGACGGCGCCTTCGCGGCGCGGTTTGGGTGCATGTTACGACCGCTTTGCAGGGTCGACCTGTAAGTTTACCTTAGATGCCGGCGATTGCGAAGTTGAGCAGCTGCTCAGCAAGCGGATACACGGTAACGTCGAAATAGCGGCCGATTACATCGATGCCGGTCCACATAGGCAGCAGGTATAGAACCAGGATGAGTATGGGCATAGCGTATTGCTGCAGGCGGTAATAGTTGTTGAGCGCTTTGCCCTTGAGGAAGGGCACGATGATCGACGAGCCATCAAGCGGCGGAATCGGGATGAGGTTAAAGAGCGCGAGCGACAAGTTGACCACGATAAACGTGGCGCCGAAGTTCATGATTTGTGACGCCAGGGCAAAGGACATGCTGGTGTAGAGGCTGCCATAGGCCAGGCGCATGAGGACCGCGGCAAGACACGCGAGCGCGATATTCGATGCGGGGCCGGCTGCGCTCACCAGGACCTCGTCGCGCTTAGGGTGCTTGAGGTTGTTGAGGTAGACGGGCACGGGCTTGGCAAAGGCGAACACCGGGCCGCCGGCGGCAAGCATGAGCAGCGGCAGGATGATGGTGCCAAACGGGTCGATATGGTTGAGCGGGTTGAGCGAGACACGACCGCGTGATCGGGCTGTCTTGTCGCCGAGAGCCCAGGCTGCGGCGGCGTGCGCGCTCTCGTGGATAACGATGCCCAGGATGACGGCGACCGCGCTGGCGAGCAGGTTCATGAAGTAGCTGCTGGACATGGCGCTCCCCTAGCGGATGCGGCGCGAGGCGCGCGTGAGCAGGTAGTCAATTACAAACAGGATCACAACGACGATGGCGTAATCTAAGCGGAACACGCCGCCAAACGGTGAGGTGATGACTCCGTAGCCGGCGATGGCGCTCGGCAGCGCGCGCGAAAGCTCAACGACAAAGCCCACGATCTGCAGCTTGGCGGTGAGGCCGCTAAAGCACAGAAGCACGGTCATCGCGCTCATAAAAATGCCGCAGATGCGACAGGCGATGGCGATGATGCTCATCGCCACGGCAGCGGCCTTACGAGAGTTCACGCGCGGTCTCCTCTTCGATCTGGGTGGAAAGCTCCAGCCATTCGTCCTCGAGCTTGGGCAGCTCTTGCTTAAGGCCGTTATATTCCCCCAGCGCGGCGTTGAACTTGTCCTGATCGGCATAAAGCTCTTCGCTGGCCATCAATTCCATAAGCTCGTCATAGCGGGCGCGTTTTTTGTCGAGCTCAGCCTCGATCTTCTTGAGCTGGTTGCGCACGCCCTTGAGCTTTTTGTTGAGCGCAGCGCGGGCCTGGGCCTCGGCGCGCTTTTGCTCCTTGGTCTTTTTGCCCTCGGCAGGCTTGGAAGCAGCGGCGGGCGTATCGGGCTGGGCTGCGGTGACCTTAGCGGACTTGGTCGCGGCCGGCGTACTCTCCCCTGCTGCTTCGGCGGCGGCGCGGGCTGCGAGGTCCTCGCGCTTGTAGAGGTAGTAGTCGTAGTCGCCGTCGTAGACCGTGACCTTACCATCGCGGATGTCGATCACTCGGTTGGCAACGGCGCGCACCAGGTGCTCGTCGTGGCTGATCAGCACGATGGTGCCGGGGAAGTTTTGCAGGGCGTTTTCGAGCATGTCCACCGAGTCGATGTCCAGGTGGTTGGTGGGCTCGTCCAGGCACAGGAGCGCCTCGGGGGCCACGAGCATCTTGGCCAGTGCCAGACGCGCTTTTTCGCCGCCAGAGAGGACGCGGACCTGCTTTTCGATGGAATCGTTGTCGCTAAATAGGAAGGAGCCCAGCAGGCTGCGCTGCTGCGGCACGGTCCACTTGGGCGTGACGGTGTCGATCTCTTGCAGGACGGTGTTGGACTCGGTCATGCCTTCGAGCGCGTGCTGGGCGTAGTAGGCCACGCCCACGTTGGTGCCCAGGTCGCGCGTGCCGGTAGTGGGCGGCTCCAGGCCGGCGAGAATCTTCATGAGCGTGGACTTGCCGGCGCCGTTAGGGCCGACGAGCGCCACGTGCTCGCCGCGGTAGAGCTTGAGGTCGATGTCGCTGTAGATGTGCTTGTCGCCGTAGGACTTGGAGACGCCCTCGAGCCCCACGACCATGTCGCCGGAGCGCGGCGGATCGGGGAACTTAAAGTCGATGTGCTTGTGGCCCTCGGGCAGGATGACGAGCTCCTTTTTGATCTGCTCGATCTTTCGGATGCGCTCCTGAGCCTGGGCAGCCTTGGTGGGCTTGTAGCGGAACTTGTCGACGAAGACCTGCATGTGGGCGATGTCGCGCTCCTGGGCGGCGCGCTTGGCGCGCATCTGCTCCAGGTTGTCCTCGCGTTGCTTGAGGTAGCTGCTGTAGTTGCCGGTGTAGGTGGTTACGCGGCGGTTTTCGAGCGCGGCGACGTGGTCGACGCAGGCGTCCATGAAAGCGCGGTCGTGGCTGACGATGAGGACGGCGCCGTCGTAGTTGGCGATAAAGCCACGCAGCCACTGGACGCTTTCGAGGTCCAGGTGGTTGGTGGGCTCGTCCAGAAGCAGCAGGTCGGGGTGGCGCAGGAAGAGCTTGGCCAGCGCGATGCGCATCTGCCAGCCGCCCGAGAACTCGGAGCACGGGCGCTCAAAGTCGGTGACCTTAAAGCCCAGGCCGGACAGGATTTTGCGGGCGTTGCTCTCGAGCTCGTAGCCGCCCAGGTGCTCAAAGCGGTCCTGGACCTGGCCGTACTCGTTGAGGAGCGCGTCGACATCCTTCCCCTGTTCGGAGAGCTCGGTGATCTGGGCCTGCAGCTCGTTGGCGCGCTTCCCCATGCGGCGGATTTCCTTGGCAGCGGCCATGACCTCGGCAAGGATGGTGGTGTCCTTTTGCTCTAGGTTGGTTTCCTGCTCTAGGTAGCCCACCTGGCAGTCCTTGGCGTACTGGACCTGGCCGGCGTCGGGGCTGTCGATGCCCATGATGATCTTGAGCATGGTGGTTTTGCCGGCGCCGTTGGGCCCCACGAGCGCAAAGCGTTCGCCGGGGTTGATCTGAAAGGACGCGCCGCTAAAGAGGACGCGCGCGCCGAAGCTTTTTTCGATCTTGTCGACCAGGAGGATCATGGTGCCGCCTTTGACCTTGTGTGCCTATATGAAAAAAGGCCCCAACTTGCGTTGGAGCCTCATTCAATGCTCGGGTGGAGACGAGGGGGATCGAACCCCTGACCTCTTGACTGCCA
>DBGFTB010000016.1:0-2148 GCA_048532905.1 Collinsella aerofaciens
CATCGGCTCCGGCGCCCTGTGGGGCGAGACCATCCTGTTCTCGATGTGCATCCTCGAGGAGATGCAGTGGAAACGCACCCGCTACATCACCTCGGCCGACTTCTTCCACGGCACCCTCGAGCTCGTGGAGCCCGGCGTCCCGGTCTTCCTGTTCATGGGCGAGGACGAGAACCGCAAGCTCGACGAGCGCGTCCGCGCCTTCCTGACCCGCGGCGTGACCGGCGACACCGACATCAACGTCATCGACACCGCCGAGTTCGCGATCCCCGGCCTTGACGACGAGTTCCGCGTCATCGTCTCCCCGTGGATTCTGACGGTGCTCGTGACCGACCGCCTGGCTCGCTACTACGAGACGGTCACCAAGCACAACCTCAAGTATCGTCGCTACTATCACCAGTTCGACTACTAAAGAAAACGGGTGCGGGAACGTGCCGGGCTATTGAGAGGAACACAGAATGAGACAGTACATCATCGCCAGCCATGCGCACTTCGCCACCGGCATCAAGGAGAGCGTCGAGCTGCTCTCGGGCGCTCGCGACAACGTCCACGATCTTTCGATGTTCGTCGATGGCCGCATGGACGTGGCCGAGGAGGCCCAAAAACTGCTGGCAGGCATGTCTGCTGACGATGATGTCGTTGTCTGCACCGACCTCTTTGGCGGCAGCGTCAACAACGAGTTCACCAAGATCGTCCAGACGCGTCCCCGCACGTACCTCGTTACCAACATGAACCTTCCTCTCCTCATCCAGTTGCTGTTCTCTGACGAGTCGGCGCCGGTTGAGGAGACGATTCGCGCCATCGTCGCTGCGGACGATACGCGCGTGAAGTTTGTCAACGATCTTTTGGTCGATGACGACGAGGAAGAAGAGTTCTAATCCGCAGCACCTACTGACACGCCGTAAGACGGCACAAGACCTTTGGGGGGTCACATTATGATTCAGCTACTTCGCGTTGACCATCGCCTGCTTCATGGCCAGGTCGCAGTTTCCTGGGTTCAGGGCCTTGGCTCCAACTGCATCTTCTGCGTGGGCGATAAGGTCGCTAACGACCCGGTGTGGAAGACGACGCTCAAGATGGGCAAGCCTGCCGGCTGCAAGCTCGTCATCAAAGATATGGAGCATGCAATCGAAGCTATCAACTCGGGCGTGACCGACAAGTACAAGATGATCATCTGCGTCGCCACTATCGCTGAGGCAAAGCAGCTTGTTGAGGGCTGCCCGCAGATCAAGTCGGTCAACCTGGGCAACACCAAGCCCAAGGACGAGAAGCGTCCCGATGCTCGTCAGGTCTCTCGTCAGATCTTCCTGACCGCGGCCGAGGAAGCCGATGTGCGCGAGATGCTGGATCGTGGCGTTGAGGTCGAGATTCGACCCCTGGCCGATGACCCCAAGGTTGACTGCGCCAGCGTGCTCTAGGCGTTCAATTTCGAAGAGTCTGAGCTCTTCGTAGTGTCTTATTAGGAAAGGGGGATATATGCTTACCCAAGCAATCCTCATCGGACTTATCGCCGCATTTGGTAAGTTCGACTGCCAGCTCGGTACGCTCTATGCGTTCCGCCCCATCGTCCTGTGCCCGCTCGTGGGCCTGGTGCTGGGGGACCTGCAGTCCGGCCTCGCGATCGGTGCGAGCCTGGAGCTGCTGTTCATGGGCTCGATCTCCATCGGCGCCTACGTGCCGCCTGATGAGACGATCGGCGGCGTGCTCGCCTGCGCCTTCGCTATCCAGCTGGGCCAGAGCACCGAGGCAGCCATCGCGCTTGCCATGCCCATCGCCACGCTGTGCCTTGCCATCAAGAACATCCTCAACGCCGCCCTGCCGATCCTGGTTGACCGCGCTGATGTCTTTTCCGGCCAGGGCAACCTTAAGGGTGTCTATGCGATGCACTTCCTGATCGGTTTGACCGGTATCGTCATGGCGTTCCTGCTGTGCTCGCTGTCGTTCTATCTGGGTGCTGACGCCATCCAGGGCATGCTCGACTTCATCCCGCCCTTTGTCCTTGCTGGCTTTGGCGTTGCCGCCAACATCCTGCCTGCCATGGGCTTCGCCATGCTCGGCCGCCTGGTGCTCACCAAGCAGCTCGTGCCCTTCTACTTCCTGGGCTTCCTGCTGTGCTCCTACGCCAACGTGCCCGTCCTGGGCGTCGCCCTG
>DBGFTB010000017.1:0-20463 GCA_048532905.1 Collinsella aerofaciens
GGACATGTCAGGAAACGAGGGCAGCCCTGTGGGCGCCAGCGGAATGTGGGGTCACCGCGCGGTCCGCATCTGATGGTGTCGACGTCAATGGTATACGGGTGCACCATCGACGTCTTCAATACAGAAGATATCAGTGCGGAATGCGCTGGGAAGTTACCCCATGCGGCCAGCTGTGGGGTCTTTGTTGCGTTCGAACAAGCAACCCACATATATATCTGAATTTGGATGTGGTGGGCGCTTGGCTGTTGGGTGCTTTGAGATGAGGGCGGTGCTTTGGGAAGGGGCGCCGCCTTGGAATGGGATGGGGTGTTTAGGTGAAGAGGGGCTTTATGGCTGATAGGTAGTCTTTGGCTACTTCGGCCTTATCTGCTTGGAAGTTGTGCCAGGCCCACCATTGGACCATTCCTACGAAGCTTGAGGCTATGTGGTGTAGTAGGAAGCTTCGGTCCATGGTGGCGGCGGGGCCGTTTGGGTCGGTAGGGACGGTTTCGGCTGCTCGTGACATGATGGTCTTGCGGAGACAGTCGGCGAAGACGCGCGAGCCGGCTCCGGCTACGAGGGCTCGAACGCCCTGACGGCGTTCCCAGAGGTTGTTGAGGATATGCTCGACTTGCACGAGTGGGTCGTCGAGCGGCGTACCATCGTCGTCGAGGGCGTGGGCGCAGATGTCGCTCACGAGCTCGGACAGTAGGTCGTCTTTGCTCTTAAAGAGGCCGTAGAATGTGGCCCGACCAACATGGGCACGAGCGATGATGTCGCCGACGGTAATCTTGCCGTAATCCTCTTCGCGTAGCAGCTCGGAGAACGCTGCAACGATGGCAGCGCGGCTTTTTTCTTTGCGGGCATCCATGGCTATGCATCCACGTGAACGAGTAGACAACGGAGCGTGCCGGAGCAACCCTCGTAGGGGCGCTTGCCGGCGCCGTAGCCGACGGCTTCGATGTGGTAGCGTGCCGGCAGGTGCTCGGACGTGCGCAGCGCGGTGACGATGGCGGCGCCCGTGGGCGTCACGAGCTCGCCAGCGACCGGTGCGGGCGTGAGGGCGATATTGCCCGCCTGGCACAGGTTGACGACAGCGGGGACGGGAATGGGCATAAGGCCGTGGGCGCAGCGAATGGTTCCGTGGCCTTCGGAGAGCGACTCGACCACGATGTCCTCAATACCTAGGTCATCGAGGCAGATGGCGACAGAGCAGACGTCGACGATGGAATCGACGGCGCCTACCTCGTGGAACATGACGGTCTCGGGCTTTTTGCCGTGGGCCTTTGCCTCGGCGGCGGCGAGCGCGGTAAAGATGGCGAGCGCACGGCGCTTGGCGCCATCGCTTAGCTGCGAGCCGTCGATGATAGCGGTGACGTCCGCCAAAGAACGGTGGTGATGGTGGTGGGCGTGATGGTGACCCTCGTGGCCATGGCCGTGGGTCTCATGATCATGCTCATGGCAGTGCTCATGCTCGTCATGGTCATGATGGTGGTGCTCGTGCTCGTGCGTGTGCTCGACAGCTGTTTCGTTGCCGTAGAGCCAGGCCATATCGTGGTCGTGGTTCTCGAGTCCCTCTGCAAGCTGGACGTCGAAATCGCAGGCGTCGATGCCATGCTTGTTTGCACGCGTGACGGCGATCGTAAAGCCGTCGACCGGCAGTGTGGCGAGCTGTTCGCGCAGGTGCTCCTCGCTGGCGCCCAGATCGAGCAGGGCCGCGACGGTCATATCGCCGCTGATGCCTGAGGTGCCGTCGATGATAAGCGTGTGCTGATGATTGGACATGGAATGCTCCTTAGCGGGCGCGGGGTGTGCCGGCGCTCAGATGATTGATAAGACTTGCCTGGTAGGCGGCGCCAAAGCCGTTGTCGATATTGACGACCGAAACGCCGCTGGCACAGGAGTTGAGCATGGCGAGCAGTGCAGCTACGCCACCAAAACTTGCGCCGTAGCCAACGCTGGTGGGAACGGCGATGACCGGACAGCTCACCAGACCGCCGATAACGCTCGCCAGCGCGCCCTCCATGCCGGCGATGGCGATGACCACCTGCGCCTGGGCAAGTTCCTCGGCATGCGCGAGCAGGCGGTGCAGGCCGGCGACACCTACGTCGTAGAGGCGGTCGACCTCGTTGCCATAGAACTCGGCCGTCAACGCGGCTTCCTCGGCGACGGGCAAGTCGCTCGTGCCGGCGCAGGCGACGACGATGCGTCCGTTGCCAGTAGGGGAGGGCTTGCCGCCCACGAGGGCGAGCTGCGCGTCCGGGACATATCCCAGGTCGATGTCGTTGTCGAGGAGCTCCGAGGTACGGGCTGCCTTTTCGGCGTCCAGGCGCGTGACCAGGATGCGCTCCTGGCCGGCATCGCGCAGCGCCTCGATAATGGCGGCAATCTGCTCGGCGGTTTTACCGGCACCGTAGACAACCTCGCCGGCTCCCTGGCGTACCCCGCGTGAAAGATCGAGCTGCGCAAAACCCAGATCGGCGGTTGGCGCCGTTTGGATGCGCGCGAGGGCGACTGCCGGGGTGACTGCTCCGCCGGCAACATCGCTCAGCAATTGCTCAAGATCTTGCTTATCCATATATGTTCCCTTCGACGGCGCAAAGTCTAGCACTCAAAGGGTATGTTTCCGAACACTAAGACAAAATTGTTCGGAAACTATAGGACAGACTGATTCAATTGTTAGACGGATCGGCTAGTCACGCAGGATGATGTCCATGGCGAGCATCAGGTTGCGCTCGTCGATGGCAAACGGGGCGGCTTCGCGCGTCTTGGGCTTGGCGCAAAACGCGATGCCCGTGCCCGCGGCCTGAATCATGGGGATGTCGTTTGCCCCGTCGCCAATAGCGACCGTGTGGGTCATATCGACACCGCACTCAACCGCCCAGTCCAGCAGCTGGATGAGCTTGGACTCCTTGGTCACAATGTCTGCCGCCAGCTTACCGGTGAGCTTGCCGTCCACGACCTCCAGGCGGTTAGCCAGGCAAAAGTCGATACCCGCGGCGGCCACGATCTTATCGGCGACCTCGTGGAAGCCGCCGCTTACCACGCCGACCTTCCAGCCCTTGCTGTGCGCCGAGCGCACAAGCTCCAGCGCGCCGGGGGTAAACGTCACGCGCTCAAAGGTGCGCTCGAACACGCTCTCATCCAAGCCGGCAAGCAGCCCCACGCGCTCCTCGAGTGCCTGCTTAAAGTCCAGTTCGCCGCGCATGGCGCGCTCAGTGATCTTCGCCACTTGCTCGCCTACGCCGGCCTCCTCGCCCAACAGGTCGATGACCTCCTGGTTGATGAGCGTGGAGTCGATATCCATAACGATGAGGCGTGCAGTCATGGCGGGCCTTTCCGAGTGCAGTTGTATTGGGGCACATTGTCGCACGTGGCGCGCCTTGGCGACGGCCACGGTGCGTCAATTGTTTCGTCTCCGTCAAGTCTTTGGGCAAGAGTTACTTTTTCGCGGCACATCGACACAGGTGCGATAAGATAGAACGCCATGTCTGGCTGCGCGGTTTACGCAGGCTGGGCAAATCTGTACGACGCCGCCCGGAACGACACGGGGCGGCACAGATCCATAAAGGAGGATCACTGGTATGAGCCAGACCCGTCCCATTGACGAGCATTCCATGCACACCCGTACCTGCGGCGAGCTTCGCTTCGAGAACGTGGGCGAAGAGGTCACCCTCACCGGTTGGGTGAGCCGTCGCCGCGACCACGGCGGCCTTATCTTCTGCGACCTTCGCGACCGCGAGGGCATCACGCAGCTCACTTTCGACCCCGAGCACTCCGACGGCGATGCCTTTAAGATCGCCGAGACCATGCGTCCCGAGTGGCCCATCAAGATTCACGGCGTCGTGCGCGCTCGTGGCGAGGAGACCACCAACACCAAGCTCGCGACCGGCGAGATCGAGGTCCTGACCGACCACGCCGAGGTGCTCAACACGTCCGTCACCCCGCCGTTCCAGATCGAGGACGGCATCGAGACCAGCGAGGACACCCGCCTGCGCTATCGCTATCTGGACCTCCGCCGTCCCGAGATGATGGCCAACCTCAAGCTGCGCTCCGACTTTACCTTTGCCATTCGCGAGGCGCTGCACAACCGTGAGTTCATGGAGGTCGAGACGCCCTCCCTGTTTAAGTCCACGCCCGAGGGCGCTCGCGACTTCATCGTTCCCAGCCGTATTCAGCCGGGTAACTTCTACGCCCTGCCGCAGTCCCCGCAGCTTCTGAAGCAGCTGCTTATGGTCGGTGGCGTCGAGCGCTACTACCAGGTTGCCAAGTGCTTCCGCGACGAGGACCTGCGTGCCGACCGTCAGCCCGAGTTCACTCAGGTCGATATCGAGATGTCCTTCGTGGATCAGAACGACGTTATGAGCGCGCTCGAAGAGGTCCTGGCCGATGCCTTCGGTCGCATGGGTGTCGAGATGCCCACGCCGCTGCGTCGCATGAACTACTGGGAGGCCATGGATACCTATGGCTCCGACAAGCCCGATACCCGCTATGGCATGCACCTGGTCGACCTGACCGACATCTTTGCCAACTCCAAGTTCAAGGTCTTTGCGACTGCCGCAAACGAGGAGGGTTCTGTCGTCAAGGCCATCAACGCCAAGGGCGCCGGTGCCTGGGCACGTGCCAAGATCGATAAGCTCGCCGGCGTGGCCTCCACGTTTGGCGCCAAGGGCCTGGCTTGGATCGCCTTCCGCGAGGACGGCTCCATCAACAGCCCCATCGTCAAGTTCTTCTCGGACGAGGAGATGGCGGCTCTGCGCGAGCGCATGGATGTCGAGCCCGGCGACCTTGTGATGTTCGCCGCCGGCCCGCGCCTGCTCTCTGACGAGATCCTGGGCGGCATGCGTTCTCACATGGCCAATGCGCTCGAGATCAAGCGCGAGGGCCACGACTTCCTGTGGGTCGTCAACTTCCCGCTGTTCCACTGGGATGAGGACCGCAAGGCTTACGCTGCCGAGCACCAGCCGTTCACCCTGCCGACCGAGACCGACATCGCCAAGATCGAGGCCGACCCGTTGGCAGCCGGTTCTTGCACCTACGACTTTGTCATGGACGGCTTTGAGGCCGGCGGCGGCGGTATGCGTATCCACAACGCCGAGATGCAGATGTCCATGCTCAAGCTCCTGGGCTTTACCGAGGAGCGTGCCGAGTCTCAGTTCGGCTTCCTCATGGAGGCGCTCAAGTTTGGTGCGCCCCCGATGGGCGGTTTCGCTCTGGGTCTGGACCGCGTGTGCATGCTGCTCACCGGTTCCGACTCCATCCGCGACGTCATGGCGTTCCCCAAGACGGCCAGCGGCTCCGACCTTATGTCGGGCGCCCCGAGTGCCGTTTCCGGCGCCCAGCTCAAGGACGTCAGCCTGCGCCTGATGTAGGCAAGCGGCTACATATTGCCTGTAACGAGGGAAGGACGCGTGCCTTCCCTCGTTTTTTATGCGCCGAGATTGTGAGGGCTTGGGATGACCGGGCGTCGCGGAAAGTGCATCCCGGAATCTGCGTCCGGAATGGGTCGCGCTTTCCCAAAGGGGTCCTCTGGGAAAGCGCGACCCAGAATTCGGCAAATTAATGGGGCACAGTTTCCGGTTGAGCTGTCTAACGGAAACTGTGCCCCAGAATGAGCGCTCAAAACGGGGCAGGCTTTCCGCAACAACTGTCTGGCGGAAAGCCTGCCTCAGTTTCTTATAGCGAGTCTCTCTGGATCAGCTGCATGTGCATCACGGAGGTGGTGGGCTCGGCACCCTTGATCATGTCGAGCGCAATGTTGGCGGCCATGTGGCCTTCTTCGCGCAGGGGCTGGCGGACGGTCGTGAGCGCGGGGACGCAGCGCGTCGCAATCTCGTGATCGTCGAAGCCGACGACAGAAACGTCCGCCGGAACGGATAGGCCTGCCTCGTTGAGTGCGGTGATGACGCCAGCCGCGATACGGTCCGATCCGCAGAGCACGCCATCGAAAGCAATCTCGCGCGCGAGGATCTGGTGCATGGCCTGATAGCCGTCTCCGTTGTTCCAGCCGGTATAGATAACGTTTGCGTCTGGGAGGTCTTCGCCCAAGACGGCACGGTAGCCGCGCAGGCGGTCGACAACAGCGGGGTTGTCTTGCGGTCCCAACACGGCGACGATATCTTTGCGCCCGCGTTCCTTCATGGCGAGTGCCGCAAAGTGTCCGCCCTCTTCGTCGTCAGAGTAGACCGTCGAGAACACATCGCGATAGGGGTGGCCCTCGAGCTGGCCGCACAACACGGTGGGTACGCCCAGCTCGCGCAGCACCTCGAGCAGCTCGCTGCCCTTGTAGGGGGAGACGTCGATCACAGCGTCGAACGAGCGGCGCTCAAAGTGCTCGCGTGCACGGTTGCGCTCATGCGTAGAAGACGCCTGCAAGATAACGGGCAGATAGGACGACTCCGACAGTTCCTCGGTAATGCCGCTCAAAAACTCGCTATAGGTGGGGTCGCTGAAGAGTTCACTCAGGGGCTCGGTCACGAGCACGGCGATGATTTCCGTGCGCCCGACAGCGAGCGCTCGGCCACGAGCGTTGGGGACAAAATTGACTTCCTTGGCCGCCGCGCGGACGCGCTTTTTGGTTTCCTCGCTAATGCGGGGCGAATCGTTGAGAGCGCGCGATGCCGTGGAGCGCGACACGCCGGCAGCTGCGGCAACCTCGGCAAGCGTAGGTGCGGTGCGAACTGGTTGGGTCATGGCGTCTCCTGGAGAATGCGGTCGATGTTGTCGCTGATACGGGCTGGTGCGGATACAGCTTACTATAGTGCGCCTGAACAGCGTTCATGATATCCGGTGACCGGTGTCGTTTTGCAACCAAGCCGCAATCGAATACGTCTCGTATGGGTGAGATATCAGCGGGCGTGGCGGTTGCCTACGAGCTTAAGAACGATGTCTTGCGCTGAGTTTCGATACTCAGGGTGACATAAGTGTCGCGGTTGTACAACCGGTTGCACCGTTAACCCGACCAAATCGACCGTTCAGCGGACAACCGGTTGCACAGTTTTTTACATCGCCCGTAAGATAAGGACAACCGGTTGCACAAGAATCACTACGATGACGAAGGAGCATCACCATGGACGCCATTAACGATTGGGAAAACCAAGCGCTCACCCACAGGAACCGCCTGGCACCCCATGCGTACTTTATGGGTTACGAGACCGCCGATCTCGCCGCTACGTACAGCCGCGAGCTGTCGCGCGGGTTTGTCCAGCTGTCCGGCTCGTGGCAGTTCCGCCTCTTTGAGGGGCCTGCTGCCGTCTCCAACGAGGAGCTCTCCACGTACGAGCCCGCGTGGGATCACGTGGAGGTTCCGCACCTGTGGCAGGTGGATGGTTATGGCAACCTTGCCTACACCGACGAGGGTTTCCCGTTCCCGGTGGACCAGCCGTTCGTTCCCTCTGACGACCCCACGGGCGTCTACCAGCGCATCGTCAACCTTCCTGCCGTGCCTGCCGGCGCTCGCGAGATCATTCGCTTCGACGGTATCGAGAGCTACGGCGAGCTGTATGTCAACGGCAAGTTTATCGGCATGACCAAGGGTTCGCGTCTGTCCGCCGAGTTTGACGTGACCGACGCGCTCGTCGAGGGCGACAACCTGTTTGCGGTCAAGGTTCTGCAGTACAGCGATGGTAGCTACATCGAGGACCAGGACATGTGGTGGGCATCGGGCATCTTCCGCGATGTGTACCTCATGCAGCGTCCCGCCGCGCATCTGGTCGACTTTAGGTTCCGCACGCACCGCGAGGGCGATGCCGCTCTGATCACGCTCGATACGGTTGCCGAGGGCGCAAGTCGCGTTGTGTATACGCTCAGCGATGGCCAGAATGTGGTCGCTACAGGCGAGTGCGTCGATGGCCATGCCGAGTGCAGCGTTGCCGATGCCCACTTCTGGAACCCCGAGGACCCCTTCCTCTATGACCTGACGTTTGAGGTCTACGACGGCGACGAGGTCAGCGAGTACGTTCCGCATCGCCAGGGCCTTGCCGAGGTGACGGTCGAGGGCAATCATATCTACCTCAACGGCACCTACTTTAAGATGCATGGCGTCAACCGCCACGATCACGACGATCACAAGGGCCGCGCCGTGGGCTTCGAGCGCATGCGCCGCGACCTGGAGCTCATGAAGCAGCACAACATCAACGCGGTGCGCACGTCCCACTACGCCAACGATCCGCGCTTCTACGAGCTGTGCGACGAGTACGGCATCATGCTGGTCGCCGAGACCGATATGGAGAGCCACGGCTTCGAGAATATCGGCAATATCGCCCTGGTCACCGACGACCCTGCCTGGGAGCCGGCTTACGTTGACCGTGTTGAGCGCCTGGTGATGCAGGAACGCAACCACGCGTGCATCATCATGTGGTCGATGGGCAACGAGAGCGGCTATGGCTGCAACATCCGCGCGATGTACGCCAAAGCTCACGAGCTCGACGGTCGTCCGGTCCACTACGAGGAGGATCGCAACGCCGATACCGTCGACGTCATTTCCACCATGTACTCCCGCGTGTCGCAGATGAACGACTTTGGCGAGCATCCGTTCCCCAAGCCGCGCATCAACTGCGAGTACGGCCACTCCATGGGTAATGGTCCCGGAGGCCTGTCCGAGTACCAGGAGGTCTTCGATCGCTGGGATTGCATCCAAGGCCAGTTTATTTGGGAATGGTGCGACCACGGTTTGGCTGCTGTGACCGAGGACGGCGTTGCCTACGACATGTATGGCGGCGACAACGGCGATTACCCCAACAACAGCAACTTCTGCATCGACGGCATGGTGTTCCCCTGGCAGCAGCCGAGCCCGGGTCTTACCGAGTACGGCCAGGTCATCTGCCCGGTTCGCATGGCCTACGATGCCGAGGCGGGCGAGCTGACCGTCACCAACAAGCGTTGGTTTACCACCCTCGAGGATGTCTGCCTGTCGGCGGAGACCCTGGTGGACGGCGACGTGGTCTGCCGCAAGACGCTCATGCCCGGTGCGGTTGCCCCCGGCGAGTCCGTCCAGCTTCCGCTGGTGATTCGCGAGGCCGCAGTGGGCGAGACCCTGCTGACCGTGCACGCCTACACCATGGCGGCTCACGCCTGGTGCGAGTCGATGTTCCAACTGGGTGCAAGCCAGTTTGCCATCGCAAACCATCCGGCGCCGGCAATTGCCGCCCCCACTCGTCCTGAGCTTACGGTCGAGGAGACCGAGCAGGAGATTCGCATTCGCTCCCTCAACGGCGAGCTGACCTTCAGCAAGGTCAACGGTACCGTGAGCGAGTGGAAGGCATCCGGTCGCGACGTCATGACCTCCGGTCCCCAGGTTGGTTTTTGGCATCCGCTCGTCGATAACCACGCTCAGGAGTACGACTCCCTGTGGAAGGATAACTTCATCGATGTGATGCAGACGTCTACCCGCAATGTTTCTTGGAAGCAGGACGGCAATGCGGTCGTCGTTACCGTGAGCCAGCGTATCGCTCCTCCCGTCCGCGCGTTCGGCATGCGCGTCGAGCTCGTCTATACCGTGCTTCCGAGTGGCCGCGTCGACCTCAAGGTTTCCGGCGATCCCTACGGCGACTATTCGGACATTATCCCGCGCATCGGCATCTCCTTCGAGGTTCCCGGTTGTGATCGTGCCGTCGAGTGGTATGGCCACGGCCCGGGCGAGAACTATCCGGACTCGCTGCGCGCCAACCCGGTCGGTCATTACCGCACTACGGTCGACGACATGTTCACGCCCTACGTTATGCCCCAGGACTGCGCCAACCGCGAGGGTACCCGCTGGGTCGCCCTGCGCTCCAGCCACGGTGACGGTCTGGTCGTGACGCGTCCGAGCGACGCCGCTTCCAATCCGTTCTCGTTCTCCGCATGGCCCTATAGCTGCGAGGCTATCGATAATGCCAAGCATGTCTACGATCTTGTCCCGGGCGACACGGTTACGGTCAACATCAACGACCAGCTGCTCGGCCTTGGCTCGAACTCTTGGGGTTCCGAGGTGCTCGATTCCTATCGCACCCGTTTTGAGAGCTTCAGCTTTGAGGTGTCCCTGCGACCGCTGACGTCTGCCGATCTGGCTCAGGCGCTGGCACCCATTAAGGAGGCATAAGTCATGCATATCTTTAACTCGCGTGCCGATTTCGACGCCCAGATGAAGTCCGTCAAGAAGTGGATGCGTACCGGTCAGGCACTCGACGGCGTTTCTGAACTGCAGCACGATGTGGCGTACTCTATCGGCGACTCGCTGGTGTATTGGTGGGTGAACGCCCACGAGGCGGCTACTGCCGATCTGGTCGGTCATCGTCGCTACCATGCCGTGCTCGCCCCGCTCGACGGTAATCTGACCGTTGAGGTGGCTTCCAAGGCCGATCTTACCTGTACGCGCGCCTACAGCGATATCGATGATCGCGAGCGCTTTGAGGGTACGGGGGAGACCGTGACGATTCCCGCCGGCGGCGTTGCCGTCGTCGAAATTGACGAGGCCTACCGTGTCGTGGCCGATGCCGCGGATCCCCGCGTCGTGGTACTGCACGTGACAGTCGAAGGTTATTCCTTCCCCAACAAGTAGTATTCGTCCGTCTGGACGTTTGCTTCGCGCCGTTAAGGGGGATGGCTTTGTTGACTCCCTTTTCCCCATTCCCCTTAGCAGGTGCGCCGTCCGTGTTTGCACTTGCAGCTCGGACGGTTTTAGATGACATTTAACAGATGATTGGGAGGGCTTATGAGCTCTGAAAAACGAGGAACGATTGGTTCGTTCGCTCTGCTGGGCATGACGGTCGCCGCCGTGTTCGGTATCAAGAACATCATCAACAACAACGCGGCCATCGGCTTGGCAGCTGCGCCGTCGTTCTTCTTCGCCACGCTTTTGTACTTTGTCCCCTATACCCTGGTTACCGCCGAGTTCGTCGGCCTCAACAAGGACTCCGAGTCTGGCGTGTACGCATGGGTTAAGACCTCGATGGGTGGTCGCTGGGCGTTCCTGACGGCATTTAGCTACTGGTTCGTTAACCTGTTCTTCTTTGCGTCCGTCCTGCCCAACGTCATCATCTACGCGAGCTACGTGTTCTTTGGTGCCAACGCCGAGCTTTCGCAGCTGTGGATCACCATTATCGAGATCGTCGTCTTTGCTATCGCCACGTGGGTTTCGACCAAGGGCGCTAAGTGGATCGGCTCCATTTCCTCCTTCGGTTCGACCGCGGCTCTCGGCCTGACCGCCGTGTTCATCCTGCTGTCCCTGGCTGCTGCCTTTGGCGGCGGTGAGTTCGCTACGGCTCCTACTCCCGCTAACATGGCTCCCGACATGAGCAACTTCGCAACTGCGTGGGGCTTCTTCGGTACGCTTGCCTGGATCATCCAGGGCGTTGGCGGCGCTGAGTCTGTCGGCGTGTTCCTTAACGACCTTAAGGGTGGCGTCAAGGCCTTCGTGCGCACCGTCGTTATCGCCGGCCTGACCATCGGCCTTCTGTATGCAGGCGCTTCGCTGCTGGTTAACCTGTTCATCCCCGAGGGCGGCGTTGCCATCTCCACCGGTATCTTCGACGTATTCGGTGCTGTCTTTGCCCACTTTGGCATTCCCATGGAAGTGTCTACGCGCGCCATCGGCTTGATCCTTCTCGCCGCCACGCTGGGCTCCCTCATGATGTGGACCTCCGCTCCCATCAAGGTCTTCTTCACCGAGATCCCCAAGGGCGTCTTTGGTAGCAAGATCGTCGAGCTCAACGAGCATGGCATTCCTGCCCGCGCTGCTTGGCTGCAGTTCGCCATCGTCGTCCCCATCCTGATCATTCCGGCCCTGGGCTCCGGTAACCTCGACGACCTACTCATGATCGTCACCAACATGACTGCTTCCACCGCTCTGCTCCCACCGCTGCTGATTTTGCTTGCCTACTTTATGCTGCGCAAGAACTTTGATGCCGCTCCCCGTGGCTTCCGCATGGGTTCGCGCAGCTTTGGCCTGGTCGTTGCCGCATTCCTGCTTGTGGTCTTCTGCTTCGTGCTTATCTGCGGCACCATTCCGCTCGATCAGCCGCTGTGGCTGACGCTGGTCTACAACGTTGGCGGCGTGGTTGTCTTCTTGGGCCTTGCCGTGATGTGGTACAACCGCTACATCAACCGCCTGCGCGAGACCGATCCCGAGGCCGCCGAGAACGAGCTTCGCCCTTCCGTCCTCGATATGATGGAGTAGCGGCTAGGATTAATCTACGGCTGTGGAATAAATCGATTCCCTTTCCTAAGGAGGGGCCTTACGAGGCCCCTCCTTTTGTGTTTTGGGGCATGGTCTTGGCCCCCGTGGTAAAAAAATGCCAAATATGAGTACTGTTGCAAAAGAAGTGCCATATTTTTCGGCCTGCTCTGAGCGAAAATGGGCTCAAAATCGATTTATCTAACTCCCTTTAAAGGGCGTTTGACGGCTTTCAACCTCTTCGAATCGCTCAAGCTAGGCAATTTGCTCTCGATTTTGCTGCTACTAAATTTGTAACAGTACTCATATTTGCCACTTTTTGACCACGGGGTATCCGGAGGGGCCCTCGATAAGCATCTAACGCTACAATAACTACCACGTGGCTGGGTTTGCCGGCCGAATGTGTGATGTCGTGGGAGGGGACATGGTCGAGTTTACAAAGACGATTAAAGATCCGTTGGGACTACACGCCCGCCCGGTTGCGCTGCTCTATGACATCATTGCCAAGCACCGTAGCGACGTGTCGGTCAGCATCGGCGACCGCCATACCGACGGTCGCGATGTCATGGGCCTCATGGCTCTCTACGGCGAGTGCGGCGAGGACATCATCTTTCGCGTTTCGGGCGTAGACGAGGCTTCCTGCGTTACGTCGATCAGAAACCTCTCGCTCTAAGCATGACAAGGCGCGGCAAAGGACAGCTCTTTGCCGCGCCTTTTTGTTTCGTATAGGAAACTTTTTCGAAATCTGAATGGGGACCCTTTCCAAAAAGTTAACCACGTGTTAGTTTACTAAAGCAAACATAGGCGTGGTTAACTTTTACCGCGTCGATGTTGAGGACGAACTGACGTTAGGAGCCACTCATGTCTTGCGGACCGCAGATGCCGGCAATGCCGCTTTCGATGGTAAAAGCGGGCGAAACCGTGCGCGTGTCTCGTGTAAAGGGCAATGAGGATATGAAGCACCACCTCAAGGACCTCGGCTTTGTCGAGGGCAGCGAAATTCACGTGGTGAGCTCGAGTGGCGCCAATATCATCGTCACGGTGCTGGGCGCACGCTTTGGTATCGATTCCAAGGTTGCCATGCACATCATGACCGTCGGTTAGTCCGCAGCATTTCATAAAAACCGAAAGGGGGACAAGAGGATGAAGACGTTGGGTGACGTTAAGGTGGGCGAGAGCTCCACCATCGTCAAGCTTCACGGTGAGGGTGCGCTTCGCCGCCACCTTATGGACCTGGGGCTCATCAAGGGCACTTCGTTCAAGGTCGTGAAGGTTGCACCGCTCGGTGATCCGGTCGAGATCAACGTGCGCGGCTACGAGCTTTCCATCCGCAAGGAGGAGGCTGCCGTCGTCGAGGTCCAGTAAGGGCTCGCGGCGCATATATCTGCAGATAAAGTTAGGTTTTTCTAACTTAATGCAGCAACTTTGAAGCACATTATCCAGTTTGCGCGGAGAAAGCAGCGCAAGCACACAAGGAAGAAGGATTGAATGGCGGATTCTCAGATCCATGTCGCGCTGGCGGGTAACCCCAACTGCGGCAAGACCACGCTTTTCAACCTGATCACCGGCGCCAACGGCTACGTTGGCAACTGGCCCGGCGTCACGGTTGAGAAAAAGGAAGCCAAGCTCCTAAGCGACAAGAACGTTACCATCACGGACCTCCCTGGCATCTACTCGCTTTCCCCCTACAGCCCCGAGGAGCAGTGCTCGCGCGATTACCTCATGAGCGGCGAACCCGATGTTGTCGTCCAGGTGGTCGACGCCACCAACCTCGAGCGCAACCTGTACCTGGCGCTTCAGGTTATCGAGACCGGCCTGCCCGTAGTCGTCGCCCTCAACATGGCCGACTTGGTCGAGAAGAACGGCGACAAGATCGACACGGACAAACTCTCCAAGAAACTCGGCTGCCCGGTCATGATGATCTCGGCCCTTAAGAACAAGGGCATCAAGGAGCTCTTCGAGCAGGTCAAGAAGTCCGCTGCTTCCAAGGGCCAGGTGCCGGAGCACAAGTTCGACTCCTCCATCGAGGACGTTCTGACGCACATCGAGAACAACCTTCCGGCGAGCGTTCCCGCCAACAAGCGCCGCTATTACGCCGTCAAGCTGTTCGAGCGTGATGCGGATGCCTGCAAGCTCATCAACCTCACCAAGGAGAAGGCCGCTCGCGTCGAAGAGCTGGTCGCTCAGTGCGAGCAGGATTGCGATGACGACGCCGAGTCCATCATCACCGGTGAGCGCTATGGCGTCATCGCGCACATCATCGATGAGTGCCTCACCAAGGCTCCGGCCAAGATGAGCACCTCCGAGAAGATTGACCGTGTGGTTACCAACCGTATCCTGGGCCTGCCGATCTTTGTCGTCATCATGTTCTGCGTGTACTACATCGCCGTTTCTACCTTGGGCGGCACAGTGACCGACTTCACCAACGACCAGCTCTTCGGCACCGACGGTTGGTACGTGCTCGGTCAGGGCCGCGACGCCTACGACGCGGCCGTCGAGGCTGCGGGCGACAATGCCGACTCGGTCGACCCGGCACAGTACGGCCCCTATGTCCCGGGTATCACCACCGTGGTGCACGACGCCCTTGTGGCGGGCGGTACCGAGGACGGCGGTCTGGTCGATTCGCTGGTCTGCGACGGCATCGTCGGCGGCCTGGGTGCCATCTTTGGCTTTGTGCCGCAGATGTTCCTGCTGTTCGTGATGCTGTCTTTTCTGGAGGACTGCGGCTATATGGCTCGCGTCGCCTTCATCATGGACCGCGTGTTCCGCCGCTTTGGCCTGTCCGGTAAGTCATTCATCCCCATGCTCGTGTCCTCGGGCTGCGGCGTCCCCGGCGTCATGGCCACCAAGACCATCGAGAACGAGAAGGACCGCCGCATGACGGTCATGACCACCACGTTTATTCCCTGTGGCGCTAAGCTGCCGATCATCGCCCTGCTCATGGGTTCCATCATCGGCGATTCTTCCACCACCGCCGCGTGGATCAGCCCGCTCTTCTACTTCCTGGGCGTCTTTGCCGTCATCGCCTCGGGCCTCATGCTCAAGAAGACCAAGCTCTTCGCCGGCCGCCCGACGCCGTTCGTTATGGAGCTTCCTGCCTACCACTTCCCGGCGATCCGCTCTTGGGCGCTGCACGTGTGGGAGCGCTGCTGGGCCTTTATCAAGAAGGCCGGCACGGTCATCTTCGCGTCCACTGTCGTGGTTTGGTTCCTGTCCAACTTTGGTAGCTACAACGGTTCCTTTGGCTTCCTGCCTGCGATGGACGGCATCCCCGAGGAGTTCATGGACTACTCCGTGCTTGCCATGCTGGGCAACCTGGTCGCCTGGATCTTCGCCCCGCTCGGCTTTAGCACCTGGCAGGCCACCGCACTGACTGTCTCTGGCCTCGTCGCCAAGGAGAACGTCGTCGCCACCGCCGGCTCGCTGCTGTCCGTCGCCGATGCGGGCGAGACCGACCCGAGCCTGTGGACCGCGTTTGCCGGCATGTTCCCCACCATGGGCGCTTGCGTTGCCTTCGGTGCCTTCAACCTGCTGTGCGCTCCGTGCTTTGCCGCCATTGGCACCATCCGCAACCAGATGGACTCTGGCAAGTGGACCGCGATTGCCATCGGCTACGAGTGCGCCTTCGCTTGGGTGATCGGCCTGTTCATCAACCAGTTCTACAACTTGCTTGTTCTTGGACAGTTTGGTATCTGGACGATTGTGGCCATCGTGCTGCTGGTTGCGATGCTCTTCCAGATCTTCCGTCCCATGCCCAAGCATGCATGGACCGACGAGGACGAGACCAACACTGCTTCCGCCGCAGTTTCCGCTTAAGTCCGAATAAGGATTAACCCCTTTCCACGAGCCCGGGTGTCCCAGCGACACTCGGGCTTTTTGGTGGGGGAGATATGGCGTTTCCGCAGATAAAACCGACCAAAATAAAACGTCCCTATTTGGTAGGTGGAGAATGGGGTAAAGTAAGTGATGGCTAACTAGAGGAGGCTTGCTATGGCACCTATCGATATTGTTGTACTGGCTGTTATCGGTATTGCGTTTGTCGCCGTGTGCGTGCGTATCTACCGCAAGGGCACCTGCGCCGACTGCGCTCAGGGTGGCGTTTGCACGGGGCATTGCTCCAACGAAAAGACGTGCGCCGCACTTAAGGGCGTGGACAAAATCGCCGAAGACTTGGGCCGCGGTATTCATTAACCGACCGGCGTTTGGGTATGTTTGGCCGCGGATACGGCGGTTGCTGATACGATAAGTACGTTAGCAACTGCCGCCGAGCGGCTCAAACGAAAGGAACCCTGTATGGAGTCCTCCGCCTATCCGATGCTCTTTAGCCCGATCAAGGTCGGTACGACCGAGGTCAAGAACCGCGTCTTTATGCCGCCGGTATCTACCAACCTGGCCGATCACGGATATGTGACCGACGACTTGGTCGATCATTACCGTGCCCGTGCCAAGGGCGGCGTGGGCCTCATCATCACCGAGGTCGTGACGGTCGAGCCCACCTATACCTATCTGCCGGGTGACATGTGCTGCTACGACGACACGTTTATCCCCGGCTGGGAAAAGCTCGCCGCGGCCGTCCACGAGTACGGCTGCAAGATCATGCCGCAGCTCTTCCACCCCGCCTACATGGCCTTTAACATCCCGGGCACGCCGCGCTTGATCGCTCCGTCCTTTGTGGGCCCGTCTTACGCCCGCGAGGCACCGCGCCCCATCACGGTCGACGAGATTCACGAGCTCACGCATCAGTTTGGCGACGCTGCCGTGCGTATGCAGAAGGCTGGCGTCGATGGCGTTGAAGTCCATGCGGCACACGCCCACGGCATGCTCGGCGGCTTTTTGACTCCGCTCTACAACAAGCGTACCGACGAGTATGGTGGCTCGCTCGACGCCCGTATGCGCTTCTTGCTCGAGGTCATCGCCGAGATTCGTGAGCGCTGCGGCAAGGACTTTATCATCGACGTCCGTATCTCGGGCGACGAGTACACCGATGGCGGCCTGACCCTCAACGACATGATTTACGTCTCGCGTCGCCTGGAGAAGGCTGGCGTCGACATGATTCATGTGTCGGGCGGCACTACCATCAAGCGCGGTTCTGCGATTCCCGCCGCCGGTACCCAGCAGGCCTCGCATGCCGCCTGCTCGCGCGAGATCAAAAAGCACGTCAACATTCCCGTCGCCACCGTCGGCCGTATCAACGAGGCCTGGATTGCCGAGGAGCTGATCGAGGACGGCGCTGCCGACATCTGCATGATGGGCCGCGCCAATCTGTGCGATGCCGAGTTCTGCAATAAGGCCGCTGCCGGCAACGCCGACGACATCCGCCCCTGCATCGGCTGCCTGCGCTGCCTGAACGGCATCATGTTTGGCAAGCGCATTTCCTGCACCGTCAACCCGGACGTGGAGCGCGACGAGGCCGGCTACGAGCCTGCCGCCGAGGCCAAGAACGTACTGGTTGTGGGCGCCGGTCCCGCGGGCATGGAGGCAGCCTATATTGCTGCCAAGCGCGGCCACAACGTGGTGCTCGTGGACAAGCAGGATGAGCCGGGTGGCGAGATGCGCATCGCGGCCGTTCCGCCGGCAAAGCAGGAGCTCACCCGCGTGATCAAGTACCAGTATCGTCGTCTGGCCGAGGCGGGCGTGAAGTGCGTATTTAGCACCGAGCTTACTGCCGAGGACATTCAGCGCGACTACGCCGGCTACGAGGTTGTCCTGGCTTATGGCGCCGAGCCCATCGCCCCGGCCTTTATGCAGGGCTTTAAGCAGGTTATGACGGCTGACGACCTGCTGAGCGGCAAGGCTTTCCCGGGCAAGAAGATCGTCATCGTGGGCGGCGGTACCGTTGGCTGCGAGACGGCCGATTACCTGGCCCCGCTGGTCAACGACCTGTCGCCGGCCAATCGCGATGTGACCGTCATCGAGATGACCAAGACGCTCGCTGCCAACGAGGGCGGTGCCGGTCGCGCGGTGCTCATCACGCGCATGCTCTCCAAGGGCGTCCATGTTCTGACCGAGGCCAAGGTGACCGAGATCACCGAGGACACCATCAGCTACGAGAAGGATGGCGAGGTCCACACCATCACCGATGCCGATACGCTGGTGCTTGCCATGGGCTATCGTCCCAATACCAAGCTGGTCGACGACCTTGCCGCTGCCGGTGTTGCTGTCCACGTGCTAGGCGATGCCCAGAAGTGTGGCAACATCCGCGATGCCATCGGCGATGGCTACAAGGTTGCCTGCGCCCTCTAGCCAACCCCTTTGCACCGATCGATTACAAAAAGCGGCGGCTGCCCTGTGTGTTGGGCAGCCGCCGCCTGCGTTTTGCCAAAGAAAGATTATTGTCGGGCCCTAAATGCCTTTTGCTTCTGCTCCCTCCGCAATCATGTTGCGGTTATACACCAGGTGCAGATACATCGCGTCGTGCGCGGCGGTGGGATTGCGCGAGGCGATGGCGTCGGCCACATCGCGGTGCGTGCGGATAGTTTCCTCGACGAGCTTTTTGCCGGTCACGTCGATAAAGAGGGGGACGGATGCCTTGAGCACGCCCATCAGGCGGGGAACGACGAGGTTTCCGCCATCCCAGGGTGGCTACATGGAGTAGCGCCCGTGCGCATCGATTCCATCTCATAGATGTGCGGCACAAAGGGCCCCGAGCTCGCACGAGCTCGGGGCCCTTTTCGTCTGGATTGGGGACGCATAGCCGGACGAAAGCGTGTTGCGTTTGGCCTAAAACCATACGAAAGTGCAATTTGCGTCTTATTCCCGAACGTAAAACAGACGAAAACCGTTTACGTCTGCTTTAAATCCGTATGAAAACGGTTTTCGTCTTGCGGGGCAGTTACCGTTTCTACAGTTCAACTTCCAGTTCGGCTTTGTGTTCGTAGAGGTAGTCGCGCATGTAGGGGATGGCAAATGAGACCTTGCCGTACGAAGGAGCCTCGATAATCGATTCTCTTAACAGGCGGCTGCGGACGGAGCTCACCTGTTGAGGCGTTTTGTTTAGGGCATCGGCAACCATGCTGGTCGAGCTCGTCTGCCCCAAAGACGCCATGCTCAGCAGATAAGCGATGCACGTGGGCGGAATGCGCTGCAGCGCGGGCTCAATCACCATGGCGCAGAAGCGTTCGCGTGCCGTTGCAATGCCACGCTCGGCTTCTTCTTCTCCAATAATCGCTGTATGTGCGCGTCTTGCCAACTGCCATGCGTAGTATCCAACGAGTTGGATCATGAAAGGATAGCCTTGCGTTGCCTCGGCAAGTTGGCCGGCAATACCTGGCTGCAACTCCATGCCAGACGCTTCAATGGTTTCCTCGAGGGAGTACGACACTTCGGTTACTGCCACAGCCTTCAGATCAAAGGGGAGGGCACGGCGCAAAAACGTAAGTGTCTTTCCGTTGATGATGCTTTCAATCATCGAAGGCAGCCCAGCAAAAACAAAGGCGATATCAAGGTCTTCGCCGATAACCTGCTGAATCGCAATGGAGAGCGTTCGGACCTCATCGAGCTCTGCGTCTTGAACCTCGTCGAGAGTGATGAGCAGGCCATTTCCATTCTTGGATATTGTCTGTCTCATGGCGTCGCGTAGCGATGGGCCGATTCGCTCAATATCTATGCTGCCGATGGATATGCCAGCTACGGTGGGCTCAAATCTGGCGTGTTTGGCCTGGAATTTGGGCTGCAGCTGTTCGAGAATGCGCTGGCAAAGTCCCTCGGTTGCGACCTCTTTTATGACCGTCCAGCCACGGCTTTGCGCCAAACGTGAGCACTCGTCAAGGAGGACCGTCTTGCCCGTTCCACGGACGCCGGCTATGCGCATTAGGCGCCCCGGGGCACCAGGCCCGTTGATGAGGCCTTCATTGAATTCTTCGAGTACATCTTCGCGGCCGATAATCGTGGGAGGTGTTTTACCTGCTGTGGGCTTAAAAGGGTTTGTTTGCATGTGAGCCACCTTTGCTCAAGATATAGCAAGATATAGCAAAGTATAGCAAGATATAGCAAAGTAAGCGCTACTCGCGGGTTTTGCGGTGGTGCTATTTTCCAAATGCCGCGCGGATAAAGCGCTGGGCGAACAGCTTGTTGGCAACTCACGAGGGCTCGGGGTGCCAATTTGGGGTGCAGTAGTGCTGCGCCACGAAAAGGGCCTATCTACTACGTTTAAGCCGCAGGGGTCAACCATAGTCGGCTTTTTCGAAAATCGACAAGCCGTCTACCTGCACTGATAATTGTTCTCGGGGGAAGCGGGCACTGCGGGGCGCGGCAACGGCGCGCGATTTCCGCGTCGCAGCGCTACCCTGATGCTGAATGCCGGGACGATGACCCACTGACCTGCTGACGCCTCT
>DBGFTB010000018.1:0-31273 GCA_048532905.1 Collinsella aerofaciens
CACCTCAATGGTCCTCCTAACGCCGGCGTGTTGGCACCACCAGCGTAGTGGCGGCGGGGAGGCACGGTGGCCATTATTCGGTGACCGGGATTGGTCAAAATAGTTTGACTATTAGCGGCTAAAATCGCCCGGCGCTAACAGCGGTTTTGTTTTCGCGTTTTTTGGCATGGTTAGGGGTAAGGGACTAAATGTAGTAGATGGGCCGGTTTCGTGGCGAATCCTTCTCGCCTACGCACAAAAGCGCCGCCACGGAGGAGGGAGATACCTCCGTGGCGGCTGGGGGTGGGGGTGGGGGCTATGTTCTGGCTCCCCGCCGGCCGCCCGGGGCCTTTTGGCCCCGGGCGCTGCCAGCGTGCCTAGCGCTTACGGATACCCCAGACCAGGGCTCCGACGCCGGCCATGGCGATGACGAATGCCATGAGCAGTGCAGCGGCCTGCTGGTCACCCGTGGTGGGCAGGAAACCCTTGACCGTCTTGACGATGTTCGTCACGGTCTTGGGTGTGCCGGGATCGGGCGTCGGCACGGGCGTCTCGGGCTTCTTGTACGTGTTGTTGAACACGATACCCTCGACGCTCTTATCGCCCTTGGCAAAGGCGACATTCGCCTTGAGGTTGCCCTCGCCGTCGTCGACCACGTTGACGGTCGCGGTAAAGACGGACTTGTCGTAGGTTATACCGGCCTCGTCGCCCTTGACCTCGCTGATGGTGTAGACGTACGTACCGGGCTCGCTGTACTCGAACTTGTCGAAGTTGATCTTACCGTCGGCATCGTTGGTGACGGCGGACTCGATGCCCTCGCCAACGAGCTTAAAGCTGAACTCGTCCTTCTTGAGCTCGCGTCCCTCGAGCACCTTGATGGCGCCGATGGAGACCTGCGTGGGCATGGCGTGATACTTGTTGGTAAAGCCAGCCGACTCGGTGGTTCCCTCGAGCTTGTGCGTCGCGGTCAGCGTGCCGTCGCCGTTGTCGGAAACGGTGGTCACGACGGTGTAGGTCGTGCCGTCATAGGTGACGCCCTTGTACAGGCCGAGCGCGTTGGGGCAAGCCTCGCGCAGCGTGTACGTGTGCGTGCCGGGCGCCTCGTAGCGGATCGGGCTCAGTGTCACAGTGCCGTTGGCGTCGTTGGCGCCGCTTGCGACAACCACGTCGTCCTCGAGCAGATCAAACGTGAACTCGCCAGCTGCAAGGTCGCGTCCGGTCAGACGCTTGACCGTCTTGACCTGATCGGTCACGGAAGAATCGGTAGGCGCCACGCTGTAGGTGTTGGTGAACGTGAAGGCAGCACCGTCGTCGCCTTCGCGCTTGACGCTCAGATGTCCGGTGCCGTCGTCAGTCACGGTATAGGAAACCTTGCGCGTGGCGTTGGCATCGTTAGTCACGCCAGGGGCGCTGCCGGTCTCGGTTACCGTGTACGTAAAAGTGTGCGAGCGCGGAGCGGTGGGGGCCGCAGGCTCGGGCTCGTCGGCGTTGGCGTCAGCGTCGGCCTCTTCAGCTTCGGTCTCGTCAGCCTCGTCGGCCTCGGCCTCGTCAGCTTCGTCCGCCTCGGCCTTATCGGTCGCATCGTCCGCCACGCCCAGGGCGCGGTTGAGGTCCTCGAGCGTAAAGTGGATCTTGCCAAAGTCCACGTTGCCGGCCGCGTCGTTGGTTGCGGTCGTGCGCTCGGGCATCGGGGCACCAGCCTCGTCGGCGGTCACGGTAAAGGTGAACTTACCCGTGATGTCGGCCGGGGCCAGGCCCTCGGCAACCTGGAGCTTCTTAGTACCGGTGAGCGCGGCATCGACGGCCTCGGCGCCGTAGACGTTCTCGAACAAGGGCTCGACGCCGCCGTAGTCGACCGTTGCCGTCAGGGTACCGTCACCGTTGTCGACGACGATAACCTTAAAGCCAAAGCTCCACGTTGTAGCGGAAACGCCATTTGGCAGCCCGAATAAATCTTCGTAGGCCGTGTAGTTAATGGTCCAGGCAAGCTTGCCGTCCTTATCGGTACGATGGGCAAGCCCAGCAGACTCAAGATCGGCAAGCATCTTGGTGTCGTAGTGCAGAGCATCAAAGCTCACGTGCCCGCCGATATTGGGCTTGAGATTTTCATAACCCACAAGCTCACTCTGATAGGCGATACCGAACCAGAACTCGCCGTCGACCATCGGGCGACCGGTCAGGGTCTTGGCGGCAACGACCTGAGCAGCGGTGCCACCAGGCGTGTTGGTCGTAGCGCTGTAACTGTTGTGGAACGGCACCAGGGCCTTCTCGACCTTGTTCTCGCCACTCTTGTGGACCGTCTCATGCGTGCCCTCGGGACCACCGGAAACGGTCGTCGTAGCAGTGAGCGTGCCGGCGGTGTCGTCGGCGATGGCGATTGTCACCGTGCGCACGGCGTCGTCGTAGGTGTAACCGGGCTGGCCGTCGTTCTTCTCGGCCACGGTGTACGTAAAGGTCTTGCCGGCGTCAGCCTGCGTAAATATAACCTCATGACCAGCCAGAATGTCGATCAGTCCGACCGTTGCCTCTGCCGCTGCGGGGGACTTGAAGCTATTAGCCCCGGGCAGCAGACCGAGCGCGCGAGCCGAAGCGTCGTCAGCAGGTGTCACGGTAAAGGTGAACTGACCCTCGGTCATGGGGCGGCCGTCCAGATACTTGCTGAGCCACAGACCGCCGGCCGCGGTGTAGTTAAGCTCAGTGCGGTACGTGTTGGTAAAGCGTCCGTTTTCCTTCTTGGTGACGTTGGCGGTCAGGTTGCCATCGCCGTCCTCGGTCACGGTTACTTCGGCGGTCGCGACATGCCCGTCATACGCCATGCCGGCCGCGTTACCCACGTTCTCGCGGATCTCGTACGCGTAGGTTCCGGCAGCCGTGTAGCGGATCTTGCCGAACTTGACGGCAGCGATGCCATCCTTCGCATCGCGCTTGTTCACGGTCACGGTTGCAGAATCGGGCAGCGGGGCGCCATCGGGGGCGGTAATGGTAAAGCTGAACTCGTCCCCATCCGTCCACTCGCGACCGTCGATGGCCTTGCTCAGGTCAAAGTCGAGGTCTGCATCGGTCGGGGTCACGCTGTAGGTGTTCTTGAAGGTTGCGGTCTTGGCGGCCTTCAGGACATGCTCGGCCTTGAGGGTGCCGTCGCCGTTGTCCGTGATGGTGGTCTCGATGGTGTACTCGGCGTCACTGTAGGTGATGCCCTTGCTGGTGGTTCCGCCGTTGACCTCGCGTAGCGTGTAGGTGTGCTTGCCGGGCTTGTCGTATGCGACCTTGCTCATCGCGATCGTACCGTCGGCGGCGTTGGTGCCGGTAGCGACGACCTTATCGCCCTCGACGAGCTCGAAGGAGAACTCGCCGGCAGCAAGCTCGCGGCCGTCCAGAACCTTGGTCGCGGTGATCTGGTCGGTAACGCGCGTCTCAACAGGCGTCACGCTATAGGTATTGATGAACGTAAAGGCTGCGCTGCCGTCCGGCTTGCGGGATACGCTCAGATTGCCCTTGCCGTCATCAGTCACGGTGAAGGAAACCTTGCGCGACAGCTTGGCGTCGTTGGTCACGCCAGCGACCTCGCCGGACTCGGTCACGGTGTAGGTAAAGGTATGCTCGCGCTTCTCGGGCTTCTCGCCCAGAGCCTTGTTAAGGTCGTCGAGCGTAAAGGTAATCTTGCCAAAGTCGACCTTACCCTTAGCATCATTGGTCACGCTCGCGTTCGCGGGCATGGGTGCGCCCTCTTCACCGGTCACAGTAAAGGCGAACTTGCCGGCAATGTCAGCCGGGGTCAAGCCGTCGGCGACCTGCAGGTTCTTGATGCCCGCAAGCGATGCCTCGGCAGCATTCGTGGTGTAAGCGTTCTTGAACTCGATGCTCTTGACGTCCTTGGCGCCCTTCAGCTCGTGCGTAGCGACCAGCTGGCCCTTGCCGTTATCGGCAATGGTCGTCACGATGGTGCAGACCGCGTCATCGTAGTCAATACCGCCGGCGTTGCCCTTAACCTCATACAGCTTGTAGGTGTGCTGGCCGATCTCGGTGTACTTGATGGCACTGAACGTCACCTTGCCGTTGGCGGCGTTCTTAACGGTCTCGACAGGCTTAACTTCCTTGTCAATGATTTCGAGCAGCTCAAAGCTGAACTCGTCGGCCGTAAGGTCACGCCCGGTCAGAGACTTGGTCACGGTAATCTGGTCGGTGACGCTGGACTCAACAGGATTCGTGGCGTAAACGTTCTTGAACTCGGTCTCGCCCGAGGTCACCTTCACGCCAGCGCTCAGCTCGCCCTCCTTGTCGGGCGTTACCGTCACGGTGATCTCCGCGACGTTCTTGCTGTAGGCGATGCCGTCAATCGTGGCCCCGGCATGCTTTTCACTGACCTTGTAGACGTACGTGCCAGGTTCGGTGTATTCGATCGTGCCGAAGTCGATGGCAGCCTTGCCCTGGTCCAGGTCAGCCTTGCGCACGGTCGCAGTCCTAGCCGCAGGCATCGGGGCGCCGCTCTCGGATGTCAGGCCAAACTCAAACGCGTCAGCATTCGTCCAGTCGCGACCCTCGAGCACCTTGGTTAGACCAAAGCTGGCCTTGGTGTTCACCATTGCCGGCGTCATGTCATACGCAAAGCTGATCTTGCCGTTGTTGCCCAGATAGGAATTGACATGCGTCGCAGCCGCCTTGGCGGACACGTTGTTCCATTTGGGGTTGAGAATGTCGGTCGCGGTACCAGTGCTGTTGCCGCCCACGCTCTTCTTGGTGGTGTGGAGCTCGTCGATAAAGGCCAGACGCGCGGTTCCCACGCTAAACGAAAGGTTGCCGTCCTTGTCGGCAACAATAGCGCCGTCAAACTTGGCAGCGTCGCCGCCGATAAACTCGATGACGGCAGTAGCGGGCTTGGCCTCGCCGTTCTCGCCCTGCTCCTCAAACTCATCCTTGTAGTAATAGGTGCCGGTATCTGTCAGCGAATTCTTTGCAGGCTGCGTGCAGCCCTTGTCCGTGTAAATGGGAGTCTGCTTCTGGAAGTAGTAGTAGCGGTTGGTGTCGGCCGGCTCAAAGGTCGCAACCGTATCACCCAACGCACCACCGCTCCACTTGTTCGCGTAGAAGCTCACGATCTTGGTGCCGTCAACGACAGTCGTATTATGCTCGATGTAGTTCTTGAACCCTGCTACCTTCTCGGGCGTAAACAGGTTGTCAAGTGCGGCGCTCTTCACGCTCGAGGCATACTTCACCTGAATGGGCTTAACGTTGTCGACCGAAAGCTTGCCGTCTACGGTCTTAAAGTGACTCAGCGGAATCAACGACGCAGGAATATTAACCGTCACGATATCGCCCTTCCGGGGATTGTCATCGCCAGCGCGCTGCACGGTAATGAGCAGGTCTTTTGCCTTGCCGGCGAACTCGTATGTGTCGGTATTGACTTCTTTGTTGACCGTCTTGCTCGGCTTGGTGAACGACGTGCCGTTGATGACGACTTCGGTAAATCCATCAACCTGCATGAAGTCGCCTAGCTCATCGGTAAACGTGATGTAGCCGGACTTGGTCTCGTCGTATCCCTTATGGATTTCGGTCGGATAAGGCGGCTCCGATGTGATGGCCTGTGAGATGTCGTCGAAAACCTTCTTGAGCTCTTCGGCCTTGGTCGCTGACTTGTAGTAGTCGGAGTTTTCCGCACGTGTGCCATGAGTATCCCATGCCGTGGCATTGGGGTAGTTGCTTGAAACAGCCTGCATGAACTTGTTCTCTTTTTGGCTTTTTCCCGAATCCTGGATACCAGCACTGGGGTTCGCGCCATCAAAGATGCCGATAGTATAAACGGTGGCCTTGCCGTCCTTCATATTCTTAGCAGCTGTCACGGCAGCGTTGGCGACACCCGCATCGAATTTATTTTGCTTTGTTGGCGTACCGTCGGTAAAGAACACAATAATCTTCTTGGCGTCTTTGCGGCCATAAGTGGTAGTGATTTTCTCGGCCAGCTCTAGGCCATAGTCGGCGCGCGTGGCGCCGGCAGGCTGAATTTGATTAATTGTATTCTTCTTGAGATCATCCGCATTGCTGCCGGAACAGTAGGTCAATTCTTTCATAACCTGGGTGTAATTGTAGGAGTACCCTCCGTCGCGATACATATTGTTGCCGATATCGTTGGACTTCTTGCCCGCAAACTTAACAATGGCAACCCTATGCTGCCTATTGACGCCCTCGATGCTCTCATTTTGTTTTGCGATGGTATCGATAAAGCTGTTCGCAGCACTCTTCAGCGCATCGATACGCTTGGGTGAATCTCCGCCGCCCATATGATCATCCATCGAGCCAGAGGCGTCCAGCACCATCACGATGTCAAGAGGCGTGGTGACTGTCACGGTTGAATTAGACGTCGAGGACATCGCCGAAAGCATGGTCAAAAAGTCCGACTCTTCGTTTTCCCCGGTTGCCTTGACCGTCTTGTCGGTCCAGATTCGGCCGACGTTTTGGGTCGTTACCTTATTGCCACCGTGGCCTGCCGCCCAGATTTCCCAGCGACCGCTGGTATCGGGGTCGACGACCGTTCCGTTTACTGTCGGCCCGTCCATTCCGGTACTGGACCTGGCGTTGGCCTCGGGCAGCATGGCAAATGCTGCAGCCGGCAATACCAGCACTACGGCAAGTATCACCGCCAAGAGACCCCTCGTGTACTTACCCATCGTGTCTCCCTTCTCGCGGGCTCAGACCTTGTATCAGCCTAAAGTTACGAAATGAGACACAATTCGGGCAGGTGACACACGTTCCAGATTCGGTTTTGGGCGTGAGACAAATGTCTCACCAAAGTTGAGACACGAGCGTTTTCGCAGGAAAACGGGTGCGGCTCGGAGCCATCAAGCAAAAATGATCCGTTTTCCTCCGTCCCCGGGGGATCAATTGGTAACGCTCGCCACGAAACCGGCCCATCTACTACGTTTAACCCGATACCCCTGACCATAACCGCGTTTTACGAAAAACCGCAAGCGTTCTACCTGCTGTTTTCTTTTCGTATTTTTCGCCGTGGTTGAGGGTAGCCACCCAAATGTAGTAGATAGGCCCATTTCATGGCGAACGGGTCACGCGGATGTCCTCGCGAGGCCAAAATAATCCGTTTCCTTCTGTCCACGGGAGATCAAGGTCTGGTACTGATATGGTGCCATTTCAAAACCATGCCGGATTACGGGGCTAAAGTCGGGATCCTCATCCATACCTTCATTTTTTGAAAACGGTAGGCTATCTACCTGCGGTTTTGTTTTTGGGATTTTCCGTATGGTCGGAGGTTCGCTATCCAGCCCCGTAATCCGGCATAGTTTTGTTCGTGGCGGCCCAACCGCGCGTTTAAGCGCGGGGCCGATGGGGCATTTTTTGCCCCACCGGCCCTATTCCAGCTCTATTCCAGCGCTATTCCGGCTTGGTTTCTACTGTGGGAGTCTTATCCGCCGCAACTGGAGTACGGGCGGTGTCCATAGTCAGGCAGTGCTTGGGGCAGCTCTCGATGCACTCGCCACACACCACACAAGCATACGGGTCAATCGACCACGTTCCGCCCTTGCGATCGACCGCGAGCGCGCCCGCCGGGCAGCGGCGCGCGCACATGCCGCAGCAGATGCACACGTCCATGTCGTTGACGATATGCCCGCGCAAGCGCTCGGGCGCCGTCAGCTTCTCCTGCGGATAGCACACCGTTGCCGGCTGCTTGACCATAGAGCCCAAGGCCGTCTTGGCAAATGTCAGTAAACTCATGCCGCGCCTACCTTTCCGTGCAGCTAATGCAGGGGTCGATGGTCAGGATAATCATGGGCACGTTGGCAAGGAGCACGCCCTGCAGCGCATGTGTCAGACCCGCCAGGTTCTGCGACGTCGGCGTGCGCACGCGAAAACGGTCCAGGTTCTTGGTGCCGTTACCGCGCACATAGTAATACGCCTCGCCGCGCGGCTGCTCAATCACAACCTCGCCGCGCGCACCGTCGGCCGGCGTGAGCTTGGTGCGCCCGCCGATCCCGTCGTGCGGAATCTTGCCCACAAGCTCCTTAATGATGTCCATGGCCTGCGTGATCTCGGCACAGCGCACCTGGCAGCGGGCATAGCAATCGCCATCGGTAGCAACGATGGGCTCAAACGCAGCCAGATCCGCATAGGCACCGTCGTCAAACATGCGCACGTCGTAATCCACGCCCGATGCGCGCCCAAACGGACCGACCATCGAAAGCTCCAGCGCGTCTTTCTTGCTAATCACGCCCACGCCATGCAGGCGCTCGCCGCAGCTGTTGTCGTCCAAAAACGTATGCACCAGGGCCTCGTAGTCAGGACGCATGGCATCGAGCGTCTGGACAATGCCCGCCAGCTCGGAGTCCTCGATATCGTGCTTAAGGCCGCCGATCTCGTTAATCGACAGAATCACGCGCCCGCCGCAAGTGCTCTCAAAAATCTTGAGTATCTGCTCGCGCAGGGTCCATGACCGATAGAACAGCGCCTCGAAGCCAAAGGCGTCGGCGAGCAGACCCAGCCACAGCAGATGCGAGTGAATGCGCGAAAGCTCGTGCAGAATGGTGCGGATATACTGCACGCGGCCGGGCACCTCGATGTCGAGCATGCGCTCGCAGGCGCTGGCATAGCCGCAGCTGTGGCCCACGGCGCAAATGCCGCAGATGCGCTCGGCGATGTAGCCAAACTGATGCATGTCGCGCTTTTCGGTGAGCTTCTCGAGTCCGCGGTGCACAAAGCCGATCTGCGGAATTGCCTCGATGACGCGGTCGTCCTCGATCACCAGGTCCAGATGAAGCGGCTCGGGCAGCACCGGGTGCTGCGGGCCAAACGGAATAACGGAGCGATGTGCCATGGGCCTTACGCCTCCTTTTTTTGCTTGTCGCGGGCGGCCTTGGCGGCAAGCGCCGCGCGGACCTTGGCCGCCTTCTCGGGATCCATGGCGGCGAGCTTTGCCTCCATCTCAGCGGCCTTGAGCGCGGCCTTTGCAGCAGCCTCATCATGTTGAGCATCGGAGCCGGCAGCCGCAGCGGGCTGAGCGACGGCAGCGCCCGCAGCATCGCCGGCGCTCGCAGCGCCCTCCCCCGCAGCGGCCGCAGCGGCGGCCTTCTCAGCCGCGGCCTTGCGCGCCTTGGCCTCGGCAGCGGCACACACCTTCATGGCCTTCTCGCGCGCGGCCTTCACCTCGGGCGTGATAACGCTCATGGGCTCGGCAGTCGAGACCTGGTAGAAAAAGCCCTTAAAGTCGATCTGCATGTCGGTGATGGCAAGACCAAACAGGTCGTGCGCCTCGTTTTCAAACGGGAATACCGCGGGGTAATACGAGCTGATGGACGGAATCTCCTGGTACTGGTCGATGCCCTCGACTACCAGGTTCTCAATCGCATAGTTGCCGTCCTGCGCGATCTGCTCTTGCGCAGCGCGGACGTTGATGAACGTATAGACCAGGCGATACGAGCCGTCGTCGACGTTGCGCTCGGCGTGCATTTGCACAAAGCGCGCGCCGACGCCCTTGAGCGCCTGGACATGCGACAAGAGCTCGTCGATTCCGACGGTGGTATAGATAGCCTTTTGCATTACTCGGCCTCCTTTGCAGCGGCGGGCGTCTCGGCAGGTGCGTCGCCAGCGACGGGCGCAGCGGACTTCCCGGCAGGCGCGTCATCGGCACCATCAGCCCCGGCCCCCGCAGCCACAAACCCGTCCTCGCCCAGCTCAACGCCACCGTCCCAGGTAGCAGCGCCGCCCACGGTAAGTGGGTCGCCGCCGGCGCGCATCACGGCCTCCTTCCGGTCCAGGATGCCGCACGCCTCCACGATGGCATCGATCACGGTCTCGGGGCGGATGGCGCACCCGGGCGCGTACACGTCCACGGGAATCGCGCGGTCCACGCCGCCGATCACGTTGTAGGCGTCGCGGAACACGCCACCCGAACACGCGCAGATGCCGCACGCCACCACGCACTTGGGCTCGAGCATCTGGTTGTAGATCTGGCGCACGATGGGCAGGTTCTGGGCATTGACCGACCCCGTCACCAAAAAGATGTCCGCATGCTTGGGGTTGCCGGTGTTGACCACGCCAAAGCGTTCCGCATCGAACAGCGGCGTGAGCGAGGCCAACACCTCGATATCGCATCCGTTGCAGCTCGAACCGTCGTAATGAATAACCCACGGCGAGCGCGACATTTTATGATCCATGGATGCCGCCTCCTAAATAAACACATCGACGAGGATGGGCATAAGGTTGAGCAGGCCAAACACCAGCGCCACGCCCCATCCGAGCCTAAAGCAGCTGCGCCAGGTGCTGCGTGCGAAGGTGTTGTCGATCAGCACCTCGACAAAATACGTCGCAGCCATCACGACCAGGGCGACCACCCAGCTCACCGGGTTGTCCCAAACAAAGAACATGCCCACCCACATCAAAAACAGCACGGTCTCGCACCAGTGCATAAGGGTCATCTTGGCCAGCGTGCCGCCGCTCATCTCGGTGGCGACGCCCTGGACAATCTCCTGATGCGCGTGATGCGAGTACGAAAGGTCAAACGGCGACTTGCGCAGCTTGATGGTAAGCACCGCGAGCAGCGCGAGGAAGATGGGCGCGCTGTACACGATGATGGGGGCCGACTGCCCCGTCACGGCGATAGAGTCGAAGCTATCGGTGGCAAGGTACAGGCCCACGCTCATCAGCAGAACGGCGGGCTCGTAGCTCATAACCTGCAGCAACTCACGGTCGGCGCCAACCTGGGCAAACGGACTTTGCGTCGAGGCGGACGCCAGCACCACAAAGATCGCGGCGAGCGTAACCATAAAGGCGCACAACAGCGTGTTGGAACCCGACACAAAGATGCCGCCGCCCACGACGGTAAAGATGAGCGCACACGCCATGTAGGTATCGTCCATGGTGTTTACGCTGGCGGGGGCCTTGCGCAGCAGCTTGGCAACGTCGTAGAAGGGCTGCAGCAGGCAGGGGCCCACGCGGCCCTGCATGCGGGCCGAAAGTTTGCGGTCAACGCCGTCGATCAGGCCGCCCACAAGCGGCGCCAGCAAGGCAAATGCCACGGTGCCAATAAAAATGCCCACGACGCCCGAACCTTCAAAATACTTGCCGCGCAACACCGAGGGCGCGCTCATGGCAAGTCTCTCGGGCCCAATCCACGCGCAACACAGCAGCGCAAAAAAGATAATGCTGCAGCACACGACGCTACCCGCGGGGCCAATACGCTTCTCGCCAAGGGCGTCCTCCGAGTACCAATTGCGCTTTTCGGCCTTCACCTCGTGTCCCATCGAGCCGCGGAAATGGCGATATTTGTCGGTTCCCACACCCGAAAGGTACACGTTGACGTGCGGCTTGTTGCTCACGCGGAATGAAGTCAGCAGCACCACGGCGATAAACGCCACGATAACCACCATCAGATACATGGCGTCCTTGCCGATAACGTACGGCACGCGGCCAAACACCATGGCCAAGTAAGGCGACACCAGACCGCTCGAGATAACCGGAAACGCCACGCAGCACAGAATCAGCAGCGCGGCGATGGTGTTGAGGGCCATCCATTCGGTCTTATGGACATTGACCTCAACGTTTTGAGCCGTGGGGTCGACACCCGAAAGCTTGGCAAGCCACTTGCCCCAGAAGAAGAACGTCGCGGCCGAGCCAAAGGCCAGCACCATGATCATGAGCACGTTGCCAGTCTGCGCGAACGCCACCAGGGCGCCCCACTTGGACACGAGCATGCCAAACGGCGCCACAAACATGCCCATGACGCCCAGCATCATCAGGCGCGTCAGGTGCGGCATGCGGCTGAACATGCCGTCCATGTCCTCGATATCGCGGCTGCCGATATGATGCTCGGCCGTGCCCACGCACAGGAACAGCAGCGACTTGGCCACCGTGTGGAACAGGATCAGGAAGATGGCCGCCCATACGGCCTCGGGCGCGCCGACACCCAAGCAGGCACTGATGAGGCCCAAGTTGGAAATGGTGGAGTACGCGAGCACGCGCTTGGCATTGCTCTGCGAGATGGCCATAAGGGCAGCGAGCAAAAACGTGATGGCGCCCACGCTCGTGACCATAAAGCCGGTCACGGGATAGATGGCATAGAGCGGGCTCAGCTTGACCATCAGGAACACGCCGGCTTTGACCATGGTTGACGAGTGCAGCAGGGCGCTCGTGGGCGTGGGGGCAACCATGGCACCCAACAGCCAAGTGTGGAACGGCATCTGTGCGGCCTTGGTGAGCGCGGCGAGCGACAACAGGATGACCGGCATCACCAGCAGCGCGGACTGCGCGGTTCCGGCGCCGGAAAGCTCAATCATGCCCGAGATGGTCAGCGGCATGCCGTTCACGTGCAGGTACATGAGTCCGGCCAAAAACGCGATGCCACCCAGCATGTTGAGGATGATCTGGGTAAAGGCGTTTTTAATGGCCTCGGGCGTGCGCGTGTAGCCAATCATAAGGAACGAGCACACGGTGGTGATTTCCCAGCCGCAGAACAGCCACTCAAGGTTGTCGCTCGTCACGATGACGAACATGGCTGAGAGGAACAGGAACATAAGCGCCAGGAACTGCGGGCGACGGTCGGGCGCGGTCTGCCCGCGCAGCGCAGCCTCGTGCTCGTCATGGGCCTGGAAGTCCTTCATGTAGCCCAGGGCATACACGCAGATTAGGCTGCCGACGATACCGACGGCGAGGACCATGATCACACTCATGTAGTCCAGGTAGAGCGGCGTCGCCGTGACGGCTTCGGCCGCGGGCAGCGTCATGGCTGCAAAGACGAGCGAGCCCACCAGCTGGGCTATGCCGAGCACCGTGGTGAGCGCGTTCCTATATTTGTACGCGTTGTACAGGATGACGGCGCACAGAATTACGTCGATGACGGAGCTGATGATCGAGAGCACATGCGAGGTGCCGGGGGCAACCTCAAAGCTCTGCGGACCCGTGCCAAAAAACATGACGGCGACTACAACTGTCACCGCCATAATAATGCCGGAGCCTATGAGCCCCACCGCATCGCGGGCGCGGTCACCGCGCGCGAGCAGCATGCCCAGCGCCGGTACCAGCGGAAACAGGGTAAGGAAATACAGTAGCGTCATACCATCACTCCCCCATGCAAAAACGCTGCAATTGTTTAACGTTATAGCTCAATTGATGAGTAGCGGCAGCGGGTTTTCGGTCAACTGGGGAGTTTTAGGCGTACGGAGTAAGGGCACGTCCGCATTGGAGTAGAGGGGTGACGCTCCCTTACCGCAACGACAGACGCGCGGGCCACTGCGCGCGGTTTATTGACCACGTTGGAGGATGTCCCGATAGGCTCGCGCCGGTCCAAAAAGTTGGCGCGGCAAGAAAAATGCGCCCCGTGGGCGCACCATCCCGTTTGCTATTCCGCCTTTTTAACGCGCGGCTTGCGACCGCGCGGCTTATCGACCAGTGCGGACTCACCGCTCTCACGGTACTGACGGCACCAAGCCTTGACCGAAGACTCGCTGGGAATCTTGTGCTTGATCATGGCCTCGCGAACCGTCAAGCCGTTTTCCAGACGGTCCTTAACCACAGCGAGCTTTACGTCGTACGAATAGGTGTGATGATGCGAACCGGCATTGAGAACGGCGTCGGCACCGCCCACGGCATACGCGCGGGCCCACTGACGAGCCGTGGCCTGGGGAATGCCAAGCTCCGCAGCGAGGGCGCGATGACCGACCCCCTCTTGGAGGATCTCGACGGCGCGCTGCCTAACCTCGGGCGCATGCGTGCGAGTCCTAGTTGCTTCCGACATACCTGCCACTTCTTAGCCTTAACCGTTAATCTGCTTTCTTACGTGCAAGTTAGATAGTAGCATTTTACTGTTTGCTCAAAGCAGTTAATTAAAATAGACGCGGCGTTATCTGGGCATTTGGCACCAAATTACGACATTTCTTTATCGATTATTTACGCTGGTAGCTGACTCGCAGCTAATCGTCATTCGCTTGTCAACAAAATTGGCATCTCTTTATGTCCTTTGGTATAGAGGATATAGTTATTAACCCCTCCCACAATATTTTTGAGTGATCTGCAAGGCAGTAGACGTCCTCACTCCTCATGATTACCGCGCATTGCCATCCACCGGAGCAAAACAAAAAGGGCGGGACCTGCTGCGCTTGCAGGCCCCGCACCGGTTGGCACCCGACGGGACACAGCCGGGCGAAACGGATCCGTGCTACCGTCCCGCCTGGCCGCGATGTTCAACTACAGCTCGTTGGCCGCGTGATACGCCGTGCGAATGGCGCTCGCAATGTCGGCGGTGCGCTCACCCGAGCAGTCGCCCACGCAGGTCACGGGCACCGTCACGCCATCCAGGTCAAACGCGTTGGCCTTGGAGCCCACGGCCATCATCACGTAATCGCAGGCGATCTTCACCGGCTCCTCGGCGCCGTCCTCGGTGGTGCGAACAGCCTCCACGCCCTCGTCGGTAATGGCGGTCAGGCGGGTCTTCACGTGCTGCTCCACGTTGTGCTCTGCAAAGTCGCTCATAATCAGCGGCAGAATGGTCTCGGACTCGCCCGCGGCAATCTTGTCGAGCATCTCCACGATCGCCACCTCGCAGCCGTGCTGCAGCAGGTACTCGGCAGTCTCGGTGCCCACCAGGCCACCGCCAATGACGGCGACGCGGCCGCTGAGCTCCACCTTGCCGGCCAGCACGTCCCAGCTCGAAACGACCTTGTCCGAGTCGGCACCCGGAACGGGGATGACCACGTCGTGCGCTCCCACAGCCACAATCGCGGCGTCGGCGGCGTTGAGGTCCTCAGCGGTAGCGGCATGGCTGAGCTCAACCTTCACGCCCAGGCCAGGCAGAATCTTCTCGTAGTACTCGACCGAGCGCATGATTTCGTCCTTGCGCGGAGGCGCAGCCGCCAGCACAATCTGGCCGCCCAAGTGATCGCTCGCCTCGTAGATGGTCACGTCGTAGCCGCGCTTGGCCGCCACGCGCGCGGCCTCCAGGCCGGCGATGCCGCCGCCCACCACGGCGATCTTCTTGTCGCCCTCGCCCGGCTTGATGGCGATGGTCGCCTCGTCACCGTTCTCGGCATTGAGCACGCACGAGATGTACTTGCGGTTTTGAATCGCGTCGACGCAGCCCTTGTTGCAGTTGAGGCACTCGCGGATGGGCTCACCCGTGGCGGCCTTCAGCGCAATGTCGGGGTCGCACATGAGCGATCGGCCATAGGCGATGATGTCAGCCGAGCCATCCTCCAGGATCTTCTCGCCGGCCTCGACCGAGACAACGCGGCCGACGGTGGCCACCGGCACGGAGACCAGAGCCTTGACGCGCTCGGCCACGGGCAGCGTCCAGTTGTAGGGCATGGCGCCCATGGGCGGAATGGTGTCGCCCATGTTGCCGGTGTGGTTGGCCTGTGCAACCTGGATCATGTCGATGCCCGCGCCCTCGAGCAGCTTGGCAAACTCGCAGGCCTCGTCGGGCTGCAGGCCGCCCTTGCCGCGCGGCGTGCCGTCGGGGTTCTCCATGATCACGGGGAGCTTGTACTCCACCATCAGCTGCGGCGCGGCCTCCTTAATGGCGGCGACGACCTCCAGCGCATAGCGAACGCGGTTCTCGAACGAGCCACCGTACTCGTCGGTGCGCTGGTTGAGGATGGCCGAGCACAGCGAACCCACCAGGCGGTCGCCGTGGACCTCGATGGCGTCGATGCCGGCCTGCTGCGCGCGGGCGGCCGAGGCAGCGATGGCCTCCTTGATCTGGGTGAGCTGCTCTACGCTCGCCTCGTTCACAAAGTGCTGCATGTCGTGGTGCAGCTTGGCGTATGCCTGATTGCGAATCTCGTTGGACTCGGCCATCTTGGCGGCAAAGGTCTCCTCGTCGCCGGCGGCCTTGGCCTCCTGCGCGGCCTTGGCGGCGGCCATGGATCCCATGACCATGCGGCCGACACCGGGCACATCGTACTCGGGGTGGAACAGCTGCAGCGCGACCTTGGCGCCGTGCTTGTGGACGGCGTCGGCCAGCGCCTTAAACGTGGGGATCTGGGCGTCGGTTGCCAGCTTGGGCGTGGGGCTTGCGGTCATGACGGGAGCGACGTCGCCGATGACGATGTAGCTCACGCCGCCACGGGCCAAGCGCTCGTAAAAAGCCAGGCTGCGCTCGCCGATGGAACCGTCACGCTCCTCGTAGCCGGTGGTCAGCGGCGGAAACATAATGCGGTTCTTGAGCTCAAGGGGGCCAACCGTAATGGGCTGGAGCAGCTTGGATGCAGGTGCGGTCATGAACATTCCTCTCTTGTAGGCGCGGCGGCGATGATGCCGCGTAGTTGTCTAGAGAATATGGCATGGGAATACAACAGCGCAACGGAAATCGGCGGACAGCAGGTAGCGGCAGGTGGATGGGACGGGGCGGCCCGTCGGTTTGTCTCAATCTGTAACAGTTACGCGGCAAAACTGGGTCTTACTGTTACAGATCGAGATATTCCCCTCGACCCAACCTCAACAATCTCAATCTGTAACAGCTAGACCCACTTTTGACCCCTACCCGTTACAGATCGAGACAAACCAAACCCGCCTGCTAGAAAATCTCAATCTATAACAACAACTCGGCAAAATCCGTCCCTCGTGTTACAGATTTAGACAAACGAAGACCGTCCTGCCGAAACATCTCGATCTGTAACACTTAGCCGCCCAAATCGGGTCTAGATGTTACAGATCGAGATTTTGTTTGAGAGGCCAAGAATTGGACCGAAAACACAGTCCCGGGATAACAAAAAAGCTCGCCGGCTAGGCCGACGAGCTGCAAGTTCTTGGTCGCGGGGGCAGGATTTGAACCTACGACCTCCGGGTTATGAGCCCGGCGAGCTACCAGACTGCTCCACCCCGCAATGTCTGGGCGCCTCATGTGCGCAAAAAAGAATATTACGCGGGAGTTCGGTAAACGGCAAGGAAAATCTCGTAGAGCATAATTCCTTCATATTTAAACCCCTCAGCCCCTATCACCGTAAACGAATCGCAGCCGAGTGCCGTCGGCGGCGCGTATACAATGGTGCGCGTCCTTTTATGCCAACACTGGGAGTAGACATGCTGCTCGCTATCGATATGGGAAACACGCAGACGGCCATGGGCCTGTTTGACGGAGACGAGCTGGTGCAGTCGTGGCGCATGCCCACCGACCGCTCCTATACCGCCGACGAGATCCATGTGCGCCTGATGGGTTTCTTTAAGATGTACGGCCTTTCGCTCGACGCGGTCGACGCGATCGCCTTTGCCGGCGTGGTGCCGCAGCTCTCGCGCGAATGGCACGCCGTGGCCGACCGCATTGCCGCGGACGCCATCGTCATCGGGCCGCAGACGGCCGCGGTGACCAAGCTGCGCGCGGCGCGTCCCCAAGCCGTAGGCGCCGATCGCGTCGCTAACGCCGTTGCGGCCGAAACTTTCTACGGCGCGCCGGCAATCGTGGTGGACTTTGGCACCGCGACCAATATCGACGTCATCGATGAGGACGGTTATTACATTGGCGGAGCGATCGCGCCGGGCATTCGCATCTCCATGGACGCGCTTGCCGCCCGTGCCGCCAAGCTCGCCAGCGTGCCGCTCGAGGCGCCCGAACACGCCATCGGCCGCGATACCGAGGAGTGCATTAAGGTCGGCGCCGTGATGGGCGCCGCCGCCATGGCCGAGGGCCTGGTCGCGCGCATGAAGCGCGAGCTGGGCCGCGAGGATGCCACCGTTATCGCCACGGGCGGCCTCGCCGGCATCGTCGCCGATTCGACCGATGCCTTCGACGTGGTCGACGGACAGCTCACCATCAAGGGCATCTGCGAAATCTACCGCCGCATGCAGGAGCTGGGATAGAGCAGGGGCTTAAGTCGAGCACGCCCGATGCCACAGCCCCGCAAACGTTCGCCAAGCCTATTCCTCAAAACTGAATAATTTTCAATTTTGAGGAATAGGTCCGAGGTGCTACCCCGCAGTCACGCAAAGCCCTCCCCGGTGCAGGCCGAGGAGGGCTTTGTTGTCATCGTTATCTTTGAGCGCGGGCGCCTCGCGTTACAGTCCGCGAATGCGCACGGCCTCGGGCGGAAACTCCTGCTCGCCGGCATCGGTCTTGATGGTCGCGCGACCCCAGATGTCCAGACCCGCAAACACACCGACCGCAAGCGGCAAACCGTTGGGCGACACCGCCGCAACTTGGCGGCCCAGCAGCGGCACCATGTCGAAGTACTCGCCCAGCACGGGAGCCAGCGGCCCTGCGGCGCCTTGCGGCGTGTTGGCAACAACCGCCCAGGCGTCCACGCGGGCCAGCACGGCGGCGGCCAGCGTCTCGACCAGCGCTTCGTCAGCTACGTCCACACCAAGCTCGCTCAGCGCCGAACGCTCAATATCCACCGTCACGGCACCGAACATGCCCGCAGCACCGGCACCGCCGTTCACGGTAACACGCGCGAGCGACGTCTCAAACGCAGGCGCACCGCACACGATATCGCTCGGCCACTGGATACCCACCTTACCGGCAAGGCCCAACCCCGGCGTCGAAGCCGTGCCCACGAGCGCATCCATCATGCCCATCGCGGCCACAAACGGCAGGCCGTGGAAGGCGTGCATATTCACATCCGGACGCACGACCAGCGAAAACGTCAGCGAAGCATCGCCCGCGCTCCACGCGCACCAGCCCGCGGACACGCCCTCGCGGCCCGCGTTACGCGCCGCGTCGAGCTCGGTGCCGGCGGCAACAGCATTCATCTCGATCATCTACATACGCCCCAATTCGCCAACGATATGGCCCACGCGGTCCTCGGGCTCCTTGACCTCGACACCGTTGTAGCGGAAGAACCGCGCCGGGTCGTGCATCAGGTCCTCGAGCGGCACCAGCACAAAGTCGCGCTCGCCAATGAGAGGATGCGGCAGGCGCAGCTTTTTGCCGCCGTGGGTCTCGCCATCCATCCACAGCAGGTCCAGGTCGATGGTGCGCGGACCGTTGGCCTTGGCCTTCTTGGAGCGGTCGCGCCCCAGCTCGGCCTCGATCTTCATGAGCTCATCGAGCAGCACCAGCGGCGCCAGCTCGGTCTTGATCTCGATGACGGCGTTGGCAAACGCGTCCTGGCGCGTCTCGTAGGCCGGCTCGCTCTCGTAAATCTTGGAGGAGTTAGACACGCAGGTGAGTGGAATCTCGGCGATCATCTCGCGTGCGGCGCGGATGTTGTCGCAGCGATGCCCCAGGTTGGAGCCCACGGCCACAAACGCGCGGCGCGGCTGTGGCTTGGCAACCGCCCAGTAGCCGTTCAGGAACTGCGCAAAACCCGCGGCGTCGTGCACGCGCACGATGTTGGCACCGGCCTGGATGGCGCCCAGGCACACGCCAAACGTAGCGGCATCGCGCTCGGCGGCCTCGGTCACGCCCGAGACGGCGCCCACAAAGCGCTTGCGCGACACGGCACACATGAGCGGATAGCCCAGTGACGCCATCTTGGCAGTCTCGCGCTGGATGACGATGTCCTCGTTAGCCGACTTACCAAAGCCCGGGCCAGGATCGATGCAGATGCGGTCGCGCGACACACCGGCATGGATGAGCGTGCGGGCCTGGTCGGACAGAAAGCCCATGACGCGGCGCATGATGGGCGCAGAATCGGGCAGGGTAAAGCGGCGGAGCTGCGAGGTGGGCACATAGGCCTCCTCACGGCGGGCACTGCGGCGCATCATGGCGGCCAGGCGGTCATTGGACTCCGATGCGGCCTCGGGCGCAGGCGCGACGGCCTCGACGGCAGCAGCCTGCTCGGCGGCCGGCGTCTCCTGCTCGCTTGCAGGCTCGGACGTGGGCTCCGGTTCGCCAAACGGCAACGAGGGCTGCACCACGCCGCCCGGAAGCTTGGCCTCCGGCTTAGGCTCGCCCAGCAACTTGCCGCGACGGCGGCGAGCCGGCTTCTCGGCCTCACGCGCGGCCTCGGCAGCCGCCTCGCGCGCCTTCTCGGCAACAAACGCCGCTGCCGAGGTATCGAGCTGCACCGTTGCGTGCGTGCGTGCGGGCGCGGCGACCTCGCCGGCATGCATCACGATGACGCCGCAGGTGCTCGTCTTAACGAACTCGACCATCTTGGGATCAGTGAAGCCCGTCACGTCGTTGACGATCGAGGCGCCGCAGCGCACGGCCGCCTTGGCAACCGCCACATGACGCGTGTCGATCGAGACGATGGCGCCCTCCTTGGCCAGCGCACGCACCACGGGCAGCACGCGGCGAGCCTCCTCGTCGGGGTTGACCGGGGTAAAGCCGGGGCGCGTGGACTCGCCGCCCACGTCGATGATGTCGGCGCCGGCGTCGAGCATCGCCAGGCCGTACTCGATGGCGGCATCGGGGTCGAAGTGCTCCCCGCCATCGCTAAACGAATCGGGCGTCACGTTGAGGACGCCCATGATGCGCGGACGGTCAAAGCTGAGCTCATACTTTCCGCACCGCCATGTCTTGCTGTCGTTCGCCATGAACATCCTCCTAAAATGCCCACGCCGCCGAGCTTGGGGAGCTGGCGGCGGGGTCGCTTTGCACTCAGTCTTTCTATTGTATCCGCGCGCGCGGGCTAGAACGCAAACGCGGCCGCGATGTCGCAAGAAATCAGCAGGTCGGCATTTGCATCCTGATCGGTGGGAGCAAGGTTGCATATGGCCAGCGTATCGCCGGTAAAGTAACGCGTAAGGCCCGCCGCCGGATACACCACGAGCGAGGTCCCACCCACAATGAGGGCATCGGCCGCGGCGATGGCGGCAACGGCACCGGTCAGCACATGCTCATCGAGCGGCTCCTCGTAGAGCACCACATCGGGCTTGATGCGCCCGCCGCACGCAGGACACACAGGCGCACCCGCGGCGTCCTCGTGCTCGCGCGAGCAAATCCACTCGGCGCTATAGACCGCGCCGCACGACTGGCAAATGTTGCGATGGACCGATCCGTGCAGCTCGAACACGCGTTGCGAGCCGGCCATCTGATGCAGGCCGTCGATATTTTGCGTCACCACGGCATCAAGCTTGCCGGCGCGCTCCAGCTCGGCCAGCTTGATGTGGCAGCGGTTGGGCTTAGCGTTAAGCGCGATCATCTTGGTGCGGTAAAAGTCGAAGAACTCCGCAGGATGCGCCTCGTAAAAGCTGTGCGAGAGCATGGTCTCGGGCGGATAGGCAAACTGCTGGTGATACAGGCCGTCCACGCTGCGGAAATCGGGGATGCCACTCGCCGTGGAAACACCCGCGCCGCCAAAGAAGACCACGTGACTATGGGTTTCGAACAGCTCCGCCAGCGCGGCGGACGCCTGTTTGGGGTTTGATATTTCCTGCGTCATATATGTCCTCCGTCCGTGTCTCCGGGACGGCGGCGTTCGCACTATCACTCGCGGACTCCGCCCCGCTCTTGTTGCGTTAATCTTAAGCCTGCCAACCCCGTCGAAAGGACACCATGCCTCAGACTTACACCTTTGCCTCGTGGAACGTTAACGGCCTGCGCGCCGTGCTCAAAAAGGACCCGAGCTTTATCCAGATCGCGCAAGAACTCGACGTCGATATCCTGGCGTTGCAAGAGACCAAGCTGCAAGAAGGCCAGGTTGATATTGACCTGCCCGGCTATCGCCAAACCTGGAGCTACGCCGAGCGTAAAGGCTATTCGGGCACTGCGGTCTTTAGCCGCCAGGAACCGCTGCGCGTGCTGCACGCTGACGCGCTGTTACCCTACGCCGGCGAGGGCGAGGCGGCCGAACTCGTCGCCCAAGCCGCGACCGAGGGCCGCGTCTGCGCGTTGGAGTTCGACAAGTTCTGGTTTGTGGATGTCTACACTCCCAACGCGCAAAACGAACTCGCCCGCATCGACGTGCGCATGGCCTGGGATGATGCCTATCGCGGCTTTTTGAGCGCGCTTGAGCGCGAGAGTGGCAAACCCGTCGTGACCTGCGGCGACTTTAACGTGGCGCACGAGGAGATCGACCTTAAGAACCCCAAGTCCAACCGCGGCAACGCCGGCTTTTCGGACGAAGAACGCGGCAAGTTTACCGAGCTGCTCAACGCCGGCTTTACCGATACCTGGCGCGCGGCAAATCCGGACGTCGAGGGCGTCTACAGCTGGTGGAGCTATCGCTTTAATGCCCGCAAGAACAACGCCGGCTGGCGCATCGACTACTTCCTAGTAAGCGACGCAATCGCCGACAACGTACGCGACACCGGCATCCGCGGCGACATCTTTGGCAGCGACCACTGCCCCGTCACCCTCACGCTAGAACTCTAGCCCCAAGTAATTCCTGGGGGGGGACAGAGGAAAACAGATTATGTGGCCCCTCTCCCCCTATAAGGTGCGGTGGAATAGTTCCTGTTTGGGCAGCAAATAGCCAAAAACAAGAACTATTCCACCGCAAGTTCGTGAGGGAACGCAAAATGCCCTACAGCCCGTATTTCACGACGACACGGTTAATGCGACGGCACCAAGGCTTGTACAAGGCAGCCAAGAACACGCAGGTCGCGAGGCCGTGTGTGATATCGAACGGCACTGCCGTGGCAAGACGTGCCATGGCACCCGCCCACGTGAGCGGTTGAACAAAACCGATAATGTCGTAGGCGTTGATCACAACGCCGTACAGCAAACCCGAAGCAAAGCCGTAGGTCAGCAGCGCCGGCATACGCACGGTGCCATCGGCGCGATCAAAAGCGCCGGCATGCGCCAGCGCACCGCCAACGTATCCCACGAGTCCCCAGGCATACATCTGCCACGGCGTCCACATGCCCTGCCCAAAAAAGAAATTGCTGGTCAGCGCCGCCAACGCACCGACCATAAAACCATTGCGGCGACCAAGCGTCGCCCCCGCGATAATGGCGATGGCACTCACGGGTTTAAAGTCGGGAATGGGGCCAAACAAGATGCGCCCCGCCGCGGCCAATGCTGCCAGAACCAGCGTGGGCATAATCTGGCGCAAACCCGGACGAGATGCCTCGTAACCCGCAAAGAACAGCGCGAGCACCAGCGCCACCACAACCAGCATGGCCAATGCTGCCTGCTCAACACCCGACAGCAACGCGGCGGCCATCACCGCCGGCACCGCCAACAACAGCGGGACCTCCAGTTTTGCAAGCAAGCGCGCGACGCGATAATCCGTCATCCCATCACGCCCTATAAAACACGTTATCGGCAAAGAAGTCGGCCGGCGGCTCCATGCAGGCAATCTCGCCGTCAAACATCATGACGACGTCGTCGGCTACCTGCTCGGCAAAGTCCAAATCGTGCGTAGCCATGATGACGGTGCCGCCAGCCTTCGCATGGTCACGCAGGGCGCGGGCGATGATGCGGCGGCTGAACAGGTCTAGACCCTTGGTGGGCTCATCGAGCAATAGCAGTTCGGGGCCGATTAGCAGCAGTTTTGCCAATGCAAGCAGTTGACGCTGCCCGCCCGAAAGATCGTACGGATGGCGTCCATCCAGACCCGACAACCCCAAGCTCGCCGCACGCTCCCGCGCCAAGTTCTCGTCATATCCGCAGGTCGAGGCCCATTCCATCAGCTCATCGCGAACCGTCTCGGCAACCAGCAATGCTTTGGGATTCTGAGGCAGCAGCGCCGCCGAGGCCGCTCCGCGCACCATGCGGCCGCGCTGCAGCTTGGCGGTCTTCGCCAGCACCGAGAGCATCGTCGACTTGCCGCAGCCGTTACCGCCAACAACCGCATGCACCGCACCGGCCGAAAACGACGCATCGAGCCCACGCAACACCCAGCCGGACGCTCGATCGTAGCGAAACCAGCCTTCCGACAGGGTGGTAGCCGACCCGCCGTGCATTTTTTGGAGTATTCTGCTTCCATCCGTGCGCGAGAAGGCTTCCGAGCCGTTCTCGAGCGACGTTTGCGCCACAAATTCGGACGATTTGTCCAATTCCGAACTTTTTTTCGCGCTCGATACGTCCCCGGGCGGCTCCAGAGAACCCAAATTGTCCTCACGCCTGCTGAATACTCCGTTTTTTGCACATCGGATGGCACCCCACCCCAACATGTCATCGGAAAACAGCGATTCTCGGCGTCCCAAAGAAGACATATCCGCCACCTCGCGCACGCGACCGCCCTCAATCCGGTACGTACACGTCGCATACTCGAGCATCGGCCGCGGCTGATGCGTCGCCACAACAACCGTGCAGCCCAGCTCGCGATTCACACGAAACAGCGCGTGCAGGAAATTCTTCTCCGCAACCGGATCAAGCTGAGACGTGGGCTCGTCGAGCAGCAGCACGCGCGGGCGCAACGCCAGAACGGCCGCCAACGACAGCAACTGTTTGCGACCACCCGAAAGCGTGTCAGTATCGCGGTGAAGCCAATCTTCCAGCCCAAAGAAATAGCTGGTCTCAGCTACGCGACGGCGCATCTCATCACGTGCTAGCCCCAAGTTTTCCAGGCCAAACGCCATCTCGTGCCACACGGTTTCGCACACGATCTGGTTCTCGGGATCCTGGAACACATAGCCCACGCGCTCCGCCGATGCCCGCACATCCATGTCGGCGACGGGCTCGCCCAGCACGCGCAGCTCGCCGGAGCGCGTACCCGCCGGCGCGATCTCGGGCTTGAGCAGCGACAGCAGCGTCGACTTGCCCGAACCGGTACCGCCAACAAGCAGTGCAAACGCACCTTGGGAAACACGCCAATCAAGCCCCTCGAGCACCGGCGCCTCGGCCCCGGGATAGGCAAAACTAAGGCCTCGCACCTCAATCGCCGGCGCGGCCGAGCCATATGCCACACCCGCCGCCGAGCTCCTATCCAACCGAGCCATCAGCCAAACCTCTTCTCATCAATCGCGTGCGACGCGCAAGGCAGCATCATCCAGGCAGCGTACACGACATAGCCCAGCCACGGCGCCGGCACCGATAGTTGCGGGTAAAACGAATACTGCATCGTCGCAGTCCACGCCACTGCCGTCGTGGCCATGCCAAACAGCGCAAGTCCAACCAGCGCGGCAACATCGCCGCGCCCCAGCCGATACCGCGCATACGTCGTTCGACGCGTCGCGGCGCCCCACCCACGGGAGCGCATGGCGTCCGCGCGCTCCAGCGAATCTTCCATGCCCCAGCCCATCAACACGCTCGACGCCCGCAGGCGCGATCGCACGGGATCGGTGGGCGCGCGGCCCGGCACATCAATCGCATCCTGCACCGCCAGCACCGTACGACCGCGGCGTAAAAACTGCGGGATAAGCCTCATGCACATCGAGATCATGAGCGCAATCACCGGTGCGGCATTGCCCAGCAGCGCGAGCACCTTGTCGTATTCGAGCATCGACGCCGCGGCCTCAAACCACAGCACGCTCGCCACAAACAGCCCGCCCATGCACAGGCCGTATACCATGCTTTCCAGATACACCGCGCGCATGCCAATACGGAACAGCTCCGTCGAGCCCGAGGCGCTAAACAGCGGATTGACCAGCGCGATAATCAAAATCACCGGCAGCTGCCAGCGGAGTGCGCCCAGCGTGCGGGCAGCCCCGCGCGTCGCAAATCCATACGCCAGCCCGCCCGCAAGTGACAGCGCAATCAGCACCGGCTGCATCGAGAACATGGTGAGCCCCAGCGTCAGCACCATGTAGAGGGCCGGCACAGCCGGATGCGACATCGAGAATGCCGCGACGGGCTCGCCGCCAAACTCCTCTTGTATGTTGTCCACGGGCACCCCCGTCCCCTCGCTCAAACGACAGCTCCGCAGCACCGCCAACGCCGCACGCAAGCAGCGCAAACGCCACGCCGGCGGCACCGACATCGGCCGCCATGAGCCAATCGCTACGCGCTCAACATATGCCTGCGGTATCATATTGCGCCGTGTATCGTTTCCAAACACACGTCTCTATAACGTAACAGGAGATCACATGGACGCAACCGCAATTATCCTCGCTGCCGGCGAGGGCACCCGCATGAAGTCGAACCACTGCAAGGTTTCGCACAAGATCCTGGGCAAGCCCATGGTCCAGTGGATCGTCGACGCCACCATCAAGGCCGGCTGCAGCCACGTCGTGGTTGTCATCGGTAGCCACGCCGACGAGATGCGCGCCCTCATCGACGGTGCCTACGCCAACAGTGCCACCAAGGTCGAGTGCGTCGAGCAGACCGAGCGCCTGGGCACCGGTCACGCCGTGAAGGTCGCGCTCGAGGCCTGCGGCATCACGCAAGGCCCCGTCGTCGTGCTCAACGGCGACCTGCCGCTCATCACCGCCGACACCGTCGCCAAGTTCGCGCAGACCGTCGCCACCGGCGAGCTCGCCTGCACCGTCATGACCATGACCCCGCCCGATCCTTTTGGCTACGGCCGCATCAAGCTGGGCGCCGACGGCCAGATCGAGCGCATCATCGAGCAGAAGGACTGCACGCCCGAGCAGGCCGCCACGCTGCTGGAGTGCAACGCCGGCTGCTACGCCTTTGACGGCGCGCAGCTCGCCGCCCACATTAACGAGATCGGCAACGACAACGCGCAGTCCGAGTACTACCTGCCCGACATGCTCGAAATCCTCAAGGGTCACGGCCAGGCGGTCTCCATCTTCCACTGCGATGACTACCGCGACGGCCTGGGCGTCAACAGCCGCATCCAGCTCGCACAGCTCACTGCCATCGCGCGCGACCGCATCAACGAGCACTGGATGGCCGAGGGCGTTACCTTCATCGACCCCACGCAGGCCTGGATCGGCCCCGATGCCGTCATCGGCCGCGACACCATCGTGTGGCCGCAGACGCATCTGATCGGTCACGTCACCGTGGGCGAAGAGTGCCAGCTCGGCCCCAACAGCCGCCTCACCGACACCACCGTCGGCAGCGGCTGCATCATCGATGAGACCATCGCCATCGAGGCCGTCATCGAGAACGGCGTCGACTGCGGCCCGCGCGCCTACCTGCGCCCGGGCACCCACATGCTCGACGGCTCCAAGGCCGGCACGCACGTGGAGATCAAGAAGTCCACGATCGGCGAGGGCTCCAAGGTGCCGCATCTGTCCTACATCGGCGACACCACCATGGGCTCCGGCGTCAACGTGGGCGCGGGCTCCATCACCTGCAACTACGACGGCGTGCACAAGCACAAGACCGTCATCGGCAAGGACGCCTTCATCGGTTCCGACACCATGATGGTCGCGCCCGCCCAGATCGGCGACGGCGCGCTCGTGGCCGCCGGCTCCGTCATCACCGAGCCGGTCCCGGCCGACGCACTTGGCCTGGGCCGCGCCCGTCAGGTAAACATTGAGGGCTGGGCCGCCGATTATCGCCGCCGTCTGCACGAGGACGACGAGGTATAACGTTTTACCAAGCATCTAAGGAGCTGTTCCCATGGGGGCGGCTCCTTTTTCTATCGTGACCTGCGCAACCGGATGAGTGGTCGGTTCGTGTCCGTTGACAGTAAAGACGTTATCAAGACCCGATTAACCCCGTCGCGCGGTTACAATGCAACAAGGCATCTATATGGCATTCGATATAAAGGAGAAGGGTAATGCCGATTAATGATCCCGAGAAGTCGGAGAATATGCGCAAGTCCATCCGCGTGTATTCCGGTTCCTCCAACCGTCCCCTCGCTCAGAAGATCGCTGAGTACCTTGGGGTCGAGCTTTCGGGCCTTACGCTAAAGCAGTTCGCCAATGGTGAGATTTACGCCCGCTACGACGAGACCGTCCGCGGCGCCGACGTCTTCCTGATTCAGTCCGTGGCCGGCGGCAACGTCAACGACATGCTCATGGAGCTGCTCATCGCCACCGACGCTGCCAAGCGCGCATCCGCCCGCTCCATCACCGCCGTCATCACCCACTACGGCTATGCCCGCCAGGACCGCAAGGCCGGCCCGCGCGAGCCCATCACCGCCCGCCTCGTCGCCAACCTGCTCGAGCGCGCCGGCGTCAACCGCATCATCACCCTCGACCTGCACCAGGGCCAGATCCAGGGCTTCTTTGATATCCCGGTCAACCACCTGTCCGCACTGCCGCTGTTTGGCCAGTACTACAACGACATGCACTTCGACACCGACAACCTGGTTGTCGTCTCCCCCGACGTGGGCCGCGCCAAGGCCGCCAAGAAGCTGTCCGACATGCTCGGCTGCGACCTGGCCATCGCCCACAAGGGCCGTCCGCGCCACAACGCCGCCGAGGTCATGGGCATCATCGGTGACATCAAGGGCAAGACCTGCATCATCAACGACGACATGATCGACACCGCTGGTACCCTGTGCGCCAACGTCAAGGAGCTCAAGGCTATGGGCGCTGGCGACATCTACGTCTGCGCCACCCACGGCATCTTCTCCGGTCCGGCCATCGAGCGTCTGAACGACGCCCCGATCGTCGAGTGCCTCGTCACCGACGCCATTCCCGTCGAGGTCGGCGGCAAGATCAAGACCATCTCGGTCGCCGAGGAGTTCGCTCAGGCCATCTCCGCCGTTTACCACGAGGAGCCCGTCTCCACGCTCGTCGGCGGCGACTTCGCGCTGTAGTCGCTCGACCCTCGCATCCCTCCGGAAGCCCCGGACACGCCTGCGGGGTTATCACGCGAACGTCCTCGCCGCTTTGCGGCTGCGGGATGTTCGCTTTGATAACCCCTCCCGGCGTGTCCGGGGCTTCCTGCTGTCTCGGGGCAGCTGTTTTCTGAAATGACTTTGCTGCAACCTTTCCTCGCCTTCGGCGGGCGTGGTAGCCTTTGTCGTTGATTGAACTTTTGTGTAACGAAAGGATGAACATGGCAGCTGCACAGCCGCTTAAGATTCGCATGGTTGCCGGACTTGGCAACCCTGGCGATGAGTATGCCGAGACCCGCCACAACGCCGGTTTTAAGGCGATCGACGAGCTGGCCCGTCAGGCCGGCGTCACGTACTGGAAAAACCAAGCAGGCGCCGAGGTCGCGCTCATCAATATCAACGATGCCGAGGAAGAGGGCGGCAAGCGCCAGATTGTGCTGGTCAAGCCGCAGTCGTACATGAATACCTCGGGTGGCCCCATCTCCAAGCTTTGCCGCGAATACAAAATCAAGGCCGAGGAGCTACTCGTAATCCACGACGAGCTCGATATTCCCGCCGGCGACGTGCGTGTTAAGGTGGGCGGCGGCCATGCTGGCCATAACGGCCTGCGCTCCATCATCGACAAGATGGGCAGCCGCGACTTTAGCCGTATCCGCACCGGCATCGGCAACCCTCCCGGCAAGATGGCCGTGGCAGACTACGTGCTCAAGCAGCTGCGCGCCCGCGAAGCCGAGGATTTCCAGGACACCTGCGCCCGCGCCGCAGATGCCGCCGGTCTGGCCATCGTCCACGGCGTAATCTACGCCCGCGATCACGTAAACGGCGCCGCTTCCGCCAACGGGAAGCACTAAAACCTACCATTTAGGGACAGGTTTATTTTGGCAGCTTTTATCTGCAGAAACGCCGCAGTCGATACATCGCAATAAACATGCTGCCACCATACATGCATAACGCCCCAAAGGGGGCCGGCCTCAACGAAGCGCGAGGCCGGCCCCCTTTGCCGTTTTGCCTGATAAAACCGACCAAAATAAACCTGTCCCTTTTTGGCAGGTCACTTTTCCCGCCTGCCAAAGATACACGTAAGCGACATTGCCATGAGGGTATAATTTGCACCGTATGTCTGCACAACGCCTGTGCGCGTACGGTTTTACTCGGGCTACCGTCCATTTCCGTGGAGGCACGGTTCGGCAGCCCTAACAAGAGAGGGGTTCTATGTATAAGATCCTGGAGAAGACGCAGTTCTCGGAGAAGGTGTTCAAGTTCCGCATCGAGGCGCCCGCAATCGCCAAGCATGCGCACGCTGGACAGTTCCTCATGGTTCGCGCCAACGAGACGGGCGAGCGTGTCCCGTTTACCTTAGCTGGCTGGAACGGTGACGAGGGCTGGGTCGAGTTCATCTTCATGGTGATCGGCAAGACCACCGAGATGCTTTCCACCTACGAGGCCGGCGAGTCGCTGCGCGACGTCGTGGGCCCGCTGGGCGTTCCCACCGAGATGGCCGAGGGCCCCTGCGCCGTCATTGGCGGCGGCGTCGGCCTGGCAATTGCCTTCCCGGTCGCCAAGCACCTGGTCGAGACCGGCCACGAGGTGCACGCCATCATGGGCGCCCGCACCAAGGACCTCCTGCTCATGGAGGACCAGTTCCGCGAGCTCCTCGACGAGGACCACATCCACATCACCACTGACGACGGTTCCTACGGCGAGCAGGGCGTTGTCACCGCTCCGCTGGAGCGCCTGCTGCAGGACAAGGCCGTGAGCCAGGTCTTCTGCGTCGGCCCCGTTCCGATGATGAAGTTCTCGACCCTCACCGCCCAGAAGTACGACACCCCCATCACCGCGTCGCTCAACCCCATCATGGTTGACGGCACCGGCATGTGCGGCTGCTGCCGCGTCGAGGTGGGCGGCGTGACCAAGTTCGCTTGCGTCGACGGCCCCGACTTCGATGCCACCCTGGTCGACTGGGATGACCTTCGTGCCCGCCAGGCCGCTTACCGTTCCGAAGAGGGCGAGTCCCTCAAGGCCTATGAGGAAAAGAGCTGCGCATGCCACTAGTTAACGGTCGTTTCGTTGCCGATATGAAGTCGCCCCGCACCCCCGATAACGAGGAGCCGGCTGCCGAGCGCGCCTGCGACTTCCGCCCCGTCGACAAGGGCTTCACCGAGGAGATGGCGCTGGCCGAGGCCGAGCGCTGCCTCAACTGCAAGAAGCCGTTCTGTGTTGAGGGCTGCCCCGTCAACATCAACATTCCCCGCTTTATCGAGCAGATCCGCGCGAAGGACTTCGGCGGCGCTCTCGATACCATCCGCGAGGACTCCATGCTTCCCGCCATCTGCGGCCGCGTCTGCCCGCAGGAGAACCAGTGCGAGGGCAAGTGCATCCGTGGTAAGAAGTCCGAGCCCGTGGCCATCGGCCAGCTCGAGCGCTTCCTGGGTGATCGCCCCGAGCTCGCTTCCACGCCCAAGATGGCTCCCAAGAACGGCAAGAAGGTCGCCGTCGTCGGCTCCGGCCCGTCCGGCATCACCTGCGCCGGCGAGCTCGCCCGCAACGGCTTTGACGTTACCGTCTTTGAGGCCTTCTTTACCGGCGGCGGCGTGCTGGTCTACGGCATCCCCGAGTTCCGTCTGCCCAAATCCATTGTCCAGAAGGAAGTGGACGGGCTGAAGGACCTGGGCGTGAAGATCGAGACCAACGTGGTGGTGGGCCGGTCCATCACCATCGACGAACTGATGGAGCAGGAGGGCTTCGAGGCCGTGTTCATCGGCAGCGGCGCGGGCCTGCCCAAGTTTATGAATATCCCTGGGGAGAATTTCAGCGGCGTATATTCCGCCAACGAATTTTTGACGCGTGTAAACCTGATGAAGGCTTACGAATTCCCGAACTACGCTACACCTGTATAC